>WYBR01000123.1 GCA_011525805.1 Vicinamibacteraceae bacterium
AGGTCTCGAACGGCCCCTTCCCTCGGCGCGCGTCATCGACCGCGGGTCGATCGACCCGGCAGCGCCCCTCCCCCCGCTGTTCGCAAGAGCGTGCTCGCGTACAGCCAGAATACCACAAGTCGGGGAACGGTGCAAGGGCAAATGGGGGGAAAGGCGAAGTCCGGTTGAAGAAACGGGTGGGCGGGCGGGGTATGCGCGGGGGAGCGCGGGGGGGGGCCGTGCGCGGGGAGACGCGGGGGGTGGGGCAGGCGCGGAGAAACGCGGGTGGCGGGGCAGACGGGCGGGGCGAGGCGTGCGAGCGCGGGAAGGGGGCGCCTGGCCGTCGAATCCGGGGCGGCGCCCTTCGGCGAGGCTCACGGTCCGTGACCGAGCCTCTGCCCCGGCGTGCGGGGGCCGCCGATCTCAGATCCCCGACCCGCCCCACTCGAAGGGGCTGGAGGCGGGATCGGGGCGCTCGCGGAGTTCCGGGCGCGTCGCCTGGACGATGTGGCCGGGGGGGACGGAGCGGGTGAGGAAGACGCCGCCGCCGATGACGCAGTCGTTGCCGATGACCGTGTCGCCGCCGAGGATCGTGGCCGAGGCGTAGACGATGACGCGGTCGCCGAGGGTGGGATGGCGTTTCTCGCCGCGGAGGATCCGACCGGCGGAGTCGGTGGCGAAACTGCGGGCGCCGAGGGTCACGCCCTGGTAGAGGCGGCAGTTGCGGCCGATGTGCGTGGTTTCGCCGATGACCACGCCGGTGCCGTGGTCGATGAAGAAGGACTCGCCGATCGTCGCGCCTGGATGGATGTCGATGCCGGTCTCGGCGTGGGCGTGCTCGCTCATGACGCGAGGCAGGAGCGGCACGCCAAGGCGGTAGAGTTCGTGGGCGACGCGATGGACCATCATGGCGCGCAGGCCCGGATAGCAGAAGATGATCTCATCGGTGTGGCGCGCGGCCGGGTCGCCGTCCAGCGCGGCCTGCACGTCGAGCGCCAGCAGGCGACGGACTTCCGCAAGACGATCGAGAAAGGCCAGGGCGAGGCGCTGCGCCTGGGCGTCGCATGATTCGGCGTGCGCGGCCCCGGCCGCGGGATCGAGGCCTTCCATGTAGGCGAGAGCGGCGCGGATCTGCCGCGTGAGGTCGGCGGCGAGGCGCTCGGCCGCCTGCTGCACGTGCGGCGACAGGCTCTCGGAGGTGAGGGTGCGCGAGCCGAAGAACCCGGGGAAGAGCAGCGCGCGGAGTTCGTCGAGAAGGCGGATGATCGTCTCGGTGTTGGGCAGGTGCGTGGGCGAGAGGTGGCGCGTGTGAACGGTGAGGCGGATCGAATCGACGATGCGGGCGAGGGTCGCTTCGGGAAGTTGGAGCGGCTGGGTCATGGGCGCGCAATCGTAAGGCGGCCGGGGCGGCGGAGGGGAGAAAACAACAAAGACCTGCCGGTGAGGCAGGCCCTGTTGATGCGGGTCCGGGAGAGGCCGGGCGATCGGGCAAGACGCTCGAACCCCAACTTCAGGTGGGAACACGGTTCGGAGGCGGCAACCTTCCACTCGATGGAGGCGTGGTTTTCGCCCCGACTCTTGTTCGTGCTCCCGTGGGGCTGTAAACGGTTCGAGCATGTTGGCACGAGCCGCACGGCGGTCACGGAAGGCGCTTCGCGAGAACTATACGCGGCGCGGCGCGGGCGGATTCCCGAGGCGGCGGGATTTTTCCGCCTGCGCGCGGCGGCCGGCCCGTCCGGAGGATTGAAGCGCGCGGCGGTGCGGTTGACACGCCGCCCGGCCGGGGCTAGAACACAGGCCTAGAGCGGTGGACCACGACCCTCCAACCCAGCGAGAGAATCGACCATGTCAAAGAAGGCCAGATGTCTGCACGTGCTGACCGCCGCGGCTCTTGCCGCCGCCCTCGTCGGCTGCGAATCGTCCGACAAGAACGGGCTGGAGGGCGAGGCGAGCCTCGACCCGCAGGAGATCAACGACAGCGTCTTCTGGGACCACACGCCCGAACTGCTCGGCCCCACGCAGCGGTCCGACGACTACGCCGTGCAGATCACGCGGCGGTTCAACGTCGATTCGCGCCTCTTCTGGGAAGACTGGATCAACGCGCTGTACTGGGACCGGCCGACGCGGCTCAACCGGCGTCCGCTGCCCTGATCGGGGCGCGCTGCCAGCGGCAGGAATCACAACGTCCCCCGCGACGCGGCGCCGGATCCTCCGGCGGCGAGGCGCGGGGGATGTTTCGCATGCGCCCCGGGGCCGGCGGCGTTAGAATGGCCCGATGGACGACCGCCCGATCGAAGTCGAGGACGACCAGGCGATCGCGCTCAACGACGCGCAGCGCGAGGCGGTGGAGCACCGCAGCGGCCCGCTCATCGTCCTTGCCGGCCCAGGCACGGGCAAGACGCACGTCATCACGCACCGGGTGCATCGGCTGATTCACGAGGACGGCGCCGAGCCGGAATCGATCCTCGCGCTGACGTTTACGAACAAGGCGGCCGAGGAGATGCGCGCGAGGCTGGGACGGATGCTCGGCTCGCCGACGGTCGCTCAGCGCGTCGTCGCGTCGACGTTTCACAGTTTCGGCCTGAGGCTGATCCGGCAGTTCGCGGACCGGGCGGGGCTGCGCGCCGAGCCGGACCTCATCGACGAGGCGCAGCAGAAGGCGCTGATGCGGCGCGTGGTGGACGAGACGGGGCTGGGGCGCGAGAAGTGGTTCTACGAGCCGTACGCGATCGTGCCGACGGCCCTGCGGTTTGTGAGCGAAGCGCGGAATCACGCACTTTTCCCGACCGATGCGCTCGAACACGCGCAGCGGTGGAGCGAGCGCGTCGAGACCAGCGCGGATGGGCTTGAAGGTGAGGCCCTGCTCGCCGAGCGGACACGGGCGGATCGCTTCGCGACCCTGTCACGGCTCTACCAGGAGTATGACCGCCTGTGCCGGCAGCGGGGCGTGGCGACCTACGACGACCTGCAGACTTTGCCGCTGCACCTGCTGCGCGAGTACCAGTCGCTGCGCGCCATCGTGCGCAGCGACTGCCGGCACGTGATCGTCGACGAGTTTCAGGATGTCAATCCGGCGCAGATCGAACTGCTCAAGTGCATCGCCGGGCCGGAGCACGACCTGTGCGTGGTTGGAGACGACGACCAGGCGATCTACGCCTTTCGCGGGGCGATGCAGAGCAGTTTCCACCGCTTCGCCGAGCACTGGACGAAGACGAGGACCGTCGAACTCACGCTCAACTACCGATCGACGCCGATCATCCTCGCCGGAGCGCACCGGATCATCCGCGGCTGCGGCGACCGCTTCGCCCCGGACAAGACGACGCTCGCGGCGGGCGAGTACCGCGACGTGCGCCTGCCCATCGAGTTGGTGACGTACCGCGGCACGTCCGGCGCCGGGCCGATCGTCGGCCGCATGATCCGCGGCGCGGTCGAGGCGGGTGCGAGTTACCGCGACTTCGCCGTGCTCGTGCGCTCCAACGCCGACCTCGATCGGATCGCGACGTGCCTGCAGGTGATGGATGTTCCCGTGGAGATTCCCGAGCGCGGCTCGGCGTTCGAGCATCCGGCGGTGCTCGACGTGCTGGCGTGGATGCGCCTGCTCGCGGACGAGCACGATTCGGCGTCGCTGATGCGCGTGCTGATCCGGCCGCCGCTCAACGTGAGCCTGCCGAGCGTGGCGACGTGGCAGGCGGCGCACCGCCGCGCGGCGGCGGAGGCGCACCGGGCCGGCGATGCGGAGGGCGCGGGCCGCCCGCTGCTTCACCGCCTCGTTGAGGACCCGCCTTGTGCCGAGGTGGAGCGCTGCGCGCGGATGCATCGCCGCCTCGCGGAAGTCGCGCTCGATCAACCGGCCGACGCCGTGGTGCGCGCCATCATCCACGCGACGGGACTGCTCACGATCGACCCCGTCGACTCGATGGAGCACCGGGCCCGCGTCGGGCACCTCGGCCGTTGGCTCGCGTTCGTGGTGGAGCGGCTGGGCAACGTCGATCCGCCGCGCCGCGTCGGGGCGTTTCTGCGCTACTTCGACGATCTCTCCGGAGGCTCGCTCTCCGGAATCCCCGCGTCGAGCGAGTCGAGGCTGCATGGCGAGGTCGAAGTGTCGGACCGCGACGCCGTACGAGTTCTCACGGCGCACGGGGCCAAGGGGCTCGAGTTCGACACCGTCTTCATCGCGCGCGTCAATTCGCCGCACGGCTTTCCGCTCATGGACCGCGGCGCCGGCGAGGAGGAACTCCTCCCCGACGACCTGACGCGCGGACAGACCTCAACGCATGAGGACGACGAGCGCCGCCTCTTCTTCGTCGCCATGACGCGGGCGCGGCGGCGGCTCGTGCTGCTGGCGCAGACGATGTTCGACTCGGGCCGAAAGACCTCCCCCTCCATCTTCTGGCGCGAGATCGAGGCGCCGGGCGACGACGACGCGCAGGTGGAGATCATCGACGCGGCGGCGAACGAGCAGAGCGTGGATGAGTCGGTCCTGGCTCCGCTGCCGGGCGAGGCGGCCGGGGCGCGGTCGGCGCGCGATCGACGGCGGCTGCGGCTGCGCCACGAGATCTTCGCGATCCTGCACGAGATGGACGACCCCGAGACCCCCATCGAGCGGATGGCGGAGTTGCGCGAGCGGCTGCGGCAAGCGGCGCTGCGCGTGCCGCTTCTCTCGGCGCCGACGCCGCAGCGTCTTTCCGGCATCATCGACGCGGCGGATGCGGACGACCGCCCCTGGATGCGCGAGGCGGCGGAGGAAATGGAGCGCGAGGCCCCGCTCGCGCCCATCATCGCCAACCCCCGCCCCCCGCTGAACCTCAGTTTCTCCGAGATCGAGCAGTATCTGCGCTGCCCGCGCTGCTTCTGGCTGCGCCACGTCGTCGGCGTGCCTGAGCCGACGCGGGCGCAGACGAACTTCGGCTCGATCATCCACCGCAGCCTCGAGTTCTTCTACGAGCGCTTCCAGCGCGCCGAGGAGAATCCCGGCGTCGAACCTCCGCCAACGCTCGACGACCTTCTCCGTCTCGGCCGCCAGGCGTATGAGGAGTTGCGCCCGCCCGAGGTCGTTCCCTCGCGCGACGTGGCCGAGCGCATCGACAGCGCCCTGCGGCAGTACTACGCCTCCATGCACTCCGACGCCCTGCACGTCCTGCACGTCGAGCAGCGCGTCCGCTTTCCGCACCGCTTCGACGGAATCGAGCACATCATCACCGCGAAGATGGACCGCATCGACCAGGCGGAAGAGGGCGTGCGCATCGTCGATTACAAGACCGGCCAGCCCACGAAAGGCCGCCTCGATCCGAAGAAGGACGATCTGCAACTGGGCGTCTATATCATGGCCGCCCGGCAGTTCTTCGAGGATGACGACCTCCCCGGCTCGGCGGAGTACTGGCTGACGCGCTCCAGCGAGCGGGGCGTGCTCGACTTCGACGACGCTAATCTGAAGAAAGTGCGCGAGAAGATCGACGAGGCAATCGACGGCATTCTCTGCGGCCGCTGGGAGCGTCACCCCGACTGCACGAAGTGCGATGCGCTGCTCACGGGGACGGATGAGGGGCCGGCCGAGTCGCCGGCCGAGGCGGACTGATCGGCCCGGGCCGGCCCCGCCCCTGGCCGCCCTTCTACTCAAACGCGTGGGCGGCGACGCGGCACAGTGCCAGCCCGAAGCCCAGCGTGGACGAGCGCCCCGCGCGCGGTGCCATGCTTCGACGCTCTGGGCGAAGCATGGCGGACGGGCAGGCGCGCGAATCCCACATAAGGGTGCCACACAGCATCGCGCCAGCGTGCTGTGTGCGAACCGGCAAGAGCAGGCGAGCGCCCTTGCCTGCCGCACTGCAACCTCGCTCAGAGCCGCGAGCGTGCAGTGGCACCCACTTCGCGATGGGTGGCATCGATCACCGCCGCTTTGGGCGGAGATCGATGCGAGCGTGCAAGCGCCGCGTCGCGCGTCGTTACCAGGCCGAAGCGCCGGCGAGGATGAGCGCCTCGGCCCGCTCGACACACATCGCCCGCCTTCGATTCAACTCAGGCCGGGGAAGCGGGTCGATGTGTGGCACCCGACGAGCGCCCTTGCCCGCGCGGCATGCATTGACCCCAAAGCGGGTCAATGCATGGCACCACCCCTGGTGATCGGCTCCAGACATGGCGCGCCGCACTTCGCGCGGGGCCATGCCTTGCCGCTCTGGGCGAAGCATGGCGGACGGGCAGTGGCGCCCGCCGCGCGTGGCGTGAGACTCCTCTGGACGGGGCCGCCCGCGCCCGCCGCACCCCCGGTCGTCATGTTGCAGCAGGCGGGGAGCGGGCATACCCTTGCCCTTGGCGAGTGGGGCGCCAGGTGAGGCGCGAAACCGGCCGCCAACGCGTGAATTGGTGGAATGCGCCGCGGGCCGGCGCATCCAGCCTCGCATGGAGGGGCGATCGCCCCGCGGCGAGGCCGCGAGCCGCCGGAAGATCGGACAGGGCATGAACGAAGTGCTGCGGGATCCAATGCCGTCCGTCGATCGCGTGCTGGGCGCGGGTACCCGCCGGATCGGCATGGAGCGCCTCGTCGCGGCCGTGGTCGCCGCGGCGTGCCTGGCGCTGCTGCTGGTCGCGGCGTGGCTCGAACCTTCCCTTACCGGGGTCGGGACGCACACGCAGATCGTGCCGCTGCGAAGTTGCGCGTGGATCGAAGTGGCCGGCCTTCCCTGCCCGACGTGCGGAATGACGACGGCCTTCGCACACGCCGCCGACGGCCGCTTCCTGCAATCCTTCCTCGCGCAGCCGATGGGCTTTGTGCTGGCGATGCTGACCGCGATGACCTTCTGGGTGTCGCTCTACATCGCACTGACCGGCTCACCGATCGCCCGGGTCTTCGCGCGGATGTGGCGACCGAGCGTCGTGTGGATCGGCGCGGCGCTCATCCTCGCCTCCTGGGGCTACAAGATCTGGGCCATGAAGCAAGGCGGTGATCTATGAACAGGTTCGGGCGCATCACGACTGAAATCGCCGCGGCGGCGCTGCTGGGCGCGGCGTGGCTCACCTCAGCCGGCTGCGAAGTCATCGGCTTCGTCGGCGACGCGGTGGACAGCGAGCAGGAAGTCGAGTTCACCGCGAAGTACGCCGGGCTCAACGGCAAGCGCGTCGCCGTCCTCATCGACGCCCCGCTCGACGCGCAATACGAGCATCCTCGAGCCGTCCCCGGCCTGTGCGACCTCATCAGCGCGGGGCTGCGCGAGTCGTGCGAAGGCGCGCAGATTCTCCCTCCCAACTACGTCGTTGCTTACCAGGCGAACAACGTCTACTGGCACACGATGGACATCGAGGACATCGCCAAGGCCCTCAAGGTCGAGCGCCTCGTCATCGTGGACCTCGTCGAGTACCGCCTCATGGCCCCGGGGAACAGTTACCTCTGGGACGGCGTGATCGTGGGCGACATCAACGTCTACGAGGCCGACAGCCTCGATCCCACCGCCATCGCCTTCCAGGAGCGCCTCAAGGTCCGCTTCCCGCCCGTGGACGGAGTGAGGCGCGACCAATACCCCCAGGCAACCATCGAGCAGGGACTGCAGATCAAGTTCGCCCAGGATTCGGTGAACCTGTTCCGCAACTACACGCGCAAGAAGGGCGACATCAAGGACGAGGCCAGGCAGGAGCGACACCGATCATGAACCGCTCAACCCCGAAACTCGGCCGCGGCCTGCCGCGCCTGGGCGCGGCCCTCGGCGGTGCGTGCCTGCTCGCCTCGCTGGCGATCTGGTCCGGCGGATGCAATCTCGTCGGCGCCGGGGCGTACATCATTCACGGACCGGAGAAGCAGCCCGCGGAGTTCACCCTGCCTCAGAAGATGGCGGTGGTCTTCATCGACGATCGCGCCAACGTCTTTCCCCGCTCGCGCCTCATCCAGCAGACCGCCCTGCGAGCCACGAACGAACTGCTCAAAGTCGCCAAGGTCGTCCCCGGCGCGCTCGATCCATCGACCATAACGCGCGAGGCGGCGCGCGAGACGACGGGGCGGCTCATGCCCATCGACGAAATCGGCCGCAAGGTCAACGCCGAGATCGTCATCTACGCCGTACCGCGCACCTTCTCCCTCGCCGATGAACGGGGCACCATCCCCACCTGCATCCTCGACGTGAAGGTCATCGACTGCCAGACCGGCGAGCGCCTCTGGCCGGCCGCGACCGAGTCGGAGTACCACTCGTTGACCGTCGAACTCGCCTACAAGTCGCCTTTGCGCTACGAGGACGAGCGCCTGCAGGAACTCCAGCAGAAACTGGCGAACGTGACGGGGCTGCGCCTGGCCCAACTCTTCTATCAGCACGAGCGCAACCCGCTCGATGCGCAGGTTTCGGATTGAGCGGCCGGAGCGCCGAGGCGATGACCGGGGCGAAGCGGCCGCGCATCCTCCATCTCATCGATCCGCAAGGGTCGCTCGTCGGCCCGTGCGCCGTCGCCATGCTCGCCGACCTCGCGGCGTCCGGCGCGGCGCGGCGAGTCGACCTGCTCGCGATGATCCTCGGCGGCGCGCGATCCGAGGCGATGGCGCACCACCTCGGCGTGGCCACCTTCGACCGCATGTCGGCCTTTGGCGGGCGGGCGTGGCTGGGTGTGAGTCCGCTGCGGCGCTATCTCGCGGCCGTCGGTCCCGTGGACCTGATTCACTGCTGGTCGCCGGCGACGCTCGCGCTCGCGACGCTCACCGCCCCCGCCCTGCCGCGCCTGCTCACGCTCGCCGCTCATCCGCTCAGCGCCAGCCAGGGACAGTGGGTGCGCATGCTCGCCGCCCACGGTTCGGCGCCGACGACGATTCTCGCCGCGAGCAACTGCGTGAAGCGCGCCTGGGCGCAAGCGGGAGTCGAGCCGGCGCTCATGCACGTGCTGCGCCCGGGGCTGGACCTGTCGCGCCTGGACGGCCAACGCCGCGCGTCGCTTCGCCGCGAGTGGTGCGTGCCCTCCGAGCGGACGACCGTGGTCGCCGTCCTCTCGCAGTATGGTCCGTGCATCGACGCGCTGCCCGCGGCGCACGTGCTCGGCAGCGCGATTCTCAGCGGTCTTGACGTCGCCTTCATCTGCCCCGCCGACGCGTCGCGCCGACCCGCCGCCCGGAGGATCGCACGCGGGTGCGGCGTGAGCGACCGGCTCGTCTTCGACCGCCGACTCGATCGTCCGTGGATGGTCCTGCCCGGCTGCGACATCGCGCTGGTCCTCGGCAACGACACGTCGCCGCTCCTCGACGCCCGCCGACCTGCGCGCGCGGCGCTGGCGATCGAGGCGCTGTTCGGCCGGCGGAATCACACGCAGCCGGGACGCCTGCCGGGCGTGTTGCCCCTGCTCTGGGCCGCGGCCGCGGGTAAGACCATCATCGCCGAAGCCGGCTACGCCGTCGCCGAAATCGTGGAGAATGGCAAGACCGCCCTCGTCGTCAAGCCGGGCGACGGCGGCGCGGTCGTCGAGCGCCTGCGCGAGATTCTCGCTGATTCCCAGCGAGCCTGGTCGCTGCGCGATGCAGCCCGCTCCGAGGCGTTCTCGTTCTTCTCCGTCAGCCGCTACGCCCAGGCCGTCGTCGACGCATATGAGCAGGTGCTCACCGGCACCCCGGTGCGCATCACCGACCTCCCCCTGACCGGAGGCCTGGCGTTCGCAGGCCGGTCGTAACCCTGCGGCGAAGCGCCGAGAGAGGTGAGAGTTGAGCAGGTGAGCAGGAGAACGCTTCCCGTCGATGCCTTGCTGCCTCGGTCCCTCGATGCCTCTCCCCAGTGCCCAGTGCCTATTGCCTCGTGGCTCGAAGTCCCATCCGCTTGCTCACACGCGCGGCTCGTTACTCGAACTGATGCACGACCAACTGGCTGATGGCGCACTCGTTCTGGACGAGCGCCTGAATGAGGAAGGTGCGGCCCTGGGCGGCGGGGGGGATGAAGCGCGTGAGCGTGGCGACTCCGTTCTGGTTGGCCGTCGCGGCGCCGGCGAGGATGGGACTTTCCAGTTGGAGGGTGACGCCGTCGGTGTGGTGACAGCCGGGAACGAGCGTGCCGCCGCCGAACTGGGAGTAGTAGAAGCGGACACGCGCGCCGGGCGTGCAGCCGGTGAGGCGCAGGCCGTTGACGGTCCCTGCGCTGCCGGGCTGCGGGCCTTGGAGTGTAAGCGTGGGATGAACGGGGGTGAGGAGGACACCGCGATAGGTGCCGCCGCCGATGAGGTCGCCGTAGGCGACGATTTCGCCGGCGTCGTTGATGTCGGAGACGCCGAGAATCTGCCGCCAGCGGTGGCGCGGCGGGATGAGCGACATGACATCGACCATGCGTCCTCCAGGCTCGTAGAGAAACCCGCTGATGTGATCGAAGA
>WYBR01000017.1 GCA_011525805.1 Vicinamibacteraceae bacterium
CTTCCTATTTCGAGGCACTTCGCGCGCCATCGAAGAAGGTGATCTGGTTCGAGGACTCGGCACACAACGTACCCTTCGAGCAGCCCGAGCGATTCAACGCAAGCGTCCAGAGCGAGTTGGAGGCGATTGGCGTCGACGATGCGAGGAGTCGAGATCATCGAAACGCCGCGATCCGCTGCCCAAGGCGTTGCAGACGGACCAGCAACAGTTCGGCCCGATTGACCTTGGCTGCGGTCTCGCGGCATACTGTGTCGGCAGGGTCGGGTCCGGTCAGTGCTGTTTCTAGTCGCTGAACGCCGATCCGTTAGATCCGATGGAGTGGCCGGCTCTTTCGTCTGCGGCTCTACCGCCTCCGGGCGGCAACCCGCGGAAATAGGCCCTCACGGGACCGTACTCATTAGACTGAGCACGGGCGTCGCGAATGGAACCGGTCACTCCATAGGGTCTAGTTCGCGGTGAAGAAAGCAAGGTCGGTCTCCGCGATCTCGCGCAACTTTTCAGGCGGTACGCGCAGCCGCTCATCGATGGCCACCAGTCGCCGCAACGCTTCTATAGCACCATGGTCCGCCGAGCTGGAAATGGAAGCCAGCTGGTCAACCAGATCGGTTTCCTTATACGCCGCGCTCTTGTCAGTGGCCGCCAGGCCGTACCACTCCCACGGTAGAAGCTCAATCTTCTGAAGGGCCGCGATGTCTTGGAAGACATTCCCGAAGACCTCTACTAGACCCCACATCTCGGTTCCACCGACACCGAAGGTCTGGGGGTCAGCCCCATTTCTACAAGCTTTCCAAGCATCGCCCGCTACGAGAAATCTATCTCGCGGCACATCGAGTGAATCAATTTGGACACCGAAGAGCTTCCGCTGGAAGTCGTCCAATTGGGCATCCACCAACACCCATCGTCTATCCCGAGTGTGCCAATACTCACCTACCCAATGATCGACATGCTTGCCACGCTCGAAGTATGTGGCGAATCCACAGCGGACGCGCGACGGAATTCCCTTAGAGCGCAAGACACCGACGAATAACGTGGTGAAGTGTCTGCAAACGCCGACAACGCGTTCTTCGGGTGGACGCACATTTCTCAACGAACTCGCATTGAGCCTTTTGGCTCGCTCAAGGATGGCGTTTGCCCCATGGAGCTGCTTCTCGGCAACTCTTCTCTCAGGAAAGGCGGCGCCATAGAAGGACGCCAGCGCTTCGTGGATCAGTAGACCCTGCACCAGACGAACGACCGCATCAATATCGGTCGAGACAGGTTCGATCTCATCGAGAAGACGGTCGATCCGGGTAAACGAGTTCGCTTCTGCGTAGTAGGAGAGGAGATCTGACATCTCAAAAGACCCCATCGCTTGAGGGCACGGACCGATACTATCAGCCAGTTCCCGCCTGCGCGGTCAACGTGTTCAGTGATGAGTGCTCGAGGCAAGACGCAGAAGTCTGCGATCCCGCGGAGTGCTGTCCAACGAGACGGGATGAGAAGGCCAGTCCTCTGAACGCAGCACCGTGAAGGTCTGCAAACACCGCGGGCTCACCGCTGAAGCGGGTCCCAATCGGGAGGCTGGCATGGGCGAGCGTGTCACGACGGACGGCGGCCTGACGATCCGGCTCGACCTCCGGGATCGGTTCACGGAGGGCCGAGTGCGGGATGGTTCGGGCGAGGTCGTGGAGGCGTTCCGGGTGCGGGCGACGGAAGCGGCGTTGTCGGTGCGGCTCGCAACGGTTTCCGCCGAGCCGCGTGGTGCTCGAGGTCGGGACTCACTCGCCGTGGGTAAGCCGAGCCGTGACGCGACTTGGCCACGAGACGATCGTCGCGAACCCGCGGCGGGTGTGACGGATCGCCGAGAACGACTCGAAGAGCGACGGCGTAGATGCGGAGCGGCTGGCCCGGCTGGGACGAGTCGATCCCTCGCTGCTGAGGTCCATCGTGCACCGGGGTGAGCCAGCGCGACGCGACCGGATCCGGATCCAGGCGCGGGCGGGGTTCGTCCGAGTGCGGACGCAGCTCTTGAACCAGGTGCCGGGCCTTGCCAAGGCGCTCGGGACGGGCGGCGACGCCGGCCGGTGGCCTCATCGGTCTGCCGTTCTCGAATCGATCCGGAACAGGATCGCGTAGAACACCGGCAGCACGACCATCGTGAGGACCGTCGCGATCATCAGGCCGAACACGATCGTGACGGCCATCGCGACGAAGAAGGCGTCGGCGAGCAGCGGCAACATGCCGAGCGCGGTCGTGGAGGCCGCCATCGCCACGGGGCGCAGTCGACTCACGCCGGCGTCGAGCAGCGCCGGCAGCGGCGCCTTGCCGGCGCTTCGCTGGGCCTCGATCTCGTCGATCAGCACGATCGCGTTCTTGATCAGCATCCCGATCAAGCTGAGGAAGCCGAGCAGCGCCATGAAGCCGAAGGGCTGGCGGGTCAGCAGCAACCCCAGGACGACGCCGATCAGCGCCAGCGGAACGTTCAGCCAGATCACGAGCGGCAGCCGTAGCGAGTCGAACAGCGCGATCGTGACGAGGATCATCGCGACCAGGAACACCGGCAGTGCGGCGAACAGAGGCCCCTGCGCGTTGCGGCTGTCCTCGTACTCGCCCGCCCACTCGAGCCCGTAGCCGGGCGGCAGGGGCAGCGCTTCGATGTCGGGCCGGACGCGCGCGAACAACACGCTGGCCGGCCCCTCGCGCGGATCCGCGAAGACGGTGACGGTGCGTGTACGGTCTTCGCGGATCACGATC
>WYBR01000124.1 GCA_011525805.1 Vicinamibacteraceae bacterium
AGGTCTCGAACGGCCCCTTCCCTCGGCGCGCGTCATCGACCGCGGGTCGATCGACCCGGCAGCGCCCCTCCCCCCGCTGTTCGCAAGAGCGTGCTCGCGTACAGCCAGAATACCACAAGTCGGGGAAAGGTGCAAGGGCAAATGGGGGGAAAGGCGAAGTCCGGATGGAGAATCGGGTGGGCCGGGCGGGGAATGCGCGGGGGAGCGCGGGGGAGCGCGGGGGAGCCGTGCGCGGGGGAGCGCGGGGGGCCGTGCGCGGGGAGACGCGGGGGGTGGGGCAGACGGGCGGGGCGAGGCGTGCGAGCGCGGGAAGCGCGGCGCTTGGCGATCGAATCCGAGGCGGCGCCCTTCGGCGAGGCTCAGGGTCGGTGACAGCGCCTTCGCCCCGCCTTGACGGGGCGACGAAGCGCGCGACTGGCGGGCTACGATGCGGCATCTTGGGCAGCGAGACGATTGGACACGTTCCGGTGATGGTCGAGCAGGTGCTTGATGTGCTCGCGCCGCAGTCGGGTGAGACCCTCGTTGACCTGACCATCGGACGCGGCGGGCACAGCGGGGTGATTGGGCGGCGCGTCGGGACGGGGGGACGGGTCATCGGCTTCGATCTCGACACCGCCAACGTTGACTTCGCGCAGGCGCGCGTCGCGGCGAGCGGGTGCCGCGTGCAGACGCACCACGCCAACTTCGTCGATGCGCCGGCGATGCTGCGCGGCGACGGCGTGCGGGCCGACATGGTCCTGGCCGATCTCGGGTTTGCCTCGACGCAGATGGACGACCCGCGGCGGGGGTTCTCGTTTCGCGCGGAAGGCCCGCTGGACATGCGGCTGGATCCGACCGCGGCCGTGACGGCCGAACAGGTCATCAACGAATCGGGCGAGCGCGACCTTGCGGACCTGATCTTCCGGTACGGCGAGGAGCCGCTGGCGCGAAAAATCGCCCGCGAGATTGTCGCAGAGCGAACCCGCCTGCCGATAAGCACTACGCAGCACCTGGCGGAAGTCGTTCGAAAGGCGTACGGAAACAGGGCGCGGCACTCCCGCATGCATCCGGCGACGAAGACGTTCATGGCCCTGCGGATTGCCGTGAATGACGAACTCGCCCGGCTTGAAGGGCTGTGGGATGAACTCGAGCGCGCCGTCGACGAAGCGCGGCGAGGCAGCGGATGGCTCAACGCGGGAGCGCGGCTCGCCTTCATCAGTTTTCATTCCCTGGAGGACCGGATCATCAAGCAGCGCATGGCGGCGCTGACAAAGCGGGGCGCGGCTCAACGCATCACGCGCAAGCCCCAGATCGCCGGCGAAGAGGAAACGGCGCTGAATCCCCGCGCCCGGTCGGCTAAACTCAGGGCCATCCGCATCACGCCGCCCGACTGAACAGACGAAGACCTGTCGCCCCGGGCCGGAGAGTCCGGGCAGCCTCGCGGAAGGATTCCACGACACATCGCAAGACGCTCGGCATGGAGTTGGCTCAGCGCACATGACACGGGAAAACAAACTGGCTCTCATCGTCGGCTTCAGCCTTCTGCTGGTCGTGGCGATTCTTCTCGCCGACCACCTTTCGCCCGCGCAGCAGGAGGAGATGGCGCGCCTGGAGCCGACCTCCTCAGAAGGACCGCTCGTGCAACTGCCTTCGGGCCTCGGCGACCAGTACCGGCGGCAGTTCGGTGAGTCGTCGATCGCGCAGGGACCGGCGGCGGACCCCTCCGGTAACCGGGAGATCACGCTCTTTGACCCGCCTCGGGAAGCAATGCAGCCGACACTCGACGGAAGGTCGAACGCCGAGGCGAATCAGGGCGCGCCCGAGGAGCCCGCGGACCTCGACCTCCGCAGCGGGCAGGCGCCGGGCTTCGAGCGTCACCTCGGCCCGGACAGCGGCGAGGTCGAACCGATCATCATGAGCGGCTCTCCGACCGTTCCCCTGCCACGGGAGTCGACCGATGACCGGGCGGGCAAGCGATACGTCGTGCAGGACGGCGACACGCTCTATGGGCTGTCGCGCCGATTCTACGGCGACGGCTCGCTTTATGAGGCGCTCATGAAGCACAATGCCGACGTCGTTCCCACCACGGGGCGGCTGCGCACGGGCATCACGCTCCTCATCCCGGAGAAGGAAATCCTCACGGGCCAAAGCAGTCAGCCGCCGGTCCGCGAGCAGGCCTCGGCCACCGCCGGCGCCGCGCCGCCCAAAGCGCCGCCCGTCAAGACGATCCAGCACACCATCCGCGAAGACGATCGCCTGTGGGATCTGGCGAAGAAGTACCTCGGCAAGGGTGGGCGCTGGCAGGAGATCGTCGCGCTGAATCGGGACATTATCCGGAACCCCGACGTGCTGCCGATCGGCAAGACGATCCGCATCCCGGCGCGGTAGATGGCGTGGAGCGTTGGCGCGTTCCGGGAGCGGTTTCCCGAATGGCCCGCGTGATTCATCGCGCGGAAAGCCGAGTGTCGATGAAGTGAGACATGGCGATCGTTTCCAAGGTCGCGGTCTGCGTGCTCATCGCCGGCGCCACGTCGTGCGGCCTGCTGGTCATACGCCAGCAGCGCATCGAGGCGGCGTACCAGATGTCGGTCACCCACCGGCGGCTCCTTCAGCACGAGGAGCGATCCTGGCGGCTGCGCGTCGCGATTCATGAGCGACTGCGGCAGGATCGCGTCGCCGCCCTCGCCTCCGCCCTCGAGCGCGAGACGGGCGAGCGGCTCGTGCCGCTGCTGCTGAGCGAGTGCTACCTCGTCGAATTGCCCGCGTCCTCGGCGCTGCCCGACCGCGCGCTTGAAACGACCGCGGCTGAGGCGGCGCGATGAACGCGCCGCACCGTCCCGAGTCTGCTGCGCCCGCCGACTTCGAGGCGCGGCGATTCGGCCTGGCCCTGAGCCTGCTCCTCGTCTCGGTCATCGGCGCCATGTCGCTCGTCCTGGCGCGCGTGGCGCAACTCCAGATCGCGCCGAGCGAGAATCTTGTACGACACGCGCCGCTCACGAGCTCGACGCGGCCCGAGATGGCCAACCGCGGCGACGTGCTCGACCGGCGCGGACGGGTCCTCGCCACCAGTCGCGTCGGCTATCGCCTCTTCGTCGATCCACAGGAGGTCGAGGACCCCTACACCATCGCCATCGACCTCGCGCAACTCCTCGGACGCGATCCGGTCGAACTCGACCGCAAGGTGCAGGAGCGGCTGGACAAGCGCTATGCCGTGCTCATCGACTTGCTCGGCGACGCGGAACTCGAGGCGGTGAGGACGGCGAACCTCCGCGGCGTGGGGATCGAGCCGGTGCTGGTGCGGCATCGTCCCTACGGCGACCTCGCGGCGCCGATCATCGGGCTCGTCGGAACCGATCACATCGGCCGCAGCGGCGTCGAGTCCATCTACAATTCGATCCTCACCGGCCGTCCCGGACGCCTGCGCTACCTCCGCGACGTCAACCGCAACGCGATGTGGGTCGAGCGCGACGGACACGAGCCCGGCGCCGACGGCCGCAACGTGCGCCTGGCGATCGACGTCGAGATGCAGCGCATCGTCGAAGAGGAGATTCTCGTCGGCGTCGAGGCTGTCAACGCCGCCGGCGGGCGCGCGATAATCTTTGATCCGCACAGCGGCGAGATCCTCGCGATGACGGATGTGCTGCGCGACCGGCCCGGCTTCGGCCCCTTCACCGATGACCCCCTGCGCCAGGTCGATCCGAGCCTCGCGCGCCTGCGATGCGTCACCGATCCCTACGAGCCCGGCTCGACCTTCAAGTCTTTCGTGTGGGCGCGGGTGACGGAACTGGGCCTCGTGCCCCTTGACGAAGTCTTCAACACGCACAACGGCTCATACCGAACGCCGCGCGGGCGCCGCATCAGCGACGCCTACCCCTACCCCGAACTCACGTGGGAAGGCGTGATGATCAAGTCGAGCAACATCGGCATGGCCCAGGCGGCGCTGCGCCTGACCGACCGGCAGTTGCAGCAGTGCGTTGCGGATTTCGGCTTCGGCCGGCCCACCGGCAGCGGCCTGCCCGGCGAAACGGGCGGCATCGTCACCACGCCCCAGGCGTGGACGCACTACACGCAGACGAGCGTCTCAATGGGCCACGAGATTGCGGTTACCCCCCTCCAGATGGTGCGGGCGTTCGCCGCCTTCTGCCGCGACGGATCGATGCCGCCGATCAATCTCATCGTGCCCACCGCGGATGTGCCCATCGTTCCGTACGTCACGCAACGGCCGATGCTCGAGTCGACCGCCCGCCTCACGCGCCAGACGATGCGAAAGGTAATGACGCATGGCAGCGGCCGAAAGGCGAACGAGGTCGCGCGCTACCGGATGTTCGGCAAGTCCGGCACGGCTGAGTTGCCCAGGAAGGGCGGCGGCGGATATCACAAGGATCGCTACGTCATCAGTTTCATCGCCGGCGCGCCCCTTGAGGATCCGAGGCTGGTCGTTCTGTGCGTGATCGAAGATCCGGACCGGAGCCTCGGACACTTCGGCGGGGCCGTCTGCGGACCCGTCGCCGCCACGGTGATGAACCGCGCGCTCGAGTACCTCGGCGTGCCGGGCGATCTGCACCTCGATGAGCCGCCTCGGAACTGAGGGCGGATCCTGGCGACAGGATACCGTGGGCTCAGCGAGGCCCCGGAAACGCCGGCTGCGCCGTCGCACCAACGGCGACCGACTCCGTGTGATCGACCATTCGCGCAACGACGTGGCCCCACCACTCAGTCGATTCGGAAGCGCGCCGGATCTCGGTTTCCGCATCGCATCGGTCCGCAGTGGAGTCGCCGAGCCTCCCCCCGGAAAGTCGCGCAGCGAACAGGATTCGAGACTCCTATAATCAGTTGAATCGTCATCCGGCAGTCAAAGGAGGAGGTTGGTCATGCTCAAGCACATCGCGGTCGCGGTGGCGCTCGGTTGGTGCTGCACGCCGGCGAGCGCGCAGTGGTCATGCCTGGAGACGATCTGGGGAATCGACGCCGATGGAGCCGGCAGCATGTTCGACATCACACCGAATCGCAATCTGCAACTCACCCGCTGGCATCTCAATCTGACGAGCATCGAAATGGTGACCGTCGAAGTGTACTGGCGCGAAGGGTCTTACGTCGGGCACGAAAGCGATCCCTCCGCGTGGACGCTGCTGGGCAGCGCAACGACGCAGGGCCAGGGTGTGAATTACCCGACGATCGTCAACGTCGGCTCGCTGCCGATTCACGAGGGCGTGACCTACGGAATCTATGTTCATCTTGCGTCGTTCCAGAACGGCGCGTCGGAAATGCTCTGGGTCTATGGCAGTGGACGGGTGTTTGAGAACGCGGACCTGAGACTCAAGACCGGACCCGGCATGGGGTTCCCCGCCTTCACGGGCGCCGACGCTCGCTGGATGTGGTGCGGCGCAGTGTGCTATGAGGATGCCCGACCCTTTATCATGCTCGAGGGACGCTGTCCCGGACGACTCCTGCTCTCGTGGCAGGACACTTCACCGGACCATCGGGCCGGACTGTGCTATTCCGACGTCACCGGCCGGTTCATCCTGCCTTCAGGTCCGTGCGGGGGAACGGTTCTTGGGCTGGGCAGCCGAAACCTGAGGCTCGTGCGTTCCTTCAACACCGGTCCCGACGGACAAGGCAGCCTCGTCGCGCTGGCGCCGGCGCCGTTCTGCATTGGCTATGTGCAGATCATTGTGGCGGATGGACCTTGTCAGACAAGCAACGTGGTCCGAGTTCCGGACTGACGTCGCCCCATGCCGGAAGACTCGACCCGCCTTGCACCGCAAGAGCCACACGCCCCGGCAGAGATCCGCCGGGCCGTGGTTCCAGTGGCGTCGTGTCGCCGGGGAACTCAGGGGAACTGATGCACGACATGATTCGACGTGCGGCAGGCGGCTGCGTCAACCGCCTGGATGTGTACGGTGCGACCCGACGCCGCCCCGGGGACGAAACGAACCAGCTGCGCTGTGCCGTTGCCGTCCGCCACCACTGATCCGGCGATGATCGGCTGGCGCAACTCAACCTCCACTCCCGGGCAGTTCGGCACGCTCGTCGATCCGGTGCTGAATGAATAGACAAAGTAGACGCGGCTGCCCGGCTCGGCGTCGCGCGCCGTGAGCGTGTTGCTCACGCCCGCCGTGCCGGGAACGGGCGGGTCGAGGCGCAGCAGTCCCAGCGCCGCGTAAGCATTGATGACGCCGTAGCCATGGACGTGCAGCGGATCGAACGTGCCGTTGGAAACGTAATAGTCGGCCGTGGTGAGGAGGCCATCGCGCAGTTGATCGACGCTCCAGTTGGGCCGGGCGTCGATCAGGCAGGCGACGACGGCGGCGACCTGCGGCGTGGACATCGACGTGCCCGCCGCCTCGGCCCAGCCGTGGTTGTCCCACGGCGCGACGCTCCACGCCTGCGTGCCACGCGCCAGCACCTCGGGCTTGACGCGCCCGTCGGCGGTCGGTCCGTCGGAGGAGAAGCCGGCGATCTCGCCCGTCGGCTCCACCGCGCCGCAGGTGATCACCTGGAAAGCATCGGCCGGCGCGCCGAGGTGCGATGTATTGGGATCCTGATCGTGGCCCATGTTGCCCGCCGCGTTGCAGCAGTGCATGCCGTTGGCGGTTGCGATGTTAACACCGATGGTGCAGACCGCCGTGCGGCCGTCGAGTTGCTCCTGCGTGTACCAGTCGATGTAGATGAGGGATGCCGTCGCCATGTCGCCGCCGTTGGCCTCGATGAACTCGAGGCCCGCGACGTAATAATCCTCCTCGACGGGCGTCTCGCTACGGATGTCTTCCGTCTTGCACAGAATGAACGACGCATCGTACGCCCCGCCCACGTAGTCACCGGGCAGGTAGGCGCCGAGCGTACCCAGGATGATCGTGCCGTGGTTGTGTTGATCGGGATGATCCTCGGCTTCGTTGGCGGTGTTGCCGTCGTTGAAGACGAAGTCCCACTCCGCCACGACGTTCAGCGGGTGCTGTGGATGGTTGAACGCATCGTGCGTGCGGAGGAACCCGGTGTCGAGAACGCCGATGCGTACGTCGCGGCCGGTGTAACCGGCGCTGTGCAGTTCGATGAGGTTGATCTGCGCGAGTTGCCCCTCGGCCAGGCCGTAGAAGCCCGCAGGCCGCTGCTTCGGCGCGGCGGCGGCGACCGGTTCGATGCGCGGCTCGATGCGGCGCGATCGCGCGACCGGCTGGGTGGACCTGACGAACGACAGCCGCTCGATCGCGGCGAGTTGCTCCGCCGTCGCTTCGACGCTTACGGCATTGACCCACTTCGAGGTCACGCGCACGCGTGCCCCCGTCTCGCGCACCGCCCGGATGTATCCCTCCACGACGGGCACATCGCGCTCGTCGAAAAGACCCGGCAGCGTCCGCCTTGCCTGACGCCGCACGATGGTGCGAGGATCAGCCGTCGCCGCGACACGCGCGAGCGCCGCGTCGAGATCGGCCTGCGAGGTAATGCCCTTGTCGGTGAGAAAGACCCACTGCACCTGTTCCGCGCGCTCGACGGCGGCCCCGCGCGGCGATGCTCCCTTGCCCGCCGCACCCGCTACCGACACGCTCGACAGGACGCAAGCAAGCCACAGCACGCACAGGCGCATGATCTCTCTCCTCACGGTACGGATGGCGACCCCCCTCGAAATGGAGGATCGCACCGTCCACAATAGTACTTCAGATTCGCGGGGATGCAAGGGGTTGCGGCGTCAGCGAGTCGGACGACAGGCGCTTCCCGGAGACATCAACCCATCGAGCCGTCATCGGGTGGAGGCGAAGACGGCCCGATGCACCGCGCTGCCGTTGCCCCGTGGGGCGGGCATGATCGCCCGCCCGATCGGACCTGCCTTCCGCTGGCGGATCCATGACACTTGAAGCCGCAAGTAACAGGCAGGCGGTGAGTTGCACCGTCTGGCGAGTCCCGAACTGCCGCACCCAAAGGTGCGTTTTCTCTTTTTCTGGAATTCTCGCCAGATTGTGCTTTTTTGCCTTGACAGACCCACGTCCATCCGTTATTCTGACCATATCCGAGAGGGAGCCTCCCATGCCCGACCGCACCCGCCGCGTTACCCCCCCCCCGGACACTCGTTCTGATCGCCCTGCTCGTGTGCGTCTGGCTCGTTGACAGCGCCGGCGTGGCGCTGGGGCAGCGCTGGCGCGAGGAGCCGGGCCGCTGGGAGTTCACGGGAAAGATGGTCGTCCGCCCTCTCCAGGTTGAGCACTGGATGGAGCGCGGCTTCACGCGCGAGCAGGCGCAGGCGCTCTACGCCCGCGCCGTCGAGTATACGGTCGAGACGCTCGGCGAGCACGTCTACCGCTACCACGAGCGGATGGATGAGTACTGGTTCCACGTCCCGCCCGGCCGGTCGGAAAACGACATCGGCGAGCAACTCGTCGCCACAGGGTACTACAGGTACGTGTGTCCGAATTGGCAGCTCTTTCCTCAGGGAGTTCTGTCGAACGTTTGCCCGGACGATGAGGATTTTGACGAGCAATGGCATCACCTCCGAATCGAGTCGTGTGCAGCGTGGCAGATCCACACCGATGGCCACGACGATGTCGTCATCGGCGTCGTTGATACGGGATTGCGAGTTACACACGAGGATTTGAGCGATCTCAACGAATCCCGACGACTCGGGCGGGACCAGTCGAACGAGTTGTGGGAGAATGAAGCGGGCGCCGACATCGGTGATACATTCGGACATGGCACTCTCGTGCTCGGTGCAGCTGCCGCGACAGGGAACAATGGCGACGGTGTGAGTGGAGTCGGGTGGACACTGCGCCATCGTATGCTCAAGTTCGGAAACGGCCAAACTGACGATGTCCTTGCGTGCCTCTGGGTGTCGGCAGGAGCTGGTGACCGAGTGATTTGCAGTACAGCGATCTCGAACTGGGATAATCCAACCACATGGCAGCAGTGGGCCGACAATACAGAGTACATTCGCGAGGCTTATCCGGATACGCTCATTGTGCAGGCGGCCGGAAACTCGATGAGTTTCTCCTACGATCCGTTCCCGGACATGATCACTGTCGGAGGGACAGACAAGCAGGATGCCAGGTTCATCGCGAATGAGAAAACCAACTATGGCTCGACGATCGGCGCGATGATCGACGTCATGGCACCGGCTGTCAGCATCTACTCTACGAAGAACACGGCTGACGACGCCTACGGTACACCACTCGGTCCGGGAACATCTTACGCGACACCTCAGGTTGCAGGACTCTGTGCCCTGATCTGGTCCTATGATCCTGACCTCACGGCGAGCGAGGTCGAGGCGCTTCTGTACACTGGCTGCGATGAAAACACGGATTATAATGAAAACTTGCACGGACATGGACGCATCAACGCATTCAACTCGATGGCGCTTGCTTCAGGCCTACTCTGGGGGCGAGACCCTCATCCTGGAGAAGCAGGGGTTTCCAATAAGTTCAAGGCCGCCGGCGCTGCGAGTGGTGCAACCGTCCGATTCTACTACGGATCGTCGACAGGGCAGACTGCGGTCTCCGGATGCACGAATGTCTATGTGGGGATTGCGAACGCGAGCGTGCTCGGTGAAGCGACGGCTGCGAGCAACGGTGCTGCCATCCACGAGGCGAGTGTCCCCGGAGGATGGACAGGCCTGACGCGATATCTCCAGGCAGTCGACCTGAGCGACTGTCGCGTCTCCAACCTGATCGAGTTCACGTTTCCATAGTTCGGCTATCACAGGGACTTGACTTGGCGAAGGAGGAGAGTATTCATGCACGGCCTGTCTCTCTACACGGGTCTGTTGGTTGCTGCGGCAAGTCCGAGTGCCGTGTGGGATTGCCAGCGGTCTGGGCCGGACAGTCTCACACTCACGCTCGAAGGGGTGTGTCCCGGCCGCCTGTCTGTTGCTTGGGAGGCCGCGACGCCGGACCGGCCGGCCGGCTTGTTGTACGCTGACGCGACCGGCAACTTCCTCATTTCATTTGAACACTGTGAAGGCACGATTCTCGGTTTGAGCATCCATGGGCTGCGGCTCGTGCGACTGCTCAACACCGGACCCGATGGCGCCGGCGAGTTGACGGGTCGGGCCGCACCATTGGCGTGCGGCGGATTCCTTCAACTCGTTGTCTACGATCAGCGACCATGCACGACCAGCAACGTCGTGCAGATTCCGCAGTAGGCCGGAACGCCCTCACGTCGCACGCGTCAGCCGCCGGTACTTTATCCGGTGCGGCTGGCCGGCTTCGGCGCCGCATCTTCGCCGGTGGTCCTCTTCATACGCGCTGTAATTGCCGTCGAACCAGCGCACCTCGCTGTCGCCCTCAAAGGCCAGAATGTGCGTGGCGATCCGATCGAGAAACCAGCGGTCGTGGGTGATGACCACGGCGCAGCCGGCGAAGGACTCCAGCGCCTCCTCCAGCGCCCTCAGCGTGTTCACATCCAGATCGTTCGTCGGCTCGTCGAGAAGGATGACGTTCGCCCCGCTCTTGAGCATGCGCGCCAAGTGCACGCGGTTGCGTTCGCCGCCTGAGAGGCTCTCGACGCGCTTCTGCTGGTCGGCGCCGGTGAAGCCGAAGCGGGCGACGTAGGCGCGGCTGTTGACGCTGAGCGAGCCGAGTTTGAGTTCCTCATCGCCGTCGCTGATGGCCTCCCAGACGTTCTTGCCGGAGGGGAGCGAGTCGCGGCCCTGCTCGACGTAGGCGAGTTTGACCGTCGGGCCGATGCGGATTGCGCCGCCGTCGGGCTTCTCGCGACCGGTGATCATGCGAAAGAGCGTCGTCTTGCCGGCGCCGTTGGGGCCGATGATGCCGACGATCCCGCCCGGCGGAAGGGAGAACGAAAGATCGTCGATGAGCAGCCGGTCGCCGTACGCCTTGGTGAGATGGTCGGCCTCGATGACGAGATTGCCCAGGCGCGGGCCGGGCGGGATGAAGATCTCGATCTGGCTGGCGCGCTCCTTGACGTCTTCGCCCAGCATCGACTCGTAGCGGCTGACGCGGGCCTTGCTTCGCGCCTGGCGGCCCTGCGGACTCTTGCGCACCCATTCGAGTTCGCGCTTCAGGGCCTTCTGCCGGTTGCTCTCCTGCTTCTCCTCGACGGCGAGGCGGGCCTGCTTCTGCTCGAGCCAGGAGGAGTAGTTGCCCTTCCACGGGATGCCCGAGCCGCGGTCGAGTTCGAGGATCCATCCCGCGACGTTGTCGAGGAAGTAGCGATCGTGCGTGACGGCGATGACGGTGCCTTCGTAGCGCTGGAGGTGCTGTTCGAGCCAGCCGACGCTTTCGGCGTCGAGGTGGTTCGTCGGCTCATCGAGCAGCAGAATGTCGGGCTTGCGCAGCAGCAGTCGCACGAGCGCCACGCGACGCTTCTCGCCACCGGAGAGCACATTGACGGGCGTCTCAGGTGGCGGGCAGCGAAGGGCGTCCATTGCCATGTCGAGTTGCTTGTCGATGTCCCACGCATTGCGGTGGTCGATCTTCTCCTGGATCTCGCCCTGCTTCGTGAGCACCTTGTCCATCTCGTCGGGGTCGAGGTCTTCGCCGAGACGTTCGCTGAGTCGCTCGAACTCGGCGAGGAGGTCGAGGCTCTCTTTTGCCCCTTCGCGCACCACTTCGATGACGGTGCGCGTCTCATCGACGAGGGGTTCCTGCTCGAGATAGCCGATGGTGTAGCCCGGCGCGGCGGAGACCTGGCCCTCGAAGTTCCTGTCCACGCCGGCGAGAATGCGCAGCAGCGAACTCTTGCCCGAGCCGTTGAGGCCGAGGACGCCGATCTTGGCGCCGTAGAAGTAAGAGAGGTAGATGTCCTTGAGGACGACCTTGCGGTCCCAGGACTTGGAGACGCCGATCATCGAGTAGATGATCTTCTCGGATTCGGTTTTGGAGGAGGCCATGGTGGTCCGCGCAAGAGTGCGTTTGTGAGCCTCAATCGTAGGGAGGCTCGCGACGCTTCGGCGTGCGGCGTCATCCATCAGAATCGGGCGCATTGCGCGACTCGACCGCCTCGCGGATCATGGCTTCGATGGCGATTCGATCGTCAGAGGGGTTGTACGCGGCCCGCGAGAGCGCCGTCGTCTCGCCGTTGTTGACCGCGACGATCGGGTCCGCTCCGGCATCCAGCAGCGCCTGCACCACATCGGCGCGCCGCCCGCTCGCCGCGATCATCAGCAGCGTCGGGCGCTCCATTTCGAACTGCACCTTCACGTTCGGATCAGCGCCGGCGCGGGTGAGCAGGCGAACGGTGTCGGCGCGTTCCGACTCGACGGCGGCATACAGCGCCGTCCAGCGGCCATCGCCCTCAGCCCGCGCATCAGCGCCGGCTTCGAGGAGCAGGCGCGTCATCTCCTCGCTGCCGAACCGGCTGGCGGCCCACATCAGCGGCGTGAAGTTGAAGCGGTCGCGCGCCTCCAGAACTTCGCTCCGTTCGGCGCTCAACTGCCGGAGGTCGTCGAGTCGGCCGAGGAGGATCGCGCGCGTCGCGGCGGGGAACTCAGCAAGGCTCTCGTCCGTTGAGGGAAACTCGCCGCGCTGATACATGTCTGCGACCGCGGCGACGAGCGGCCCGAAGTCATTGCGGGTGAGGTGGATTCGATCGTGATCGTCGAACTCGGGATGCTGCGCGATCGGGTAAAGCAGAAGCGCGGTGTCGAGATGACCGTACCACATCGCTTCGAGCAGCGGCGTGACCGGGCCGAAGCCGGAGGCGAGATCCGGATCGGCGCCGTGATCGAGGAGCAGCCCAACGAGTTCCGTCCCGTTGGGCCACATGAGCACGGCCGCGCAGAGCGCCGTCTTGCCGTAGAAGTCCTTCGCCGTCGTGTCCGCGTCCGCCTCCAGAAGCGCGAGGGTGATCTCGACGTTGCCGGTGCGCACGGCTTCAACGAGAATGGCTGATTGATTGATGAAGTTCAACTGCATGTCGACGAGCGCGCCGAGGAACTGGGTTTCGACGACGCGGTGATTTGGATTCGCGCCCTGATCCAGCGCGCGCCTGACGCCTTCCAGATCCTGGGCGTAGACGGCGCGTTCGAGCGCTTCGCTCGCGCACGAGGTCAGGAGCATCAGCGCCAGACAAGCGGTCCCTTTGAGAACGATTCGGAGTGCAGTGGTCATGATTCGCCTCAGGCATGATACCGGGCCGGCGGCACTCGCGAAAGAGCGTCGGCTCATCGGGCCACCAGCGGCCACTTCGCGACGCTGTGGTGCCGCGCGCCGTCGACGTGCAGGATGCTCTTGACGAGATGGAACTCGATCACCTCAAACGGTTCGGGTTCGACGGCATCGTCGAGAGGGCCGCGCCATGCGGGATGCTCAAGGCGCTCGCCTCCTCCGCTCCATCGAAAGCGCGCCAGCGTGAGGTGCGGCAGGAAGCGGTCGCCCGGCCTCTCGCGCGCCGGGCGGGCGAAGCGCTGCGCCAGGCGGCGCTGGAGTTCGAGCAGGTCGGCCGGGGCGTCGGTTTCGATGGCGATGAGGCGCGGCTTGTGCCGTCCTCCTGGCGGCAACGCGATGATCGCGCCGGGAAGCAGTGAAAAAGCGTGCAGCCCCTTCTTGGCGCGGTCGATGCTCTCGATCGTCTCCGCCAGGCCGCGGGCGGGGACGTTGCCGAGGAAGTGCAGCGTCAGGTGGATCTGCTCAGGGGTCACGAACTGCGCCGCGGCGCCTTCATAACGGGCCGCGTGCTCGTGCAAGTGCAGCCGCGCGGCGTGAAGCATCTGCGCCGCCACGGCGCTGGGCGGATAGATGGCGACGAAGAGGCGCAGCCCCTTGCCGCTCTCGGCGCGGGTCGTGCGGCGGCGCCGCGGTTGGTCGGGGGAAACCATGCGGCGCCATCATAGATCAGACGGGCATCGCCTCGTACTGCTCGTCGCTGATCGCGCCGATGCCGCGGAACATGCGGTTGGCGCCGGCGAGAATGGCGTCGCACTCGGCCGCGTTGAAGCCCACCGCGTCCATGCGCTCGCGAAACGCCTGCCAGGTGGCGCGCTGGTCGTCGCCGTAGGGATCGAGGTACGAGAGTCCAGCGCCGTCGGGCGAGGCGTAGGCGCGCTCAAGCGCGCGGCGGATGAAGCGATTACCGTTCATGGAGCCTTCGAGGACGTAGAGGGCGCCGAGGAGCGCGACATCGCCGCGCCCGCCCCACTGCCGCATCTCTTTGACGAGGGCGGCCGTGGCCTCGAGCGGTTCGATGTTGCGGGCTGAAGCGCCCAGCGCGGCCAGGTCGCGGCGGAGATTCTCCGAGTGGCGCGCGAGCGACTGCCACGCCTGGGCAAAGCCCCGGTGCGCGCCGCGGCCGGCCGCTTCGTCGAGCAGTCGTTCGAGCGCTTCGTGGAGGAGGAGCAGTTGCCCCATGTAGGCGGCGTAGGTCTCTCGCGGCAGGGTGCCGCCGCCGAGGTGCTTCTGGAGAGGGCGCGACTCGGCCTGCTTGTGGAGGTCGGCGGTCTCCCGGCGGAGCCGCGCCATGATGCCTTCGGAAGTGCTGTTCACGGTGAGTTCTTCCCCTCTGCAGTTGCAAACCGGCCGGCTCGCCCCGGTCAACCCGCACTCTTCGCCACCCCGATGACCGCCGCGCCGGCGACCGCGAGCCAGACGAGTCCCTTGAGCAGAAAGAATAGAGCGCTTGCCGCCGCCAATCGCGTGACCCATTTCGGAAGATTCACGTTGCGATCCTCTCACCTTGTCGGAGTGCGTGGAATCAGCGAAGGCCGGCGGCCGATCGGAGCGGCGCCCGATCGAGCCGCCGGCACTGAAGGCGTCCCGGCGCTTCGCGGCGCCACGGTCGGCCTCATTCGAGCACGAGTTGCGGACCGTTGTACAGCGCGTTCTCCTCCGACGCCACGCGGATGATCTGCCGCTGGATCAGGTAGTCGGCGGTGCAGGTGATGGCGAAGTTCATGCGGCGGTTTCGGGCCCAGGATTGCAGGATGTTCGTCGGCACGTTGCGCGGGATGCGGAAGGTGATCGTCGAGCCGGGACCGTTGGCGGCGCGGCTGTCGTCGCCGCGGACGCGGTTGTTGACGCCGGGGATCGGGTACGGACCCACGCCATACACCCAGGTGAACTCGTCGAACGAGTCGGAGAGAAGGCGCAGGTAGACGTCGTAGCGCTGCGGGTCGTAGTTGGTGTCGGGGGTGACGGTGAGGGTGATCGTCGCGCCGTTCCACCGCCAGTTGCCCGGCACGCCGGAGAGGTCCCAAGAGAAGAAGCCGTGCGAGAAGTACGGCTGCGTTTCGAGGGTTCCGGGGTAGCCGGTCGGGTTGATGTCGTTGACGCCGTCGCCCCAGAGGCGGATGACGGGATCGCCTCCGGGGTTGCCGGCGTGGGGATAGACCCACACGTCATTGTCGGGCGTGCCCACGTTGAACTGCCCCAGCGCAGCCGTGGATGCGAGCGCGAGCGCGGCGAGAGAGGTAAGGACGGTGGTGGAGCGATTCATGGAAACATCCTCCGCGATTGGGACCGAGCGCGACAGCGCCAATTCCTCCGACTCGTCGCAAACGGGGCGTGACGTTCCGGGCGCGGCAGCGCGGTTCGGTCGGGGCGGAAGCGTGTTCCGCCGAGAAGCGGCGACGAGCAGAACATATTTGAGACTCAATCTCAACAGTCAAGCCGGGGACCGCCGATCAGGGAAATCACCCTGATCACTGCGCATAACTATCAGCAAATAAACATCTTATGAAAGAACGACCTTAAGGGCGTCATTTCAAGCACTTTACCCTGTTGCCGCCGGATTGCCGATCGGTATCATGCGGTCTCAACTACTGCCGCACCCCCGCGGCGCAAGGAGCCAGACATGGCAAGCCGTCCTCAACCCTCCCTCCGACTCGCCGGTCCGGCGCCGCGACGCCCCGCGCCCGGCGCGTTCACGCTCATCGAACTCCTCGTGGTCATCAGCCTCATTGCCCTTCTCATCAGCCTGCTCATGCCCGCGATCTCGCGCGCCCGCACCGCCGCCCGCGCCGCCACCGGCATCTCGGCCGTGCGCCAACTCCAACTCGCGTACGGGTTCTACGCCGACGACAACGACGGGCGCCTGCTTATCGGTTACGCCGACAACCTCAACGTCTACGACCGCGAGGGGCGTCGCCTGGGGCCGCCCGTCTCAAACCGCTACCCGTGGCGCCTCATCAAGTACGTGGATTGGAACTGGAAGGCGCTCTACTACGACCGCGAACCGGACACCGACACCTACGAGCGGAGCATCTTCCCGCGCTTCGGCCTCAACGGCCGCTTCCTCGGCGGCGACTCGCGCTTCTACGGCTTCGACCCCAACGCCCTCTCGCGCTGGGGTCCGTTTTACGCGCGCAAGATCGAGGATGTGCGCATGCCCGACCGCGTGATCGTCTTCGCCGACTCCGTCTACGCCTCGCAGGGCCAGCCCTTCGATCCGGTGCATGGCGAAGGGTTCTTCGAGATCCGCTCGCCGTACTTCACGCAGCGCGAGTGGGACCTCGGCAGCCGCGACTCCGCCGCGCAGGTCGGATACGTCGCGGAGCGCTGGAGCGGGCGCACCTGTGTGACCTTCATGGACGGCCACAGCGAGATGCGCACACTCGAGAGCCTCGACGACATGATGCTCTGGGCGCCGCTGGCGCGCAAGAAGGACTACCTCATCACCGACGGCCTGTGAAGGCGCCCCGCGGCCCCGGCGAGCCGGTAGAATCCACAGACGCCTCGCGGTCCCGGCATGCCGACTGCGGGCGCGCCGCCCGCGGGATGCGGGCACGGGATTCCATCGTGTACAAGGTCCTGCTTGTCTTTCTCGGGTCGGGCGTCGGCGGCGCGCTGCGTTACCTCGTGGCGGGCGTGGTGCAGGACTTCTGGGGCCCGACCTTTCCCGTCGGCACGCTCGTCGTCAACTGCACCGGCTGCCTGGCGATCGGCTTCCTCGCCGCGCTGATGATGGGCCCGACCGTCGTGCGCGAAGAATACCGCCTTGCGGTCCTCATCGGCCTGCTCGGCGGATACACGACCTTCTCGACCTTCGGCCGGGAGACGATGGCGCTGGTCACCGACGGTCAGTGGCTGCTGGCCGGGACGAACGTCGTGCTGAGCAACGCTCTGGGCTTGCTCGCCGTCTGGGCCGGCGCCGCCACTTCCATCCGCCTTTACGGCACGGGGGCGCCATGACCGACTCGCTCCAACACGGCGTGTTTGCCCAGCCCCAGCGCGCCCAGCGCCTCACCATCTACATCGGCGAGAGCGACCGCTTCGAAGGCCGGCCGCTCTACGAAGCGATCGTCCTCAAGGCCCGCGAGGCGCACATGGCCGGAGCGACCGTCCTGCGCGGACCGATGGGCTTCGGCGCCGACAGCCGCATCCACACCGCCAAGATCCTCCGCCTTTCGCAGGATCTGCCCATCGTCATCCAGATCATCGACACCCCCGCCAGGATTGGCCGACTCCGACCCGAACTCGACCGGATGATCGCCGGCGGCCTCGTCACGCTCGAGGACATTGACGTGCTCATCTACAGCCCGTCGACAAAGACGCCCTGAGCCGGCCAAGCGCCGCGAATGCTTGGTGACGCCCCATGTGCCCGACAGCGCATGCGTGCCCCGATGAGGCGGGAGATCGGAGCGGCAATCGCGGTCGAGCCGCGAAGTCGCGAGGAACAGGTCGGTAGCGACTCAGACGCCTTCGTCCTCGTCGTCTTCCTCTTCCTCTTCCTCTTCTTCATCGTCCGCGTCTTCGTCGTCTTCGTCTTCGGAGTCCATGCCGAGGAACGTGCCGTCCTCGGCCACGGAGAACTCGCTCAGGCCGTTTGGCCCGGAGGCTTCGACTTCGTAGACGATCCGGCCGTCGTCGCGCGAGACGTCGATCTCGTTGATGGCGCCGCCCTGGAGGTTGGCGTCGATCGTGCGCTGCACCGCAGCCGGGAGCTCGCCGTAGGAGATGGTCTCGTCGCGGTCATCGCTCTCCCACGCCTCGCAGGCGGTGAGAAAGACGGCGGCGCAAAGCGCACTGATCACCCAGAGGCCTCGAATCGATGAGGTGAAGTTGAAGGGTGTAACGCTCGACATGCGTGGCTCCTTCTCAGGCTGGGAGCGCGGGGCAGGGTCGAGTTGATGAGGTGACCAGGCCGACCACGCTCGATGGATTCTAGCGCGAATCGCCCGGCCCATGCCGAAAAACCGAAGGACGCCCGGACGGCCGCGTCAGTTTCCCACGACGTTGACACTCAACCGGAATGCGGCGTCCGCGGTCCGATCTGGGGGGATCGAATTGTCCATGATGCAGTCCGCCGTCAGGTAGAGGCGGTAGCGGCCGGGCTGGAGGGTGAGGCGCTCACTGAACCGCTCCGTCACGCGCGATCCGCCCGCGTCGCCCTCGACATCACGGAGGAAGACCGGCTGGGCGTTGAGAGGCGCAATGGAGATCGAGGCGCGGGCGCCGATGATGTCTGAGTCCCTTCGGGCCGTGAGTATGCCTTCGATCGAGATGGTCACGGGCGACTGCACGTCGAAGACGAAATCCACCGTGGAGTGGGAGAAGGCGTGCACGACGCCGAAGTTCGGCCCGAAGCCGGCGATGCGGCCGCCGCCCGCGGCGCTGAACATCGAGGAGGTCATCATCGAACGCTGAGCAGCCGCAGACTCGGCCAGCCCGCCCTCGCAGCCGTGCTCCGTATCGAGCCGCGCCGTAAAGGGGCCGAAGTCGGGGGCCTCGCGCTCGTCAATCTGGAACTCCCCTCCGCACTGCGACGCGTGGGCCACGGTGCGGACGAAGCGATCCTGCTCGACCGCGATCAACTGCCCGCTCGCCGCGCCGGCGCAGGCAAGCAGGGCGATCGACGCGGCCAGCGGTGCGAACCGGGATGGAGTCGTGAGATACATGGGTAGTTCCTCCTGTGTGCTTGTTGCGGCGAGGGTGAAGCGGGCGGCGCCGAGACGGGTTGTCCTCAGGATAAAAGCCGGTCCGTGAACGCTTTGTTCTTTCGGGACGAATCGCCCCGGACTGTTCGGTTCAGATGGCGCCCCCCCCTCCGTAATGATCCGCCCAGCGGAAAAACGTTGCCGCAGCGGCCCCACGGCGGGCTTTCAGCACTCGAGCATGTCGGCGGACGGCGCGGGTCTTGCGGGAAAACTGAGACAGCCGTCCGCCGCGCGAGCCCGGCAGGCGAGCAATCCCCGGTGCGCGTGGAACGCAGTGCCCGCGCGGCGCTTCCGCGGCTCGCTCAATGCCTGCCGCCGGTCTCGCCTCAGCGCGCCTGCGGCGGGCAGCCTTCGACTCGCCTGCGAGCCGTCGTCGGCGCCGGCCGTCTCCTCACCGCAGTTTCGGATTGAGCGTGTAAGTCCCGACGATCTCCGTCTCGGCGAGGACGTGGCCCTTCATGGCCCTGATCGCTTCGGGCGCGCCGAAGTCGTCGGGCACGTCGAGGCGCGGCACGTCAAGGGCGAAGAGCCGGAAGTGATAATGGTGCAGACGCTCGTCGTTCCACGGAGGCGCGGGGCCGTCGTAGCCGCAATACACTCCGCCCATTTTCTTGTCGCCGGCGAACCAGTCGGTGTAGTTCGTCCTTCCCTGACGCGAGCCTCTCGGTCCCGGCGGGTTTCGCTTCCCCCCCGCCGTGACGCCATCGCTGCACTCGCCCGCCTTCAGGCCCGCGCACGTCGGCGGAATGTCGATCATCACCCAGTGGTAGAAGTCGCAGCGCGGAAGGGACGCTTTGACGGTGCGCCCCTCCTTGTTGACGTCCGTGCCCACCGTCGGCACATCGGTGTCAACGCAGATCAGCGCGAGCGACTTTGCCGACTTGGGCATGTCGCTCCACTCGAGATGCGGGTTGCGGTTGCGGCCGAGCGCGACGTGATGCTGCGCGTCCGGAACGCAGAATGCGAACTCATCGGGAATCGTCTGCTTGTTCCTGAACGACTGGCTCTCAATCTTCATGACCTTCTCCTTCGTGCAAAGCGCGAGGCGGGCGCTTCTCGTTCGAGAATAACCCGCCTCGCAGCGAAGGTAAAGGACGGAGTCGTCGGGCGCCGGCGATTCGGGGCGGATTACTTCCCGCCGCCTGAGCCGGTTTGTGATTCGGTCGGATCGTCGACCGGCTGATCCACCGGCTCGTTGACCGGCGCCGGCTGCTCCGGCCCCTTAGCGGGCGGCGCTGATGGAGAAGCGGGCGCGGCTGGCGAACCCGTGAGGGGATCGGCGGGCCGAGGGATCGCTCCGCCGCCGCCCGAAGAAGGCAGAGCCGTCGTCGTCCTGGGCTCGACCGTGGGCAACAAGGTCGAAGGCGGCGCCGCCGAGTCCGCCGGCACGCCCCCGCGGCCGGAAAGAGCCTCGGCCACGACCGGCGCGAACGCGCTCGACGCCCTATTCATCGTGGTGGAGAAGCCGCGGCCGCCCCCGACGCCGAGAGGATTGCTCGCGGCGCCCAACGCCGACCGCGTCCGCGCCGGCCTGGACGCCTGCGCCGCAGCGCTCTCCTCCAATTGGCCAAGGATCCACTCGATCGGCCCGTGGAAGCGCGCCGGCGCCTTCACGAACATCTTGCCCCCGACCACACTCACATTCGCGAGATCGCCGCCGTTGACGGTCCACGCCTCCGGCTCAATGTACTCGACGATGAGCGATTCGAGGCGGCCGGTCGCATCATCCTCACCATCGCTCGTGCTCCAGATCAGGTCGACCACGTTCTGCACGTCGAAGGACGCAAGCACGACGTTGCGCCGATCAAAGACCTCGCTCGTCGAGACTTCGAGCATGCCATCGGCGGCGCGCCAGGCGAACGGATGCTCGAGTTGGGCGGCGAGGAGATCAAGCACCTGCGCCACGGGCCGGGGGCGAGTGAGATTCAATGTGATCAGCTCATCGAGCGCGATCCCGCCGCCGTCGAGCGCACGATGATCGACCACGAGATCGAGTCCCGCCGCCTGGGCGATGAACTCCAGCACGTACCGCAGCTCCTGTTCGACGAACGCGGCGTCGAGCGTCATGTCGCCGATGGCGGCCCCCTGCGGCGACTTGCCCGCCTGCACTGGAGATTCGTACACGCTGGGTCGCGGCGCCGGCTGCCCTCCGCCGTTGAAGATCATCGTGGCCGCACCGACCGTGAGCGCTCCGACACCGAGAATCGCGACGTTCATGATGGTTCTCCTCATTCTGAGTTTCGAGGCCAGGCTGAATCGGCGGGCGAGGTCGGCGACTTCGCCCAGTTCACTAATCGCGGTCCGGATCGCGTCGTGCTCGGCGATGCCGCCGATCATCAGGTCGCGCACCCGTTCGCGAAGATGCGTTTCGATCTCGTCGCGAATCGCCTCGCGCTGCCCTTTCGGAACGTGCAGCAGGCGCACGAGCACGGCGAGCCAGGTGTCGATCGAGTCGGGCGACTCGTCGGCGGCGGGCGGATCGCGCTGGATGAGTACGGTGGTCATGTCGCGGTCTCCTCGTCGGCTCGCGGCGGGAAGAACGCCTCGATCATCGACTGGAAGGCGCGGTGGGCGGTGATGCGCTGGCTCAGGCGACGGCGCCCCTTCGCGGTGAGGTGATACCACTTGCGTTTGCGGCCCGCGCTGGCTTCGCCGGCCCGCTCACTGCGGACGGTCTCCCACGTCGAAGCGATGAGGCGGTCGGCCTCGAGTTCGTGCAGGAGGGGATAGAGCACGCCGGCGGTGAGGCGGATGGCGTCCTCGCTGCGGGCCGCGACGCGCTTGATGATCGAGTAGCCATACAACGGCTCTTCAGCGAGCACGCCGAGGATGACGAGTTCGAGCGATTCGCGCTGGGGTTTGACCTTGCCCGGCATGGCCGATCTCCAGGTTGGCCGCCGCCCGTTCCATGACGCGGAGGCGAGTCATGAGCGAAAACCCCCGGGCCGCGCTGCATCGCGACCGCGCGCCCGGCGTGGAGCCTGTCTCGCCGCCGTCCGGCCATCCGTTCGCACGGCTCAACCGGCCTGTTCCAAATATATCGGATGCCGATGTATTGTCAAGAGGGCGAATCACAGAATCTGCAAGAAGTGGAAGCCGCGCCGCGGCGAGACGGGCTGCCGGGATCGCGCTCTGCCGAGGCTCACCCCGGCGATTGAAACTTCGCCCGGCGCAGGATGGCCGCAAAGGGCCACCACCACACGAGGTCGTTGGCGAGGATGATCCAGGCAAAGGTCCAGGGAAAGTCGCCGCGCAGGGCGTACCAGGCGAAGCCGATGGGGCCGAAGACCTTGCCAAGCAGGCCGACGAGGATGATCGGCCAGTGGCGCAGCGGGTCGGCCGAGGCGATGAGGTAGCCCACGCCGTAAACCCCGACGACCATGCCCAGGCACTGCCAGATCTGCGGCCAGTTCGGGCGCGCGAGGTCGAGGGCGTCAAAGAAGGCGAAGGGACAGAGGAGGACCGCCGCGCCCCACGCGAGGTTGTACGCGCCGGCGGCGATGAGCACACCGCGCATCCAGCGCGGCGAAGTTGTGGCTGATCGCGACATGTCGCAGTGCCGCAAGCATACCACGCACCCGCCGTCGATGACGGGAACGCTACAGCGAGTCAGAAGCGGATCGCCAGGCCGGTGAAGAAGTTGAAGTCGTCGGCGTCGCCGGTGAGGCCGAGGTTGACGCCCGCGTCGAGAACCAGGTCGGCGGTCAGCGCCAGCGTCGCGCCGAGGCCGAGCAGGCCGCGGAAGTCGGTCGCGGAGTCGGTGCTTTCGACGGCGATGCCCTCAATGGAGACGCCGAGCGATTCGGTGAGGTCCAGGCCGAGCGCAGCGGTGAAGACGAACTCGGTGTCGTAGCCGTCATCCTCATCGTCGTAGACGAAGTCCGTTTCGAACATGAGGCCGAGGCCGACGCCCTCGGCCAGATCGACGGCGAAGGGGAAGATGAGTCCGCCCTCGACGTGATCGTTGCCCAGGCCGCCCGACGCCGTCGCGGGCGCGCACGCCGTCATCCTCTCGCACCCAGGGATCGAAAGCGAATTGGAGATCGAGGTCGTTGAGCACGCCGATCTTGAGATTGAATGGAGCGGAGGTCCACGTGTCCGCCGAGCCGTTCTTCGCGTAGTCGACGAGGCTCATCTCGAGTTGGATGGCGCCGGCGTCGAAGGTGTGGGGGCTTTCGGTGAAGTCGGGGCGGTCGGCGCTGAGGTCGCGGCGCAGGTCCGGGGGCGTGGGTTGAAGAGGTGGAAGGCGGACTTGCCGGGCGGGGGATCAGGAGTCGGAGGGTCGGCGCCTTGCCGCGCTGGGGCGTTGGGGACGATGGCGAGAAGACTGACGGCGGGGAGAGTCGATCGAAGCACGTGCGGCCCTTCTGTTCGCTTGACTTTGATGTTACCAATCATGTATTTTGATTAGTCATATTCACGATGGCGACCCATCACAACCACACTTGGACCAGTGTCAAGATCGGAATCGGAGAGGCGCGCGACGGCCGCCGCTCGATGGGCCCGTGGCGAGGCGATCGGCGGCGGCGCGTCGGGAAGGAGGAAGATCTTTTCGCGGAGGCTCGCTCCGCGCGAGGGTCAGGGTTCGATCTGGGCGCTCACCGGTCTGCTCTTGACGCTCATGCTTCCGCCGGGTCCGCGTCGGATCACGGCCTGGGTGTGGACGGGCGTGCCGAGCGGCGCGCCGCCGGGAATGGTGACGCGAAGCGTGGCGAGGCCGCCGGCATCAGCGCGGGCTGAGCCGAGGCGCTCGACAGGATTGCGCAAGTTGAGGCAGAGTCCTCCGAGTTGAGGCGGACAGGGGCCGTCCCCGACGCCCCGAGTGCTGTAGAGGAAGAACACCTCATCATCAGGTCGGGCGCCGGCGACGTGGAAGGCCGCGACCTGCCCGCGGCGCAGCGGCGTCTGGGAGAGCACGAGTTCGAAACCGCTCGGCGTGGACACGCCCTTGAAGATGCTCACGCCGGGGTACCACCACGAGCCGACATCGACCTGAGTGATGACGGCGAGGTCGCCGACACCATCGCCGTCGAAGTCGCCGTGCTGGAGGTCGAAGGCGTTCTGCGCCACGCCGAGGCGCATAAGGCGCTCGAAGTTGCCCCCGGCGACGCCCTTCCAGAGAGAGGCGTCCTGGGCACTGAAGTTGGCGGCGAGGACATCGACCTCGCCGTCGCCGTCGACGTCGGCGAGCCGGGCGCGGCTGGTGTGATCGGTGAAGCCGTAGGAGCCGTGGTAAGTGCGGAGGATGTGGAAGTCGCCGTTGCCGCGGCCGCGGCGCACGCCCATGCCCTTCTCGTCGAGGTTGTAGATGGTGGCGAAGTCGATGACGCCGTTGCGGTCGAAGTCGCCGCTGGTGAAGGCGCGGACGTCGCGTCCGGCGGGGACGTCGAAGCCGCCCTGGAATCGGCCGTTGCCGAGTCCGAAGGCGATGCGGGCGCTGCCCTGGGCGCCGGAGTCGGTGAGGATGTCGTAGAAGCCGTCGCCGTCGAAGTCGCCCATGCCGAGGTTCGTGGCCCAGTCCTGCAGCGCGGTGGTGATCTGGCCGCCGAAGGTCCCATTGCCGCTGTTGAGGGCGACCTTGATCTCAAAGAAGCCGGTCATCACGATGTCGAGGTCGCCATCGGCATCGACGTCCCAGAGGTCGAAGAAGCCCTCGATGTAGTTGCTGGTGAGCGAGACCATCGAGCCGAAGGCGCCGCCGCCGGTGTTCATGCGGGCGCGGATGGCGCCATTGCCGTCCTGGAAGATGATGTCGGGGCGGCGGTCTCCGTTGATGTCGCGCAGGCGGACGTGAACAGGATAAGGAGAAGAGGTGTAGGTCTGAATGGGGCTGAACGTCCCGTTGCCGAGATTGCGCCGCACGGAGAGGCCGTGCTGCTCGGCGAAGTCGGCGCGGAAGCCGCAGACGAGATCGAGATCGCCGTCGCCGTCGATGTCGCCGGCTTCGAGATTCGTGGGAAAGGCGGGGGCAAGTCCGGGATCGGTCATGTCGATGACGGGCGGCTGGACGAAGGACCCGTCGCCGGGATTGGTGTAGACGCACGCGCCCATCGATTGCGCGCAGACGACAATGACCTCAAAGTCACCGTCGCCGTCGAGATCGGTGGCCTGCATGGAACTGGGATTCTGCCCGGCACGGAAGCGGCGCGGGGCGGCGAATCCGCCCGAGCCGTTGCCCGGCACGAGGTACCACTGGTCGCTTGTACCGGTGGCGGCGAGGACATCGGGCCAGCCGTCGCCGGTGACGTCGGCGGTGGTGATGCTCACGGGCCCGTTGGTGTACCAGTTGAAGTTGACCTGCTCAGGCGAGCCGAAGTTGCCTCCGCCCGCGTTGCGCCAGAAGCCGAAAGCCCCGTCGCTGACGCCGCCGCTGTCGCGGTGCGAGTAGAAGACGTCGAGGTCGCCGTCGCGGTCGAAGTCCACGATGTGGATCGTGGGCAGATCAGGCAGCGAGCCTTGAGGAATGCCGGTGAAGTTGCCCGCAGACGTAAAGGCGCCCGAGCCGGTGTTGCGCATGAAGGTCCAGCGGTTGGTCTCGTGGGCGACCGCGAGGTCGAGGTCGCCGTCGCCATCGAGGTCGCCGGAAGCGATCTTGTTCGTTCCGGCGGTGAGCGTGTAGACGACGGGAGCTCGCCAGTTGCCGGCGCCGTCGCTGAGCAGGACGGCGATTGAGTTGCCGGTCACGATGTACCGATCGTGCGCCACGGCGAGGTCGAGCCAGCCGTCTCCGTTGTAGTCGGCGGTCGTGAGTCCGCTGGGTCCCGTGGCGCCGGCGTCGATCAGGCGCGTGTTGACGAACGCGCCCTGCCCGGTGTTGGTCCAGATGGAGATGGTCGAGCCCTCCCAGAGGCGGCCGGTGGTGGCGACGGCGATGTCAATGTCGCCGTCCCGGTCGAAGTCCCCCACTTCGAGGTCAAGGCTTTCGTCGAAAATCGGATAGGCGGTGTAGGGCCGATACCCGCCCGCCCCGTCGCCGAGCAGGATGCTCAGGTCCGGCGTTCCGCTCCAACTGACGGTGGCAAGATCGGGAACGCCGTCGCCGTTGAAGTCGGCGACGCGCGACGCGAAGGGGTAGATGCCATCGGGATAGACCGCCGTCTCGTAGGCGATCCAGGGCACGTCAAAGGGAACGGGGCGCACCTGCGCCGACGCGCCGCTGACGCCGAGAGTCAAGGACAGCATTGAGGCGAACGCCGTGAAGCGCGAGGTCGTGTGGGCGGGCAAGCGGATCATCACTCATCTCCATTCAGGTTCGCGGCGCATCGGCCGGGTGGTGTGGATTCAGAACGGACGGCGGGCCGGTCGGTCCGGCGAGCGAAAGTCAGAGTCCCGCGACGTTGGACGTTTCACACGTTGAAGCGTCGAGGGCCTGGATGAGGACGCGGCCGCAGGCGCCGGGCGGGGCCGTGCCGCTCGTGCGGGCCGTGCCGCTTCCGTTGGCTCGCACGGTTCGGAGCAATGTTGCAGTGCCATTGAGGCCCAGGCGCGTGCCGGCGCACGTGCCAGTTGGAATCGTGACCGAGCCGGGGCCGTAGGCGTAGATGAACGCGACGATGGCGCCGGGAGTGGCGTTGTCGGCCGTGAGCGTGAGGTTGCCGGGACAGGGACCGGTGACGGTGAGGGTCAAACCTCCACCGCCGGCGCCCCGCCCTTTCATGACGACGACGACGTTCGAGAAGCCGCCGGGGGGCAGGCTGACGATGCAGGCCACGTCGAGGACCTCGTCGCCGGTGAAGTCTCCGAAGACGGACGAGTTGGCTGAGTAGCCCGCGCCGTAGCGGTCCATCGGGCGGAGCGTGCCGTCGCCGTTGCCGCGGAAGACGGAGACGTCGCCGGGAGCGTTGCTCGTGAGCGCGAGGTCCATGAAGCCGTCACCGTCAACGTCGGCCGCATCGCAGTTGGAGGAGATTCGATAGGCGCTTTCGCGCCCGGTCGGGCCGCGGTAGATGCGGGGAAATCCGAAATCGCCGTCGCCGTAGCCAAGCATGATCGAGACTTCGACGGTGCCGAAGGAGTCCTGCGGAACGAGCGTGCACAGATCGAGGTGACTGTCGCCGTTGAAGTCGGCGAGGTCGAAGTCAGCGGCGTACTCGCCCTGAGTGATGATCGCGTCAAAGGTGAAGTCGCCGCGCCCGGGCCAGGTGGTCAGGCCCAGCGCCGTGCTCGAGATCAGGTCGGGATGGGTGTCATGATTGAGGTCGATGGCGCGGATGCCGTTGGGCCCCGAAGCCGGAACTTTGCGCATGAAGGAGAAGGATGTGCCCGTGCCGTTGTTGCTGTAAATGAAGATCCCCGAGGCGGGTCCGGGATCGGTGAGGACGACGTCGACGCGCCCGTCGTGATTGAGATCGGCGGTGTCGATGACGCCCGCCTGGCTGGCGCCGACCTGCGTGACCACGCCAGCGTTGAAGGTGCCATCGCCGCGGTTGAGCGCGACGGCAAAGTTGTAGGGCGGAGCGTTGCGGTCCGGGCCCAGAACCATGTCGGGGAAGCCGTCGTTGTTCATATCTCGCAGCAGAATCGAGCCGGGGTTGATCGGCGTGTTGAACTGGACCGCGGGCGCGAACGTTCCGTCGCCGTTATTGCGGAGAATGCGGGCGGCGCTGTCCACGCTGACGATGTCGAGATCGCCGTCGCCGTCGATGTCGGCCGCGTCCATGTTGTGCGAAAGTACGCCGATGGCGAACTGCGGCAGTGCGGGCAGGCGCCCGTCACCGAGGTTGGAGTGCACCGTGAGCACGGATGAGTCGTTGGCGACGGTAACGACGTCCACGTCTCCATCCCCCTCGGCGTCGAACGCGGACGCATCGACCGTCTGCTTGGCGGCGGGGTAGTAGACGCCCGTGAGGAACCCGCCGGAGCCGTTGCTGAGCAGGACGTGGAATCCATCGACGGCGCGGCCCGACGGAGTTGTGCCGACGAGGTCGGGCCAGCCGTCGCCGTTGAGGTCTCCCGACGCGATGGAACTGAGCGTCCACGAATAGGCCATGAGGTTGTAGAGCACGGCCGAAGCAAACGTGCCGTTGCCGTTGTTGCGGCGGACAGCGACCACGCCATTGTTCGAGGTGGTCGCCGACGCGACGAGATCCGCGCGTCCGTCCCGATCGACGTCGACTAGCGCCACGGCGGCGCCGGGATTCTGCGCTCCGGGGGCGTGCTCGTAGTACACCGGCGCGGCAAAGCCGGACCCCGTGTTGAGCAGCACCGCGTTCCCGGCGGCATGGGCGCGGCCGACGACGAGATCGAGATCACCGTCCCCCTCGAGATCGGCCGCGGCGACGCGTTGAACATTGTCGCCGACGGTGAAGGGGCGCGGCGCGGCAAAGGCAACCTGATTGCCGCTCTGGCCGTTGTGAACCATCAGCGACACCGTCGTACCCGTGCCGTAGAAGTCGCCGTCCGCGGTCACGAGGTCGGGGAAGCCATCTCCGGTGAAGTCGCCGACCACGAGGCCGATGGGGCCGGGCCCGCAGGTGACGGTGCGATAGGGATCGGCGAAAGTGCCGTCACCGTTGCCGCGCCACCAGTAGATCTTTCGCGCCCGACTGAAGTTGGTCGGCACGGTGGCGATGGCGTCGAGGCGGCCGTCGCCGTCAATGTCGTGCAGCACGATGTCAGCCAGATCATCGGAATAGGGCACGGAGTGGCGCGAGGTTGCCTGGAAGGCACCCTCGCCGAGGTTGGTCATGACGACCAAGCCCGGCTCGCCGTAGTACTCCTGGGCGACGACCACATCAATGCGGCCGTCCCCATCAAGGTCGGCGTGGGCCATCGCGACGGGGGCCATGCTCGGAAAGTAGCCGGTCTCGAAGGCGCGCCACGCGCTGTCGAGCAGCGGCCCACCTCCATCGGGCTGGGCCAGGGCTGGGGTCGCGGCCGCGAAAGCGAGGGTGGCAATGATGGCAAGTGCGTCTCGTGATCTGGTCATGGGCGTCTCCGATCTCTCCTGATTGGTCAAGCGACTTGAGCAGCGGCGCGGCTGGCTGAACCTTTGACCAGGTGGCGACTCTCGCCGTCGTTCCTGGGCGGCTGCGAGGTTTCCGCGACCTCGCTCAGTCCACTTTGCAACGATTATGCCGATGCGGATGGAGGTCCATCAGGGGCCGCCACATCAGGGAAACTGCCCTGATGCCACAAACGAGGTCACTGCGATCAGCAGTCGCCGGGCCGCGGTGGGAACTTGGGAAGGGTGGTACCACCCGGGAAGGAGCCTCGACCGAATCCCGAACGCCCGGAATCTTGTCAAAATCGACAAAATCGGGATCATTTCGCCGTCGCCGATGGTTGGTATGTGGTATTCTCTCCAAGAGACGCCGGAGGCAGTGCGCTCGCGCTGTCTCGGGCGCGGTGCGTTCTGTCCACCCATTCATCCGTTGGAAAGTGAGAAGAAGATGAAACGACTGGCCTGTATCGGAGCGGCGACGGCGGTTCTCGCCGCCCCCGCCTTCGCGGGGGAAGTTGACCCCGACCTCGTGCGGATCATCCGCAACACCCCCGACAACGAGGTGATCTCCACCCTCGTCTACCTGAGCGATCAGGTCAACATCGCGGACATGAACCGCCAGTTCGAGCGCGTGCAGATGAACCTGCAGGATCGCCATCGGCTCGTGGTGACGTCCCTCCAGGAGAAGGCTGCGACGACGCAGGGCGACCTGCTGGGCCATCTGGCCGCCCTCAAGGACGCCGGCCGCATCGCCGACTACCAGCCCTTCTGGATCTCCAACGTGATCCGCGTGGACGCGAACCGTCGCGAGATCATCCAACTCGCGCAGCGCACCGACGTGCTCCGCGTTTACTTCAACTACCCCATCGAACTCGTCCGCCCCGTGGACGCGAACGAAGTCGAACTGGATCAGGGCGGACTCGACGCGCCGGAAATCGGCCAGGTCGCCATCCGCGCCCCTGAAGTGTGGACTGAGTTCCAGGTCCACGGCAACGGCATCCTCACCGCGACCCTCGACACCGGCGTGGACGGCAACCACCCCGCCCTTCGCGATCGCTGGGCCGGTGTCGCCGACTCTCGCTACGCGGGCCATCCCGAGTGGGCGTGGTTTGATCCGGTGACGGGCACGCGCTTCCCGACCGCCTTCGGCAGCCACGGCACCCACACGATGGGAACCGTCTGCGGCGGCGCGCCCGGCGACGAGGTCGGCACTGCCCCCGGCGCCATCTGGATCCACGCCGCCGTCATCGACCGCGTCAGCATCCAGCGCACCGTCTCCGACTCGCTCCTCGCCTTCGAATGGCTCATTGATCCGGATGGCGATCCGAACACGAACTGGGACGTCCCCGCCGCCTGCTCCAACTCCTGGGGTCTCGTGACGGGTCACGGCTATCCGCCCTGCGATCAGACCTTCTGGTCGCACCTCGACGCCTGCGAAGCCGCCGGCACGGTGATCATCTTCTCCGCCGGCAACGAAGGCACCTCGGGCCTGCGCCGTCCCGCCGACCGCGCCACCGACGACTACCGCACCATGGCGGTCGCCGCCGTTGACGCCAACAACCCCAGTTGGCCCATCGCGTCCTTCTCCTCGCGCGGCCCGACGAACTGCACTCCCAACGGACAGCCCGCCATCAAGCCCGACATCTCCGCCCCCGGCGTGAATGTCCGCTCCTCGATGCCCGGAGGGTCCTACGGCAACCTCAGCGGCACCTCCATGGCCTCGCCCCACATCAACGGCGTCGTCTGCCTGATGCGCGAAGTCAACCCCAACATCAGCGTCGAGGCGATCAAGCAGATCATCTATGACACCGCCCACGACCTCGGCACTCAGGGCGAGGACAACAGTTACGGCTGGGGCATGGTCGACGCCTACGAGGCCGTCGTCGCCGCCATGACCGGCGACATCCCCATCCGCCTCACCGCCTCGCGCTGGGTCGCCGGCGTCAACGGAGATGCGGAAGTCTTTCGCGCCAATCCCAACGAGACCGTCGCCTTCATCTACAGCGTGCAGGGCACGGGCTCGACCTACATCTCGCAACTGGACGTCACGATCGATCTCGCCAACCCCGCTCTCGCGGGCATCCGCACGACCGATGCCGACGGCTACGCCCTGCTCCGCAAGCGCCTTCCACCCAACTCGCAGGGCACGCGCGTCTGGATGCAGGCCGCCCAGTTCCAGCGCAAGTCCAACGTGATCGAGCAGGTCATCGAGTAATCGATTCCCGCTCCATCGCGCCAGTCACTCAGCCGCCCCGCGGACGCCACCGTCCGCGGGGCGGTCGCTTTTCCCCACGTTGCGCGCCTACCCCAACGCCGCCGCCGCGGCCAAAGCCGGCAACTCGGGGCAGAGGCTCTGTCACGGCCGCTGAGCCTCGCCGAAGGGCGCCGCCCCCCGGATTCGCTCGGGCAACTGCGTCCGGATCGGGCAGGCGCCGCCACGCCGTTTCCGCTTTTTCATTTTCTGCTCCACATTACCGGAATATCGCTTGCAC
>WYBR01000125.1 GCA_011525805.1 Vicinamibacteraceae bacterium
CGGTGCAGGCGGGCATCCTCGCCGGCTCGCACGCGCAGGCGCTGCTGCTCGACGTGATTCCGCTGAGCCTGGGCATCGAGACGATGGGCGGCGCCGTCGCCAAACTCATCATGCGCAACAGCACCGTACCGTGCGCCGCGAGCGAGCGCTTCAGCACCAGCGCCGACGGACAGACCTCGATCAAGATCCACATTCTTCAGGGTGAACGCGAACTGGTGGCCGACTGCCGCTCGCTCGGCGAGTTTCACCTGCGCGGCATCCCGCCGATGCCAGCGGGCATTCCGCAACTCGAAGTGATGTTTCACGTGGACGTCAACGGCATCTTGGACGTGACCGCGATCGAGAAGCGCAGCGGCAAGCGCGCGGCCGTACAGATCGTCGCAAACCACGGCCTCACGCCCGACGAAGTCGATCGCATCGAGCGCGAGTCGATCACCCACGCGCGCAGCGACATGAAAGTGCACCGCATCATCGACCTGCGCGTGAATGCGGCGCTCGATCTCAAGTGGATCGCGGACGCAATGAAGCGCGTGGGCGAGGAGATTCCCGCCGACTACCGCCGCGAACTCGATGCGCAGATCGGGCACCTCCGCTCACTGGTGGAGGCGAGTGAGCGCGATCCGCACGCCGTCGATGCCGATGCGTTCCACGAAGCCAAGGAATCCCTCGACCGCGCCTCCGTGCGGTTGCACGAGATGGCCATCACCCGCTCGCTGCGCGAGGAGGCGTAGGGTGCGTTGAGGCTCTGCGAAACGCACGAGGCGCGGAGCATGGGCGTCCCGCCTGTGCGAGTCGATCGTCACGGCAGAGATTGCCGAGCAGGAGGAAGAGGCCAACCCCCAAGGCCCAAAGGCTTCAAGAGAGGTAGGGTGTGTTGAGGCTCCGCGAAACGCACCAGTTCGTCGCGGTTCGCGCGGGCGAGAGGCCAACCCCCAAGGCTCGAAGACGCCAAGGGAACGAACTGGGACTATCCTCATTCATCGATGAAACGCGCCGCGTTCACCATCATGGTGTGTCTCCTCCTCGGCGCGATTGTCAATGTCGCGGTGGCGTGGTGGCTTGCGTCGCGCCCGTATTCATGGTGGAGTTCATCCGACGACTCCCACCCGAAAGTGTTTCGCGTCTCGTCAAGCGGAGTACTCGACACAGTCGTCAGACGGGCGCGCGGTCGAATAGAAACTGTGCAATGGAATCCGGGCCTGATGATGTATCAGCCGGAGTCAGCCATCAGTGTTTCGCCCGAGGAGTTCCAGGATCTGCTTCCTCGCGGGTCGGCACTGAGTAATGGTGATGTAATCGATGCCTCCCGATCATCGAGTGGAAGAGGCTTCATTGAGGTATTCTCGGGCTGGCCGACCCTCGCACTCACCGGTCGGCTGAACATTCGAGATCTGGACGGCGGCGACAAAGCATTCGAGCGCGATGGAATGCTGGGCGTTCCTGAAAAACTGCGGACATACGGCTTGCCCGGCTACTTGCCAGTTCACCCTTTGTGGCCCGGCTTCGCCATCAACACGCTCTTCTACGGCGGCGTGATCGCTCTCATTCTCTGGGCGCCTGCCTGGCTGCGGCGGTTCTATCGATTTCGCAAGGGCTGCTGCACCGCCTGCGGCTACGACCTGCGCGGCGCGGCCCACGCCCGCTGCCCCGAGTGCGGCACGCGGCCCGCGGGCGCAGCGGCCGCGTCGGCAGTCGCGACCGGGTCACCCACGACTGGCGCGTGAGCCGATCTGCGAATCGCTCCGCGATGCGCGCCTCGCTCCTTCACCCGGCTCTGCGGGAGAAGGCCGAGATGGGGGCGCTGAGCATTCACCCACGCGGGATGTGCGGCTGCATGTGCATCAACTGGAGCACGACTGCGAATCCTCAACTGATGTCCGCGCTTTTCCGCCCATCGCTGCGTTTCAGAGACAGCACTCGCCGGCTCCGGGCCGATCGCTCGAATCGCCGGACATTCTCTGCGTCGCCGAGGCAATGGCTGAGCGGCTGAGACTGTGGTCTGCGGTCCTCGGACAACAGTCTGAGGCTTGCAGCGAACCGCCGCTGGTTGAAGACTTCAATATCTGCCGCCGATTCGCCCTTGGCGCTGGATTCTGGTGCGGGATCGGCCGATGGGAGTCGAAGGCGGCCGGGGCGATCCCCCGCCGCCCGGGCCGCGCTGCGCCTTTGATCGCGCGCAGGAAGGAAGGCAAATGTCCATTCCAGTCTTTGCCCCCAAGAGGGACGCTGACCTGCTGGCGTGGTCGAACAACTTTGAGGCCAGGGTCTCCGCATCGCCCGCGATGTATGGCCTGAGTGTCGCGCAGGCGGGCGTGTACAGCGGGCTGCACGCGGCGTTTGCAGCCGCGTATGCAACGGCCCGGAGCCCGAACACCAACTCGAAGGCGAATGTGAACGCCAAGAATGTGGCCAGGGAGCAGTTGCTCAACGGGCCGGGCGGGGCGCGGGCGCTGGTCAACATCGTTCAGGCGTTTCCGGGCACGACTGATGACATGCGCGCCCAACTCGGGCTGCGCATCCGCGATCGCGATCTCTCTCCGATTGCAGCGCCGAGTGCGGCGCCGAGTCTCACGGTGCTCTATGCGATCGGCCGTCTGGTGAAGGTGCGGCTGCGCGACCGGCAGAGCGCTGATCGGCGCGGGAAGCCCGAGGGAGCGCTCGGCGCCACCGTGCTCTACTGCGTGGGCGAAGGGCCATCGGAACACCTCAGCAACTGGTCGTTTGCGATGAACACGTCGCGGCCGGTCTTTGATGTGGAGATTCCCGGCCAAGTGCCCGCAGGCAGCCAGGTGTGGCTGACCGCCTTCTGGTTCAACGCGCGAATGGAGGTCAGCCCGAGCGCGACTCCGGCGAGCGTACACATCAGCCAGGGCCTGGCTGCGGCAGCGTGAGCGACTTGGCGCCGGCATCAATCGCCTCTGCCGCATCAAGAAGAATCCACGCGCTGAGCGCATCGGCGCGGCCGCTCTGCACCATGCAATTGCTCACCAGCGTCTCGGCGAAGTGGCGCGATTCCGGCGTATCGTGCAGCAGAAACACGTGGACCGCCCAGGGGTGATTCGTCGCGTTGTCCGGCTGAGTGCGCGCGACGTGCCATTCGACGGTGCGGCGGATTCTCTCGCTGAGCGCCGCGGCCGCGTCGCCGTCCGCCCGGCGCGCATGATGCGAAAGCGCGTGCAGGGCGGTGAGTTCCATTTCCGTCCACACTTCGATCGAGCGGCAGGCATCCTGGCGGAAGAGCGGGCCGTTGGCCGCCACTTCGATCCACCGCCCGACCGGCCCCATCGACTCATCGACGAGCGCCCACCACAGGGCCGCGTCATCGCGCGCCAGGCGCAGCGACTCGCGCACATGCGCCGCGGGCAGATCGGGGGGCAGCGAGCCGCAGCGCCAAACCCGCATCGCCGCGAGAAGCGGCCCGCCGACCCAGTGCGGCCGAGCGAGGGCCGCGCGCAGTTCGCTCTCCAGGTCGGCGTTCGGCAGGCCCGATTCGCCGATGCGGCGCAGATGCTGCGCCCACCTTGCGAGGTCCTCGGGCGTGCCCGGCGCCGGGGGTGTTTTCGCCATTTTCAATCGTACGTCCGGCCGTGGGCCGCACGAACGCAAAAAGTGAGTTATACTGGACGCATGACGGCCGTTCGCACGTCGAGATCGACCTCGATCCACCGCCGGCTGTGCGTGCGCTGCGGGTTCGACGGCCGGGCGGTGCAGGACGGCGTGATCCGGCGGAGCGACGCGTGGTGTCCGAACTGCGGCTGCGACTTCCACCGCCGCCCGCCGCGCAGTTACGCGGAGATGGAGGGCCTGGACAACGCGCCGTTCGTGTCGGTCGAAAAGGTCGCGGCGCCCCCGAGGCGGCGCAGCCGCGCGCGGAGGCAGTTCCTTCGCCGCCTCGAACGCTGCCTCGCGGTCCTGTTCGTGCTCATCGTCTCGTTCGTCGTGGCGGCGCACTTCGTCTATCTGGGATTGTCGATGATCGGGTGAGACACCCGCACGAGCCCGCAGCGCGAGCAACGACGCGGAGCGAGGCGAGGCGCCTGTCCTGACGCAAGATTCGTGCGCCTTGACTTCGTCGAGGCGTCCTCGCTGGCGCGTCGGGCTGGTTGATCAACCCAGCGCCTTGGTGAGCCTCGACTCGTCCCACACCTCGATGCCCAGTTCGCGCGCCTTGTCGAGTTTCGACCCCGCACTCTCGCCGGCGATGACGAGATCGGTCTTCTTCGACACTGAGCCGGAGACCTTCGCGCCGAGAGACTCCAGTTTCTCCGTGAGTTCCGGGCGGGTGAAGTGCTCCAGCGTGCCGGTGAGGACGATCGTCTTGCCGGCGAACGGTGAGCCGCTTGCCGCTTCGCGCTTGCGATAGAGCGGGCTGGAGAGGTCGACGCCCGCCTTGCGGAGTCGCACGAAAGTGTCGCGCCCCTGCTTTGAGTGCAGGTAGTCATGCAGCACCGGCGCGGTCACCTCGCCGAAGTCGGGCAGTTCCATGATCTGCTCGACAGATGCGTCGAGGAGCGCCTCGGCATCGGGGAAGTGCTTCGCGATCGTCTTCGCGGCCGAGACGCCGATGTGGCGAATGCCCAGCCCGGCGAGCACGCGGGCCAGACCGCGGCCCTTCGCCGCTTCCAAGCCCTCGATGAGATTGTCCACCGACTTTTCGCCCATGCGCTCCAGCGCCAGCAGTTCCGCGCGCTTGCCCGGCAACAGAAACACATCGGCAAAGTGGTGTACGAGACCGGCGTCGATGAGTTGATCGACGAGTTTCTCTCCCAGACCTTCGATGTCCATCTGGTCGCGGCCGACGAACCACTTGAGTTTCTCGCGGAACTGCTCGGGGCATTCGGGATTGACGCAGAAGACCTTCGGCCCTTCCTGCTCAACGGTGCCGCCGCACGCGGGGCACTTCTTTGGCGCCTCGATGGGCTTGGCATTCTTCGGCCGCTTGCCCGGCACGAAGGCGACCACCTGCGGGATGATCTCGCCGGCCTTCTCGACGATGACGGTGTCGCCCACGCGGATGTCCTTGCGGCGGATCTCCTCAATGTTGTGCAGCGTCGCGTGGCGGACGGTCGTGCCGGCGATAAAGATGGGTTTCATGGTGGCGCGCGGCGTGAGCGTGCCGGCCTTGCCCACCTGCCACTCGACGTGCTCGAGCACCGTTTCGCCCTGCTCGGCGGGATACTTGAAGGCGATGCACCAGCGCGGCGCCCGGCTCGTCGAGCCCAGTTCGCGCTGCTGATCGAAGCGGTTCACGCGCACGACCATTCCGTCCACGCCGTAGCCGAGCGTCGAGCGCTGCCCGCGGAAGGTCTCGATGGCGTTCTCGACTGCTTCAATCGAATCGCACACTTTGGTGTGCGTGCTGACGGGGATGCCCAGGGTCTTGATGCGGCGGAGGAAGTCGCTGTAGGTCTCGACGCCCTCGAGGCCGCGGACCTCGCCGCGGCCGTGGGCGACGAAGTTGAGGCGGCGCGCGGCCGTGACTCTGGGATCGAGGTTCTTGAGCGTGCCGGCGGTCGAGTTGCGCGCGTTGGCGAAGGGCGCTTCGCCGGCGGCCTCCTTCTCGCGGTTGATGCGCTCAAACTCGGCGTTGGGCATGAAGATCTCGCCGCGCACTTCAAGGATGTCGGGGATGCTCGCCTCGCCGGGCGCGGAGAGTTCGAGGGGCACGGCGCGGATGGCGCGGACCTGGGCGGTCACGTCATCACCCTTCTCCCCGTCGCCGCGCGTGACGGCCGCGACGAGCCGGCCCTTCTCGTAGCGCAGGCTGATCGCCACGCCGTCGATCTTTGGATCGCAGACGTACTGCACCGCCTGCGGCTTCGCGAACAGATCGCTCTCCGCGGATTCCTCGATCCCAAGGCCCTTGAGAACGCGCTGGTGCCACGCGCGCAGGTCTTCGATCGAGTAGGTGTTGTCGATGGACTGCATGGGTACGGCGTGCGCGACCGTCCGGAAGCCCTTGATCGGCTCGCCGGCGACGCGCTGCGTCGGGCTGTCGGGATCAGCGCACTCGGGGTGCGCTTCTTCAAGGTCCCGGAGTTCGCGCAGCAGCCGGTCGTACTCCGAGTCGGCCATGATCGGCGCGTTGTCCACGTAGTAGGCGCGGTCGGCCTTGCGGATGAGTCGGCGGAGTTCGTCGATGCGCTTGGCGAGGTTCGCGGCCATGTCATTTCCTGCCCGGTCGGGCGGAGCATTCTTTCACAGCAGGGCGACAGGATCGACATCGATCGCCGTGTGGGCATCGGACACCGCCAGGCCCCGGTTGCGCAGGTCGGTGAGCAGGCGCTGGACGATCGCGGCCGTCGGAGCGATGATCTCGACGCCGAAGCGGTAATGATCGGCGATGCGCGAGAGGGCGCAGGGCGCGGGGCCCTTGATCCACGCCGCACGCCGGCCGGCCTCGCGCGGCAGAGCCTCGGCGATCGAGCGCAGTTCGGCCGCGAGCGACTCCGCCCGCTCGCCCGCCTTCGCGTGGTCAGTGTCGCGCACGACGATCCGGGCCATGCGGCCGACCGGCGGCAGACCCGCGTACTCGCGCTGCGGCATTTCGGAACGCACAAACGCGGCGTAGTCGTGCCGAGCCGCGCATTGCACGGCCGGATGCTGCGGAGAGAATGTCTGCACGATCACGAGGCCGGCGTGCTCGCCGCGCCCGCAGCGCCCCGCCACCTGCGCGACGAGTTGGAAGGTACGCTCGGCGCTGCGGAAGTCCGGCAGGCTGATGGCCGTGTCGGCGTTGATCACCCCGACGAGTCGCACGTTGGGATAGTCAAGCCCCTTGGCGATCATCTGCGTGCCCACCAGAAGGCGCACTTCTCCGGCGGCAAAGCGATCGAGCACGTCGTAGTAGTCGCGCGCGTGGCGCATCGAGTCGGAGTCCATGCGGCGAACGGAGTGCTCGTCGATGACCCCCGGCAGAAGCCGCTGGACTTCCTCTTCGATGCGCTGGGTGCCCATGCCGAAGGGGACGACTCGGGCGCCGCAGGCGGGGCAGCGGGGGTGGAAGACCTGCTCGGCGAGGCAGTGGTGGCAGCGCACCACGCCGCCGCGCGGCAGGGAACGGTCCTTGTGGTAGACCATCGCCACGTCGCAGTGCTCGCACTGCATGACCCAGCCGCAGGCCTGGCTGGGGCAGGCGATGTAGTTGGCATAGCCGCGGCGGTTGAGCAGGAGCATCGCCTGACCGCCCCGCTCGAGCGTCTCGCGAAGCGCCGCGGCGAGGCGAGGGCCGATGAGGCGGATGCTCCGATCCCCTTCCGCCGCCGCCTGGCGCTGCTGCTCGCGGAGATCGATGACCTCGACGCGCGGCAGTTTCGCGCCGGGGATGCGATCCGGCAGGTCGTGCCAGCGGTAGAGGTTTCGCTGAGCGGCGTTGTGCCAGGTTTCCAGCGAAGGGGTGGCTGAGCCGAGGATCACCCCCGCCCCTTCGATCTGCGCCCGCCGGATGGCGACGTCGCGCGCGTGGTAGCGCGGCGCCTGGTCCTGCTTGTAGGATGAGTCGTGCTCTTCATCGACGACGACCAGCCCGAGCGACCCGGCGGGAAGGGGCGCGAAGACGGCCGAGCGGGCCCCGACGACGACGCGCGCCTCGCCGCGAGCAATCATCGCCCACTGCTCGTGGCGCTGGGCGGCGGTCAGCCCGCTGTGCAGGATCGCGACGCCCGTCTCGAAGCGCGCCAGAAAGCGCCCGACGGTCTGCGGCGTCAGGGCGATCTCGGGCACGAGCACGATCGCGGACCGGCCGCGGGCGATGAGCCGCTCGATGACGTTGAGGTAAATCTCCGTCTTGCCGCTGCCCGTCACGCCGTGCAGGACGTCCACGCCGAAACCCGCCTCGATCCGGGAGGAGACGGCGTCGATGATCGCCCGCTGCCGCGGCGTGAGACTCACCGGCTCGCTGGGCGGCACGGCGATCTTCTCCCAGTGCGCCCGGATCTCCGACTGACGAACCTGCGCGAGCAGGCCGCGGCCGATCAGCCGCCTGATCGGCGCGGCGGTCTTGAGTTCGGCCCGATCCGCGAGGTCGTGTATCTCGACCGGACGAGCGGGCGCGGCGGCAAGCGCATCGAGCACGCGCTGCTGCTGGGCGGTGAGGCGGCGCGGCGGCGCGGCCGGTGGCGCCTCGGGAAGATCGACGAGCACGCGCTGCGTCCGCCCGACGCCGCGCTTCACCGCCGCGGGAAGCATGGCGGCGAAGGTCGAGCCGAGCGGCGCGCAGTAGTAGCCGGCGATCCACTGCGCCAGTTCGATGAGTGGTCCGGCGAGTTCCGCGCCCGCGGCGTCAAGTCGGAGGATGGTCTTGAGGGCGCGGCCGCCCGCCTCCGCGGCATCCGGCCCCGGTTTGATCTCGACGACGAACCCCGGCGCCGGCCGGTTTCCCCTCCCCAGCGGCACGACCACGCGCTGTCCGACGCGAAGTCCGGCCAGGCTCGGCGGAACCGAATAGGACAGGCCGTCGGGATAGCGGTCCAGGCCGCGCTCGGGTACGACGCGCGCCACGCCGATCGAAGGCTGGCGATCGTCCTCAAAGAGCAGCGGCGGTTCAGTCATGCCGCGCGCAGTGTAAGCGCCGGCAATCCCCCGGGCGCGGAAGTTCGGCACGAGCGCAAGCGACAAGCGAGGGATGCGAAGTCACAAGCGGGCACGGAAGGCGCAGCACGCGATCTCACACGCTCTCTCGATGCCCGGACGCCTCGATCCCCTGATGCCTTGATGCCTCTTCTTCTCACTCCGGCCCGATGTCGCGCAGGCTCAAGCCGAGTTCGCCGAGTTTGTCGCGGACTTCGACGAGGCTGGTCGTGCCGAAGTTCTTGACGCCCAGCAGTTCCGCTTCGGTGCGGGCGCAGAGGTCGCCGATGGTCTGCACGTCGAGCAGTTGCAGGGCCTTGCGGGCGCGGACGGAGAGTTCGAGGTCGGAGACGGGCTTGTTGAGCAGGTGCTCCTGCGGCGTGCCGCGGAGTTGCTCGTAGACGGCGTTGCGCAGCACGTTGTGCTGCTCGTCGAGCCCTTGGCCGAGGCGCAGGCCGCGGGCCGTGAGCATGTCCTTGATCTCCTGGAGGCTCGTCTCGCCGAAGTTCTTGTAGCCCAGGAGTTCCGCTTCGGTGATGCGCAGCAGATCGCCCAGCGACCGGATGTTCATCTTCTTGAGGCAGTTGCGGGCCCGGACTGAGAGTTCGAAGTCGGTCACGGGGGTGTCGAGCATGGCGTTGCGCTTGGTGGCGTCGCGCTCGATCTCCTCATCCACTTCCATCTCGAAGGACGCCTCGACGTCCTTCATGTAGCGCAAGGCGCGGGCGTGATTCGGCACGGTCTCGAGAACCTGGCGCAGGCACTTCTCGGCGCGGCGGTACATCCCGCGGTCTTCGTAGCAGATGGCGAGGTTGATGAGGGCGTTGACGTGCGCCGGCTGCTGCTCGACGCATCGCTCGTACATGGCGAGGGCCTCTTCCTCTTCGCCGACCAGGTCGAGGGCGTAGGCGAGTTTGAAGAGGGCTTCGGGGTTTTCGGGGTCGAACTGGACGCTCCGCCGGAACTCCTGAATCGCCGCCCACCGGTTGCCGGTCCGCTCCGCGTTGCAGGCGGCCACGAAGTGGTCGCGGCTCGCCTGCGGGTCGCGCGTCACCGCCTGCCCGGAAGAACCGATCAGAATATCCATCACGTCCTGCGCCATGTGGCCTGTCTCCGATTAGTGTGGATGGGTGCGAAACGGGGCCGGGCGAAACGGCAAGCCCGGGCCCGAACCGCCGGCAATCATAGCACGGCTGAGCGATGGCTCACACCGGCCAGCGGCGGCGCCGCGGCGCCGCCGGACCCGGCCGCGGCCGGATCGCTATAGTCGCTCCACCGCAGCGAACCAATCATGCCCGACCGACCCTACGACAGCCGCGTCCCCTACGAACAGTCGCGCATCCACGCGGCGGCGATCTACTGCTCCGACGGCCGCGTGGGCGAGCACTTCGACGACTTTCTCCAGAACGGGCTGGGGTTGCCTCGCTACGACCGCGTCGCCCTGCCTGGCGGGCCGGCCTGCCTCGCCGGCCACGCGCAGACGACCCTGGAACAGAGCAGCGTCGTGGATGAACTCCAGTTCCTCGTTGACGTTCATCATCTCAAGCGAGTCATCCTCATCGCCCACCAGGGATGCGCGTTCTACGCCACGCGCCTGCACCTGCAGGACCGCCGGCTGGAACTCGTGCAGAAGGCGGATCTCGTCCGCGCCACCGCGGCCGTCCAGGCCGTGACGAAGATCGACCGCATCGATGCGTACTTCGCGCGGCTGGTGGACAACTGCGTGCGGTTTGAGGCGGTGGAGGTCTGAACCGCGGCCGTCGGAGCCGTCGGTTCACAGACTGTTTCACAACGGTGGGACGGGCGTCTCGCCCGTCCGAATCGAACGGGCCAGAGGCCCGTTCCACCACTTCGACGTCAGTTGTGAAACAGATCCTCAGCCGCCTTCGCGCACCTTGTCGCGATACACCTGCGCGTCCGCCGGGCGATTGAGTTGCTCGTAGCAGCGGACGAGTTCGCCCAGCGCCTCCTGAGTGAATCCATCGTCGAGTCCGAGGGTCGCTTCAAGCCCCTCGCAGGCGCGCCGGAGTTCGACTTCAGCCTCCTCGAAGCGATCAAGTTCGCGGAGGACTCGCCCGTAGCGACCGTGAATGAACCAGCGTTGCCAGTTGTCCTCCCCCAGCGACTTGTCGGCGGCGGAGGCGGCGGCGGCGAGCCAGGGCGCGGCCTCAGAGAGTCGGCGGGCGTCGCGATAGAACGCCGCGAAGTTGTTGCGGGCGAAGATCGCCTCGGGATGGTTCGGGCCGTAATGCGAGTCGAGCGATGCGATGACTTCGAGGTGCAGACGCTCGGCCTCATCGCCCCGACCCAGTTTCTCCAACAGGTCCGCCAGTTCCTGCTTGACCCGGAGCGACTCAATCGCGTGCTCTCCGTAGAGGGACTCGCGGTCGCGCAGCAGGTCCATGTACGCCTGCTCCAGTTCAGCGTTCTGGCCGGTGCTGGCGAGCATTCGGATGCGAGTAAAGATGGCGAACTGCGAGGCGGGATGATCGCGGCCGAGCCGCTCGGACGCGACCGCCACAATCTCATCGAGCAGGGAGGCGCAGCGGGTGTCCTTCCGCTCAAGCATCGCCGCCGCCAGGTTGGTCGCAAAGATGACAGTATCCGGGTGGTGCGGGCCTAGAGTGTTTCGCGCCCGTGGCAGCAGCGGGTCGAGGAGGCTCACGACCTCCTCAAAGCGTTGCTGCTCGAGCAGCCATTGCCCGTAATTGTTCGCTGCCGCGAGCGTGACATAACTCTCCTCGCCCCACTGCGACTGCGCCGCCTCATAGGCCTCGCGCAGCAGGCGCTCCGACTCGGCGATGTCGCCCGAGGCCAGCAGCCCGTGGGCGTAGTTGGCGGTAACGGAGACGGTCTCCTTGCCGAAGCCTCCCTCGCGGGCGCGGTGGGCGGCGATCGTCTCGCGGAAAATGGCGAAGGCGTCCTCGAAGCGCTGCTGGAACACTCGCAGCGAAGCCACGTCGTTGCCGAATTCCAGCGTGTGCTGGTCCGACTCTCCGTAGCGGCGGCGCTGCGCCTGCCACGCCGTGGTCAGCAGTTCATCCGCCTCGTCGAGCGCACGCTGGTGGAGGCGCACCAGCCCGAGGGCGTTCATCGCCAGCAGGGTCGTGCGCGCCTCGGGGCCGTCGAGCCGCTTGAGGTCTTCGAGGGCTTGCGCGATGAGGCGCTCGCCCTCGTCGAGGATGCCGATGCTCAGGTAGAGGCTGCCGAAGGTGGAGCGGAGCGCCGCCGCGAGGGCTGGCTCGTCCTTCAACTCGACGTCGAGGCTCGCCGCCGCCGGATCGAGCACCTGCACGACGCGGGCGTGGCGGCCGAGTTCGTTGACGCGCGCCGCCACGAACATGTCGCGCAGGTAGTTCACGATGCGCCGGTTCTTCTCCGACTCGATCTCCGCGAGGCGGCGCAGGTCGCGCTCGCGCACGAGCCCGACGCCGACGAGGCCCAGCAGCGCCGCGAGGACGATGATCGCGGCGAGGCTCAGCCGCATGAACCGCTGCCGCCGCTCCGCCTTGTCGCGCGCCTCGATCTGCGCGTGCCGCTCGCGCCGGCGGCGCGGCAACTGCTCGAGGCGCTCGGCCAGTTCATCCGCGGTGCGCAGGCGGCGCGACGGATCCCCCTCGACGCACCTGGAGATATCCTCGCGCAGCAGCGCATCGTCGATGTCGCGCTCCCACCCGACCGCCAGCGGGCGCTCGAGATCGGCCACGATCAACTGGTAGAGGAGCACGCCCAGCGCGTAGATGTCCCCCTGCACCGTGAACGCCTTGCCGATGAGCATCTCCGGCGGCGCGTAGAGGCGCGTGCCGGTGCGGCTCGACTCGTTCTCCGAGAGAAGACCGGTGAATCCCGTCATGGTGATCTGCCGGGCGTCGAGGGCCGTCCGGTCGGCGAGGATGCCGATGCCGAAGTCGGCGAGGCGCGGCCGCGGATCGCTGCCCTTGGTCTGCTGGATGAGGATGTTCGAGGGCTTGATGTCCTTGTGGAGCACGCCGACGGAATGCGCCGCGGCGACGGCGCGGGCCGTGCGCGCCGCGAGGTCAAGGCGCGTCGCCACCGGCACCTGGGCCAGCCCCCCCTGCTGCCTGGCCCAGTTGTTCAGGTCGCCCGCCTCGGTGAACTCGACCTCGAGGAAGTACGGCGCCCTCTCGAGTTGAACCTCGTACAGCCGGGCGATGTCGTCCCGGTCGCCGAGAACCTCGCGCAAGACGCGAAAGAGCGTCAGTTCGCGCTTGAGGGAGCGCAGACGGTCCTGGTCAAAGCAGAACTTGAAGGCGCGGTGGACGCGGGTTTTCTCGTGCGTACCGAGCCAGACTTCGCCGAATCCGCCCTCGCCGATGCGCTTCTCGAGTTTCCAGCCCGGCCGCGTCGGCACTTCCAGACCCGTGGCGGGACGCCAGCCGAGCGTCTCATCCTGTCCCGGCGCGACCGCCCGCTGGGCCTTCTCCGAGTCGCGCGGCGCCCGCAGGGGCGACTCGCCCTGCGCCCCGACCTCGAACACCTCCAGAGGCTCGTCCGTGCCCTTGAAGCGATAAGGTCCGTGCGCCATCCACTGAATCGTGAGTAACCGCCCGTCGGACGCCGGAGGATGCTTGCGGACGTATTGCCGGGCGCTGTCGAAGAGGGCGCGCGTCAGCAGAATCTGCCCCCCTTCGGCGAGGCCCATGATGCGGGCGGCCAGGTCGATCGCCAAGCCGGAGAGTTTCGCGCCCCCCTGAGGGTCCGCCTCAAGTTCCGAGACTTCGCCGAGGTGCAGGCCGATGCGGACGTGCAGCGGCGGCCCAGGCCAGGGCTCGCGCCGCAAGGCGTCCTGAAACAGGAGGGCGAAACTCACGGCATTGCTGACGGTATTGAAGCGGGCGAGGAAGCCGTCCCCCGTGTCCTTGAGAATCTCCCCATCCCCGACCGCGTCGAAGGTCCGGCGGAACAGGCGGTCGTGCTGCGCAATGATCTGCGCGGCCTCGGCGTCGCCGAGCCGGCTCTTGAGTTCCACCGAGCCGACGATGTCCGAGAAAAGCAGGACAACGAGGCGCGTGATGGTCGTGGTTTGGGACATGAACCGACGCTCCCGAGGGAATCCGGGCGGAGTTCGCCGCGGTGGAGCGTACCGGGCAGGGCGAGCCGCAGCAAGCCGTGATTCGCCCGCTTCGGGGCGGCTTTGGCGTGAATTCGGAGGCAGTTGCCTCTTTTTGCTTGCGTTTTCGAGTTTTGGGAGGCATACTCATGGCATCTCCGCCAGCGAGCGACCGGCCGCGGCGGAGACCCGTATGGAAGGGGAATCGACGTGAAGAGCATCCCGCACCGCGCCTCGGGCCCAGCCGCGGCCCTCGCCTCCCTGCTTTCTGTCGCCGCCTCCGGGGCTGCGCAGTCGCCGACGGCGTTCACTTCGCTCAGAGGCGGGGTGTCCGTCGAACCGATCGCCATCGCGCAGGTCTTCAGCGACGGCACCGCCGGGCAGTGGCATCCTTACGTCGTTCGCAAGGGCGTTGAGGAGCCCATGGCCTCGAACATCACCTTCGGAGCGGGGGAGACCACCAAACTCCGCGATCCCGGGCCGACTTTCATCCCAACCGACGGATCTGCGTGTGGAGGTTTTGGCCAGCCCTGCGGCCAGCCCTGCTCCCAGACCCGCCGAATCCTCCAGACGTGCGGCCTGACCAACGGAGGCATGCGCATCTCGGCCACCTCTTCCGTCAACAGCACCGGCGATCCGGGGAACGTCACGCAGGTCTTCCTCGCCTGGGCCAACAAGCGGGCTGCGGGCGAACTGGACGACTTCAACCCGCCGCGCGTCATCAACGAAACGGTGATCGAAGTTCTGATCTACGACGACTGGTTCGACCCGAACTGCGGCCCCGCCACGCCGAACCTCATCGGCGGAGTGCTCGTGAACTTCGGCCGCCTCGATGCTCAGTGCGGCACCGACAACTACTTCTTCTCGACCGTCAATCTGCGAGACTTCCCCGACGTATGCCTGACGGTTCCAGGCCCCGCGGCCGACTTCGGCTATGAAGTCGCCTTCTGGTTCGACGCCGACCGCTCCGCCCGCGCCGCGAACAACCAGGTCATGCTCTGGGGAACCAAGGACCGCACGCTTCAGGGCGCCACGCTGGAGATCGGTTATGTGGATGCGAACTACGACGGTCAGTACTCGCCGCCGAGCGAGTGCATCAACCTGCGCAGTGGCGGCTGTCCGGAGATCCTTGCCGCCATGGTCGACTTCTGGGGCAACACCGTTCCGGGCAACGTCAACCTCTGGGACAACGGCGCCTTCGTCACGGGCTTGCGCACGGGCTGCTCCGGGCGCGATGTGAGTCTCGTCGAGCCGCCCAGCACCGTCTTTGGTTACGACACCCAGGTCAGCCGCTTCCACCAGGCCGACGATTTCAAGGTGCCCTCCGGGCAGACGTGGCAGATCGACGACATGCGGTGGTATGTCTACCAGACCGACGCGACGCCGGTCGAGCCCATCACGGCCGCGTACGTGCGGGTGTGGGACGGTCCGCCGGGCGCGGGAGGTTCGATCATCGCCGGCGACATGACGACCAACCGGCTCCTCGCCTCGGAGTTCATGAGCACCTACCGCGCGATCGCGAGCGACCCGACGAGTTGCCGCCGCGCGGTCAAGCGCATCACCGTCAACTTGTCCTGGCTTGGCCAACTCTCCGCCGGGACGTATTGGCTCGAACTGGGCACGGAGGGGAATCCGGGCTTCGGCGGCCCCTTCGCGGCGCCGACTGTGCCCCGCGATCCGAGCACGGACAACTCGCGGTCGCTCAACGTCGCCAGCGGCGTATGGAGCGCCAACGTCGACACCACCTCGGGCTTCCCCTTCGACTTCCCGTTTGAACTCGAGGGCAAGATCATCTCCGGCGGGCCGTGCAAGATCGGCGGCTACACCGTTGCGATCGCCGGCGCTTGCCCCGGCTCGGTGCGCCTCGAATGGAGCGGCGCCGAGCCCAGCCGCCAGCAGGGCATCGTCTTCGCGCGGAACCTCGGCAACTACATGATCGGCTCGGGGCCGTGCGTCGGAACGCGCCTGGGATTGGGCACCAACGGCCTGATGCTCTTCGCCGTCATCGGAACCGGCAGCGGCAGCGGCAGCCTGAACGCCAACGCCGGCCCCGGCGCCTGCCGGGGATACGTCCAGTTGATCACCGTGCCATCCTGCGCCACGAGCAACGTCACGCAAGTGCCGTGATCGCGCGCCCGGTGTTCCGTCCAGACGAAACAAGAGGAGCGAGGCAGAGCCTCGCTCCTCCCGTTGCATGGTGCGTTGACGCGGCCGCCGTGAAAGCAGTCGCGCGGAAGGTCACTACTCCACGACACGGCTGACGATTTCGGAGGTCCGGCCCGCTTCGGCGGCCTGGACCGTGATCGTCAGGCCGCGGGCGGCGGACGGAATGACGCGCGTCAGCCGCGCCGTTCCCCCACCGTCAGCGACCGCCGATCCGCCCAGACTCGGAGAGGCCAAGCCGAGCGTCACACCCAGCGGTCGCACGTGAGTTGATCCCTGCCCCTGAAGGCTGTAGATGAAGTAGACCGTCAGACCCGCGGAAGCGCCTGCCGCTTCGAGGGTGGCCGGCTGGCCGGCGGCAAGCGGCGGAACCGTCAGGCCGAAGGGAGCGCACACGCCGCGCGGGTTGGCCAGCGCCGTTTGCCAGGCGGAGTGATTCGAGCCCGTGCCATTATTGGCACTGTTCGGATCGCTGTTGCATCCCGCGTGGGTGTGGACGCCGATCGCTTCGCCGGTGTCCTCGTTGAGCACGCAGGAGCCGGAGTTGCCGCCTGTGGTGTCGACGTGGTAGCGGACCGTCGTGCCGGAGAAGGAGCGGAAGGGGCCGGTGTGCGTCTTCTGGACCTGGTTCCACTCGCGGGGCACGCCGCCGCCCGTCGTGCCGTAGCCCGTGATGCGGATCGTCTGGCCGTTCACCGGCGGGGGCGTCGAGGCGAGGATGTGGTACTCACCCTGGGCCTGGTAGGCCGAAAGCCCGGTCTCCGTATTGCGGAAGACGCCGAAGTAGCCCCAGTCCTGTCCGATGCTGCCGCTGAGCGACTGCTTCGAGGACACATCGACCGAGTACTGATCCTCGGGTCCGGGATGCTGAATCTGCCCCTGGTTGTTCGACAGGGGCACGTTGAACTGAATCGTCTGAAGACTGCTGGTCGAGCAGTGTCCGGCCGTGATGAACTGGTGGTGCGCATCGTTGAAGATCCACGCCGAGCAGCCGATGGGAATCGCCCGCGCCGAGCGGGGATCGGTCGACAGCGTCCGGTCGTCGAGCGTCCCGCAGATCGACTGGGGGACCATGATGTCGTCGTCGATGCCGGCGTCGAGGCGCGCGATGACGAGCCGGTTGCCGCGGCTGCCGGGACGGGCGATGAGATCGACCGTGACCGCCGAGCCGTTGAAGTAGGCGCTGCTGTCGCGCCACTGCGCAAGCGTCCACGCATTGAGGTGTTGCGTCCCGCCGTCTTCGAGCGACATGATGCGGATGACTGAACTTTCAACCGACTCCATGTCGGGATCGAGATCGATGTCGCGGAAATAGAGCCTCACCCACCCGGCGCCGCCCACGTCGATGGTCTCCGACCAGACGACCCTCGGCTCGGACCCGGCGTTGGCGTGCAAGCCGGAATCGATGTTGAGTTCGACCGGCTTGCTGGCGATCGGCTCGGCCTGGCCCAACGCCGCCGGCACGCTGAGGAGAAGGGAACCAGCGGCCGCGAAGGCCGCGAGGGACAAAGCGGCGGGATGTCGGGTCTGCATGAGTGAATCGCTCCTGTGATCGAGTGATCGAGTGACCGGAAGGGTCAGCGGATGGTGTCCGAGACGACGTTTGTCGTTTCGTTGAGTTCGGCCGCCTGGATCCAGACCTGCCGTCCCGAAGTGCCGTCGGGGACGCGGCGCGTCATGCTCGCCACGCCCTGCCCGTTGGCGCGGACGCGTGCGATGAGCGTCGGGTTGCGGATCGCGGCCGTGACGTTCAGCGGCGGAATCTGCGTCGCCCCGGTGCCGACGAGGCTGTAGGCGAAGTAGACGTAGCCGTTGGGCGTCGCGCCGTTCACGGTGAGCGTCGTGTTCTGCCCCGCAACGAGGTCCGTGACGCTCAGTTTCATCTTCGTGACGATCTTGTGGACGCTGCCCGCCAGGCTCACGATGTACACCTCGCCCGAGGCGTCTTCACCGAAGGACGAAATCGAACTGATCGAGCCCCCGCCCAGTTCCGACGTGCGGTCGCGCAGGTTGAAGATGTTCTGCCCGTCGAACTCGAAGGAGTAGATGTTGCGGCTGCAGTAGTCGGCGAAGTAGTACGTTCCGTTGTGCAAGGGCATCGACGAGCCGCGGTAGATGTACCCGCCCGTGACTGAGCAGCGTCCGCCGGTGTGGTCGTAGGTGTGGATGGGCAAAGTGAGTTCGGGGGCGTTGCACGTGCAGCCCGAAAGGCCCGTGCAACGGAGGCCCTCCATGCACCGCCAGCCGTAGTTCTTCCCCCCGTCGCCCGCGGCCTCAAAGTTGATCTCTTCAATCACGTTCTGGCCGACGTCGCCCATGTACATGTCGCCCGTGTCGCGGTCGAAACTCCACCGCCACGGGTTGCGCACGCCCAGCGCCCAGATCTCATCGCGCACCGCGGGGTCGTTCACGAAGGGGTTGTCGGGCGGGATGGTGTAGGGAAGGTCATCCACGTCGATGCGGAGCATCTTGCCGAGGAGTTCCTGTCCGTTCTGGGCGCGGTTGCCGGGGTCGTTGCCGCTGCCTCCGTCCCCCATGCCGATATAGAGATACCCGTCGACGGGCGAAAAGCCCAGGCACCCTCCGTTGTGATTCGAGAACGGCTGGTTGACCGTCAGCACGATCTCCTCGGAGTTGAAGTCGGCGACGTCGGGGTCTGCGGTGACGGAGTACCGCGCGACGACGGTGTGGCCCGATGTGTTCGTGTAGTTGATGAAGAAGTAGCCGTTGTTCGCGTAGTCCGGATGGAACGCCAGACCGAGCAACCCGCGCTCGCCTCCGACGGAGAGCCGGCTGCGCACGTTGAGGAACGGCGTCGGGAGCACCTGGCCGCCCCTGAGGATTTTGATCAGGCCGCTGTTCTGCTCGACGATGAAGAGGCGCTCGAAATCGCCCGGCGGAGAGGTGGCGAAGAGCGCCCCCGACACCCCCGTCGCCACCGGCTCGGTCGACAGCGTCTGCGCCTGGGCGCTCTGTTGAATGCAACCCAGACCAAGGGCCGCAGCAAGCGCTGGGACCAGGATCCTGCTGAACTGATTCCTCGGGAACATGGCTTCTCCCTTCTCGTGATCTGCTTCGGCGTACACCTTCCGCGTCCAGAAAACCGGGTCTTTGCCCGGATTCTTCCGGAGTTTGGCAGGTTCGCGGACGAATGGCCCCGCCCGGCGACAGAAGGAAGATACCGCCGCCGGGGCGTGAACGCAAGTCGCCGTCGGACCGAATGTTAGAAAATCTGCCGGCCGGAACCTTCGCAGACCTTCGGACAGGCCGTTGTGCGCTTGAGTCGGACCCGATGGTCCGCGAACCTCGCCGGCCGGCCGGCTGAACGTGCCTCAGTCCTGTCCCAGTGGCCGCGGATCGCGGAAAGGCCGTGTCGTGAACGTGTTGACGGCGAACGCGGCGAGGGTGATGAGCAGACCCCCGATCCAGGCGCCCCGGCGCGGCCAGATGTCGAAGCGCGGCAGCGCCGCCCCTTCGCTCTTCGCCCGCGCCAGCACGGCCGCATTCGCGTCGTGAAGCGTCGGTCGCGTCTTCACAACCTTCTCGTCCGCGAGGGGAACCAACCCGTTCTTGACGTTGTTCTCATATGCCTCGACGATGCTGCGGTGGGCTCCCACGGACTGTTCGTAGATTTCATCCGCGCCCTCGACGATGAACATCTCCTTCAACCGCGAGTCGTCGGGAGGATACATCCGCCCGAGGGCCGACGGTCCGGGGAGACACCACATCGGAAGGACAATCGCCAGGGGCATGAGCGCGGCGCCAACGAGGGCGTAGCCGAGGTTCAGCCCCGCTCCCATGCCGATCCAGAAGATCACCAGCATGATCGGGATCATGTTGGGGATCTGAAACGCCCCGGCAAAGAACCCGACCGCCACTCCGCACGCCAGAAATGAGAGAAGTCTGCCCATAGGGAGGCAATGCTAGCCCCGCGCCACTCCCGGGCAATCGGCCGGTAGAGGCGAACAGCGCTTCGCGAATCGTGATGCCCCGACCTGCGACGCCGCCGGTCCGGTGTTCGGTCGCCGCCACGGCGCGCCCGGCTCGCCGCAATGAAACAGGGTTCACTCGGAGCGAACGGTCACCGTCACACTGCCGTTGGACGTCGAAACGACGCCATCCGGCCCCGAATCGCCGATCTGCACGATCTTCGAGCGGTTGTCGCCCTGCGCGCTCACGCCCGGTCCGCTGGTGCGGATCGAGCCGTTGGACGTCGAGGCGGCGATGCGGCCGGCGAAGGAAGCCGGCAGATCGAGTTTGATCGAGCCGTTCGAAGTGTGGATCGTCAGCGCACCGCTCGCGCCGTCCGCGCCGCGGCACGATACGTTGCCGTTGGACGTGCGGACGGAAACGGGACCGGTGAACCCCAGGACTTCGACGCCCCCATTGGAGGTCTTCACCTCAACTTCATCGCCGGGACTGGTGACTTCGACGCGGCCGTTGGAGGTCCACGCCGTTACGCGGCCCGCCTGATCGGTGATGCGAATGGAGCCGTTGCTCGTCTCGGCGCGTCCTTCGCCGTCAATGCCTCGGAGCGTGATTCCGCCGTTGCTCGTCTTGATGGCAGCGCCGGCAGCGTCCGGCAGCAGGATCTGAAGGGCGCACCCCTCGCTGCCTCGCCGCTCTTCGGGAAAGGCGACGTCGACGGCCAAGGTGCCGTCTTCGAGCCGTTCCAGCCGCACCTGCGTCGCCGCGAGCCGCGCATCGGCCTCTTCCTGCGTGCTGCCGACCGCCGTCAGCCGGGCCACGACCTGCACATCCTGGCGCTGGGCGTCGGCAACCACCTCCACCGCGCCGTTGGCGGTCGTCACCCGGATCGGCGAGCGCGGAGCGTGGTCAGTCGTCAGCACACGCTCTTCCCTCGCCCGGAAAGGGCTGTCGCTGAAAGTACACGCGCAGAGCCCGAGAAGGCAGAGTGAAACGATCGCCCAAGCGGATACCCTTGAGGGATGCACGAGAGACTCCTTTCCAGATCGCGGTTCGGCGAGTCAGGAGCGTAGGCGCCCATTGAGGCCGCCTGACCGCGTTTGTTGGGAATCGACAAGGAGTTCTCTCACGAGATGCCGGCATTGCGACTGCCCGGAGCCGGTCGTGCGTCTTGGCGGTTGTTCCGCGCCCGCATCGGGCGAGGATGGCGACGGTCCTTCGACTCTGTCCTTCATACATGGAGAAGAAGCATGCCTGCTGAGAAGTTGATGGCGCACAGCGTTTTACGAACCGTGGCGGCTCTGGCGGTGGCGGCGGGAGGCCTGACCCTTCTGGCGACTCGGCAGACCGACGCCCAGGTGATCACCCTCGGCGCCTCCTCGCGGGCTCCGGCCCGAGCCGGCGGCGTCACGGACCGCGACCGCGATGCCCTGATCTCAACACTCGGCCTCGACAAGTCGCAGGAAGAACTGGTCCGCGCGCTGCACGAGGGCCATCGGGCGGCGTGGGACGAGGCGCGGGAGGCGCACCGCGAGCAGACGCAGGCGACTTTTCAGGCCGCCAAGGCGAGCGGCGACTTCCAGTCGCTGGGCCCAAAGATGCGCACCGCGCAGCAGGAGTGGATGAGGCAGAGCGATGCGCTCGAAGCAGAGTTCTTCACCAACGTGAAGAGCCTGCTCAGCGATGACCAACTGGCTGCCTGGCCGCGGTTCGAGCGCGACCGCCGCCGACGCACGCTCCTGGCGACCCAGTCGCGCCTCAGCGGTGAAGGAGTCGATCTCATCGACGTCGCCGACTCGATCGACCTTGCCGCGGAAACGCTCGCGCGGCTCGAGCCCGTCTCCGAGCAGTACGCGAGTGAAGCGGATCTCGGAATAGCCGAGCGAACTCGCGCCATCGAGGCCGTCGAGAAGGCGATGGAGCCCGCGATGGAGGGTTCACCTGAGGAAGTCGATCCGGCGGCGATCGAGGAACTGCGTCTCAAACTCCACGGCCGCCGGCTCGCGCTGCGCGATCTGCACGCCCGCTACGCCACGCTCTTCGAGTCGCATCTCACCGAGCAGCAGGCCGCGAGTTTCCGTGAGCAGTTCAGGCTCCGGTCCTTCCCGCGGATCTACCGCCCCACGGCCGCGGACCGCTACCTCGAGCAGATCGAAGGCCTCGACTCGCTCAACGAAGAGCAGCAGCGCGCCCTGGCAGGATTGTCGGGCGACTTCGGTCGGCAGGTCGGTCTGATCAACGATCAACTGGCTGAGATCGTGCGCTCGGAGGAGGAGTCGCCGCCTGGCGCCGGCGGGTTCTTCGGCGAGGGTCCGAGCGGCATGATCTTCGGCGATGAGGCCGGACCCCAGATCGAGTTGGATGCGGGCGAGAGCCAGAGCGCCGTGCTCGTGATGCGCTCCGAATTGGTTGCCGCCCCGCCGCAGCCGGGCGTGCGAACCACGCGCCCCGAGCCGGCAACGCCCCAGATCTTCACTTTCGGAGCACCGGCGGAGGACGAAGACTCGCCGCGAGGCAAACTCAGCCGCTCGAAGCGCGACCTCGTCTCCCGGACGATCGAGTCCGCTTACGCCCTGCTCACCCCCGAGCAACAGGCTCTGGCGCCCAAGCCCGATGACGACCAGCGGCTTTCACCCGAGGAGCGAGTGCAGCACCGCCTCCGCAGGGTGCTCGAAGGAGCGGTCATCGAGACTTCCGGCGAAGGCGGCCAGAACATCACCATCACCGTCGAATCGTCCGAGGACAAGTAACGGCTCCTCCGGCAGACTCCCAAAATCGATCCCGTTTCCCCAGCGCCGGACTGCCTGGTCCGGCGCTGTCATTTTCTCGGCCCGCTCCGCGGCAATAGGGGCAACCCCTCTTCGTTCGACCGGTAGCAGAAGAGGTGGATTTTGGACCGGCGGACCCGCAAACGGCTCCACCGGGCACTGGAAAGGACAATCCTCATGAACCTCTCGAGTTGGTATCGCAGCGTGGCGCGATGGAGTTGTACGGTCGTGATCGGAGCGCTCGCAGTGGTCGGCGCCTCGACAGCGCCGGCCCAGATGGGCGGATTCGGCGGGGCGAACTTCCGTTCGCCGCTCAGCAGCGGCGAAGTGGATCGCATGATCGAAACCCTCGGCCTGGATGAGTCCCAGGCATCGCTGGTCAAGTCCCTCTACGAGGGCTTCAGCGAGTCCTACGAGGCGGCCTCCGAGGAGGCCCGCGGACGGATGCGCGAGTCCTTCCGCCAGATGCGCGAGAGCGGCGAGTGGCAGGGCGCGGCCTCGGTCGGCCTCAACGCCGGGCGCGAGTGGCAGAAGCAGAGCACGGGCCTGGTGCAGTCCTTCTTCGCCGACGTCCAGACGGTGCTCACGAAGGAGCAGCAGGAACAGTGGGACCGGTACCAGCGAGAGTGGCGCCGCCGCAGTTCCTTCCGCGGCGGCAACCAGCCCGGCGCGCTCGCGGGCGAGAACATCGACCTCGTCGAACTCGTCGAGGAAGTCGACCTGACGGACGAGGAGTACGACGCGCTCGACCCCGTGCTCGAGGCCTACTCCATCGAAATCGACCCAGCGCTGGCGGCGCGCGATCGCGCCTTCGATGACATGACCAGCCTCACCTCGGCCGTGCTTGAAGGCAAGTCACCGGTCGAGGACCTGGAGTCGAAGTTCAAGACGCTTCAGCGGTCGCGGGTATTGGTGCGCGACGTGAACGACCGGTACGCTCAGCACCTGGCCGCGCACCTTTCGCCTGAGAAGGGCGAGGCGATTCAGCGCGAGTACCGCCGGCGGAGTTTCCGCGGCATCTACTCCCCCACTCTCGCGGACCGCTACTTCGAGACGGTGCGCGAGCAGGCGACCCTCACCGAACCGCAGATCAACGCGCTCCAGATGGTCGAGCGGGACTTCCTCACGCAGAGCGACGCAATCAACCGGCAACTCGCCGACCTGCAGAAGAAGCGCGAGATCGACGACCAGCAGCGCATCTTTGACCGCATGACGATGATGGCGCGGGGCGGATTCGAACGCGGCCAGGGCCGCGGCCCCGGCGGGCCCGGCGGCTTCTTCGGCGCCGAAGCGCAGGACGACCCTCGGCGGACGCTCATGCAGCAGAAGAACGACCTCGTCGAGAACACGCTCAACTCCGTCGTCGCCCTGCTCACCCCGGAGCAACTTGCCGCCGCGCCCAAGCCCGAGCGGCGCCAGGCGCGCGGGGGCGATCGCGGGGGCCGCGAAGTGACCGACGAGCAGCGGCGCGAGATGGAGCAGCGCTTCCGCGAACGCCGCGAGCGCGGCTTCGATCGCGACGACGGCGGCAACTGACGCCCGCTCGATCGCGCCTCATCATCGGAAGGAGGGGAAGGTCCTCGCCCCGCGCGAGGACCTTTCTGTTGCCTGAAGCCGTCAGAGTTCCGCCTGTTCGGGAAAAACCGGTGAAGCGTCGTCTTCCGCGACGAGGTAAGGTTCCTGCGTTCGGCCATCGATCTTCGCCGCGCCGAGTTCGACAAGCGCGTTGAGGGCCGCTCGCTGCTCGGCCTGCTTCTTGCTCGGACACCAGCAGGATGGGAAACGCCGGCCGTCGATCTCAACGCACACCTCAAAGCACTTGGCGTGGTCGGGGCCTTTCTCATCAAGCAGAACGTAGACGGCGGAATGGCCGAAGTGCTTCTGCGCGTGTTGCTGGAGGACGGACTTGAAGTTCTCGTGATGCCCGCTCGCCGCAGCCGATTCGATCGGCTCGGTCATGTGACGGAGGATGAAGTCGCGGGCCGGCTCCAGGCCGCCGTCGAGGTAGATCGCCGCAATGACCGTCTCGAAGACCGCGGCGCTGAGCGACTTGGGCAGGTCGCCCGCGCGGCCCATGCCCTTGCCGGTGACCAGCAACTCGTCCAGGCCCAGCGTGCGCGCCACGTCCGAACAACTTCGCCGCGAAACGGCGGCCGACTTGATCTTCGTCAACTCCCCTTCAAGCAGGTCCGGGTAGCGGTGGTAGAGATACTCGCACACAACCATCCCGAGAATCGAGTCCCCGAAGAACTCCATCCGCTCGTTGCTTTCGAGTCGGCAGTCGGCCACCGAGGCGTGCATGAGCGCCGCTTCGAGAATCGCCGGGTTCCTGAAGCGGTGGCCGAGGAGACGCTCGGCCTGCTCGCGCGTGTTGTCGTCCATGCAGACTCCTTCGAGGCCGCCGGCCTGGCGACGGACTCGCACCTCACCCTCGCCGCCGAAGCGGCGTGGACGACCGGGCAGGTGATCGCGCCAGCCCATGACTCGTGGCAGGCTGGAAGGAGCAGATGCCCCGATCGAACAGACAAGCCTAGACCCGCCGACGACCAGATTCCGCCGGAACCCGCGGGCGTCGCCCCGGCTCCAGACTCCATCGGCTGGCCGGGAAGGCGTGTTCACTCTATACTGCAGGCCCGAATCGCCGGGGTCGCCCGAACCGGGCATCGCCGTCGAACACCGCTCACCGGCCTGCCCCGCGGCCGCCGATCAGAGGACCAAGCCATGCATTACCCGCACAAGACCAGCCGCATAAAGAAACTCCGCAAGGTGGGCTTCCGCGCCAGAATGAAGACCAGCGCCGGCCGCCGGATGCTCAACTCCAAGCGCCGGGCGGGACGGTCTCTTAACACCTATTGACCACCCGTCATGGGACGGCGACGCGGCCTGGGGCACTCGATCCCATCCGATCCGATGACCGCGCGCGACCACGCGCCTTCGCGAAGCGACCAGACCAAGCGAGCCGGGCCTCGATCCGCAGCCGTCGGAAACGCGAGACGGCCGGACTCGCAGCACACGACTTCCGCTCCCGCCGATTCGACGTCGTCCAGTGCGCGGTCAAAGCGCGCGATGGCTTGCTCCTGAGCGTCGATCCACCATGCGCGCCGACGTCCGCCCACGGCCATGCGAATCAGGTCGCGACAGGCGCGCGCCTGCGCGAACGCCTCGCACAGATCGATGACGACGGGCCGCAGAAAGACCAGGGCGCGCTGCGCCTGCTCGTCCGTGAAGAAGATGCGCGGCTCAAACCGCGCGGCCAGGCGGGCCGCCGCCATGCGACGAGTTGATGCATCCACCCGATGCCGCGCGGGACTGCGCCCCATCTCCGTTCCCCTCCGGGGCGCCATTATCGCCGATGAACGGGGAGCGCGTCAACGACATTTCGGGAATCTTCGCCGTTTTTGTTTCAGAATGAGAAGATTCCAAGATGGGCAAGGTTGTTGATCTGGTGAAAGTGACGTCAGGTTCGCGGCAGGCGCCAAACGCCGCAGTCGCGGGCGGCGATCCGCCCCGGGCCACCAGTCGCAGGTCTCAATCTCCACGCCTCGTCGCCCGTCGATCAGACGTTGAACAGGAAGTGGCAGACGTCACCGTCCTGGAGAACATAGGACTTGCCTTCGGAGCGCATCCTGCCCGCGGCGCGGATCGCGTGCTCTGACTCGTGCTTGACCAGGTCGTCGATGCCGTACGTCTCCGCGCGGATGAACCCTCGCTGGATGTCGCTGTGGATCTTGCCCGCCGCTTCAGGGGCCGTCTCACCCTTGCGGATCGTCCAGGCGCGAATCTCCGGTTCTCCGGCCGTGTAGAAACTCTGAAGGCCAAGCAGGTCGTAAAGGGCCCGCGCGAGGACCGCCAAAGCCGGTTCTGTCAGTCCGAGCCCTCCAAGCATCTCCTGCCGCTCGGCCGGGGCGAGTTCGGCGATCTCGGCCTCGAGTTTGGCGCAGATGGGCACCATGCGGGTCTGCCCCGCCTCGTTGGACCCGACCCAGCGGCGCAAGGCGGCGACGGACTCGCCCGCGCCCTTGAGATCATCCTCACCGACGTTGGCGACGTAGAGCACCGGCCGCAGCGTGATCATGCCCAGCGAGCGGAGTTCGAGCAGTTCCTCTTTCGACCACTCCTGCCCGCGCAGCGGCTTCTCGTCCGCCAGCACGGCCACGGCGCGCGAGGCGATCTCGACCCGCTTGCGACCGGATGCATCACCCGTCTTGGCGCGGCGCTGAGCCTTGTCGATCGCGCCTTCGAGAACCTGCAGGTCGGCGAGGAGCAGTTCGGTCTCCACGGCCTGAACGTCGCGCACCGGGTTGAGATCATCGAACACGTGCGAGATGTCCGGATCGTCAAAGCAGCGCACGACGTGCGCCAGCGCATCAACCTGCCGCACGTTCTCCAGAAAGGCGTTGCCCATCCCCTCGCCCTGCGCTGAGCCGGCGACGATCGCGGGGATGTCCACGAGGTCGATCGTGGCGGGGACGAACTTGCGCGTCCTGATGTAGCGGCCGATGAGCGCCAGGCGCGGATCGGGGACCGGGGCCGTCCCATGCACCGCCTTGGTCGTCGTGAACGGGTAGTTGGCGACCTCGACGTGCATGCCCGTCATGGCCTTGAAGAGCGCGCTCTTCCCGACGTTGGGCAGACCGACAATGCCGATTTCCATGACGAAGCGACGCTCCCGGCGAAGGCTGATGCGAGTCCGTGAGCGACAATGCTAGGCGGATGCAGCCGCGAACCGGCGAAGGGCCCAACTCCAGACGCAGCGCTCAGCGCCGGTCGGAGGCGACGATGCGCACGGGGATGCGGACGACGGGTTCGGTGAAGGCCCGGGCCGCCGCGAGCCGCGCTTCGTCGAACCGGACCGCCGGATCGAGCCACCACAGCAGGACCCGGTCCCAGCGCGTCGCGTGGGGCAGATTGGGTGCGGCCAGGTCCACGAGCATCCGCGGCGCACCCGAACCCGACCACGAGATTCGCAGCGAGCGATCCGCGGAGACGTCGCGCAGCGCCGCGAGGATGTCCGAAGGCGTGCCGAGAATCGTAAAGCGAAAGCCCCGCGCGACGTAGCGCGACTGTTCCGCGATCGGGATGCGATCGTCGGGCGCGGCCGGTGGCGCGGCCGCGGGGCGCGGCGAGGGCGCCTCGCCCGCGTCGATCGATTCGTCGGCCCGCCCGGGAATCTCGGCGAGAGCGGGGAGGCTCCGCTCCGGCCCAGTCAGCGGCGGCGCCGGATTGATCGAGGCGTTGACGATGAAGTCGGCGCCGGCGAGCCTCACCCGCGACGCGATGGCTTCGTATGCGGCCTCGGGGTCGGCGCTGGAGATGCTGGCGAACAAGTCGAGATCGTTGGGCCAGTCCCGATCGATCGACGCGGCCACGAGCGACTCGTCGCGCTCACTCATCGCGGTAACCAGCGCCTCGAACGCGCCGGGCGCGGCGGCGCCCGGATCAGCCGCAGGTGACGCAATCGCGTCGCTCTGGGCGAGCGCTTCGGCCGCCGCTTCACCCTCGCCGCGCGTATCCGCCGACGACTCAGGCCCGGCGGGCCTGAACTCCGGCTCGGCGGGGCCGCGCGCCACCGGCTCGGGCGCGAAATGCTCGTCGTGCGAATCGAATAGCAGGGAGTTGAGCAGCATGAATCCGCCGCCGGTGAGGAGCAGAACGAAACCCGCGGCCGCGGCGTAGCGCTGCCAGTGCGTCGCGCGGTAGCGGCGCAGATTGATGGAGGGGGCGACGAGATCAGTCTCGAGCAGCATCGACCGCTCGATCTGTGCCAGCACATCCGCCGCCAGCGTGGCCGGCGCCTGCGGCTCGGGCAGCGCACACAGCGCCTGGCGGTCCGCTCGCATCTGCCGCAGCGACGCGAGGAGTCGCGCATCCGACCCCGCCTTTGCTTCGAACTCCGCTTCATGCTCGCGCGTCATCGTCTGCTCGACGTAGGCGAGCAGCGTGGCGTCATCGAAACTCGAAGTGGTGCGGTGTTCCATGAATCTCACCGGCCTTGTTCACGGGGCGACCGATCGGGCCGCGGGGCGCTCCAGGTCCTGCATCGCCTTTCGCAGCGCCACGCGCGCCCGAAAGAGCCTGCTCTTGACCGTGCCCAGCGGCAGTCCGATCACCTCCGCGATCGTCTCGTAGTCCAGATCGCGCCCGTCGCGGAGGACGAGCAACGTCCGGGCTTCATCGCCCAGTTCATCCAATGCCCGCAGCAGGATGGCCCGCTGCTCGGTAGTTTGGACGCTTTCCTCGCCGCCCGGTTCCCTTGAAGGCGCAGAATCGGGCCAGGGCCCCTCGCCTTCGGGCTCCCGGCCGACGGCGCTGCTCCCCGCGGCCCGGGCGGTCCGCCGGCGCCGAAGGTGCGAAATCACGGTATTGACGGCAAGGCGGTACACCCACGTGGAGAGGGACGACCGCCCGTCGAAGCCGCCCAGACCGGTCAGGAACTTTGTGAGAACCTCCTGGGTGAGATCGGCCGCGTCGTCGCGCTGGCCGAGCATCCGGCTGCACAGCCCGAAAACCCGCTGGCGGTAGGCCTCGAGGAGGATCCCCATGGCGGCCGCGTCGCCGGCCCGGGCCCGGGCGATCAGGCGGGTCTCGTCGCTGTTGCGGTCGGATTGTGTCTGGTCTGCTCGATTCACCTGACCCCTGCCGCTGCCCTAGGATGGTCCTTGTACCGCTCGGGCGGACGATCGGTCCGCCGGCGGCGACGCGACGCCCGGCGAACTCGACGCATGACGCCCACGCCATCATCATACGAAGAGAGCCGCCCGGACGCACGCGGGCCCAGCGCCTCGCCGTGCGACGGCGCGGCGGAGTGGAGCACCTACGTCTCCCCCCTCGCGGCTCGCAACGCCTCGCCGGAGATGCAGGCGATCTGGAGCCCGCAGCGCAAGCACTCGACCTGGCGCCGCCTGTGGCTGGCCCTTGCCGAGGCCGAGCAGGAACTCGGATTGCCCATCACCGACGAGCAACTCGACGAACTGCGCGCCCATCTTGACGACATCGATTTCGCCGCGGCGGCGCGGTACGAGTCGCGGCTGCGCCACGACGTGATGGCCCACATCCATGCCCTGGGCGACGTGGCCCCCAAGGCGCGGCCGATCATCCATCTCGGCGCCACCAGCCAGTTCGTCAACTGCAACACCGAACTCATCCTCCTGCGCGACTCGATGCGCCTGATCGCGGCGAAGATCGCGCGCGTTATCGATGCGCTGGGCGCCTTCGCGCATACGCACCGCGCGCTGGCGACGCTGGGCTTCACGCACTACCAGCCCGCGCAGCCGACGACCGTCGGCAAGCGCGCCAGCCTCTGGGCCTACGACCTCGCGCTGGCGCTCGATGAGATCGAAGTCCGGCTCGACCGCCTGCGCCTGCGCGGCGCGCGCGGCGCAACGGGGACGCAGGCTTCATTCCTCGCCCTCTTCGACGGCGACGCCAGAAAGGTCGCCCAACTCGACCGGCGCGTCATCGAGAAGATGGGCTTCGATCCCGAACAGGGCTACGAGGTGACGGGCCAGACCTACCCGCGCCTCGTCGATGCGCAAGTCCTCAACGCGCTCGCTGTCGCCGCCGCGGCCTTGCACAAGATCGCCACCGACCTGCGACTGCTCGCCAACCGCAAGGAGGTCGAGGAGCCCTTCGGCTCCGAGCAGGTCGGTTCGAGTGCCATGCCCTACAAGCGCAATCCGATGCGCTGCGAGCGCATCTGCGCCCTGGCGCGGTTCGTGATGTCGCTGCCGGCCAACGCGCTTCAGACCGCGGCGGTTCAATGGATGGAGCGCACGCTCGACGACTCGGCGAATCGGCGCCTGACGCTGCCCGAGTCCTTTCTTGCGCTCGATGGCGCCCTCGATCTGATGCACAACGTGGCGTCGGGGCTGGTCGTGCACGAGAAGGTGATCCGCGCCAATCTCATGGCCGAACTTCCCTTCATGGCGACGGAGAATCTGCTCATGGAAGCGGTGCGGGCCGGGGCCGACCGTCAGAGCGCCCACGAGGTCATCCGCCAACACAGCCAGGCCGCCGGGGAGCGCGTCAAGGCCGAGGGGCAGCCCAACGACCTGCTCGACCGCCTCCGATGCGAACCGATGTTTGCTTCGCTCGACTTCGAGGCGCTGCTCGACCCGGCCCGCTACGTCGGCCTGGCCCCCGAGCAGACGGAGCGGTTCGTCGAGCGGGTCGTGGAGCCGATCCGGAGGCGCTACTCCGCCGAACTCGCCGCCGCGACCGAGCCGCGCGTGTGAGTCGGCGCGTTCATTCCCTTCGCGTCGAAGAACCGCACGCCAGGTCGTCAGAGCCAGTCCATCTTCACATCGGGTCAAGTCAGTGATCGGCGGTGCCGATATCGCACGTTGAGCGTCGCGGAACGTCGGGACGCCGGTGTTATCGGGATTCCATGTCGCGGCCTGCACGGAAGCGGGTCCTGAGCCAAGGAGGGTGTGATGTCCACCATCACCCAGGAAAGTCGCGAGGCCGTGGTAAGCAAGGCGATCGCGGAGATCAGCCACATCGCGACGCTGCCGGAGGTTACGTTGCGGATCATCGACCTCGTCGAGGATCCCAGTTCGACGGCCCAGGACCTCAACAAACTCATCACCAACGACCCGGCGCTGTGCAGCCGCATTCTCAAGGTGGTGAACTCGGCGTTCTACGGCCTGCCGGGGCAGATCGGCTCGATCAACCGGGCGATCGTTCTGCTGGGTCTTAACGCGGTCAAGAACATTGCGATCGCCACGAGCCTGGCGAAACTGTTCCGCGGCGGCGAATTGTGCCCTTCATTCTCGGCGCGCGATCTGTGGATTCACTCGACGGCCGTCGCCGCCGCGTCGAAACTCCTCGCCGACGCCGCGTCGATCGGCCTCTCAGACGAAGCCTTCCTCGCGGGCCTGCTCCACGACGTGGGCATCATGGTCGAGATGCAGGCCGGCCGGCACAAACTCATCGAGGTCTTCGAGCAGTTCCCCAACGCCCGCAAGCCTTTCACGGCCGTCGAAGACGACGTTCTCGGCGCCAATCACCAGGACTTCGGCCGGGCGCTGTGCGAGCGATGGAAGTTCCCGAAGAGCTTCGGCTACGTGACGGGCTATCACCATCGCCCCCTGGAGCTCGAAGCAGGCAGCCGCACCCTAACGAGCGTGGTCTACATTGCCGACTGGCTCGCCAAGAAGTCGCGCATCGGCTTCGTCGCCGACGTTACGACCGGGCAGGTCGAGTCCTCGATCCTCGACGAACTCCGCCTCACGGAAGCCGAAATCGAGAACGTCGAGACCCAGTTGCCCGACGCCATCGACCAGGTCAACTCCTTCCTCGGCGGGTGATCTTCACTCAAACGTCCACGTCACGGTGTGACTGATCTGGCATTCGATGGGCGCGACGGCCTGCATGCGAATGGTGCGGCCGCGGGCGATGAGGGGGACGTTCACGGTGATCGTCGCGACTCCATTCACGTCGGCGCGGACGGCGGGGAGGGCGATGGGGTCGCGGATGAGCAGCGTCCCGCCGGGGCAGGCGGCTCGAACCTTCTGCGCGCCCTCGCTCGTGCCCCAGACGAGATGCACGCGCTGATTCGGTTGCAGACCCGTCACGGTGATCGTATTAACAGTCCCCGCGCGCCCCGGCA
>WYBR01000126.1 GCA_011525805.1 Vicinamibacteraceae bacterium
AGGGCTGGGGTGGGGGTGTACTTGCGATTGGCGCGACAGGCGCAAGTAGACAACTGCTCGTCCTACTTTCGCCCCCACCCCTTCCCCTCCCCCGCAAGGCCGGGGGAGGGGCGTGCATTCTGACCCTCCTGGAAAACGCGATTGCCCTGTGTAGCCGCGGGTGGAGCGAAGCGCAGCGAGCGGAGCCCGTGGTCGAGAGTTGCGCTGAGATTCTTCTTCGCCCCGGGAGGGGCGATGGAGGCGTGCGATGGGCAAGTGTGTGAATCTCCCGAGCGACACTCCCTGAAGAACGTCGCTCGCCTCCGCCGACCCTTCGGGGCGGTGAGATCTCTGCGCGCCCCTGACCACGGGTTCCGCTCGCCTGGCTGCGCTTTGTCTCGCTCCACCCGTGGCTACATTCGTGCGCCCCGCCGGGGCGAACGCCTCCGCGCGAGGCGCGATGCATGAAGACTGCAACTGATCCGCCTCATCCGGGGTCGCGCCGCCATGATTTGGACCACGCCCGGTGCTCCCAACCGCAGGTGGAACGCCGCCGCCCCCCGCCGTACCGTGATTCCGGCCAAACCGGCCTGCGGAGGCGCCCTCATGCGGCCCATCACCCTGTGCGTTCTCCTGTGCATCCTGTGCGGCTGCGCCGCCAACGACAAGCCGACCGCGTCCCAACCGGCCAAGGAGCCAACCATGTCGCTGGGCAACTTTTCCGTCAGTCTCGCGGTCAAGGACATCGCCGCCTCGCGGGCGTTCTACGAAAAACTCGGCTTCGAGGTCGTGGCCGGCGACCAGAGCCAGAACTGGCTCGTGCTCTCCAACGGCGACGCCCGCATCGGCATCTTTCAGGGCATGTTCGACCGCAACATGCTCACCTTCAACCCCGGCTGGGACAGCGAGAAGAACACGCTCGCCGAGTTCGACGACGTGCGCGAAATCCAGCGGCAACTCAAGGCCCGCGGCCTGAGCCTGACCATGGAAGCCGACGAGTCCACCACCGGCCCGGCCTACCTCATGCTCACCGACCCGGATGGGAATCCGATTTTGATTGACCAGCATGTGGGCAAGGCGGGGGGGTGAGGAGGCCTTCGCGGATTGTCGAACCCAGGTGAGGTCGAGATGCACCGGCCCGTTCGACTGGAGTCAACGATGCGGCTACCGACTTGGCGCGGGTTGCTAGTTGCGGGCTGCGGCTTCGTTGCCGCGTTTGCGCTTCCGAATCTCGGCAGCGCCACGCTCGGCAGGTCATTGTCGATTCTGCTCGGCATGGTGGCCGGCATCCTGATCGTCCTCGCGGTCGATTGCTGCCGCGGCGTGCCGATTTCACAGCATTTTCGGCATCCACGGGATTGGCTTCGCTAGGTGTGCCCTGTACCATGGAAACCGACGAATCCACCACCGGCCCGGCCTACCTCATGCTCACCGACCCGAATGGGAATCCGATCCTGATTGATCAGCATGTGGGCAAGGCGGGGGGGTGAGTTCCCCATAGATCGAAGGCTTGCGACTGGCGGCCAAACACCGCGGTCGCCGAGTGTTCCGCGCGTGGGGCGTCTAGGATTTCGCCGTCGACCCGTGCTCTTCATGGACACCGGTCGGTATTATGATGTCGCAGATCTACGATCTTCTGCCGTGGTCCCAAGTCCTGCGGTCGGTCGGCTTCTTCATCGCGGGGGCCGTGCTGTTGTATTGTGCCTGGCGCATCAGATTCCGCGCAATGGCGGAGCCCCATCCACGATGCGCAAAGTGCCGCTTCGATCTCTTTATGCGCTGGCCCGAGGCGACTCGCTGTCCGGAGTGCGGACATCAGTTGACGGCCACCGGCTCCGTCGTCTACATTGCGAATGACCGACAACTCGTGTTTGCTCCGCTCGCGGGTCTGGTCGGCCTTACTCTGCTGATCGGCACGTTCTTCCATGGACGTCACTGGATTCGTGACACCAACTGGTATGAGTACAAGCCGACATCTTGGCTGATCGACGACATGGTCGAAGTGAAGGACGGCTGGCGCAGTCATCTCATCGGGAACGAATTGCGTTCACGTCTGGAAGATGATGAGTTTGTTGCGGCCAACCACAAACTGCTGACAAAGGCAATTGATCGGATTCTCGAGGCGCCGGTCGAAATGCCGACAAGGCGAACCCAGGCCATACAGATGTTCTTCTGGAATGCCAGTCGTCAAGGACTCGTGTCTACTCCGCATCTTCAGAGGTTCCTTGATCAGTCGTTCGACATTGCCTTTGTCGACCCGAGTCACAATGAAATGCGAACGACTCCCGACCTGACAGACAAACCAGCGACGCTTCAGTTCTTGCTGCGCGCCACGTTAGTGAATCTGTCCGAGGTGCATGACTTTCCAAACGTCGACATCGTGCAAGTCGTCATCAATGATCAGGAGATAGACAGGAGCGCGTTCCATCGCAAATCGGGCAGCGTCGGAGGCGGCAGTGGCGGAGGCGGAGAAGTAGTGTCGTGGCAACTTATCGGAGTTGAGGCCACAGTATTGGGACTTGATGAAGGTGATCATGCGATTGCGGCCGAAGTCTGCCTCAGCAGATGGGATCACACTGCACAGCAACCGCGTGTCTTGCGCCGCTATCGCGTGCAAGGCTGGTTCACCATCGAGTCCGAAGAGCAGTTCCGCGCGGAAGTGAGCCCGTCTGTCCGAGATGTCATGATCACGCCGATTGAGGAAGATCGTGATGGATGACCGGTCACAATCGCAGTCGGAGCGCCGAGCATGATGCCCGTGTCGTGGATTCTCGGCTATCTGCTGCTGACGGGGGTGCTGGCTGTCGGCGGGCTCCACACCTTCCGTCGGGCTCGCACGATGTGGCGCACGGCCATTCTGGCCGATCTGCCATACTGCGATGCGTGCGCTCCGTCAAGCGCCGTCGAATCTGCGCGCCCTGCTGCTGTGGCCGGTTGGAAATGCACCCGTTGTCATCGGACAATCTCCGGCAAGGAGACGATCCGAACCGCTCCAGCGCCACGACGGCCGAATGCGGGCTTCGCTCACTGTTTTGCTTCCTACGTTTTGATCTCAGCGAACATCGCGTTCACACTGTGGTGGTTTCCCAGCGTGATCTGGCATCGGTTCGTTCCACTCAACGTGCTGCTCGTTGAACAGCGACTGCCCGTGCCGTTCGCTTCCCATTGGGCGAGCGAGGAACTAACGCGCAGGATTCTCGATGACAATCGCGGGTTGCCTGACGATGTCAGACAGAGGCTGGTTGAGGCTGCCTTGACACGGCAGGCTCAAGTCGACCGCCGCTGGGACGAACGAATGGGGCAGATCGTCGATGCCGCCTGGTACAAGGGGCTGATGGATGATGACCAGATACAACAGTGGGTGGAACAGCTGTTCGTCGCTGAGGAAGCCATCATTGAGCCCAGGCCTCCCCGTTCAAGGAAGGATGGCTTCAGCATCGAGTTGCGCTTTCGGCGGCGCGGGTCGGATGTGCTGCCGTTCGACTTTGACTTGACGATCGAGTCGGCCAGCCTCAACGGCGAGTCGCTGCCCGAGTTTCAGTCCAGCAGTTCCGGTCGAGCACTTGACGAGTTCCACTTTGAGAAGTACGTAGAGGAATCTGGCTCGATGCAAACGACGAATCGCCTCGAATGCGTGTGCCGCTTCGACTACATCGTGCCTGGTGAGCAACGAGCAGACCGTCGAACGTGGAGAAGGGCTTATGAATTGGAGTTTACCTGGCAGCAAAATGTGGCCCAAGTCGTGGCAGGATCGCTCCGCGAGAAGCCGCTCGAAGAGGTAGATCATTAGCTGGAGTGGCGTGATTCAGGGATGTTCTGGGAGCGCGGGCCACGCGGGTGCGCGATCGACGATCGAAATTGAATGATCGCCCGTTCGCGCGAGGGTGTGGCCCTCCGGTCGCGGAGCCTCCCTTCGGGCCACGGCACCCCGAATGTACTTCACCCCTTGATGCGGTCTCTGGCGCTCGCCCTCGCTTCGGGGCTTTGTTGTTTCCTTCCTTGTCTCTTCGCGCCGATCGGGGGAAACGTGCCGGAGCGCGGGGGAGACGGAAGGAGCGGGGAGAGAGTCTGCGGGGGCGGGCGGGGAAGTGCGAGGCACGGGGAAGCAATGCGGTGTTGCGGGAGAGGGGGCGGGACGTGCGGAGAGTCTGCCGCGCGTTGCGGGAGTCGAACCGGGAAGTACAGGGAGGGACTCTTGAGAGTGGAGAAACCACTCCCGGGCCGGGGCGATCGGCTCGCGGGGGCGGTGAGATCAGTTTCGAGAGGGCGGGGTCGGCGACTGGAGCGGGGCGGCCGACGGCCGGGGGTGCGTCGCGGACCCGCAGAGCGTGCAGGATCGCTCGCGATGCGGAAGAGAAGACCCGCATCGCGCGCGGCCGATTCGCGGATCGGCGGTGAAGTCGAGCGCGTTATTGGCCGATGACCGCAGAGGCGGGGCGGGAAACGAAATCACCCCCACCCCGGCCCTCCCCCGCGGAGCCGGAGGAGGGAGTTGAACCGAGCCCCACGCGTAAGCACGGGTCTGAGACGTGGGCGGCGATTGGCGCCGTGTTGGAAGGCGAAGGCTGGGCAACGGCGAAAACCCTCCCTGACGGTCGGGGCTCGGTTTGTCTGCCGAGCGCGGCGTGCTTTCTTCATCGTCCATGAGAGGTCTTGACATGGCTGGAAAGTTCATTCCCGATTCGGACAGCGGCTTTGCGCGCATGGCGCGGGTTTTCTCGGACAACATCGCGCTCGAGCCGGAGCGGTACTTCCTGACGGCGGAAGATGCGCGGGACATCGGGTACGCCGTGTCGGAGTTTCGTCATCATCTGGCGCTGGCGTCCTGGCCGAGCACGCGATCGGCGAGCCGGATCGCGGAGAAGGATGCAGCGAGGCAGCGGGCTGAGCGCATCGTGCGCAAGTATGGGGCGATGATCCGCGCGAATCCGCAGATCAATCGAAGCGCCAAGGTGTGCGTGGGGGTGCGGGAGCGGCCGGGTCGTCTGCATCGGCGGGAATGTCCAAGAAGTGCGCCGCACCTGCGGTACCTGGGTTCGGAGACGGGAGTGCATTTCATCGAGTTTCGCGAGGAGTGGGGCGCGCGCAGCCGAGCCAAGCCGCACGGGGCGAGCCGACTGGAGTTGTTTGTCGAGATGGTCGAGCCGGGGCGGGCGATACCGGCGGGGCCGGGCGCGCGGCCGTGGTATCTGCGGTCGTTCACGAGCAGCCCGATGCGGGTGCAGTTTCCGATGCCCGAGGGGCCGCGGATGATCGTGTACTGGGGCCGGTGGGCGGATGCGACCGGGGAGGTGGGACCGTGGTCTCGGCGGGTGGTGGCGCGCGTGGAGGGTTGGGGGGCGGAGGATGCGGGAGGCGAGGGGGAGGCGCGGCGCGCGGCGTGAAGCGAGGAGGGCGGGACAAGCGATGGTTTCGGAGCGAATCCCATCGGGTTCGCCGGTCGATGTCGAAAGCGCCGCTTCGTCGGTGAGAGCAGCCGTAGCCCGGGCACCGGCCTTCCCGCCGGCGTGCGTCCTGCAAAGGGGAGAACCCGCTTCCTTACGGGCGCGGCTCGTTGATCCAGAGAACCCGCTTCCTTACGGGCGCGGCTCGTTGATCCAGAGAACCCGCTTCCTTACGGGCGCGGCTCGTTGATCCAGACGCCATCGGCCGCGAGCCTGGGCGTTATACTTGCGCTTTCACCGAAGGGGCGGCCGCGTGGCGATTCATGAGGACATTCGAGCGTACAACGCGGCCCTGTCGGCCGGGGACAGGCGCATCAGCGAGGCGCTCAGCCGGACGATCGATCGGCATCTGCCGGGCGCGGAGTGCAAGGTCTGGCACCGGCATCCGGTGTGGTTTCTCGAGGGCAACCCGATCGTCGGCTACAGCAAACTCAAGGACTGCATCCGCCTGCTCTTCTGGAGCGGGCAGTCGTTCGACGAGCCGGGCCTCAAGGCCGAGGGGAGTTTCAAGGCCGCCGAGGCGCGCTACACGGCCGTCGATCAGATCGAAGCCGCTGATCTGGAGAGGTGGCTGGCGAAGTCGATCGAGATTCAGTGGGACTACAAGAACATCGTGAAGCGCAAGGGCCGGCTCGAACGGTTGAAGTGAGCGGGGGGTGGTCGCGGGGCGGCGGAGCCTTGCTTGCGCACCAGTGATCGCCGGGTGCCGGTGCCGGCGCCCCCGTCCAGGACCCGTGCTGACGCGTGGGGCTCGGATCTGATCATCGCCATGCGATGATCCGAGCCCCGACCGTGAGGGAGGGTCTTCGCCGAGCACCGGCCTTCGCCGTTCGATTTGACGACCATCCGGCTCACCTGTCATCTGTCGTGGCTCGCCACTGCCGTGCACGAGTCCAACACCCGTGCTGACGCGTGGGGCTCGGATCTGATCATCGCCATGCGATGATCCGAGCCCCGACCGTGAGGGAGGGTCTTCGCCGAGCACCGGCCTTCGCCGCTCGATTTGACGACCATCCGGCTCACCTGTCATCTGTCGTGGCTCGCCACTGCCGTGCACGAGTCCAACACCCGTGCTGACGCGTGGGGCTCGGATCAGTGCGTTTTCTGGCAGGCTGAAAGCCTGCACCACCATTGTGTAAGCAACCTCATCCGCCCGCAATCGCGCCGACGATCATGAAGGGTTCCTCGCCGCGGGCGACGGGCGGCGGCAGGGGGGCGTCGTCGGGCTCGTGGGTGAGGTCTTCGCGGCAGGCGTAGAAGCGGATGAAGGGACGGCGCGTTTTGGTGACGTGGTCGCGGATGGTGCCGCGCAGCATGGGGTAGCGCTCTTCGAGGGCGTCGAGGAGCATGGCGCGCGTCGGCGCGGCGTCGCCGAGATCGAGGGCGACTTCGCCCTCGACGCGGGCGAGTGTGCGAAGATGGAAGGGGATGGTGATGCGGATCATGTGTTCCTCCGCGTCGTGGCGGGAAGCGCGGGTGATGAGGCAATGCGGTCTCGAGACGAATGGCTACGATGAGTGGCGCCATGAGCGATGTCCTCGTCAGAATCAAGCGTGCGGTCCTGGCAGGCCATTTCGAGTTCAGCCGCAAGGCTGCCGAGGAGATGGACCTGCATGATTTGACGCGGCTGGATGTTGCCGAGTCGATCATGAACGCTGTGGCGATCTACAAAACGATTCGCTCGACCAGCCCGTACCGCGGGCGAGGGCGCGAGACGCTCTACGTGATTCAAAGCACCAATCTCCGCGGGGTTGCAATTTACACCAAGGGAAAACTCGTGGTCGAGGCTGACGTGGAGACGTACTATTTTCTGGTGTCGGCGAAGCGGTCTGAGTAATCGCATCGAGTTCTTCTCATGATTGAACTGAAGACATGTCCAACCTGCGGCTCCTCGCGAATCCGGCGCGTTCGACGGACGGTCACTCGCACAAGTCGAGGCCGCGAGTTCAAGGTTCCCAATCTCGTCTTCTACGAATGTCCGGACTGCGGCGAGCAGGTCTACAGCCCGGAAGCGATGGAGCGCATTGAGTCGTGTCGCCCGAAGCGCGACGACGCCGCTGCCTAGCGATCCCCCGAGGACTGCTGTTTCTCACGTGATCACCTGCGCCTCCACGCTGAGGACGGCCGGCAGGTCGCGGGCGATGGCGGTCCAGGTGTCGCCGCCGTCGGCGGAGGCGTAGACCTGTCCGCCGGTGGTGCCGAAGTAGATGCCGCAGGGGTTGAGCGTGTCGGTGGACATCGCGTCGCGCAGGACGTTGACGTAGCAGTCCTTCTGCGGCAGGCCGCTGGTCAGCGCCTCCCACTCGTTGCCGCCGGTGCGGCTGCGGTAGACGCGGAGTTTGCCGTCCGGCGGGAAGTGCTCCGAATCGCTCTTGATCGGCACGACGTAGATCGTCTCCGGCTCGTGGGCGTGGACGCCGATGGGAAAGCCGAAGTCGGTCGGCAGGTTGCCGCTGACTTCGCGCCAGTGGTCGCCGGCATCGTCGCTGCGGCAGACGTCCCAGTGCTTCTGCATGAAGAGCGTGTCGGGGCGCGAAGGATGCAGGGCCATGTTGTGAATGCAGTGGCCCGTCTCGGCGTCGGGATCGGGGATGTACTGCGACTTGAGGCCGCGGTTGATGGGCTGCCACGTATTGCCGCCGTCATCGGTGCGAAAGGCGCCGGCGGCGGAGATGGCGATGTAGATGCGCTTGGGGTTGGTCGGGTCGAGAAGGATGGTGTGCAGGCCGAGTCCGCCCGCGCCGGGTGACCAGGTCTTTCCCGAGGGGTGCCCGCGCAGCCCGGGCAACTCGTGCCACGTCTTTGCGCCGTCGGTTGAGCGGAAGATCGCGGCGTCCTCGACACCGGCGTAGACGAGATTGGGATCGGTGAGCGACGGCTCAATGTGCCAGACGCGCTTGAACTCCCACGGGTGCTGCGTGCCGTCGTACCACATGTGCGTGGTGAGGGGCTTGCCGGTCTGCGGAGAGGTGTCGTAGACGAACTTGTTGCTCTGTCCGCCGGGCGGGTCGGTCGGGCTGGGGAGTTTTTCGCCGCCGGGGATGGTCCACGTTTTGCCGCCGTCGTCAGAGCGCTGGATGATCTGGCCGAACCAGCCGCTGGACTGCGAGGCGTAGAGACGGTTGGGATCGACCCGGGAGCCTTTGAGGTGGTAGATCTCCCAGCCGGCGAAGAGCGGGGGGGAGATTGTCCACTTCTTTCGAGCGGCGTCGGAGGTGAGAATGAAGGCGCCCTTTTTCGTGCCGACGAGAACTCGTACTGCGGTCATGGATGGCTCCTCAGATTGATCTGCATTTTGCGGGACTTAAGATCCTCACCACAAAGAACACGAAGACACGAAGTCGTCACCGAGAGTTCCCAGGCACGTAATGGTCCAATGAGATTCGTCGTACCGTGCAAACTCCGGTTGACTTGGCTGGGCTTTGTGCCCACTTTGTGAAGTTGTGCCATTTGTGGTGAGTGTTGGATGCTCGTTTCGTTCACTGGGGCAGGGTTCCAGGCTCTCACGCCTCGACAATCGTATTGAAACCGCCGTAGATCATGCGCTTCATGTCGAAGGGAGTCTCTTTGGGGCTCATGGCCATCATCTTCGCCAGGCGCGGGTCTTTGCAGGCTCTCGCGTTCACGCGGTCGCGGTGGGCGCGCGACTTGTAGACGATCCAGGCGAAGATGACGGTCTCGCCCTTCCTGCACTGCGCCGGTTTCGTGAAGGGCACGACGCCCTTGATCTTGAGGTCGTCGCCGACGCACTCGCGGTACTCGAGCGCGCCGTGCTCCATCCAGACCCTGCACGCGGTGCGGGCCATGCGGCGGTAGCGGGCGAGATTCTTCGCGGGCAGGGGGATGAGAAAGCCGTCGACGTAGGTCATGGGCGTTCCTTTCGAATGTGCGCGGCCAGCGGTTCCGTGGGACGAGACCGACGACGGGCGCGTGAGGCAAGCATACGTCGCCGTGCCGCAGGGAGGCTGTCACTCGTCTCCGCTCGGGCCGTAACTCGACGGCACCTTGGCGCCGAGGAGGCGCAGGTAGACGCCGAACTGCCCGCGGTGGTGGTACCAGTGGTTGAGGAGAATGGCGCGCAGGAAGTCGATGCGCGGCATCGCCAGCATCGTCTCTCTCCCCCGCACCACGCGAAAGGTCCGTCGCATCCGCTCGTCGTCGATGGTCGGCAGCGTGCGGCGGAGGAATTCCGCGCCGGCGTCGAGCGCTTCGAGTACTTCGCGTTTCGACTGAGGCTGCGGCGGGCCGGCGCTGAAGTCCGGTGGGGCCGCCTCCTCTTCGAGCGAGAGGCGCAGAACGCCTTGAAGGCTCTGCGCGATGTGCAGAGACAGTTGTCCCGCCGTCATCGACTTCTCGTGCGGCTTCCACGTGAGCCGGTCCTCGGGCAGGCGGTCGAGAAACTTGCGCGTCGTCGGCAGTTCGCGCTCGAACTCGTCGAGCAGGGCCTGCGCGAGCGCGTTTGGATGCGATGGGGCGGGCGCTGCACCGGCGCGGGTGCTTGCAGGGGGCGGTTGAACCGGGTTCACGGCCGGGCCTCCTTTCCGGAAGAGCGGGACTCGCCGCGGCGCGTCTGGGCGCGATCGCGGATCCGCTGGAGTTCGTGCTCCCAGCCTTCGGGCATGCCGTCGCGGTGCTCGGGGGGGATGAGGCCGATGGCGCGGTGCAGAAGCGTGAGCCGCGTGCCCGTTCCCTCGGCCTTGAGGCGGTACTGGATGTGGTTCACGGCGGGATAGGACATCGGCATCGGCCCATTGATTTCGAGTAGCGCCGGCGGCTTGATCACCTGCACGTGCCCCCAGAGATGCCCCGAGCCGTTGCCGAGATCGCGGTACCACCGCCCGCCCGGCCAGGGCTCGATCTTCATGTGCAGCGACTTGCCGTCCGGCGTGAGACCTTCCGGTCCGAGTTCGTCCAGCAGCGACTGAAAGCACACGTCGGGGGGCGCGGCGATCAGAATCTCCTTGCGGATGCAGAGCGTCTGAATCTCTTCTTCCATGTTCACGCTGACCATGTTCGTTCCTCCTGTTCAGTTGCGAGTGGTGTGTTCGGCCCTGTGCGCCGCGGCGCGGCCCTCGGCGCGCTGTTTGATCCGGTCGAGTTGGTGCGTCCAGAAGCGCTCAAAGCGGCTGACCCACTCGTGCATCGGCCGGAGTTGGGCCGCGTTGAGACGGTAGAGGCGCCGCCGCCCCTCGGCCGTCGCCGAGACCAGCCCGACGCGGCGCAGCACGCCGAGGTGCTTCGAGACGGTCGGCTGCGAGAGATGCAGGGAGCGCACGAGGCGAGAGACATCGCGCGGTCCGCGGCGGGCCAGTTCGTCGAGGATGGCCCGCCGCCGCGGCTCGGCGACGGCATTGAAGACATCGGCGGTGGTGGGGGCGCGGGGCATCGGCTAAGTATATGCTCATATGGGAATATGTCAAGTCGACTCGCCTCGGTGCGGCGGGCGGCAATGCCGACGCGAGATGCGGGAGCCCTCCCGCGACCGTCCGCCGTGTCGGACGCGGCGGAGCACGACCGGCGCCGTCAACTTTGGGTGCGAGACTCTCGGCCCGCCCGCCGCGGCGCGATAGAATGACTTTCGGAATGAACTGCGCCGGGAACCCGTCTCAACGGAGGGGGGGCTGGGCGGTTCAACCAGGAACCTGCCGCCGCATCGCGATGGCGATGCGGGTGGGACAGAACCTCACCCGCTGCGGAGATGCCGCCGACCGGCCGCAGCAAGAGTTCGCGGACGAGACATTCGAGGAGAGTGACATGAACGCCCAATCTGCCCGACTTCGCAACCTCGCCCTCGTATCCCTGGCCGCGTTGAGCGCCGCGGCGATGACGCTCCACGCCGGCGTCGCGAGCGATGCGGGGGAGGGATCAAGGGCGGCCGAGAAGGTCCTGCGCATCCCCATGACCACGGACGGGCCAAAGTCCCTCGATCCCGTCCGCGGCTCGACGACCTACGAGAACCGCTGCTGTTCGCAGATCTACGACACCCTTGTCCAATACAAGTACCTCAAGCGGCCCTACGAACTCGAGCCTTCGCTGCTCGAGGAGATGCCGGCGATCTCGGCCGACGGCCTGGTGTGGCACTTCAAACTCAAGCAGGGCGTCTACTTCCAGGATGATCCCTGCTTCCCCGACGGCAAGGGGCGCGAAGTCGTCGCCTCGGACGTGTTCTACTCCTGGAAGCGGGTCGCCGATCCAAAGTACCAGTTCAAGTCGTTCTGGCTTCTCGAGGACACCATCGTCGGCTTCGATGAGTTCAAACTCGCGCAGGAGAAGGCGGCGACGTTCGACTACAGCGCCCCGGTGGAGGGGATGCGGCTCATCAACGACTGCGAGTTTGAGTTGACGCTCAAGCGGCCGGTGCAGCAGTTCATGTGGAGATTGGCGCAGTTCCAGTTGTCCATCGTGCCGCGCGAAGCGATCGAGAAGTACGGAGACCGCTTCAACCGCCATCCCGTCGGCACCGGCCCGTTCATTCTCAGGAGCGAGGACGACTGGAAGATCGGCACGAGCCTGACGCTGCACCGCAATCCGACCTACCGCGAGGAGTTCTACCCCGACGAGTGGATGCCCGAGGATGAGGCGTTCGGATTCCACAAGCCCGCCGGGACGCGGCTGCCGATCGTCGACCGCATCGAGGTGACGTTCTTCGTGGAGAGCCAGCCGATGTGGCTCAAGTTTGAGGCGGGCGAACTCGACTACACGACCGTTCCCGAAACGGCCTACGAGAGCGCCTTTGCGAGGCGCTCGCGCAACCTCCGGCCGGCCTATGCGAATCGCGGCATTACGGCGCACAAACTGCCGCTGCTCGACTTCATTTTCCGCGGGTTCAACATGGAAGACCCGCTGCTGGGCGGGTACACGGAGGAGAAGAAGGCGCTGCGCAAGGCCATCTGCCTCGCTCTCGACTGGGAGGAGATGAACGAGGCGTACTACAACGGCACGGCGCTCGTGTATGACGGCATGATCCCACCCGGGCTGGACGGATATCCCGCGGACGGGCGCCTGCCCAACGCCTGGCGCGGACCCGACCTCGAACGCGCCCGCGAGTATCTCGCCAGGGCGGGCTACCCCGACGGCGAGGGCCTGCCGACCATCGACTACTACACGAGCAACGGCGCGACGTCGGAGCGCATGGCCGCCCTCACGGCCCGGCAACTCGCCAAGGTCAACATCAAGATCAATCCGCGCCTCGTCGATTTCTCGACGCTCATCGAGGCGGTGGACAACAAGAAGGCGCCCTTCTTCTCCTTCGCGTGGGGCAGCGACTACCCCGACGCCGAGAACAACCTCGCCCTCTTCTACGGCCCCAACGAGGCCCCCAAGCCCAATCACTTCAACTACAAGAACGCCGAGTTCGACGCACTTTACGAGAAGATCCGCACGATGCCGCCCGGCCCGGAGCGGACGGCGATTTACGAGAAGATGCGCGACATGGTGCTCGAAGACTGCCCCTACGCCGGCTCGATGGCCCGCATCCGGCACTACCTCGTCCACCCCTGGCTGCTCAACTACAAGCCGTCGGAGACGTTTTTCACCTGGATGAAGTACCTCGACGTGGACGACTCCAAGCGTCCCGGGGCTTCGCGTTGACTCACGGCTGACGTTCTCCGGAGACCGCCGGCCATGTGGTCGTTCATACTCCGCCGCCTGCTTTACAACGTCCCCGTCTATCTCGGCATTCTCCTGCTCGTGATGGGGCTGCTGCGCGTGCGCAACCCCGTCTACGCCTATCTCGGCAAGAACGCCGACGAGAAGCAGATCGCGCAACTTGAGGAGTCCTTCGGGCTCAACGACCCGTTCATCGTGCAGTACGGCCGGTTCCTCTGGAAGGGGCTGCGGCTGGACTTCGGCGAGAGTTGGAAGTACCAGGGCACGACGGTGCGCGAAAAACTTCTCGCCTCCATTCCACCGTCCATGTCAATCACCGTACCGGCGCTGATCCTGACGAGCGTCATCTCGATCACGGTCGGGCTGATGTCGTCGTTCTACCGCGGGCGCTGGATCGACCGCCTGCTGGTCATCGCGGCGGTGCTGGGCATGAGCATCAGTTTCCTCGTCTACATCATCTTCGGGCAGTTCTTCGGCGCGTTTCTGCCCAAGCAGATGGGGCTTGAGTGGTGGCCGCTGGAGATCGGCGGCAGTTTCGACCTCTGGTTCTCCATGTCGTCCTTCAGCGTCTTTGGCCTGCGCGTTCCCTACCCCGACATCAACGCGATGACGTGGGTGAAGTTCTGCCTGCTCCCCGTGCTCATCAGCGTGATCGTCAGCATGGGCTACGACACCCGCTTCTACCGCGCCGTGATGGTCGAAGAGTGCAACCGCGACTACATCATCACCGCCCGGGCCAAGGGCGCCACGAAGCGGAAGATCATGTTCGTGCACATGCTCAAGAACGCGATGATCCCCATCATCACGCGCATCATGACGACGCTGCCCTTCCTCATCACGGGCTCGATCCTGCTCGAGATGTACTTCAACATCCCCGGAATGGGGCGCACGCTCATCACGGCGATCACCGACATGGACTACCCCATGATCCAGGGCTTCACGGCGGTCATCGCGCTCCTCTACATTCTCTCCATCATCTTGACTGACGTGCTCTACGCGCTGGTCGATCCGAGAGTGAGGCTTTCATGACGGGCCGCCTGCTCCGGTCGCGCGGCGCGCGGAAGTTCCGGCGCAATCGCCTCGCCATGGCGGCGCTCGGGGTGATCCTGCTGTATTTCGCCACGGCGGTCTTTCTCTTCTTCGGCGGCGTCAGCATGGAGGCGACGAAAGAGCGCGTCGCGCCGAAGCACACGCCGGGCTTCTTTCAGACGCCCGACCTCGACCAGCGCCTCGCCTTCGCCATGCACTTCATCAGCGAGGTGGATTCGGCGACCCGCCTCGCCTCGCGCCGCGACCAGCACCCGCACGACATCCTCGTCGAAAAGGCCCTTGCGGAGCGCCGGCCGGCGCGCCTCGAACCCCAGCGGTACGATGAACTGCTCGACGAGGCGTTCGGGATTCTCGAAGAGGAACTCGACCTCGTCGACAACATCGCGGACCATCCCGAACTCGAGCCCCGCGTCGAGCGCGTTGAAGAGATCGCCGCGGCTTTCTTTCCGATGCCGACGGGGTGGGAGGGGCGCGCGTATTGGTCTCGGACGTTTCTCGGCAGCGACGCCGCGGGGCAGTCCATCTCCATCCGCGCGATCTACTCAATCAAGGTCGCCTTTCAGATCGGGTTGATCACGAGCGTGATCTCGGTGCTTTTCGGAAGTCTGCTCGGCGCCGCGGCCGCGTTCTTCGGCGGGTGGGTCGATCACGCCATCACCTGGGTTTTCTCCACCCTCTCGTCCATTCCCTACCTCGTTCTGCTCAGCGTGCTCATCGTGGTTTTCTTCGGCACGATCTTCGACGATCCCGAGCGGCCCTTCCTCTCGCTCGTGCCGATCTACGTCGCTTTCTGCTCGACCTTCTGGATCGGGCCGTGCCGCGTTATCCGCGGCGAGACGATGAAGATCAAGGAACTGGAGTACGTGCAGGCGGCGACGGCGATCGGCTTCGGCCGCGTCTACATCCTCCTCAAGCATGTCATCCCCAACACCGCGCATCTCATGTTCATCAACTTCTCGCTGCTGTTCATCGGCGCGATCAAGTCCGAGGTCATTCTCAGTTTTCTCGGCCTGGGGGTGAAGGGACAGGCGAGTTGGGGCATCATGATCCGCGACGCCAAGGATGAAGTCGCCTCCTACTTCTTCTGGCAGATTGGAGCGGCCACGTTCCTCATGTTCGTCCTCGTGCTCGCATTCAACATCTTCACCGACGCCCTGCAGGATGCGTTCGACCCCAGGCATGTCGATTGACCGGAAGACTTCCCCATGATTCAGCGCGCCGCCTCCAACGCCGAGCCGATCCTCACCGTCAGAAACCTGACGACGCGCTTCCGCACGGACCTCGGCCTGGTCACCGCGGTCGATGACGTTTCATTTGACGTGGCGGCGGGCGAAACGCTCGGCATCGTGGGCGAGTCGGGCTGCGGCAAGACGGTCACGAGCAAGTCGATCATGCGCCTGCTGCCCGAGCAGGTGACCCGCATCGACCCGAAAAGCCGCATCTTGTTCAAGGGCGTCAACCTCGCCACCGCCGACGAGGCGGCGATGCGCTCCATCCGCGGCGACAAGATCGCCATGATCTTTCAGGAGCCGATGACGAGCCTGAACCCCGTCTTTCGGGTCGGCTGGCAGATCGACGAGGCCCTCAAGTATCACACGACTCTCAATCGCGCCCAGCGGCGCGCTCGCACCATCGAGATGCTGCGCCTCGTCGAGATTCCCAACCCCGAGCGGCGCGTCGATGAGTATCCGCATCAACTCTCGGGCGGCATGCGCCAGCGCGTCATGATCGCCATCGCGCTGTGCTGCGAGCCGGACATCCTCATCGCCGACGAGCCGACGACCGCCCTGGACGTGACCATCCAGGCGCAGATCCTCAACCTGATGGAGGGCCTGAAGCGCAAACTCAACACCGCGATCGTCCTCATCACCCACAACCTCGGCGTGGTGGCGCAGGTGTGCGACCGGGTCATCGTCATGTACGCCGGCCGGATCATCGAGACCGGCAGCGTGCATGACATCTTCCACCGCCCGCAGCATCCGTACACGCAGGCGCTGCTCGAGTCGATTCCCAAGCGCGGCCGGCGCGAGCACGGCAAGCGCCTGCCGACGATCCCCGGCATCGTGCCCAGCCTGCACGACCTGCCGTCGCACTGCCGCTTCGCTGATCGATGCCGGTACAAGCAGGACAAGTGCATCGCGGCCGAGCCTGACCTCATCGAAACCGGCGACGGTCGCGCGTATCGCTGCTTCTATCCACTCAACCAGGCGCCGGCGGCGCCGACGGTGGGGGCCCGTTGATGGCGCTGATGGAAGTGCGCAATCTCGTCAAGCGATTCCCGGTGCGCGGCGGAGTGCTCAACCGCGTGATCGGGCACGTTCACGCCGTCAGCGACGTCTCCTTCGACGTACACAAGGGCGAGACTCTCGGCGTCGTCGGCGAGTCCGGCTGCGGCAAATCCACCCTCGGCAAGATGCTCATCCGCCTCATCGAGCCCACCTCGGGCACGATCCGCTACGAGGGCAAGGACATCACGACGCTCGACCACGTCGAGCTGATGCCTTTCCGCCGCACGATGCAGATCATCTTCCAGGATCCGTATTCATCGCTGAATCCGCGCCTGACGGTGCGCTCGCTGCTGCGCGAGGCGATCGCCTTTCACCGCATCGTGCCGCGCGCTGAGATGGATGAGTACATCACCAACCTGATACGAAAAGTCGGTCTGCGCGCCGACGCGGCCGATAAATTCCCCCACGAGTTTTCCGGCGGGCAGAGGCAGCGCATCGGCATCGCCCGCGCGCTCGCCACCCGGCCTGAGTTCATCGTCGCCGATGAGCCTGTCTCCGCTCTCGACGTCTCCATCCAAGCGCAGGTTCTGAACCTGCTCATGGACCTCAAGGACGAGTTCGGACTCACGCTCGTGTTCATCTCGCACGACCTCAAGGTCATTCAGCACTTCTGCGACCGCGTGATGGTCATGTACCTCGGCCGGGCCGTCGAGATGATGCCCTGCCTCGACCTCGACGAGCAGGCGAGGCATCCATACAGCAAAGCGCTGCTCGGCGCAAACCCGATCGACGATCCCAGCGACCGCCGGCCGCTGACGATTCTGCAGGGCGATGTGCCCAGCCCGTTCAACGTGCCCAAAGGCTGCCCCTTCACCGGCCGCTGTCCGGAGGTGATCGACCGCTGCCGCGAGGAGATGCCCCCGGCCGTGTCGCACTCCGACGGCCATCTTGTGGCGTGCTGGGTGGCGAGCGAGGGCGTGGCGGAGTGCCAGCGCGGAGCATAGGCGTCTCGCCTGTCATCTCGCGCCGGAGCATAGGCGTCTCGCCTGTGCGAACATCCAATGGCGCGCTCGCACGGGTGGGACGACCATGCTCCGGCTGCGTGTTCTGTAGTGCGCTTCGCCGGACATGCGACCCGCGCCGGGTTGCGGTAGACTGCTTCAAGGAGGAGGCGGCGCATGGCCGTTGGACTTCTGGCTGTATTTGTCGTGCTGCTCTACGCCAACGCCGATGAACTCGGGCTCAAGGGAGTGCTGTTCTCGCTGGCGTTTGTGGCGGGAGGGTTCGCCATCTCCCTTGCCATCGAAAACCCAGCGCCGCTCACGATCGCCATGGCGCTCGCAGACATCGCGCTCGTGCTGATGCTCTTCGGCGGGGATGTTCGGATTTGGTAGAGGGAGGCCGGCTGCCTCGCTCACGCTTCGAGCCTTACTGCGGGCGCGTTTGCATGGTCGCACAGGCGAGACGCCCCTGCTCCATCACACGGCCGCGCTGCGCTGCGAGGTCTCCACCGGCTGCCCCGCGCGCTCCCACGCCATGAAACCACCCGCGAGGTTGGTCGGCGTGAAGCCCATCCGCTTGAGATAGGCGCAGGCGTACGACGAGCGCACGCCGCTGCGGCAGTGGACGATCAGATCGCTACCGGGTTCGAGTTCCTTGAGGCGGGCCATCAGGCGCGTATGGGCGATGTTGGCGCTGCCGGCGATGCGCCCCTCCTCGTGCTCGACGAGGCGGCGCACGTCGAGGACGTTCGTCTCGCCGCGATTGATGCGATCCGCCACGGCGGCCACGCTCACCTCGTCGATCGACTCGACGCGCCCGGCCGCGCGGCGGTACTCCTCGAACACCTCCGGCAAGATGAAACCCTCAACGCGATCAAGGCCGATGCGGATGAGCAGGCGCACCGCCTCCTCAAGATTCACCTCCTCGACGAGCAGGATGATCCGGTCCTCGCCCTGCACATAACATCCGGGAATCGTCGGAAAAGACGAGTCGAAAGGCGTGAAGAGGCTGCCGGGCAGGTGGCTCTCGCGGAAGGTCCGCCACGGCCGCGTATCGAGCACCATCACTTCTCGCGGCAGTGTTTCGAGGTCGCGCGGCGACAGCGCCCTCGGATGAGGCGGGGCCTTGAGCACCGGCGCGCCATCGCGGTTGAGCACTTTCATGCGCGCGAAATACGTCGGCGGCTCGGGCTGTCCGCTGAGGACGTAGTCGAGGAAGCCGTCGCGGTCGGCGGCGAGGCGGATGGCGGGGTTGAAGCGCTTCTCATAGCCGACCGTCGTCTGCGGCACCGCGCCGAGCGCCTTGCCGCAGGCGCTGCCCGCGCCGTGGGCCGGCCAGACCTGGAGGTAATCGGGCCACTGCGCAAAGCGAACGGCCGACTCGAAGAGTTGCCGCGCCGAGGCCTCTTGCGCCCCGGCGACGCCGACGGCGCTTTCGAGCAGGTCGGGCCGGCCCGTGTCGCCCACAAAAACGAAGTCGCCGCTGAGCACACCCATCGGCTCGTCGGCCCGCCCGCCGCGATCGGTCACGAGAAAACAGATGTGCTCGGGCGTGTGGCCGGGCGTGTGCACCACGCGGAACTCGATGCCGCCGATGCGGAACGTGTTGCCGTCGCGCAGTCGCACGGCATCGTACGAGCCTCCGGCGCTGCGCTGATCGAGCCAGCGGTACTTCCACTCTTCGTCGCCGCAGTCGGAGAGATAGAGGCGAGCACCGGCTTCGCCGAACTGCCGCAGGCCGGAGAGGTAGTCGGCGTGAATGTGCGTCTCGGCGGCCGCGACGAGGCGCAGGCCCTGCCGCTGCGCTTCGCGGATGTAGCGGTCGATGTCGCGCTCGGGGTCGATGACGATGGCCTCGCCGGTGGCCTGGCAGCCGATGAGGTAGGCCGCCTGCGCAAGGCGGTCATCGTAGATCTGGCGCAAGAGCATGAGCGGCTCCGTGGGGCGTGGAGGTGATGAGGCATTATACGGGCCGGCGGCGCACTCCGGTCCGTGCGAGGCCGCGGGGCTTCGCGCCGGGCTGCCGCATCGCGCCCGCTGCGCCGCGCGTCGGCGCTATACTCCGCCGCCAGCGCGGGCGTAACTCAATGGTAGAGTGTCAGCCTTCCAAGCTGAATGTTGAGGGTTCGAGTCCCTTCGCCCGCTTTGATCCCGGCGCCGCCGGGTCGTCGGTCACTGAGAGTGGGGGAGCGGCGCCGGGTCGCCCGGTGACGCCGCCGGGCGCGATGGGTGGGTCGGCGTCGAGGTCGGCTCGCGGCGCAGCGCGTCGTAGTCCTGCAGGGCAATGAGTTGATCGAGCGTGTACTGCGTACCGCATTCGGGGCAGGTGCAGTCCGTCTTGCCCACGAGAGAGTAACCGCACTGCGGGCAGGAGACGTTGACGCATCCGGAACGGCCGACGATCGAACGGCCGCGCATCCGGCGATATAGCAACGATGCGATGAGCAGGGCGGTGGCGGTCAGGCCGCTGAACATGCACGCGGCGATCCACACCTCCTCGTGGCGCATCCGGGACTCGGCGATCACCGCCAGCAGAATGGCGACGAACCAGATCGCTCCGAGGGCGAAGGCGCCGCGCAGGAGCGGGCCGAGTACGGCATGACCAAGCCACAGCCAGGAGAGCAGCAGCAGCCACGCCAGCCCCGCCACAACGAGCACCAGGGCGGCGGTGCCCTCGCCGACGCGCGCTCCCGCCTCGGAGATGAGACCAAGAGCCACCAGCGCCGCCACGATGGCGGCGCCGAGCCCGCCGACGCTGAGCGCCATTCGGCCGAAGATGGTGAGCCGACCGCTCACGAGATCCGCCCAGAGCGACGGAGCGTCGTCGTCTGGTCTCTGAGGAGTCCAGGGCACTTTGCACCTCCTCTCCGCGGCGCCGCCGCACGCGTGAGGCGCGCGAGTCCGCATCAGATGATTGGCCGGGAACCCGCCGGAATTCCAGTCGGCCCGGGAGATGGCAACGCGACCCGCGCGGCGCCGTGTGGTCGAAAGCCGATGCTCCGCCCCGCGCTCGGCGGCATTGGCGGCGTGGGCGAGCATCGGCGCCGCCCGGCAGCGCCGTCGGCCCCGGCCCTACAATGCCTCGCATCACCTCGGAGAGAAAGGAGCAAGCGATGAGCAAGCACGCCCGACCCGATCGACCCATCCACGACCTGCTGGCCCGGCGCTGGAGCCCGTACGCGTTTGACGATCGGCCCGTCTCGGCCGAGGATGCGCTTTCGCTCTTCGAGGCGGCGCGGTGGGCGGCTTCTTCCTACAACGAGCAGCCCTGGCGCTTCATCGCGGCGCTGCGGACGGACGCGGCCGCGTTCGACAAGGTGCTCTCCTGCCTCGTCGAGGCGAACCGGCAATGGGCGCAGCACGCGGGCCTGCTCGCGCTGGGCGTGATCCGCACGACCTTTTCGCGCAACGACAAGCCCAACCGCGTGGCGCTGCACGACCTCGGCCTTGCGGCCGCGAACCTGACGTTCGAGGCGACGGCGCGCGGCCTGTACGTCCACCAGATGGCGGGCATCGACCCCGACGCGGCGCGGCGGCTCTTCCACGTCCCCGAAGGACACGAAGTGGCCACGGCGATCGCCGTCGGCTACCGCACGCCCGACTCGCGCCTGAGCGGAGAGTTGCGCGAGCGCGAGACCACGCCGCGGGCGCGCAAAGCGCTGCGTGAGTTCGTCTTCGGCGACGACTGGAATGAGCCGGCGGCATTTGTGCCGGCCCGGGTCAGCGGAACGTAAACTCCACGAGGTTGCTCACGCGGCAGGTGGCTCGCTCAACGGACTGGAGAAGCACGCGCCGTCCCGCCGCGCCCGGAGGGATCGGCAGATCGAGGACGGCGTCGCCGTTGCCGTCGGCGACGGCATCGCCGGCGATTTGCGGCTGGGCCATGGTCACCGCCACGCCTCCGCAACCGGGAATGTTCGTGCTGCCGCTGCGCATGCTGTAGACGAGGTAAACGCGGCGGCCGGCGGTGCAGTTCGTCGTGCGGAAACGGTTCACCTCTCCGGCGCGCCCCGGCTCGGGGTCGGCGAGCGCGATGCTGCGGCTTACGTTCGCGAGGAACGCCCCCCGTCCATGGGTGCCGGCGACAAGCGTGTTGGCATCCTTCCACAGGAGTTCGTCGATGGGGACGGTGCCGGGCCCCTGCGTCGCGGCGGACCAGTTCTGCCCGCCGTCGGTGGAGGTGAAGATGCCGATGTCGGTCCCGGCGTAAAGCCAGCCTTCAACGTCGGGATGGACTTCGAGCGCGCTGACGGGCGTCGAAGGCAGCGGCCAGTCGCCGCCCGTGCCGCTGATCGCGGTCCACTCGCCCCGGTTCACGTCAAAGCGCCAAACGTTGTCCGGCTCCCAGCCCATGAAGGAGAAGTAGACGGTGTCGCGGTTGAGCGGATCGACGACGATGTGGGAGACCCAGCGGTCCGGCGGCTGGGCGGCTCCGACGTCGTCGATGCGGTTCCAGGTCGGGGTTACGGCCGTTCCGTTCTCGGTCATGAAGATGTAGCCGTTGTTGTGGCCGACGAAGATGCGGTTCGAGTTGCCTGGCGCGACGGTGATGGTGCTGATGTTGCGCGGATCGTTGTCCTCGAAGTGGTTCTGCCCGATGAAGTGAGTCTGCGGGCCGGGGTCGGGCGAGAGGCCCAGCGCCGGCTTGATCGCCGTCCAGGTTGGCGGCGTGCCCTTGACATTGTTGGTGCGCCAGAGTCGGCGGCAGCCGGTGAGCATGCGATTCGGATCGTTGGGATCGAGAATGAAGTGGGGGATGAAGTTGCAGTTGGCGCGGTTCGTCTCGCTGATCCCGCTGTGGATGTAACTCCAGTTCTGTCCGCCGTTGGTCGAGCGGAAGATCTGGGAGAAGTAGATCTCTCCGTAGAGGTAGTTGGGATCCACGGGGTCGGCGGCGCAGAACCCGCCGTCGCCGCCGAAGGTCATGCGCCAGTCCTGCGGGTTGCCGGCGTAGCGAAGCGTGCCGTTGTCCTGCGTGCCGCCGACGATGACGCTGCCGCTTGCGCTGACCGCCACGCCGTAGAACTGCGTGACCCCGAGGTTGTTGTTCAGATTCGTGTAGGATGAGCCGAGCGCATCGGGTACGCGGCTGATCCCGCCGTCGTGGCCGACGAAAACGACGCGGTTGCTCCCGCCGTTGTAGAGCGGGTGATTCACGATGACGTGGAAATCGGGGTGCATGTTGTTCCACACCCGCGACATGCTCGCGCCGCCGTTGGTCGAGCGGTAGATGTACACGCCTCCGGCGACGATCGTCTCAGCGTTGGTGGGATCGACCCACAGCACGCTGTTGTAGGCGGAGTAAGTGCTCAGGCTGCCGCCGCGCGAGGCATACGTCTGCCCGCCGTCGGCCGAGCGGTAGATGCGCACGCTCCCGCTGATGCTCACGCCGGCGTAGACGATGCTCGGATTGCTCGGGGCGTAAGCGAGTTCGACGCGGACGTTGGTCGGAATGCCCGAGGCGGTCTGCCACGTGACGCCGCCGTCCGTCGAGTAGTAGGCGCCGGGATTGTGATGGTCGCCGCCGGCGACGAGGCGGTTGGGATTGGAGGGATCGGCCTTGACGTCGAGCACGCCGAAGGTTGCCGTTCGCGTCCACGAGTTCCCGCCGTCGGTCGTGCGGTGAATGCCCGACGCGGTCGCGGCGAGCATGATCGACGGATTGGTCGGGTGGATGACGAGGCGGTTGACGAAGTGCCAGTTTTCGTCGGCGGTGCTGGGCATCTGGGCCCACGTCCTGCCGCTGTCGGTGGACTTGAAGATCCCGGCGCCGCGAATGGCGGCGGTGTTGGACGAACCTTCGTCGGCGTCGAAGAAGCCCTCGCCCGTGCCGGCGTAGAGGATGTCGGGGTTGATCGGATCGATGGCCATGCACCCGACGGAGAGCGAGGCCATGAAGTCATCGAGTGGGAACCAGGAGGCGCCGCCATCGGTCGTCTTCCAGACGCCGCCGCTCGCCGACCCGACCCACATCGTGTCGTGATTCGTCGGGTGGACGATGATGGCGCGAAGTCGGCCGCCGATGTTGCCCGGGCCGATCCATGTCCAGGCGTCGGGCGAGATGCCCGCCCCGTCGATCGGGTTGGTGAGCAGGTAGTCCCGCTGCGCCTTGGCGTTCATGAGCGCGTTGGCCGGCACGGTGCCGTCGGCGCTGAGGCGGGCCTGGTAGCGTTGCCGAGCCGCGGCGAGGGGCTGGTCGTGCTTGAGTTGACGCCGGATCGCCCGTGGACCCTCCGGGTCGTCGAAGGGCTGGACCGTCGTACACGAGGCGCCTGCGGCCAGCATCCAGCCGAGTGCCGCCAGAGTCAGGAATCGACGCATCTTCATTCTGAGCCTCCCTCGTGGAACCGTTGCCTTGGCGGCCCCGGCCGCCCGGCCACGTGCCCATCATACCGGTCGGGCCCGGCGAAGTGTCGGCGAAAGCGCCCGAACGCATCCCGCACTGCCGCTACGGTCCCGCGATACAGGCTCAACCTCGCCTCCAGCGTCCGGTATTCCACATTCGTCCGCATCGAACCAGTCGGAGCCTCACTCCCGGAACGCAGAAAATCCCCGGACGAGGAGCGGAAATCCGGCCGCGATCGTGTATCTTCATGAAGAGCGTCCGCCGCCTGAGCAGTGGGGGAGTGGCTGGGCGCCACAGGGGAGAGAAAACATGCGTGCGCTCAAGAGTCGGCCCGTCCGATACCTTCCGGTCATCGCCGCCGCCGGTCTACCCGTCATCTTCGGTCAGGCGGTTCGCCCCGCCTTCGCGGGCGGGGGCGGCGAGAACGTCCTGCTCATCATCAACCCGATGAACCGCGAGTCGCTGCTCATCGGCAACTACTACGCGGCCGCGCGGGGGATTCCCGAACGCAACGTGCTTTACCTCGTGCCCGCCTCGGCGAACTACATGCAGTTCGTCACGGAGAACACCGCCGCGACGTTCGGCTCGCTCGCCAACCGCGAACTGGGCGACCACATCGACTTCGTCGTGGTTACGCCCGGCAACGAGTTCTTCATCAGTGCCCCGGGGGTGGTCAACGACTCCTGCTCGCCGGTGACCAAGTTCTCGACCGGCTCAGCGTTCACGATGTCCTTCATCGCCGACTCGATCCGGCAGGGGGGTCAGCAATCCACGCGGCCCAACCGCTACTTCGGCACGAGCAACACGCCGCTCGCCTTCGACAGCAACACCCGCTGGTTCGGCGGCGTTCCCAGCGACCGGTCTGACGCGGAGCAGTACTTCGTCGGCGTCATGCTCGGCTACACGGGTGAGCGCGGCAACACGGTCGCGCAAGTGCTCGACATGATCGACCGCAGCGTGGCGGTCGACGGGACGTTCCCCGGCGGCACGTTCTACTTCATGCAGACGAACGACGACCTGCGCAGTTCGCCGCGGCACGGGTGGTACCCGATCGTCCGCGACGCGATCCGCGCGCTGGGCGGGCAGGCGGAGCATCTGTGCTGCAACGTCCTGCCCAACGGAGCCCAGGACGTCCTCGGCCTGATGACGGGGGCGGCGACGGTGGACATCGAAGGCTCGGGCATCAACATCCTCCCCGGCGCCTTCTGCGATCATCTCACCAGTTTCGCCGGCACCTTCGACAACGGCAGCCAGACCAAGATGTCGCGCTGGATCGCCAACGGCGCCAGCGGAACGGCCGGCACGGTCGAAGAACCCTGCAACTATCCCGGCAAGTTCCCGCATGCGCGCATGCACCTGTATTACTTTCAGGGTCTCACGCTCGGCGAGTCGGTGCTGCGCAGCCTCGGGCAGATTCCTTTCCAGGTTCTGGTGATGGGGGACCCGCTCACCCAGCCCTTCACTCACATCCCGCAAGTGAGCGTCGTCGACGCGCCGACCGGGCCGGTCTCGGGCATCATCCGACTGACGCCCGACGCCCAGACGAGCCATCCGACGGCCCTGATCAGCCACTACGACCTGCTCATCGACGGCGCGACAACGCTGACGGTGCAGCGGGGGCGAGTCTTCTCCCTCGACACCACGCGCCTGAGCGATGGCTGGCACGACCTGCGCGTCCTCGCCTACGACGACTCCGACGTCCGCTCGACGGGGCGGTGGCGCGGCTCGCTGGTCGTCAACAACCTCGGCCGCAGCGCGACGATCCAGAGCAGCCGGCAAGGCGGAAACTACGCGGATCGATTCGACCTCACGATGTCCCCGACGGGCGGGGGCGTTGTCGAATATCGTGTGATCCAGAACGGCCGCGTCCTCGGCGCCGTGACCGACCCGGCCAACCCCGTGCGCACCTTCGGCGCGACGCTCGGCGCCGGCGACATCATCGTGCAGGGCGAAGCGCTCTATGCCGACGGGTCGCTGGTTCGCAGCGAGCCGCTGGCGCTGTCTGTTGATGACGATGCCGGATCGCCCGCGACGATTCAGCCCTACGCGTACAGTTTCACCAGAACCGTGCTCACCGACGAGCCGTTTCTTCTTGAACTCCCCGGCACGTTCAACCAGTTCGACGCCGGGGTTGGCTACGAGATCCGCACGCCGCCGTCGCAGTCGACGATCATCTCGACCACGGCTGGGCCGTACCGCGTGCTCCGGCCAGACCCGAACGCGACGGGGACGGACCAGTTGACGTTCCAGTGGACCTCGCCGAACGGAAACTCCAATATCGGAACGATCACGCTTGTCTACCGGCGCTGCATCCCCGGCCGCCTGCGCTTGGCCGTCGGTCCGCTGCGGCGCGGCCAGCAGGGCGTCTTCGACGTTTCCTGCGCTTATCCGAACGAGATGACGTACCTGGCGTACAGCCTTCAGGGGACGGGCAACGTCTTTGTGCCGCAACTCAACGTGACGCTGAACCTGCGCAACCCCGTGCAGGCAGGCAATCCGAAACGCTCCGACGCCGACGGCAACGTGCGCTGGACGCTGCCGATCCCGAACATCAACCCGAGGCCGGTGTGGATCCAGGCGGCCCAGCGCAGCGCTGTGAGCAACGTGGTCGAGACGATGGTGAACTAGCCGGTTGCGATGCAGGATTTGCGGGCAGATCACGCCGGGGCAAAGCGAGGCCGCCGAGCGCCGCCCCGGATGGTGCGCCGCGAGGCGGCCCTGACGATCGAAGGCGCTATAACTCACTGTAGTCAAAAGACTTACGTCGATCAGTATCGCCGGTGCCCCCCACCAACTCTACCGCAAGATCCAACGTCCTAGAATATATGTTATGTTAAACATAGCCCGTTCCTGGCGCTGGACCGGCCATCCCTCGAGTGCTGCCCGCTGCGACTCGGGATGCGCCAGCGCCGGGCCTACTTCCACGGAATCTGCGACACCTCTTCAGTCGCCAGTGGCACTGCGCCCGCGCTGATCGGCCATCGCCGCCGGAACCCACCCGAGTCGCCGACATCCGCCGTCCAGTCCACGAGGTTGCCCGCATCATCGAAGATGTAGCAAGGCGGGCCGGAGGGCAGCGTCCACGTTGGTGGGAGCGGGCCGATGACGCAGTACCACCGCCGGCCGTCCATCACCAGAATGTGAATGCTCGTCGCGCGGCGCAGCATCTCGGCCCGCTGCACCTCAATCGTTGCGCCGAGCGCGGACGGCGCGGACGCGCCCGTCTGGTAGAGACACGCCGCGAACCATGCAATGAGACCACCGGCCGCCGCGGCAATCAACGCCGCACTCAGCACGCGCCGTCGGCCGAATCCCCGGATTGCAGCACCATCGCCGGAGCCTACGAAGCCATCAGCCGCCGGTCCATCAGCCGCGCCGCGGACATTTGCGGTACGATCCTCCTCGGCGCCTGAGCGCGACGCCCCAGCGAGCCGAAATTGACCTGAGCGACGTTGACCCGCGACTTGAGATTGAGCGCGCCTCCCGTGACACCCCCCATCCGCCGCGTGACCGTGTACTGTGCTTCGAGCCGCAACCTCGACCGCGCCTACATCGAGGCGGCCGAGCGCCTCGGCGTCGCGATCGCGCGGGCCAGACTCATGCTCGTCTACGGCGGCGGCAGCCTCGGCCTCATGGGCGCCGTGGCCGACAGCGTCCACCGCGGCGGCGGGCGAGTCCACGGCGTCATCACCGAAAAACTCGCTGCGATGGAACTGGCGCGCGAGACGTGCGATGAACTCGAGATCGTCCCCACGATGCGGGTCCGCAAGCAGCGCATGGAGGAACTCGCTGACGCCTTCATCACCCTGCCCGGCGGCGTGGGAACCTACGAGGAACTCTTCGAGATGTTGGTCGCGCGCCAGTTCCGCGACCACGACAAGCCCCTGCTGGTCGTCAATGTCAACGACTACTTCCGCCCCCTGCTCGACCTCCTCCAGCGCGGTGTGGATGAAGGCTTCATTCATCCCCCCACCCGCGACCTGCTGACGTTCGTCGCCGCGCCCGAGGAGGCGGTCGAGCGGCTGACGCGGTGAGGCGTCGCTTGCGGCTTCGCGAAGCCGCGAGCGGCGAGTTTGCCCCTACGATGAGGCGTGAGTCACATCGCTGCACGGCAATCGATCGGCCTCATCGCCGGGCAGGGGCAGTTGCCTCTGCTCGTGGCCCAGGGCATTCGCCGTGCGGGGCGCTCCGTGGCCGCCGTCGGGCTGGCCGGACAGTTTGATCCCGCCTTGCCGCTGGAGTGCGACTGCTTCCGCGAGGTCGGCCTGGCGAGCCTGGGGCGCTGGATACGCACCTTTCACCGCTGGCGCGTCTCCGAGGCGATCATGGTCGGCCGCGTCTCGCACCAGCGCAAGTACGCGCGGTTCCAGTGGCTGCGCCATCCGCCGGATTGGCGGGCGGCCCGGCTGTGGTATCGTTACCTGCGGCACGACCGCCGCACCCGCACCGTCCTCACCGCCCTCGCCGAGGAACTCGGTCGCAACGGAGTTACGCTCATCGACAGCCGCACCTACATCGACGATCACCTCGCCACCGCAGGGCTTCTGACGGGCCACTCCCCCACTGCCGAGTTGCATCGCGACATCGAGTTCGGCTGGCCGCTGCTTGAGCAGTTGCTGGCGCTGGGCATCGGGCAGTCGATGGCGGTGCGCGGCCGGGACGTCGTGGCCGTCGAGGCGGCGGAGGGGACGGACGGAATGATCGACCGAGCCGGCGAGGTCTGCGGCCGGAGGCCGTGGGTGCTGCTCAAGGCGTCGGCAAAGGACCACGACATGCGCGCCGACGTCGCCACCATCGGCGTCGAGACGATCGCCCGTCTGCACGCGGCCGGGGGAAGGGCCATCGCGGTGGGCGTGAAGCGCGTCATCCTGATCGACCGCCCCGCCGTTATCGCCGAGGCGGACCGCCTCGGCGTGGCCATCGTGGGAATGGAGTAGCGCCCTCGTGTCGGAGCGACCGTATGTCGGCCGGGGCGGATTGAAACTCGAGTACGCCCTGCGCGAGTTTCAGGTCGATGTCACCGGGCTGGTTGCCGCGGATTTCGGCTGCAACGTCGGCGGGTTCACCGACTGCCTGCTGCGGCACGGCGCGCGGCGCGTCTACGCCGTCGACACGGGCTACGGCATGCTGGACTACCACCTGCGCCGCGATGAGCGCGTCGTCGTCATGGAGCGGACCAACGCCCTGCACGCCCCCCCACCGGAAGAGCCGATCGACCTTGTGGTCATCGACGCCGGCTGGACGCCGCAGCGCCTCATCGTCCCCGCGGCGCAGCGCTGGCTGCGCGGCTGCGGCGCGACGGCAGGAACCGGCCGCATCATCACCCTCATCAAGCCCCACTACGAGCGGTCCGCGGGCGGGCCGCACCCGGGTCGATCCGATCGCGGCGTCGCTCCGGATGATGAGGCAAGGCGCATTGCGCATGAAACGGCGGGTTCGCTCGCTCCGTTGGGCATCGAAGTGGCCGGACTCGTCGAGTCGCCCCTGCGCGGCGGCGCTTCAAAGGGCCGCCGCGGGAACATCGAGTTCCTCGCCCTGCTCCGATCAGGCGCGTCCGGGTTGGCGTGACCTTTCGACGATGGCGGCGGAGTCATCCGACCTCGGGCGGCCGGCGCGTCGCCGCCCGCCACGCGTCGGCCGAGTAGATCGCCAGCGCCGCCCAGATGATGATGAAACTGGCGAGTGCATCGCGGCTGAGCGGCTCATCGAAGACGAACACGGCCATGAGGAACTGCCCGCTCGGCGCGAGATACTGGAGGAACCCGACCGTCACGAGCCGCAACCGCCGCGCAGCGCAGGTGAACCAGAGCAGCGGCAGAGCGGTCACCACTCCTCCCGCGAGCAGGAGCGCATCGGTGGAGAGGGCGCCCTGCCCGAACGCCCCTTCGCCGCGCCAGTCGGCCCAGAGGAGGTAGGCGATGCACAGCGGGGCGAGCAGCAGCGTCTCGACCGTCAGCCCGACCATCGCCTCGACGGAGACCAGTTTGCGAATCAATCCGTAGGACGCGAACGTGCACGCCAGCAGCAGCGCCAGCAGCGGGGCCTCGCCCGAGCGGATCGTCAGGTACAGCACTCCCAACGCCGCGACGCAGACGCTCGCCGTCTGAAGGCGGCGGAGGCGCTCGCGGAGCACGACGAAACCCAGCAGCACACTCAGCAACGGATTGATGAAGTAGCCCAGGCTCGCCTGGAGCACCTGGCCGGTCTCGTGAACCCAGATGAAAACGAACCAGTTGACGCTGATGAGCACGGTGGTGAGCAGCAGAACGGCCAGCGTGGGCGGCGCCCGGAAGAGAACGCGGCGCAGCGAGGCAACCTGCCCACGGACGGCCACGAGTCCGAGCAGGAACACGGCCGACCAGAGGACGCGGTGCGCGAGCACTTCCCATGCCGTCGCGTGTTGGATGACGGCCTTGAAATAGAGAGGCGCGACTCCCCAGGAGACGTACGCCCCCAGGCCGTAGAGGACGCCGGCGCGGGCGGTGGCGGCGGCGTCGCGTCGCGGCGTGATGGAGAGCGTCTCCCGGCTCATGCCGCACCTGCTCATTCCGCGCCGACGACCTGAGCGACGCGCCAGCCGACGAAGACGACGTACGCGATGAGCAGGATCGAACCCTCATGCCGCATGATCCGCCGGCTCGTGGTGAGCACCATGGGAACGAGAATCAGCGAGAGGCCCGTCATCCAGTTGAGGTCGAAAAAGCCCCCGTCGGGAACCGGGATCGGCCGCAGCACTGCCGTCGTTCCCAGAATGAACAGCAGATTGAAGATGTTGGAGCCGATCACGTTGCCCACAGCGAGATCGGACTGTCCGCGGCAGACGGCAAAGACGGAGGTAACGAGTTCGGGCAGACTCGTGCCGATGGCCACGAGCGTCAGGCCGACAATGACTTCAGGAACGCCGAAGGCCAGCGCCAGCGCACTGGCCTGATCGACGGTCACGCGGCCGCCAATGACCAGCAGCGCCAGCCCGGCGAGGGTGAGCATCGCGCTGACGGGCAGCGAGGCTCGCCCGCCGTCGGGCGCCACGCGGGCGAGGAACTCGCCCGACTCGACGTTGATGGCGTCGGATTGCCGGTCGGTGAGAACCTGGGCGACCGTGTAGTAGAGAAACACGCCAAAGAGCAGGAGCATGATCAGCCCGTCGCTGCGGTCAAAGTCGGCGGCGGCCTGTCCGCGCAGAGGCGCGTCGAGCGCCATGACGACGGTCGCGATCGTCGCCAGGAGCATCATCGGCAACTCACGCCGGATGACCTGCCCCTGAATGGACAGCGGCCGGATCATCGCCGATATGCCCAGGATCAGGCCGATGTTGGCGATGTTGGAGCCGATGATGTTGCCGAAGGAGATCTCGCCGCGACCCTCCCAGGCGGCGAGGACGTTGACGGCCAGTTCCGGCGCGCTGGTGCCGAAGGCTACGACGGTCAGGCCGATGACCAGTTCGGAGATGCCCAGCACCCTCGCCAGCGCCGAGGCGCCGCGCACCAGGAGATCGCCGCCGAAAAGCAGCATCGCCAGGCCGGCCGCGAGCAGCAGGAATGAAAGGAGAATCGTCACGGAGGCGCTCCTGCCGTTCAACGCCGGTCAAGGGTGGGCAAGGATAGCGGCGCGCCCCGCCGCGTGAAGCGGCTCGACCTGAGACGCAGCGCTCCTATTCTCCGCACGATGCCTCAACGCAGCGCGACCCCGCACGAGAAGATCACCGCCGCCCAGGCGCGGCGCCTGCTCCTCGAGGCGCAGGGGCTGACCGGCCGCGCCGACGGCCCGGCGGATGACGCGCGGGTCTTTCACCTCATCGAGCGGATGGGATTCGTCCAGATCGACACGATCAGCGTCGTCGAGCGGGCGCACCATCTCATCCTCGCCTCGCGGCTGGACGCGTACCGACCCGATCGGCTCGCCGGCCTGCTGGAGCGCGAGCGATCGCTCTTTGAGCACTGGACGCACGACGCCTCGGCGATCCCGACGGCGTGGTTCGCGCACTGGAAGCCACGCTTTGAGCGCTATCGCCGCCGCGACCCGCAGCGCGCGTGGTGGAAGGCGCGCATGGGGCCCGAGCCTAAGCGCATCATCGCCGAAGTGCTCGATCGGATCGAGCGCGATGGGCCGATCATGTCGCGCGACATCGAGTCTCCGAAGGACGAGCCGACGGGGATCGGAGACGAGTGGTGGCGCTGGAAGCCGCACAAGTGCGCCCTCGAGCATCTCTGGCGCTGCGGCGAACTGGCCGTGGCGAGGCGCGTGAACTTTCAGAAGGTCTACGATCTCACGAGGCGCGTGCTGCCCCACGGGCACGCGGCCGGCCCGCCGAGCGAGGACGAGCACGTCGAGTGGGCGTGCGCTTCGGCGCTTGAGCGGCTCGGGTGCGCCACGCCGCGCGAACTGGCCGCGTTCTGGAACGCCATCACGCTGGCGCAGGCACGGGCCTGGTGCGATGCGGCACTGCGCGGCGGCCGGATCGTCCCGGTCGAAGTGCAGGCGGCGGATGGTTCGCGGCCGCGGCTGGCGGTCGCGTTTCACGACTGGCGCGGCCGGCTGGAGTCGGCGGGGCGCGCCCCGCGCCGCGCGAGGCTGCTGTGCCCCTTCGATCCCGTGCTCCGGGACCGCGAGCGCACCAGCCGCCTCTTCAACTTCGACTACCGCTTCGAGGCGTTCGTTCCGGCTGCGAAGCGCCGCTTCGGCTACTACGTCATGCCGGTGCTGGACGGCGAGCAACTCGTCGCGCGCGTCGATCCCAAGTTCGACCGCGCCCGCGGGGTCCTGCGCCTCCGCCGCGTGTGGTGGGAGCCGGGCGTGCGCGTGACACCGGCGCTCGAAGCGCGATTCGACGCGGCCGTCGATCGACTCGCACGATTCCTTGGAGCCGATTCGTGGTCGATCGGCCGCCGGTCGGTGAATCGCGCGCGGGGGGGCTGAGCGTCAGATCCGGTCCGACCAGTCGCTGAATCGCGCCCACAGCCGCCGGCTGATCGGAATCCCCGCGATGGAAAGCGCGATGCTCAGGCCGACGCCGATGAGCAGCGTGGTTCGCACGTCGAACCAGATCGGCCCGAGGAACACGCACCAGACGATCAGGGGGACCATGACGAAAGTCATGTTGAAGGTGATCGCCCCGGTCATCTCGCCGTCGCGGTCTTCCTGTCCGGGCTTGGCGCGGTATTCAGCCATGGTGACTGGTGTGGGAGTGATTGAAGGGTCCGGGAGTGGAAGGACCGCCCGGCGCGGGCCGGGCGGTCCTGAATCGGTCTTGAGGGCGTGTTTCACCGGCGCGTTGAGGCGCGGCGGTTCGACGCGCGGTCAGTTCTGCTGCTTGCTGAAGGGGCACTCGCCGCTCTGGCCTTCGCAATGAGCCTTCGTGGCTTCGCTGCACGAGGACTTCTCGCCGACGACTCCCGGGCTGGTGGATTCGCACTGGCTCGACTTGGCGCAGGAACCGCAGTCCGAGGTTTCCGTCATGTTGACGTCTTTCTCGCTGCTGCAGCCGACGAACGCAAAGGCCGCAACAGCGGCGCCGACGAGGAACATCTTCTTCATTGGACAGACTCCTTCTGGGCAGGCTGTCCGGCCCAAGGCCGGACAGGGTGTCTTACTCCCGGCCCCGCCGTCGCCCCAAGCGACCGCAGGCCGGATCGAGCATTCAC
>WYBR01000127.1 GCA_011525805.1 Vicinamibacteraceae bacterium
AAGGGCCGAACATCGCGCCGTGTTGGCCCACGTTGGGCCGGGCTTGCACATGGGCCGACGCCTCGCATCGAGCAGCCCGGGCGCGCCGTGGGCCACGGAGGGCCGCCGTGTCGACGCCGCGTGAAGACCAGCCCGACCGCCCCGGCGGCCTCGACCCGGCCGCTCTATCGGTGACCGACACGGCGCGCACGTTGACGCGCGTCGGCGGCCAGCCGGTGAGCGAGGCGATGATCGCGCGCGACATCGAGGACGGCGCGCCGACGAATGCCGACGGCACGATCAACCTGGTGCACTATGCCGCGTGGCTGGTGCGCGACATGGCCGAGAGCGCCAGCGCCAACGGAGGCGGACGTGGCGATTGATCCGCGCCAACTCAAGCCGGCCGAACTGTGCCGCCTGCTCAACTCGACCCCGCTGGGCGAGGTGATCAGCGAGCGGCAACTGCACCGCCACCGCACCCGCGCGGGCTATCGCATCGGCGACGGGAAGACCGTCGATCTCCTCCGCTACACCGCGTGGCTGGTGATCGAACGGCATGTGCGCCTGGCCGGTGAAGATGCTGACGAGGACGAACCGTTCGATGAACCGATCGACGCCGCGCGAAGTCGCCACCTGCCCGAGTCCTTCACCGGCCGCGACATCGACGCATTGCCCAAGATCATCGACGCCAGCCGCAAGGAAGCCTGCCGCCGCAACTTCCGCCTGTTCTGCGAGACGTACTTCCCGCAGACCTTCCACCTGGCGTGGTCGCCCGACCATCTCAAGGTCATCGCGCGCATCGAGCAGGCGGTCCTCGAAGGCGGCCTGTTCGCGATGGCCATGCCGCGCGGATCAGGCAAGACCAGCCTCTGCGAGATCGCCTGTCTCTGGGCGCTGCTTTACGGCCACCGCGAGTTCGTCTCTCTCATCGGATCGGACGAAGAGCACGCCGGCCAGATGCTCGGGTCCATCAAGGCCGAACTGGAGAACAGCGAGGCCCTCCTGCACGACTTCCCCGAGGCGTGCTTCCCCATCCACTGTCTCGACGGCATCCACCAGCGCGCCGCCGGCCAACTCTTCGAGGGCAGTCAGACCCACATTGGATGGACCGCCCATGAGATCGTTCTGCCCACGGTGCCCGGTTCGCTGCCATCAGGCGGCATCATCCGAGTCGCCGGGATCACCGGCCGCATCCGCGGCATGAAGTACAAGCGCCCCGATGGGCGCAGCGTGCGCCCATCGCTCGTGCTCATCGACGATCCGCAGACGGACGAGTCGGCGCGATCACCCTCGCAGTGCACCACACGCGAACGCATCCTCGCCGGCGCCATTCTCGGCCTGGCCGGCCCGGGCCGCAAGATCGCCGGACTCATGACACTCACCGTCGTGCGGCCCGACGACCTGGCCGATCGCCTGCTCGATCGCGACAAACACCCGCAGTGGCAGGGGCAACGCACCAAGATGGTGTACTCGTTCCCAACCCGCGAGCAGTTGTGGGCGGAGTACGCGCGTCTGCGGGCCGAGGGACTCCGCGCCGACGAGGGCATCAGCCGCGCCACCGAGTTCTACGGCCAGAATCGCGACGAGATGGATGAGGGGGCCGAGGTCGCGTGGCCGGACCGGTTCAACCACGATGAACTCAGCGCCATCCAGCACGCGATGAACCTGCGGCTCCAGGATGAGGCCGCATTCTGGGCCGAGTATCAGAACGAACCACTCCCCGAAAGCACCGCTCTCGACGAAGACCTTCTCACCGCCGAGCAGATCATCGCCAAGTTGAATGGCCACGAACGCGGCGAGGTGCCCATCGGCTCGTCGCTGCTGACCATGTTCATCGACGTGCAGGCCAAGGCGCTCTTCTGGCTCATTGTGGCGTGGGAGGAGGATTTCACGGGCAATGTGATCGACTATGGCACCGAGCCGGACCAGAAGGACCCCCACGCGTACTTCACACTCCGCGACATCCGCCGGACGCTCGCGGCGGCGGCGCCCCATGCGGGCCTCGAAGGCGCCGTCTACGCCGGGCTGGAGCGCCTCACCGATACCATGCTCGCGCGGGAATGGAAGCGCGATGATGGCGCGATGGTGCGAATTGACCGATGCCTGATCGACGCGAACTGGGGCCAGTCGTCGGATGTGGTCTATCAGTTCTGCCGACAGAGCCGGTACGCAAATCTCGTCATGCCCAGCCACGGCCGGTACGTCGGCGCTTCGAGCATCCCCTTCAGTGAGTACAAACGCAAGCGCGGCGACCGCGTCGGCTTGAATTGGCGCATCCCGGTCATCACCGGCAAGCGGGCCGTGCGGCACGTGGTGTTCGACACGAACTACTGGAAATCCTTCGTGCAGGCGCGCCTGGCGGTGCCGATGGGTGATCCGGGATGCCTGGCGCTGTTCGGCCGCACGGGTGGATCATCGAATCGCACCGCGGCCAACCATCAACTCCTCGCCGAACACCTGACCAGCGAGTACCGCGTCAAGACGCAGGGTCGCGGCCGGACCGTCGATGAGTGGAAACTCCGCGTCGATGGTCTCGACAACCACTGGCTCGACTGCCTCGTGGGCTGCGCCGTCGCCGCGTCGATGCAGGGCGCGGTCCTGTACGGCACGGATGTGCAGCCGGCGCCGCGCCGCCGGATTCGCCTCTCCGATCTCCAGGGAGGTCAGCGGAGATGAGTGGGACGACGACCAGACAGAAGCGCGAACCCGAGCCCCGCGGCATCCGCTGCCCGAAATGCGGCTGCG
>WYBR01000128.1 GCA_011525805.1 Vicinamibacteraceae bacterium
CGGCGGCTCGACCATCCACGGCCCCGACAACCCCATCGCCTGGGATGGGTATGTCTTCAATGCGGAGACCAGCCAATACCTCGTCCGCTTCCGCTGGTATGACCCCGTGCTGGGGAGGTGGCTGGAGAGGGATCCGCTTGGATACATCGACGGACTTGGCCTCTATCAATACGCCGGAGGCCATCCGATATTGTACACGGATCCCCTCGGGCTCTCACCTCCCGACTCCTGGACCTGGCACCACATGGTGCCGCAGTCCTGCCGTGGTACGCTTGGAGAGTTGGTGGACGACGCCGAGTTCGGCCGACTTATGCAAGCCAAGGATCACTGGACGCTCAATGGGCGATGGGAGCCTGAGTTCAAGAGTTGGCTCAAGGATTTCATCGATGCAAACGGCCGGAAGCCTGGACGCGATGAATTGTTGACGCAGTGCAACAAGATGCTCGAGTCTGACAACTACAAGGCGGTGATGAAGAGATCGTACAAGACGACTATGAAGTATGGGATATGGAAGAACAGGACCAAGATCGCCAAGGCGACCCATGCGGCCGCGATGGTGGCGGTTGAGAAGGCGCTCCGCAAGAAGGTGCGGGGAGCCGTTGTCCGAGGGGTGCCTCTGCTCGGTCTGGTGATCTCGCTCTGGGATCGCAGCGCGCGAGCTGAAGAGTACGGAGAAGGCGTATCATGGTGCTTGACCGTGCTAGACAACGTCCCCATTGTGGACACCGCGGTCGCCGTATCAGAGATGATAGACCAATACAAAGAAGCCGCGCGCCAGGCCGACCTCGACTATCAACGAGAGATGAACAGTCTGTTCAATGAGGCCAAGTGCGACGACCCGTGCGCCGCCGACGGTGCAGATGCAGTTGAACCTGGATCGCCCGAAGATGCAGGCACGTCGAATGATGGATAGAAGGAGGCGCCTCTCCCGTGGAAGTCGAATACGCATGGCTTACGAGCGCGGCCAGATCGAGGAACTTTTTCGGCCCCGGCGATGGACTGCACACGGCCTTCCTGCTTCGTCACGGAGTCTGCACCTGGCGAGGCGTGTTCGAGGGCGTAACGCTTGATGAGTGGGGAAAGCACGTCCGGGACGGGAATTGTTGCTTCTATCTCGCAGCAGTCGAGGCGGGCGGCAAACATCTTGAGCTCGGGAATACGTTTTTCATGGTTGATGCCACCTTATTCGACGCGATCGTTTTGGGTGATGGACTTTTTCATCGGCTTCGACAACAGTGCAGTTTCAGCGGCGGACATGTGGCTTCGCTTGATTCCGGGCACGTTTTTGCCCATGTTTGGCCCTATGCATTGCCCCCCGTGGATGAGGATCATGTGCTCTACAGGCAGGTCCACGACGTTCTCGGGCTTGACGAGCCGCCCGGCTCAGACGAATTGATGAGAAGACTGTGCTCATGCTGGCCCGCGCCGTTTGAGCTGCCGCCAATGCACTTAATCCTTGCGCCGGCGTTGCTTAAGCACACAGGCGTGCGCATGGAGCGGCGAGGCGGCAGGATCGTCTTGTCTATGAGTCGAGATTCGAGGGTGAGAACGGCGCAAGGAGAGGTAGCCGCAACCCCGGAGTATTTTCGTTCCGACCCCATCGTTAAGTATGATGGCTTCCTTGTTCCTCATCCGGCGGCTGCGCTTTTCGCAACTGGACGTGAATGTGCGTGGCCTGCAATCGATTGCATCACAGACGTGGTGCTTGAGTGGTGAGTTCGCATCTGCGTTGAGGCTTGCAGTTGATCCAGTGTTCGGAGGCATGTTCGTGAGACGGCCATTTCACCCCAAATGTCAGATTCTGGCGACGCCGGAGATCATCGACGGGGCGCCCGTCCTCGGCATCATGTTTAGCGACGAATGCAAGGGTGAGAAGTTCGACGGCTCGGAGCCCGGGTTGTACTGCGGTTTCGGGTTCCTTCACAGGATCGATGAGCCACCTAGTTCCTGGAACTTCTATGACTTTGACCGGCTCAAGTGCATCGACATCCATGTCGAGGACGTCATTGAGAACGCCATCCCGGGTCTTTACACTCGCGAGTCTGAACTGGCTCCGTTCACATGGGAAGAATTTGATTTCGGCGAAGACGATGATGCGGTCGAGGATGGCGCCGGTCAGGATGAGGAAGAGTAGCGTCATCCGCGTGCGGTGCAGTGAGGCAGTCTCGCCACGGTCGGATTGTGCGAATCGGCTGCCAGGACATGCCCCTCGCGGCCGGCAACATGACCGAGCAGGATCTGCCGGCGGCCGCCACGAAGAAGTACACCCACGACGCCTGGAACCGCCTCACTTCCGTGAGCATCGACGCGGCCGTGCGCGGCGAGTATGAGTGGATCCGCCGACCTGGTCAATCCGCTTCCCGGCTTTCAGGTCAGGAGAATCGTCGCCTCACACGCCCATCGGCACGATCCGAAGGCGGAGAATCGGCGCAGCGCCCGAGAGGCTCGGCTCACCAGGACGCGCCGCTGCCGACGGTCGCGCTGTCGCACGACGAGACGAGGTCAGCACGAGCGTGGGTGTCGCAGGTCGCAGTGAGGCGCTGGACGGCGGTGTCGAAGCCGCCGTCGGCCGTGACTCACCGGGGTGGCCTGCGGCCGGAGTCGTCGCGGTCATACTGCACGACCCGGGCTTTCTGGTCCTTGGCCCAGATCGCCTCGCCTTGGGCACTGTGTACGCAATGGTCACGACATCAGCCGCGGTGAGCGAGTCGCGATGCTCCACCCTGCGGAACAGGTGGTCGGCGTCGATCTTCGAATCGCCCGGGCTGGTCACTCTTGTGGCGCCGTCGGTGGCGTTGGTCGTCGGGTCGTTGCCGGTTTCCGTCAGGCGCTGGGTGATCGAAGTCTGAAGGGCGTGGGTGCACCAGGCCCCTTGAGTAACCGGGAATCTCCGCCGTCCCGACCTCTGGGTTGCGGCAGCGGGGTTCAGTTTCCTCGAGCGAGGAGGCTGAGCACCTGCGCCACCATACGATCAGGCGCTGACGAGAGGATGGCCACCATGTCGGCTGCTGCGCTCCTGACGATCGGCGTCTACGGATTCTCGCAGGAGGCGTTCTTCCAGGCGCTTCAGGACGCGGGCATCGACTGCTTCTGCGACGTGCGGGCGCGGCGCGGGGTTCGCGGGTCGGAGTATGCGTTCGCGAACGCGGGGCGGCTGGAGGCGCGGCTGGCGGCGCTGGGCATCCGATACGTGCATCTCAAGCACCTTGCCCCCTCCGACGCGATCCGCAAGGCGCAGGAAGCGGAGGATGCACGGCGCGGCGTGCCGCGGCGCCGCCGCAGCAGACTCGGCGAGACGTTCAAGACTCGCTACCGCAAGGAGAACCTCGCCCGGCTCAAGGCGGCGGCGCTCTTCGACGGCGAGTTGAAGGGCGCCCGCCGACCCGTGTTCTTCTGCGTCGAGGGTGAGCCGGCGGCATGCCATCGCTCGCTGCTGGTCGAGGAACTGGCGCGCCAGACGGGCCTGCCGGTCGAGCACCTGATGCCGTGAATTCTGCCTGCACGAGCCATTCGAATCCCGGCAGCGCCAGCCGGACCGCGGCGTCCGTTCGGCAGCGCGTAGTCACTCGATGAAGGTCACGCTCGATAGGATTCGCTCGAACGCCTGGCCGAATTTCTCGTGGTTCTCGATGGTCGAGATCAGGTTGATGAGCACGGCCGACTCGTTGTGTGTGAGCAGCACTTCGGTGACGCGCATCGGGACGCCGCGCTCGGATTTCGGCGTTCCGCCGAACCGCAGTCGGTGTCCGGCGACTCCGTTGATCTCGACGGCTTGGTCGAGGAGCACTTCAACTTCGTGCAGTGCTGTCCGCTGCTGTCTGAGGCGTGCGTCGAGGACGACCTTCGGCGCCACGCCTTTGGGCAGGCTGAAGGCGGTAACGTGGAACATCGCCGAGTCGCCCAGGTCGGCATCGGGCGGGCGCACGCGCAACACCTGGGCGCCGGCGGACTTCGTGTCCTCCACGGTCCACGCCTCGTCGGGAATGCTGAATCGGAAGCGATGCTCGGCACTGGTGTAGGTTGTGCCGCGCAGGCCGGGTTCGATCGCTTCGCCCGGCGGTTCGGGAATGAGTTCAACGTCGGCGATCGAGACGCCCAGGCTTTGCGTGAGTTTCCAGCGCAGCGGCTGGGTGCCCATGACGGTGTCGCTGTGGATGAACTTGAGGAGGTCGAGCGAGCCGCCGACTTCGTTGACGCTGGCGTCGACGGGGATCCACTGGCCGACGTAGACCTCGTTCCACATGTGCCCGGCCCAGGTATCGCCCTCGGCGCCGACGAAGCGCCGCTGACCGAGGGCGAGGCGCGTGGGGAGGCCGGCCGCGCGAGCGAGCGAGGCGAAGAGCGTGGAGTATTCGGTGCACTTGCCGGTGCGGCGCTTGAGCACCTGCGGGCCGCTGAGCGTTTCGGCGATCATCGCCGGCTCGATGTACTCACTCACCCACTGGCAGATCGCCGTGGCCGCGGCGCGGGCGGAGGTCGTCTCACCGACGATCTCGGCCGCGATCCTGGCGACGGCTTCATCCTCGGGAAGAATGAAGTCCGTCGAGCCGAGCGCACCGGCGAACTGCTGGCGCGAGACGGGAAGGACGATGTCGGGCCCGTCGTCTGCGGGCCGCGCAAGGCGGACGAGCGCCGTGTATTCTCCGCCTTCCTGTTCCAGGGAGATGAGACTTTGCCGCGAGTCTTCGAGTTGGAACTCATCGCGCGGAATGTCCTTCCACGTGAGTTTGACGTCAAGGCGCTTCAGTCGCCGCGTGGGCGGCAACTCGCGATCGAAGGGAAACACGAGCAGTTCGCGATCGGGGATTCTGCGGTGCGCAATCTGCTCTGCCTCTTCCTGCGTGGCTCTGACGATGTGCGTGCGAGGCGTGGCGACGGTCTGGTCGATCATGACGCCGCAGTCGTCGAGACGGATCATGGTCTTGAGCCACTCCTTCTCGAACTCGATGGACCACTCGGAGCCGGCCGCGCCGCGCGAAACGAGGCGAACGGTGGCGGGTTCCGCTTCGCCGCTCTCGGCTGCGATGATGCGCACCGGCCGCGCATGGTCGATGACCGCGTCGGGCGCCGCTTCGGAGACGATTGAGTGCAGCCAGTCGCCCAGCGCGAGGTCCGAGATGGAGGGGATGCCGTCGTTGAACGTGCGGGTGGTCTCCTCGACGCCGTCTTCCGTTTCGCGCGCGATGACGTAGCCGTTTTCAATGCCTCGGCCGTGAAGGGTTCCGCCTCCCGAGAGGCGCGATGATGTCGCTTGCATGCTGATCAGGGAGAACTTCGAATCGACGATTGCGGAAGAAGTGGACTGCAACTCCTGCGGCGCACCGAAAAACTCGATTCGGACGAGGGACTCGACGGCGTACTCGACCTGCCCGTGCTCGCGCTGCCGCACGACGACGTGAATGGAGCCGTAGCGCTGCTCTCCGTCGCTGATGACGTACCAGAGGTCGCGCTCAGGCGGCCCAGCGCTCGCTCGGCGAGCCTGCAGCAGGCTGGTGGTCGCGAACGCCAGCAGCAGGAGGACGAGGCAGCGGCGCCAACGGGACATGGTGCTCTCCTTTCACGATGAGCGCATGATCATACGATGCTCCACGGCTGGTGCAGCATTGGTTCGGCGCAAGACGCGGCACAATCGGGCGGCGACTCGCGGCACTTGCAGGGAGAGCCAGTCCTCCGCCGCCGGCGTGGAGGGCCTCTGTCTGTCCATCGCCGATCACTTGCGAACGGCCTCGCGGAGTTTCTCCAGTTCGGCCTCGAGGATTTCTTCGCCGCGGCCGCGGACGACGCGGCCCTGCGGGTCGATGAGGATGGCCGTGCCCAGCGAGGTGATCGCGAAGTTGCGGTAGGTGCGGCCGGTCGAGTCGAGCAGGATCGGGAAGGGCAGTTCGCGTCCCTTCCACTGCTTCTCGATAACGTCCTTCATCTTCTCATCGAGCACCTCGAAGGTCGGGGCGCTGCGGTCGTGGAAGGCGACGATCGCGAAACGGTCTCGGAGATCGGCGTACTTGTCGCGGAGGTCCATGAGGGCCGGCAACCTGCGGCCGATGCACGGCGGTCACCAGTACGACCACGTCTCAATGAGCAGCCACTTGCCCTTGAAGTCGGCGATCTGCACGTCGGCGTCAATACCCCGCGCCTCGGTGATCGTCCATGGCGGCGGCTCCTGGCCGTAGAGTTTCGCCAGCGCCGTCGGCCGGAGCATCACCGGGTCGGTGTTCACGTGCTCGGCCGCGAGGTCGAGTTCGATTTCCGCCCGTTCGAGTTCGGCCGCGACGAGAGAGAGTTTCGCGCGCCCGGGCGGAAGGAACAACTCCCACTCCCCTTCACCTTCGATCACCGCCGAGGCGACCGCGATCGGCGCGCGGGGATCGAAGACGAAGGCGCGGACGGTGTTGTCCGTAAGCAGCGGCAGGGCGATGCGGACTTCGCCGGTGAGGCGCACGAGCGGGGCGATGGTAAGGGTGAATTCATCTTCGAGGACGTCGGGGTTGAGGATGGCGGTTCCGCCGCGGCGCGTTTTGAGGTCGAGTGCGAGAAGCGCCAGCGGCCGGCCATCGAAGTAGAGCGGCCCGTTGAAGCGGCCCTGATCGTCGCTGCGAACGGTGAGTCGCTCCTGCATGTAGGCGTCGGACTTCCACTGCGGCGTCATGGCGCCGCCGGTGGTGGTCCAGTGCGTGCCGACCTCGATGCCCGCGACGGGCCGGCCGTTTTCATCGACGACGCGGCCGTGAACGTGGCGCACGTCGCGCGTCTCGCCGGCGAGCGCTGACGCAGCGCAGGCGGCGAGCAAGGCCGCGATGAACGCCATCCCAGCCGAACGACGTGCAGATTGATTCATCGATGATCCTCCGGACGGCGAAATGGGGCGACTCGACCGCGATTGGCTCGGCGTCGACTCCCTGTGAGCATAGAGCGCTGCGGGGTCCGGGGGGGCGCGGCGCCGGGTGGTGTCCCGGCAGGTTTGATCCTACACTCGCCGTTGCCGCCATCCCGAATCCGTTGACATTGCCGCCCGCCATGCGAGGCACGAGGCCTGACCGGTCGGGCGGCGGTTGGTATGCCGTCATGAGTTCCCCGAGCACTCCTGCCATCCGTGAGTCCGCCCCGGTCGAGGCGTCCCCGCCGTCGCCGCTGCGGGAGTTGTTCGCGCTCGCCTGGCCGACGGTTCTGACGATGACGAGTTACACGGCGATGCAGTTCGTCGATGCGCTGATGGTGAGCCGGGTGGGTTCGCTGGAACTGGCAGCGCAGGGCAACGGCGGTCTGGCGACGTTCACGCCGCTGTCGTTCCTGATGGGCGTGCTGACGATGGTGAACACGTACGTGAGCCAGAACCTCGGCGCGGGCCGGCCGCGCCAGGCGCCGCGCTTCGCATGGGCGGCGCTGTGGATGAGCGCATTCGGCTGGGTGTTGCTGCTGCCTTACGCGGCCTCGCTCGGGCTTATCTTCGCCCAACTCGGGCACTCGGATGAACTCGTCGCGCTCGAAACGCGCTACGGGCAGATTCTCATGTACGGGTGCTTCGTGATGCTCATGACGCGCGGGCTGAGCCACTACTTTTACGGCCTGCACCGGCCCAAAGTCGTCTTCGTGGCCACGGTCGCGGGAAACGTGACGAACATCTTCGGCAACTGGGTGCTGATTTTCGGCCACCTCGGCGCGCCGGCGCTGGGCGTGGAGGGGGCGGCGATTGCGACGGTGATCGGCACGGCGGTGGAACTGCTGATCCCCCTGTCGGTCTTCCTCGGGCCGAAGATGCACGCCGAACTCGGCACGCGCGACGCCTGGCGGCCGGACTGGCGCGCCATGCGCCTGCTGTGGCGCGTGGGCTGGCCGCGGGCTCTGACCTTCGGCAACGAGATGGTCTGCTGGTCGGTGTTCATGATCTACCTCATCGGGACCTTCGGCGAGGCGCACAACAGCGCGGGGTGGATCGCGCTGCGCTACATGCACCTGAGTTTCATGCCCGCGGTGGGAATCTCGGTCGCGGTGACGGCGCTGGTGGGGCGCTACATCGGCGCCGGGCAACCCGACACGGCCAACCATCGCGCCTGGCTCGGGGTGCGCCTGGCCATGGCGTACATGGGCACGTGCGCCCTGATGTTCGTCCTCTTCCGCGAGCCGCTCGCCGCCGTGCTCATCAAGCGGGACGATCCGAACGCGGACCTCATCCTGGGCATTGCCATGAAGCTGCTCGTCTGCGCCGCGGTCTTCCAGTTGTTCGACGCGCTGGCGATCACGCTCTCGGGCGCGCTGAGCGGCGCCGGCGACACGGTCTGGCCCGGCGTGGTCACGATGATCACGTCGTGGACGTTCATCGTGGGCGGCGGCTTCGCCTTCGTCACCTGGTGGTCCGAACTCGAATCGCTCGGCCCGTGGATCGGCGCTTCCGCCTTCATCATCTCGCTGGGCATCGCTTTTCTGTGGCGGTGGACGAGCGGGCATTGGCGGTCGATCCGCCTGCTCGAACCGACGGAGGGCGAGTTGCGCGCCGCGGCGGAGGGAGCGGTCGTCGCTGACGTCGATCCCGCGAGCGGGCCGCTGGCGGACCGCGTCCTCACCTCGCGCCAACCCGGCCTCGACGAGGACGACGAGATCGAGCAGGAAACGACGGTCGCGGGCGCGCCATGAGCCGGCGGCCGTCCTTCCGACGAAGCGGTTCGGCGCCAGTGGCGCGGCGTCTTGGGGTTCCTCGGGCGCGGCGCATTGCTGCGGCGCTTGAGACGTGGTTCGCGGCGCAGCAGCGAGACCTGCCGTGGCGGCGCAGGACGCGAAGCGCGGCGCAGCAGGCGTACCGCTGCCTCGTCGCCGAGTACATGCTCCACCAGACGCAGGTGAAGCGCGTCCTCGAGTATTTCGACCGCTTCGTGTCGCGGTTTCCCGATGTGCGCTCGCTGGCGGCGGCGCCGGAGCAGGAAGTGCTGGTGCTGTGGCAGGGTCTGGGCTACTACCGGCGCGCCCGCCACCTTCACGCCGCGGCGAAGGCGATCGTGCGCGACCACGGCGGCCGCGTCCCGAGCGACGTCGGCGAACTGATCAACCTCCCCGGCGTCGGCCGCTACACCGCCGGGGCGATCGCGTCCATCGCCTTCGGCGTCAAAGCGCCGATCGTGGATGGCAACGTGCAGCGCGTCCTGTGCCGGTGGTTCGAACTCGGGCCACCGCTGAAGGAGCGCGAGATCGAGCGTGAGGTGTGGCGCCTCGCGGAGGCGCTGGTCGGCGCCGGCGCTGATGCAGGCGCGTTCAACCAGGCGCTGATGGAACTTGGATCGACGATCTGCCTGCCGCGCGGCGCCAAGTGCGAGCGCTGTCCCGCGGCCGCGTGGTGCCGGGCGAGGATCGGCGGCACGGTCGATCGGTATCCGCAGGCGCGGCGGCGCGGCGAGACTGCGGTGATCCACGCGGCATCCCTCGTCATCGAACGGCGCGGGCGGGTGCTGCTTGTGCAGCGCCCGGCCAAGGGCCTCTGGGCGGGGATGTGGCAATGCCCGACGCTTGAATCGCCCGGCGTCATTGAGAGCGCAGCGCTCGCGGAGTTCGTCGAGCGGGAGTTCGGCGTCGCGGCCGACCTCAAAGCACCGGCGGCGCAGTTCACTCACCAGACGAGCCACCGCCGGATTGAGTTCCGCGTCTGGCGGCCCGGCGCCTTCCGCGGGCGGGTGCGGGGGGCGCGGTGGGTGTGCCGCGAGGATCTCGGCCGCTTCCCGCTTTCGAGCGCCCAGAAGCGCGTGCTGACCTCGGCGGACGGGTCCGCGTGAATCGAGCCGGAGGTCGGCGGGCGCGGTCGCGGCGAAGCGGACTGCACGTGACGCGGCGGAATTGAGTCCTTCACCCTACCCGCCGCGCTTCGCCCCGTTCGGGGACGTTCTGTACACTTCCTTGCGGGCGATGATGCCCGCCGTGAAACAGAAGGTGAGCCATGACCGCAACGCGCGTTGAGAAGGACTCGATGGGCGAGATGACCGTGCCGGCCGAGGCGCTCTACGGCGCCACGACGCAGCGGGCCGTCGAGAACTTTCCCATCTCCGGGCGACCCGTTCCCGCGGAGATCATTCACGCCTTCGGCCTGCTGAAGAAGGCGTGCGCCGAGACGAACCTGTCGCTGAAGAAACTCGACGAGCCGCGGGCGAAGGCGATCATCAAGGCCGCCGAGGCGATCGCACAAGGAAAGCACGACCGCGAGTTTCCCATCGACATCTTCCAGACCGGGTCGGGCACGAGCACGAACATGAACGTCAACGAGGTGATTGCGAACCTCACCTGCCTGGCGGCGAAGAAGTCCATCGGCTCGCGCGACCACAAGAACGCGGTCCATCCCAATGACCACGTGAACATGGGCCAGTCGAGCAACGACACGTTTCCGACGGCGATGCAGGTTGCCGCGGCCGTCGCCATCGACAAGGACCTCATCCCCGCGCTGACGCGCCTCGCGAAGGAACTCAACAAGAAGGCCAGGCAGTGGGACAAGATCGTCAAGGTGGGGCGGACGCACCTCATGGACGCGACGCCGATCCGCCTCGGACAGCAGTTCTCGGGTTATGCGGCGGCGGCGGAGTATGGCGTGATGCGCGCCAAGCGGGCCATGCAGCGCCTCGCCGAGAACCTGCCCATCGGCGGCACGGCCGTCGGCACCGGGATCAACACGCATCCGAAGTTCGGCCGCATGGTCTGCGAAGCGCTGAGCAAGGCCACGGGCGTCAAGTTCGCCGAAGCGCCGAACCACTTCGAGGCCCAGGCGACGCGCGACTGCGTCGTCGAGGCCTCGGGCGAACTCAAGACCATCGCCGTCGCGCTGAGCAAGATCGCCAACGACATCCGCTGGCTCGGCTCGGGCCCGCGCTGCGGCCTCTTTGAACTCTCGCTGCCGGCGACGCAGCCCGGCTCATCGATCATGCCGGGCAAGGTCAATCCCGTCATGTGCGAGTCGATGATGCAGGTCGCCTGCCAGGTCATCGGTAATGACGCGGCGATCACGCTCGGCGGCCTGGGCGGCATCGGCTCGCTCTTCGAACTCAACGTCGCCATGCCCATGATGGCCGACAACATGCAGACGAGCATCCGCCTGCTCGCCAACGCGAGCAACGCTTTCGTGGACAAACTGGTCGTCGGGCTCGAAGTGAACGAGAAGATCGCGACGGGCTTCGTCGAGCGCTCGCTGATGTTGTGCACCAAACTGGCGCCGGTGATCGGGTACGACGCGGCGGCCAAAGCCGCCAAGGCCGCGTTCAACGAAGGCGTGACGATCCGCGAATACTGCCGGCGTCACAACCTCGTGGATGAGAAAACGCTGGACAAACTGCTGGATGCGAAGTCGATGACCGAGCCGGACAAGACCTGACCACGGGTTGCGCTCGCCAGGCTGCGGTTTGGCTCGCTGCACCCGTGGCTACACTCGCGCGCCCCTTTGGGGCGAAAGGCGCCGCGCGCGACGTGGGGCGTGCCACTGATCCGCCCCATCTGCGCCTGGGGCGCCATAAACTTGGACTACACCCGAGAGCAGGCTGCGCCAAGTCTGCCGCTTCGTGGCCGATTATCATGGCAGGTATGACCGACCTCATTCCCGTCCGCCGCGCGTTGCTCTCGGTGAGCGACAAGACCGATCTGATTCCCTTCGCCCGCGCGCTGAGCCGGCGCGGCGTGGTGCTCATCTCGACGGGGGGCACGGCCAGGGCGCTCGAAGAGGCCGGCCTGCCGGTGAGGCGCGTCGCCGAGATCACCGGCTTTCCCGAGATTCTCGACGGCCGCGTCAAGACGCTGCATCCGGCGGTGCACGCGGGCCTGCTCGCCCGCCGCGATCTTCCCGACCACCTCGCCGCGCTGCACGAGCACGGCATCGAGCCGATCGACCTTGTCTGCATCAACCTCTATCCCTTTGCGCACACGATCCGGCGCGAGGGAGTGACGGCGGCGGAGGCGATCGAGAACATCGACATCGGCGGGCCGGCGATGATCCGTTCGGCGGCGAAGAACCACGAGTTCACGGTCGTGGTCACCGCCCCGAACCAGTACGACCGGGTGGTGAACGAACTGGAGCGTCACAACGGCTCGACGTCGCGGCAGATGCGATCCGACCTCGCCGCCGCCGCCTTCAGCCGCACCGCCGAGTACGACGCGATGATCGCGGCGTGGATGAACCGGCGGCAGACGACGACCTTCCCTGACCAATTGCGCCTCTCGTTCACCAAGTCCCTTGACCTGCGCTACGGGGAGAATCCCCACCAGCAGGCGGCGCTGTACCGCGATCCGGCGTCGCGCGGCCCGTCGATCGTGAACGCGGAGGTTCTGCACGGCAAGCCGCTGAGTTACAACAACGTCGCGGACGCGGCGGCGGCGCTGCTGCTGGTGCGGGAGTTTGACGAGCCGGCCGCAGCGGTCATCAAGCACGCGAATCCGTGCGGCGCGGCCGTCGCGGAACTCCTTGCCGACGCCTTCGCCGCGGCGTACGAGGGCGACAGCCTCGCGGCCTACGGCGGGATCGTCGCGCTCAACCGGCCGGTCGATCCGGCGACCGCGCAACTCATCACCGCGGGGTCGAAGTTCTTCGAGGTGATCGTCGCGCCCGCGTTCGATCCCGCGGCGCTCGCCCTGCTCGCGGGGCGGTGGGCCAACGTCCGCCTCCTCGCCGTGGGCGATCACGCGCCCTCGACCGATCGCAAGATCGAGATGCGCTCGATCCCGGGCGGCCTGCTCGTACAGGATCAGGATCGCGGCCGGGCGCAACCGCACCTCTGGCAGCACGCGGCGGGTCCGGCGCCGACGCCGGCGCTGCTCGCCGACGCCGCGGTCATCTGGACCATCGCCAAGCACCTCAAGAGCAACGCGATCGCGATCGGCTCGCAGCGCCGCCTGCATGGGGCGGGGGCGGGCCAGATGGACCGCGTGACCTCCTGCCGCCTCGCGGTCGAGAAGGCGGGCGCGCGGGCGCAAGGCGCGATCGCCGCTTCGGACGCGTTCTTTCCCTTCGCTGACGGACCGCAGGTGCTCATCGACGCCGGCATCAAGACCATCGTGCAACCGGGCGGCTCAAAGCGCGACGACGAGACGATCAGTCTCTGCCAGGCGCTCCACGTCACCTGCCTGCTCACGGGCGTGCGGCACTTCCGGCACTGAGTTGCTGCGGCGGGACGGATCGCCAGGACGTCAGAGATTGAAGTTGATCTCCGGCATGGCGATGATGTACTTGAGGTTGAAGGTCCAGCGTCCGACCATCTTCACCGGCACGAGCAGCATGATCACGAACAGCACCGCCATCAGGTAGTAGCGCGAGAAGCCCATCTGCGACCGCAGCCGACCGAAGAACCCGATCCGCGTCATGAGCACCGGCAGCGCGCCGAGCCAGAAGACGGTCAGCACCATGCCCGGCCACTCGCGCACGAGGATGTTCTCGGGCAGTTTGCCGCCGAGAAGCACCACGTACCACACGTCGCTGATGTTGATGTTGGTGAGGGGATCGACGCGGTGCGGATCCCAGACCTGGAAGGGGCCGAAGAAGTTCCAGTTCGGCCCGCGGAGGAAGGTGCCGAAGACGATGAGCACGCACCAGAGGATGAGGTAACCGAACATCCACGTGAGGATGGCGAACTTGCGTTCCTTGAAGGTGTAGTACCCGTTGCCCTTGGGGTTGGTGTCGATGTAGGGCATGGCGGCGAGTCCGAGAATGATCAGCCCCGGCAGCACCACGCCCGCCATCCACGGGTCGAAGTAGACGAGCAGTTCCTGGAGGCCGAGGAAGTACCACGGCGCCTTGGAGGGGTTGGGCGGGCCGGCGGGGTTGGCCGGCGACTCCAGCGGGGCCTTGAGCAGCACGGACCACACGATGAGCACGACGGTGCACAGCACCATCGCGAGGAGTTCGGAGTAGACGAGGTCGGGCCAGCAGAGGACCTTGTCCTCGCGGTCCTCCTCGATGAGCGGCTTGCCGATCTCCATGTTCTGGTCGTTGATCGCCGCCTGCCGCAGCCCGAGCCAGAGGAAGTAGAGCGTCAGGAAGACCATCATCGAGATGGGCACGTTGTCGGGCTTCTTGAGAATCGAGGCGTAACTGTCATCGAGGGGGATGAAGGCGAAGTAGACGATGGTGAAGCCGATCATCAGCGGCCAGAAGATCGCGGGCTTCGTCCACTTGCGATACCAGAAGAAGGCCGCGAACATGAGGATGCAGAACAGCGGCAGGCTGTACTGCGGCACGCTCCAGCGGTTGACGAAGTCCTTGAACTTGTCGAGGGCGGTGATGTCCGGCGCGCCGGAGGCGAGAAGGAGGGTCGAATTGGGGAGGAGGCTGATCATTCGTGATTCCGGCGGTTCATTGAATCGTCATTCCGGTCTTCATCCACGCCCACGATGAGGCTCTGCGAATCGTGGGGTGATTTCATTCGGCGCCTTTCTGTTCCAGCACACCCCGTGCTCCCCTTCGCAGAGCCTTCGGGTTGCCGCGAAACGGACCCCTCTCACATCGGCCCTGAGATGCCCCCGTCCTTTCGGATGCGCCAGAAGTGGACGGCGATGAGCGTCGCCGCGCCCAGCGGGATGGCGATGCAGTGCAGGACGTAGAAGCGCAGCAGGGCGGCCTCGCCGACGGACTCGCCGCCGAGCAGGAGGAACTTGGCGTCGGAGTAGGGTGTGACGATGGGAATGCCGCCGGGCAACTGGAGGAGGTTGCTGCCGGGTCCGGCCATGCCGGCGAAGGGGGTCGCCTCCGCCATCTTGCTTCCCACCGTGATCGCCCAGATCGCCAACTGGTCCCACGGCAGGAGATAGCCCGTGAACGAGAGGAGCATCGTCAGCACGAGGAGAATCACGCCGACCACCCAGTTGAACTCGCGCGGCGGCTTGTAGGAGCCGGTCAGGAACACGCGCATCATGTGCAGCCACACCGAGATGATCATCGCGTGTGCGCCCCAGCGGTGAATCTCGCGCATGATGCCAAGCGTCAGGTGCGCCCGCATGCCGATGATGTCGCTATAGGCGTACTCGACGACGGGGCGGTAGTAGAACATGAGCAGCACGCCGCTGATCGTCTCGGCGATGAAGAGGAAGAACGTCAACCCGCCCATGCACCAGGTGAAGGAGAGGCGGATGCCGCTCTTGCGCACCGCGACGGGGTGGAGGTGGAGGAAGACATTGGACATGATCGCCATGACGCGGGTCCGGCGATCGCGCGGGATGCCGTGGCGGAAGATGGAACTCCACACCTGGCTCTCGCGGATTGAATTGATGACGCCCTGAAGCATGAAACGCCCTTTCGCGGGCTGAATTGTTGGACCGCGATTCCGAGGCGTCCACGCCGCCCCGGACCCGCCGCGCCGCCCGATGGGGTCACTCCCCTCGTGTGAGCGGCCTGCAGCGCCGTTCGGGCGGCTCTGATCGCCCGCCGCGCCCTCTCACGACCGGACTTCGAGCACCGCCGCCTCGCGTTTGGCCAGCGGCTTGCCCTTCTTGTCCACCTTGAGGCGCATCCACTCGTGCAGCGTCTGCCGCGCCCTGGGCAGCGTCTCCTCCGGCTCGGCGAGGGCCGGAAGCCAGAGTTTGTCCCACTCGAAGCAGATCCACCCTTCGTAGCCGATCCCGCGCATCAGTTCGACGAACCGCTCCACCTCGACGGTCCCCTCGCCCAGCGCGCAGTACCCGGTGCCCTGTCCGACCTCGGTGTCCTTCACTTTCGCGTATCGGATGCGGCTGTTGAGCGTGGTCACGCTCAGCCCCGGCCGCTCGCCCACGGTCGCCGCGTACGCGACGTTCCAGCACACGCCGACGAGCGGATGATCGACATAATTCGTCAGGTTCCAGAGTTCGCGCGACCGCGCGAAGGAGCCGGCGTTTTCGATGACGATCTCGACCCCGCTCTCCTCGGCGTACTCGGCGAGTTCGAGGTATCGGCCGGCGATGCGGCGCAGCGCGGCGGGCGGCATCTCGCCGGGGTAGATCATGTACCCGAAAGTGCGGATGCGCGGGCAGCCCAGCGCCGCCGCCATCTCAACGAAGGACTTGGCGCTCGAAAGAGCCGCGGCCGCCTCTTTGCGGCTCCGGTAGTGCAGCGCCGCGCTCGTCGCCAGACAGGACATCTTCACCCCCGCTCTCTCGAACTGGTGGCGGATCTTGTCCGGGTCGCTCAGGGCCGGGTCGCTGGCCAGTTGCGTCGAGCCGGCCCCGAAGGTGCGCAGTTCCACGCCCTGGTAGCCGTATTCCCCGGCCGCCGCGATCACGCGCTCGATGCTCCAGCCGGGACACGCCACCGTGCTGAACGACAGCGGGTTCATCGGACGCTCGTGGGACGCTTCGCTCATGACGCTCCTGACCGGCCCGACCGGGCGCGGGGGGAGCAATGGTAGTGACCCCTCCCCGATGGTCAAACACCTCCCGGCGCGTCGCAAGTCGAGTGCCGAACGCCCGTTCGAAGCAAAGCCGGGCGGCCCCGCGGCGGCGCTGCGCCGTGGGCGCCAGCGCCTCACGCCGCTCACAGGCAGGTGCGCAGCAGGTAATCAGCGGCGTCGCGCGGCGCGAGGTTTGAGACGTCGAGGACGACATCCGCCGCCTGCCGGTAATGCGGATCGCGCGCCGCTGCCACGTCATCGATCTCCGCGAGCGGATCGAGCCCGGTGAGGGAGGGTCGATCGCCGGGCTCGGCTTCGAGGCGGCGGCGAAGCGCCGCGGGATCGCAGCGGAGGTAGATGACCTTGGCCCGCCGCGACTGCCGCGCCTCGCTCAGCAGCGCCTGGATCTCCGTCAGCACCGGCGCCCCCCCGCCGGCGGCGATGACCTGATCCTCGCCCTGGAGCAGGTCGCGCATCACTTCAATCTCCGCGGCCCGCCAGGCGCTTTCTCCGTGCTCGCGCCAGACGTCCGAGACTCGTGGGAGCCCGAAGCGGGCGAGGACCAGATCGTCCATGTCCACCGCCTTGCGCCAAAGCGCCGCGGCGATGAGCCGGGCGAGCGTGGTTTTCCCGCAGCCTCGAGCACCGATGAGGATGATGTTCATGCCGAACCTCCGGCGGCCGGGCCGATCGTCTCGGCCAGCGCCTCGGCGGGGCGGCGTGCGCCGGCCGCTTCCCGCCGCGCCGCGCCGGCCGCGCCGCGCAGTTGCGGGCTGAGGCGGCGCCAAAGGGCGTAGCGCCACGCGCGAAAGCGGATGGCCCGCGTGAAGGGCGATGCGGAGGATTGATCGAACGCCGGCGCGGCAAGCAGCGCTTCACCCCAGCAGCCGAGATAGGCCGCCAGCGCCCGCGATTCGCGGGCCGGCAGCGCCTCGAGCAGAGCCGCGCCGCCTGCCAGCAGCGCCAGCGCCTCGTTCCGCTCGTCGTCGAAGAGAAGCCGGCAGCGCTCATCCGTTGCCTCCTCGACGCCCCGCGGGGAGCGCAGCCACGCCGCCAGGTCGCGGTCGCGCAGCCCGCGACGCGACAGGTCTTCGAGCGAGACGAGGCAGCGGTCCTCCTGCGCAACGGCGCGCGGCAGGTCGAGCAGTTGCCGAGCCCGGAGCAGAAAGCGCGCGAGGGCGGCGGCCTGTTCGCCGATCCCGTCGCCGGACGCCGCGCCCGGCATCGCGGCGAGGATGGCCCGCGCCGCGGGAGATGCGGCGCGTGCGACCAGCCGGTGCAGCGCCGTCCGCGCCGCCACGCGCCGGACTCGCTGAAGCGCCGCCGCGCCGTCGACGAACTCGTCGAACGCCTCGCGCGACAGGCGCTGCTGCTCGCGCAGCACGACAAACGCCTCCATGTCCGCGCGCCCGATGCCGCCTGGCTTTGCCTCCTCGAACAGGTACGCCACGATGTTGTGCGCGACTTCCGCCCGCGAGTCGATCGACCCGGAAGCGCACGCGCACCCGCATCCGCCGACGGTCTGCGACGGCTTCGTTGGATCGGCGTCCGAGCCTTCTGAGTGATCCGGAGCAGATCGCGCGGCCCGGGACGATTCGGTTTCACGCCCGGCGATCACGTCGGACAGCAGGTCGAGCAGCGCCGCGACGGCCAGCACCCCCTGCCGCTCCGGTGACCCCAGGAACCGGACGGCGAGCCAAAGGTCAGGCGCCCGCCGCCGGGCCGCCCGATGCACTCCCGCGAGGAAGCGCCGATCGAGTTTGCGGGGTGCTTCATGCACAAGATCGGGACCGGAGGGAGGGAGGAGGGAGGCGAGAATCGACCGATAACCGCCTGAATGAGCGGCCTGCAGGCCGAAAAAAAGCCGATATCGGCGAGAATCCACGGGCCGAGACAATAATTTGCAGAAAAAGCCGGTTTTCCCTTTGCATTTCGTCCGTCGGGATGCCATAGTATATGAGTTGGCCTGCCAAGCGCAGGTCCGACCTGACGAAGGACTTACGAGCCCGCCATCCACCCGCCGCCGATTTGGAGTTTCTCCAATCGGCGGTTTTCTTTCCTCCGGATCGCCGCGCGGCGCCGCTCGATCACTGAAACTCAATGGCGGTGAAGGCCCGACCATAGCCCGCGAACCGACCCGCCGCATCGAACACCCGGCGTTGGAGCGTCAGTCGCAGAATCGTCCCCGGCGTCGCCTGCTCAATGAAGTCGAAGAGCCACTTCGCGCTGCTGACGCGGTTGTAGGAGGCGCGCGTGGCGCGCAGCGGCTCGCCGTTCACCTCCACGATGATGTCGCCTTCATTCAGGCCGTTGAGTTGGCCCGGCCGTCCGGGCGCCAGCTGCGCGACGAGCACGCCCGTCATCTCGCCGAGGCTGCGCAGATCCGCCTCGTTGAGATCTTCAAGGCGCACGCCCAATCGTCCGCCCCACGACGGGTCGATCACGGGGCGGCTGAGCGTCGAGGGGCTGCTCATCTCCGCGAGGACGACTTCCGCGGTCCGCCGCCGCCCGTCGCGGTACAACTCGACGAGCACCTTGCGGCCGGGCTGCATCATCGCCACCTGGTTGCGCAGGTCCTCGACGTTGAGGACCGGCTGATCGTCGATCGAGACGAGAATGTCTTCGGGCAGAAGTCCGGCGCGGCCGGCGGGTTCGTCGGGATTGACCGACGTGAGCAGCGCGCCGTGCTGGACGCGGTCAAGGCCATAACTCGCCGCGAGCGCCGGAGTGAGGTCCTGAAGGCCGATTCCCAGCCAGGCGCGGATCACGCGCCCCTTATCGATCAGTTCGCCGGCGATGTAACTGGCGAGGTTCGTCGGGATGGCGAAGCCCAGGCCGTCCGACCCGCCCGTCTGCGTGACGATCGCGGCGTTGACGCCGACTACCTCGCCCCGCAGATTGAGCAGCGGTCCGCCTGAGTTGCCGCGGTTGATCGCCGCATCCGTCTGGATGAAGTCCTCGTAGCCCTTGCGTCCGACCGAAGTGCCGACGATGTTCAGTTGCCGGTTCGTCGCGCTGATCACGCCGATCGTCACCGTCTGATCGAGCCCAAGAGGAAAGCCGATTGCCACGACCCATTCGCCGACCTCCACCCGGCTCGACTCGGCGAAGCGAAGCGCGGGGACGTCCTGTGCCGCGATGCGAATGACGGCGAGATCGGTGAGGGGATCGGTCCCGACGAGCGTGGCGGGGATGATGCGGCCGCCGCTGAACTCGGCGACGAGGCTGACGGCCGACTCGACGACGTGGTTGTTGGTGAGCAGGTAGCCGCGCGGGTCGATGACGAATCCGGAACCGGTGACCTTCGCCCCGCCGCCGGTGTAGCCGCTGATGCGGGCGACGCTCGGGCTGGCCGCGGCCGCGACCGCCTTGAAGGCCTCGCTGACCTCCGCCGCGCGCGCGAAGGGGGAGTCTTCCGGGGGCGAATCGGGCGCCGCCGCCGCCGCGACTTCCGTCGCAGCAAGGATCGCGGCAAGGACCAGGGTGATCGGCCGCCAGGCCTCGTGCCAGGGACCGCGCGGGTTCGGGTGTCGCTTCGACGTTCGATTCATCACTTCATTCACCTCGATGCAGAAGGTTCAACAGGGGTCAGGACCGGATGTTTCTCTACCGCCGACGGGCGTTCGCGGTTCGCTGCGCTCTCAACCAAGCCGATTCTCGCGCCGGCCGGCGAGGGCGTCGTTTGTGGCCTCGTCGAGCGTCACCGCCAGCGCCGGCGCGCCGAGGCGCTCGCTCACGGCCCGGGCCAGTGCTTCGGCCTCCATGGCGCTGTCGCAGGCAACAAAGAGCGCCGCGCCGCTGCCCGTGAGATGGACCGGCCGCTCGGCGAGGTCGGCCACCGCCGCGGCGAGTTCGCGCAGTTCCGGGCGCAGCGCGAACGCCGGCGCCGCGAGGTCGTTGAACCCCGCCTCGGCCTCGAAGCGGCCGCTCTGCGCCGCCAGGCGCACGCGCGCGGCGCCCTGCTCGAAGGCGCCGGCGCCCTGCTCGTCGAAGCGGCGGTAGACCTCGGCGGTCGCGCAGCCATAGGACGGCAGGCAGAGGACGAGGTTGAGGTCGCGCGGCTCGCGCGCCGCGGTGAGGCGCTCGCCGAAGCCTTCGATCACCGCGCTGCGATGGCGGATGAAGAAGGGCACGTCGCTGCCCAGCCGCGCCGCCAGCGCCGTCAGTCTCTCCTCGCCGAGGCGGAGATTGAAGAGGTCGTTGCAGGCCAGGAGCATCGCCGCCGCGTCGCTCGAGCCGCCGCCGAGGCCCGCCCCGAGCGGGATGCGCTTCTCGATCTTCATCTGCACCGGCAGGTCCCGCCCGACCGCCTCGCACAAGAGCAGGTGCGCTCGGACGGCGAGGTCGGTGCGGATCGGCCAGTCGATGTCGGGCTTGTGCGCCGCATCCGCCGCCCAGATCAAGGCGTACCGCGAGAGCGAACCCAGCGGCAGCTGCGTCAGGTACAGGTCGTCGCAGAGCGAAACGCGGACCATCCACGAGCAGATCGGATGGCGCGGATCGCTTCCATTCGGATCGACCTGACCGACGGCGAGCGCCAGATTCACCTTCGCCGGCGCACGACGAAACAGCGATTCGGACATACTGCAAGAGGGTAGCGCGATTGGCGATTGCCCGTCGTCCCGCAGGTCGGGCCAGCGGGCCGCGACCGCGCCATTGATGCCTCGATGCGCCAAGGCCTCGATCCCTTGATGCCTCGGTGCCTTCTCCCCTACGGCGTCGCGACCACGTTGCTGGTCTCGCACGGCCCGGTGGACTCGCGGATGAGCGCCTGGAAGTAGCCGGGGCAGGCGGCGGCGGGGAGGAAACGCTCGACCGTGCCCAAGCCTTCGCCGGTCTCGACGCTGAACGCGACCTGGAGGCGCTGCCAGCCGAGGCCGAGTTGCGTTCCGCCGCAGGGGAGGTTCGGCGGGATGCGCACGCTGCCCGTCTGCTTCGCGTAGAGGAATGTCAGTGTGCTCTGCGGCGGGGCGTTGCTCCATGAGAATCGCGCCTGCCCGCCGCAGTCGCCTTCGACGGCGATGGTCACGGGGTCGAAGCAGCCGATGATCTTGATGAACGAGTCGGCCGCGCGCTGGCCTTGGCTCTCCGCCGAGCGCCAGTCCGTGAAGCCCCAACCCCCCTCGCCATTGGGGCCGTCCTTGACATGAGCATCCGCGCCTTGGAGCGGTTGGTTGAAGTTCCGATTGATGGACCAGTAACTCCCCTGTGGCGATTCGTCGCGCGGTTGAACCGTGATCCAGGTCCGCCCCGCTCCGAATGGAATGTCCAGATCGGGGACGTGAATCTCCACATGCAAGCGGAAGGCGGGGTCAGACATCTGGCGAACGCGGATCGCGCTCAAGGGGATTTCCAGCACTGCGGTTGGATCCTCTGAAGGCACTTCTTCCGTTCCCCACACATAGACGCGCACACCATCTGAGGGTATGCCATCCCCCCTATAAACAAAGCTGTAGGTGAACACATCAGTGATACGACCAGCCCGAGTCGCAACGAAGTCATCGGCGACGAGCAAATCGAACAGGTGGTTGGTGCCAAGGGTCGAGTTGAGATTGTCCAGAATTGCGTTGACTCTGAAAGGATCCATCTGGCCAAGCTCCGCATCAAAAATCATCGAACAACTCGCCGGCTGTTGGAGCGGCGACGCGACCAATGGACGATCCTGAGTCCAGTACGTTGAGGGTGCGAGTTGTGCAAGCGAGGCCATCGCGTGCAACAGCAGCGATGATGCCGGGGCGTACGGCGACATGATGAGCCTCCAGTTGCGAACGCATCGAGGTTAAGGGAAGACATAGGTGACGACATTTGACTTGCGACATGGATTGCCGTATTCAACGGCCTGAATCAACATGGTCCCGGTTGACCAGTTGGAAGGAATGAACACGGTCTTGACGGCGGCGCCATTCGCGCCCGCCGTCGCGGTTCCAAACGATGCCGCGTCCGCGATATCGACGCTGAGGGAACATCCTTGGACCGATGTCGAACCGTCATCTGTTCCGTAGAAGAACTCGACGGTGGCGCTGTTTGTCGCCCCGGTCGCTTTCAGGTCGTTGTCGTCGTCAGCGACACCCGGATTAGGAGTGCGCGTCCACAACTGGCCTGAGGCGAGCGCCAGCGAATTGAACACGTTGACTCGCCCTCGCCCATGATCGCCGGCGCTGTAGGCGACAAATGTCTCGCACCCATCGAGAATGAAATCCTCGACCTCCGCCGCGGTGAAGTCGGGATCGAGAGACCAGATGAGATTCGCGAGCGCGGCAGCTTGGGGTGCCGCAAAAGACGTTCCAGTTTCAGGCTGATACAGCCCTTCGTATGACCAATGCTCCGGAACTGTGGTCCAGATTCCCTTGGCACCTGCCATCAGTGAAATGAAGTCGCCCGTCGCGCTCCCGCCGCTGGGGCCGTTGTTGTCGAACCAGACCCTCTCGACTGCATTCGCGTCGAGCATCGTACCACCAACCATGATTACGGCGGAGTAGGGATCGCAATATTCGTACCTCGGGTCATTCCCAGCGGCAAAGAAGATCAGCAAGTCTGGGTATTCCTCCTTCAACTCGACGGTATTGTCCTCCCAAGCCTGCCAGGTCTGCTGGATCGCCTGGTCGCAGGTATCTGGAGGGATATAGCTGCTCGTCGAGTAGGAGAATGAGAAAACACGATCTCCCTCTGCCGCCATCACCTCCATTCCGTGGAACACTGACTGCATGATTGGGAGGTTGGTGGTATCCCTGATTTTCACCATGCGGTGGCGGAGAGACCAACCGATACCGGATACTCCCTTGTTGTTATCTCCGGTTGCAGCGCCCGCACCGGTGACTCGAATGCCATGCCCAAGCAATCCTGGGAAGTCACGCATATCAACAGCCTCGGGATCATTCGGATTCTCCCAGCCATAGGGCGGTCCCGTTCCACCGCTCGTGAAGACCGCGTTGTAGCCGAGTTGGCGGTACTCGGTGAGATCGCTCAGGTCAGGATGATGTGCATAGTCATCCAAGCGAATCCCGCTGTCGAAGAAGGTCACGACAACGTCATCATGCCCCTCTTTGCGAATCTGCCAGCCGGCGCGCGATTCGATTCGCTCGTGATGCCACTGATCGCCGAACAGCGGATCATCGGGGCAGAGCGGGTCGGTCGGCTGCGGGCAGTCGAAGGGATACAGCCGCCAGTTGGGGCAGACGTAGCGGAAGTTGCCGGTCTGGAGCAGCCTGATGCCCACGGCGTCCTCCGTCTCCATCGGCCGCAGCGGAAACCAGAACTCATCCATCGACTCGCGGTGCCAGAAGGGCCGGCCATCGAGGAACTCGAGCAGCCAGCCGATGGTGAAGTCGTGCTGCCGGCGCGCCTGCTCCTCAGTGAAGCCGCGCTCCATCCAGTGCCGGACCTGGAGGGGCCGGGCGACCATCGAGCCGGAGAAGAGCCTCTGCCCCGGCGCCTCCCGGTAGAACTCCTGCCCCAAGACCATCCGCCCCGGCAAGACGAGCAGCAACCCCATCAGGACGACGCGGAACGCGACGCTGGTGACGCGGCGGGGGGGGGCGAACATGGCGGATTCTCCTTGCCTTGTGTCAGTATAACAGACGAAGAGGCTTGAGGTCGCCGAAACCAGGGAAATCCCGTGACAAGCGGTACAAACAGGGCGGACTGCTCGACGCCGGCCAATGCAAAGCGGGACGGGCCGTGCGACCCGTCCCGCCCGCGATGATTGACTCCCGGCGGCTGGTGCGGCCGCGGGTTGGAAGGACTCAGTCCTGGTGGGTTCGCTTGGGTTCCTGGACGGTGACGACCATGACGAGGACGACGCAGAGCAAGCCGAGGAGGTAGCCCAGCCACGGGCGCGTCTCGCCGCGGGCGCCGGCGGTCGGGGGGCGCTCCGCGGTCTCGAGGTCGGTGAGGTTCTTCTCCGTCCAGGCGATCGGAGCGGTTCGCGGGATGGGCGCGCGCATCGCTCGGACCTCGAGGTGGCTGGGCTGCCAGTCAAGGGGGACGATGAACTCAAACTTCATGGCGATGCCCGAGGTCGCCCCGCCGACGGAGGTCGCCGCGAGGTCGCCGCCGTCGTAAAGGAAGCGCCCCTCGTCGGCGGAATCCGATTTGTACTGCTGAATGAACGCATTGGGGAAGAGGCGGATGTATTCGTCTTCGCCGGCGCGCGGCGCGCGGCAGATGAGGTGGATCTGGCCCTTGGTGAGCCGGAGGCGGTCGCCCTTGTCGGCGGCGCCGTTGTCGATCTCGGTGTCAATGATGACGATCTTGAAGCGGTCGCCCGGGGCCTGGACGCGGCGGTCGATGCCCTTGGCCTGCTCGTCGAGGAACTTGCGCGGGTCGCGGAGCGTGTCGCCGTTGATCTCGTAGACGTTGCGGATCTTGACCTGGTCGGGGGCCATGCCCTGGCGGCTCTCGCCGCCGTTGATGCTCTCGGAGTAGAGGCTGGCGGCCTGGGCGAGGTCGGGGTGGAGTCTGGCGAGGTTGTTGGGGGCGTACATCGAGCCGCGGCTGGCGAGTTCGTAAAACTGCGCGGTCCACTCATCGACGGGGAGCCAGAGGCGGCCGCTGGCGCCGGAGGGACGGTTGACTTCGCCGCGCTCATCGACCTTCCAGCCGCGGTAGCCGAGCAGTTCGGAGGGCATCTGGAGGAACTGGATGCTCAGGAGGACGATGCCGATGGTGAGCACGCCGGAGGCGGCGCCGAGAACGGCTCCGCCGATGAAGTTCGTCGTCGTCGAGAAGTGAACCTGCGCCGGACACGCCTTGACCGAGATCAGCCGCAGAATGAACAAGGTAACGGCGAAGACGACGGCAAGCGTCAGGCCCCAGGCATGGTCGGGCATCCTGGCGCCGAGGAAGAGCAGGACGATGGGCTCCCAGGCGGCGAAGGCGACGGCTCCGGCCACGACGACACAGGCGAAGTGCAGCAGCGCCGAGAAGAACCCGTGGGCCGCGAGAATCCACGCCGTGATCCCCACCAACAGGATGACGAGAATGTTCATGATCATGGGAGACGCTCCTGCGTGTGAGCGCGCCGCCCGCGGGCGGCGCGCGGTGAATCGACGTCGACGCGGCGCCGGTCAGGCGGCGGGCTGAACTTCGGCCTGGCCCCCGCCGCCGGAGGCCGACCCGCCGCGCGTGATGCGGATGACCTCTTCGATGCTGGTGATGCCTTCGATGGCCTTGCGCAGCGCCGCTTCCTGCGTGCTGATGGTCTTGAGGCGGCGCATGTGGGTCTTGAGGCCGTTGAGATCGCCGGCCGCGATGAGTTTGCGGGCGTCGGAGTCGAAGACCATGACCTCGAACGCGCCGGTCTGCCCGCGATAGCCCAGCCCGCCGCACGCCGGGCACGTCTCCTCGCGGTTGCGCTCGATGACCTTGCCCGAGTGCTTGAAGAGTTGCTTGATCTGGTCGGGCGGCAGGCCAAGTTTGCGCAACTGGTTCGGATCGGGCTGGTAGGGGACCTTGCAATTGTCGCAGAGTTTGCGAAGGAGGCGGCAGGAGATGACGGCCTTCATCGGCTCGGCGGCGAGTTTGAGGTCGCCGACCGCCTTGGCCCACTTGGCCAGCGCTTCGAGTCCGCTTTCGGCCCGGATGCCAAGATACTGCAGCGGGCCGCGGACGCCGGGGGTGGCCGCTTCCTGGGCCGTCCGCACATCGACGAGGTCCTCCACCATGAGGATGGTCGGGTCGCGGCGGAGGATCGAGCGCAGTTCCGTGGCGAAGTCGGTACCCTTCTCGGCCTTGAACTCGCTGTGGCCGACGCCGTCGATCGTGACGAGTTGCTCAAGTTCGAGGGTGCGGATGTTGGCGGTGTAGGCGTCATGCCGCCGCAAGAGCGAATAGAGCATCGTCGTGCGCCCGTTGCCGACAGGGGCGGAGACGAGGATGATGCCGTGGAGGTCGGCGGTGGCCTTGTCGAGGGCCTCCATCTGCCGCGGAAGCAGGCCGAGATCGGCGGGCTTGATGTCCACGCGCTTGCGGATGTCGATGTCGACGGTCAAGGTCTGGCCGGCCGTGGAGCCGGCGGACCGGACGCGCAATTCGTGGCTCTGGGTTCCGAAGCGGGCGTTGAAGGACCCGGTCTGGCGCCGGCGCTTGTCGGCGACGTCGAGAGCGGCAGCGCTCTTGAAGTAGTCGATGAGGGCGTTGGCGACGCCCGGCTCGAGCGGATCGCGCCGGTAGCGCATGCCGTCGACGGTCTGGCTGACCTGGTACTGACCGTTGCGTCCCGGGAGGAGTTCGATCGCGGCGGCGCGCTGGATCAGGGCGGGGGTGAGAATGTCCTCCATCGTCATGTGGACGACGAAGAGGGGGTCATCCTTGCCCGGCAAGCCGCGGACCACGCCCTTGGCGTCGATGACGGAGATGGCCGCGGACTTCTGCTGGCGAGCCGCCGCCCGCGCCGCCATGCGCTGACGCAGCCCCTCGGTCGAGACGCGGAAGGCGGAGTCGGCGGGGACATTGCGATTGTGGAAGATCCAGTAGGCGATGCTCGAGGCCCACATGACCAGCAGTCCGGCCGGGAAGCCGACGGCCGGCCACCAGACGGCGGGGACCGGGGCGATCATGATGGCGAAGCCAAGCGTTCCGCAGACGAGGTGGGCGACATTCCACGCCTCGCGGTTGAAGTGCCAGTAGACGGAGTCTTTGTCCCAGATGGAAGAGGTGACCCATCCCCAGAGGAACAGGAAGCCCATCGCCACGAGGGGCGCCCACGGGCCGACGAGGATGTACCACTCAACTGCGAGTGAGAGCGTCATGGCGGTCCTTTCACGCGGTCCTCAGCGCCTGGAGGCGCCGACCGAGCCGACCGAAAAGCCTAGGCGAAAGGAGGCGGGCAAGAGCGGCCGCCGACGCCCCCGGCGACGCGGGCGGCCGATCAACTGATGCCCTTGAGGCGCATCGACAGTTCTTCCGGATTGGGCGTGGCCTCCATCGCCACCTTGTAGTGAATGTACTCCTGCTCGACCAGTTGCACGAGCGAACTGGTGAAGTCGATCATCCCCGCGTCGCGATTCGAGCGGATGATGTCGAGCAGTTCGCCCTCGCGCCCTTCGAGGATGTACTTGCGGGCCGGGGCGTTGTTGAGCAGAATCTCGATCGCCGGGATGCGCGCGATGTTCTCGTGCAGCGTCGGCAGGAGTTTCTGGTAGACGATCGCCCGCAGGTTGTAGGCGAGCAGTTTGCGGATCTGCTCGCGCTCCTCGGGGTTGAAGAGGTCGTAGATGCGGCCGAAGGATTGCCACGCCGAAGACGCGTGAATGGTTCCGAAGACGAGGTGGCCCGTCTCTGCGGCGCGGATCGCCGCCTCGAACGTCTCCTTGTCGCGCATCTCGCCGATGAGCACCACGTCCGGGTTCTCGCGCACCAGCGCGCGAAGGGCGTCGTTGAAGTCCAGACAGTCGATCCCCACCTCGCGCTGGTTCACGAACGCCTTGGAGTCCTTGAAGATGTACTCGATCGGGTCTTCGATCGTCACGATGTGCACGGGCTTGCGCTCGTTGATGTACTGGAGCATCGCCGCGATCGTCGTGCTCTTGCCCGAGCCGGTCACGCCGGAGAGGAGCACCAGCCCCTGCGCGTTCATGGCGATCTCGGACATGACGGGCGGAAGGTAGAGGTCCTCGAACCTGCGGATCTTGCTCGTAACGAGGCGGGCCGCGATGGCCGGCTTGCCCCGGGCCATGAAGAGGTTCACGCGGAAGCGGTTGTTCTCGTCGTAGTCGTGCGCGAAGTCGATCGACCCGCGCGTCTTGAAACTCTGGTACTGGTTCTCGTCCAGAACGTCCTTGGCGATCTGGAACATCTGCTGTTCCGTCACCGGGTCGATCTTGAGGGGCTTGAGCGCGCCGCGGAGGCGGATCTTGGGCGACGCGCCCGACTTGACGATGAGGTCGCTTGCGTCGAAGCGGATCGTGGCGTCGAGGAACTTGTCAATCAGGGCCTGCCCTTCGCCGGCCACGGTCCCGATGTCGTGGTGGACGGCGTTGATGGACATCCCGGCGGTGTGAACGCTCACAATGAAACTCCTTGTGTCGCCGTCGCCCGGCCGACGACGCCTCCCGCACCCATGAGTGTGTGGTGGTGGCGACCATCCGAGGCGCGGCCGCTCGAACCCGGTCAGCGCCGAACCCGGAGGGAGGAAGGCCCTCCATGCCGTTTCCGGGCGGCAATGGGGATTATAACCCGCTCCACCCACCGCCGCATTCCCGAACCCGTCGCGTTTTCCGCCGCCGACGGCTCCCTCGACGACGGTCGCGCCCCGAACGGCCGCCCGCCGGGAGGCGGCGCCTTGCTTCGAGCCGCTCCGGGGTCGAAGCAGGCCGGGCGCGCGGGGGCTCCGCCGTTTCAGAGACAATGTTCGCCGTGGCCGTTCGCACACGGCACGCAGGCGCGATGCCGTGTGGCGACCGCATCGGCGACGTGGGATACGAAGAGGGTGCCACTGCACGCTTGCGGCTCTGAGCGAGAGTGCAGTGCCGGCGGGCAGGGGTGATCGTCCGCGCTGGCGCGCGGGGCCGGTCGCGAAACGCGATGATCGAGCCCCTGCACGTCCGCCATGCTTCGCTCAGAGCCGCGAAGCATGGCGCCGCACGACGATGCGCTTGAAGTGAGGAGGCTCGTCGCCGCTCACTCGGCGACGAGATGGCCCGCGGCCGCGGCCACCGGCCTGCGCCCGCCTGCCGCGCGCCGGCGGGCCGCCGACTCGCGCAGCCAGAGTTCGAGGATGAGCATCGGCCAGAGGCGGTAGATCGAGAAGCACTGCGGATTCTCCTGCTCGACGAGCCAGCCCTTGAGTTGGCGGTGGTCGAGCCAGTCGGCGAGAACCGTGTCCGGTCCCGCGAGCAGGTCGTGCGCGAAGGAGCGCAGGGCCGGTCCATCCCAGAACCCCGCCGGCAGGCCGAATCCGCGCTTGCGCCGATGAACCCATTCGTGCGGCAGTTCGCGCGCAAGGAGGTCCTTGAGGATCCGCTTGCCGGTGAACGTGGGCCGGCCGTTTGCGCCGCGGCTGTGCGCGATGAGGTCATCGGCGCCCAGCGCGGCCGCGAACCGCGCCACATCAAGATCGAGCAGCGGGCAGCGCACCTCAAGCGAATGCTGCATGGACATGCGGTCCACCTTCGCCAGCACCGCGCCGGGCAGGTAACTTTCGACATCCACGCGGCGCATGTTGTGGATCAGCGGCCGGTCGGCGCGGTCGAGCATGGCCGACCAGCGCGCGATGCCCGCCTGCGTCGCCGCGGGGACTTCGCCGAGGAAGCGCGCGAGGTCGGGCGGCTGGAAGATGGTCAGTCGCGGGCCGAGATAGAGGGATGAGGCGACGGCGCCAGCGCCGGCATCCACCGCAACGTCCGCCAGTGTGTCGAAGTAGCGCCCGTAGCCGCCGAACATCTCATCGCCGCCGTCGCCGGAGAGGGCGACCGTAACATGACGCCGGGTGAATTCGGCGAGGAGGTACGTCGGCAGGCAACTCGAGTCGCCGTTGGGTTCGTCAAGTCTCGCCGCGATCAGCGGCGCCAGTTCGATCGCATCGGGGCGGAGGACGATGTCGTGGTGCTCGCAGCCGAGATGAGCGGCGATCTCGCGCGCCTGCACGTGCTCGGACTCGGGCGAATCGGCGAAGCCGACTGAATAGGTCTTCGTGTGAACGCCCAGGCGCCTCATGCGGCTGACCACCAGGGCGGAGTCGATTCCGCCCGAGAGAAACGCGCCGAGCGGGACGTCGGAGATGAGCCGCCTCTCCACGGCTTGCGTGAGGAGCGCGTCGAGTTGCGCCACGCGGCCTTCGCGCGTGCTCGCGAGTTGCACCTCCTCCTCGGCGTCGCCGGCGGTGAAGGTGAAGTGCCGGCCGCGGCGCTCGCGTCCCTGGGCGTCGAGCGTCAGCCAGCAACCCGGCTCGAGTTTCTCCACGCCCTGATAGATCGACCGCGGCGCGTGAACGTACTGGAGCAGCAGGTAGTCTGCGAGCGACTCGGCGGCGATGGTGCGATCGAGTTCGTCGATGACTTCGAGGGCGCGCAACTCGGAGGCGAAGGCGAACCACCCCCGGCCGCGCGCGAGGTAGAGCGGCTTCTTGCCGAAGGGGTCGCGTGCCAGCAGCAGCGACCGCTGCCGCGCACTCCACAGCGCGAAGGCGTACATGCCCCGCAGCGAATCGAGCCGATCGACGTGCTGCCCGGCCATGAGGTGCAGCAGCACCTCGGCGTCGCAGCGGCTGCGAAAGCGATGCCCCTGCGATTCGAGGCGCCGGCGGATCTCCATGAAGTTGTAGATCTCGCCGTTGAAGGTAAGCGCAGCCTCGCCGCCGTCGAGAACCATCGGCTGATGGCCCAGCGGCGAGAGATCGACGATCGAAAGGCGCCGCTGCGCCAGCGCGCAGCGGCCGGCTGCGTCCACCCACACGCCCGCATCATCCGGCCCGCGGTGGACCATCGTCGCGTTCATCGCGGCCGCGAGTTCGCGCAGGCGCTCCGGGCCGAGGCGTCCGTCCAGATCAACGATTCCCGCGATGCCACACATCGATTCGCTTTCAATACGACCAATCGGGTCATGCAAAGGCGATGTACGTCAGAGCATTGCCGCAAAGAGGCTCAAAAGTCACAAAAGCGAACTCGTGCTTTCCTCTTGTGCATTCTGTGCCTCTTTGCGGCCATTCTGTTGTACACCACCTTCAGTCGCGGTAGGTGTACACGCGCCCGTTCGTGCGCGGGTCGGTGTTGTCGGGGGTGGAGAAGTAGAGCCAGCCGGACCAGTGCGAGTAGCGCCCGCCTCCGAGCGCGCGGATGTCGCTGTGGCTGGCGTGAGCCGGGCCGATCGCAACGCCGTCCTCGCACAGGACCAGGCGCGAGACGGCCTCGGCGTCCGAGAGCAGCCCTTTGGGCACGCGGCAGGTGTAGCAGTGCCCCGACTCGTGGTGGATCCCGTCCAGCGCGCCGTCGATGTGCCGCGTGAACAGGCCGCGGATCATCCGGCCGGCGTTGACCTGCGGATCGGCGCGCCCGGCCGCGAGTTGCGCCATCGACACCAGCGTGTACCACGCGCCGGCGGCGAGGAAGTAGAGGTTGCCGGGGCGGACATCGGCGGAAGGCGCCGCATGACTCGAAGACTCATCGTGGGCGGGGGCCGCGGGAATCGAAGACTCATCGGTGCAGAGCATCCCACGATTCGAAAGATCATCGTGGGCGTGGAGCGCGGGCTGCGCTGTTGAAGTTGCCGCGCTCATGAGGCGAACTCCACAATGCCGCTCCCCGCCGTGTAATGCTTCACGCAGCCGCGGCAGGTCTCGATGAGCGGCGCGACTGTGCTGTCGCGGCGCAGCGAAGCCCGGATCGCTTCATACTCCGCTCCGAACCAGCAGTCTGCGAACGCCTCCACGCTCATCGCGTTGCCGAGTTTGCGATCCTGCGTGCGGCAGCAGACGCACACGCAGCCGTCGAGGTCGATCTCGACGTTCTGCACCGGCGCCATGCAGGTGTATTCCGGATGGGCTGAAGGCGAATCGACCGGCCGCGGAATGTTCGCGTAGCGCATCTGCGCGGGGCGGTCGACGGGCGGCAGCGTCCCCGCCTTGACGATCTCGAACTCGACCGAAATCTGGATCGGATGCCGGCGATCCACCTTCGACGCGCCGCGCTTGAGGTCGTCCAGTTGCCGCTGGCTCGGCGCGGCTTCGACGCCCGCTTCAATAGGCTCGTAGACGTGAAAGTCGATGCGATCGACGCCGACGTCCACCGCCCAGTCGATCAGTTTCGCCGCCCCCTCGATCGTCTTCGCGGTCAGCGTCGGGTAGAGCCCCACGCCGAGGCGCTGCGGGTCGCGAACTTTCATGAGGTTCCGAGTGCCCTGATCCACCTGCTCCCACTTGGCGCCGGTCCGGGCGTACTCGAAGAGATCGCCGGTCGCGTCGATGGAGATCGAGACGTCGCCGCGCGTCTTGGCGAGCAGCGCCAGTTTGCGCGACACGAACTGGGTGCCGTTCGTCTGGTAGCGCGTGAAGATGTCGTAGTCGAGCATGATCTCCTGCATCTCGGTGAAGTGCGGGTGGATCATCGGCTCGCCGCGGCTGTTGAGTTCGACGGTGATGAGGAGTGGAAAGAGCGTGTCGGCGACGCGGCGGAAGACGCCGATGTCCATGTGACGCCGATTCACCGGCGTGAGCATGTTCTGCGAGCCGCAGATGCCGCACTTGAGATTGCAGATGTCGGTGATGCCGAGGCTGGCGTAGAGCGGCGGAGCAACCGCGTGCCCGCCGCGCCGCAGGAAATACGCCCCGCGCGAGTGGTTCTTCCACGAGCGCTGCAGCCAGTGGTTCCAGTCGTCGGCGAACTGCAGCGACTGGTTGATCACGCCGTACGTCCGCCCGTTGGTGCGCGGATCGGTGTTGTCGCTGCTCGAGAAGAAGAGGGTGACGCGATTGAGTTTCGGATCGGCCCAGAGGCTGTAGCCGCCGTGGCCGCGCAGCCGGATGAGGTCGTGCAACTGTGCCGGCGGACCGAGGATGCGGCCGCTCTCGATGACGCAGCCGACGGCTTCGCCCGCCGTCGCCGGGGCCGGGCCGAACATGCTCAGCGGCAGATCGACGTTGTAGCAGCAGCCCCCGGCGTGGCGGATCATCCCCGCCTCGATCGCCATCGACTGCACGCGCGCGCCCGCGGGTCGCTCTGGCGCCGATACACCAAAGACCCGTCGCGCCGCAGCGCCAAGCACAGGCAGGGAGACTCCGAGGGACATCCGATCACTCCATTATGACGCTCTCGCGGCCGGCCGCCGGCATGGCTCGCAACGACCGCCACAGCCCACGAGGCAGAGTTGCGGGAATGGTAGCGCCACGGGCGGTCGAGCGGACCGCGTCGGTGCTCGGCGCCTACGGCTCCGACAGCCCCATCCACGAGTACTACACCGAGTCCTGGCAGCGCATCGAATCCTGCCCCAGCGGCGAAGGCTCGACGACCGGCGTGAGCCTCTTCGTCTTCGGCGTCCGCGACATCGACGACTTCGTCATGCGGCAGCGCGACGCCAACGCCTCCGGCCCGCCCGTCCTTCTCGCGCAGGCCGGAAGCCAGACTCCTTCCCTCGGCTCTGCTTGCCGTGAGCCAAGTCGAACGGCGGGGGAAGGCCGGGATGGGGGCGCCATTCTCTCCTCTCTCCTTTCTCCTCTTCACTCTCGGCGCTTCGCCGCCCCTCACCGATGTGAACTACAATGCGTCCATGATCGTCACCGACGCGGCCCGCGGAGGCGTCGGGGTCGCAGGTTTTTCCCATGTGAATGCTCCGGCCGACATCTGCTGATCAGCGAGGATCCGATGCGATGAGAATGCCGGACGTCGATCGCGCTGTGGTTGAGGAGCGGAAGATCACGCAGTACCTGCTCAACGCCGCGCATCCCGACAACGGGGGCAAGGCGGGGTTCTTCAACTCCCTCGGATTCACTGTGGCCGGTTGGCCGGTGCTGGCCGAGGCGTTGCAACAGCACGCACGCGACGCCGAAGTGCTGCGGTGCGTAGAATCGCAGCACGGGTGCAAGTACGTGCTCGACGGGCCGATTCAGACTCCGCGCGGCATCACGGCGACCATCCGTTCGATCTGGATTGTCGATCTGACGAAGCAGGTTCCCCGTCTGGTGACAGCGTACCCAAGGGCGTGACTGGAGCAGCCATGATCAAGGAACACGATCGAGTCGTGCTGACGACGGCGGTGCCGGGCGAAGGGCTGACGACGGGCGACGTCGGCACGGTCGTGCATGTCTATGGCGACGGCCATGCCTACGAGGTCGAGTTCATCACACTCGACGGGCAGACGGCGGCGGTGGTGACGCTCGAGGCATCGCAGGTCCGCTGCGTCGCCCCGCGCGAGATCACTCACGCTCGGCTGATGGCCGGGTGAGTCGGGGATTCTCAAGGAGACACCGCTTACGGCGAGCCGGAGGTCTTCTCCTTCGGCGACTCCCCCTGGCCCGCAACCGCGTTGGTCAATCCAGCAAAGCCGCCGGGCCCCGCTCAGAGCAGCGGGCCCGACCTACCAGGCTGCTATTGCCAGTCTTTGAGGACAAAATCTGCGCCAATTCTCCGGGCCAGATCGACACCCACCCTCTCGACCAGGCGTCTTGCGCCACTCCGTGTTCCGCTGAGCATGATGGGATTAATGAGATCTACATTCCGTCGGCACTCTCCCCGCAGGCAGAATTTCGTGCCCCAGTTGCCTCTCAAGTAGACGGGCGTAGCCGCGAGTATGAGCGGGCGAGCCAGTCTGCACCACCAGATCGTGATGCCCCCTGCTGTCTGAAAGCGCACTGATACAGTCTCCTCATCAGGAGTGTTGACTATCACCCTCAGGACCACTGCTCTACCGATTATCTGCCTTATGCCCCACCGCAATAGCATCACGCCCACCAGAAGGAACACAATCGCAACGAGTAAACCAACAACGCGGGAGTCATTCTCTTCCGAAAAAACACTCTGAACGGCAAGGAAAGCACCGGTGCCGATCATCGCCGCGCAGACGGTAGATGCAAGCGTAGTTACTATCGCGAATACGAGCCGCACAGCGAGCGGCACATGCCATTCTATCGTTACGGCATCATCGTCGCACAGTACGCCGATCGCTAGGTGATTCCAATCACTTTCGAGTTGCGAAATCATATACGTTCTTGTTGTCTCAGAAGCATGATGGCAATCGTTGTTGGGGGCAACAGGTATTGGAATTCAGCGCCGGCGAATAGGAGCCGGCGAGGAAAACGGAACGGGTACGTTTGGCGGGCTGCTCACGTCGGTCGCGTCGCAGTCACCGTCGGAGTCGGCGGCTGGGATGCCGAAGAGGACGGCAACCCCAATCCCAGAGAACCGGGACCGGGAACCTCTGCCGCAGGCGGCGTGCTTAACCCAATCGACCGTGACACAGGCGGGGGAGAGGGCGGCACAGGCCGATGAGAAGTTGGACGTTGGTCCGGTCATGTCGGCGCCAGAGGACGATAGGCTGATCTTGCTCACGAGGGCTCGGCAATCGATGGCCGAAATCGATGTCCAACACCGCGGAGGCCGTCACGAGGCGGCACACGTTCGACCCTCGACTTCAGAGTCTGCCCCTACAGCGCATTGCCGAAGTAGGGTTTGAGTTTGCGGAAGACGCGGTAGCCGAACGCGAGCGTGAGCACTGAGATCACCGCCAGCAGCGCCCAGGCCCAGGGGTAGCGGATCTCGCCGAAATAGCAGGCGTCGCGGAAGGGCCGCACGAGCACGCTGACCGGGTTGAACGTGAGCAGGCCGTCGATGATGCGCTGCACGTTCGGATTGCCGTGATGGAGCGTGTTCTCAGTGTAGAGGATCGGCGTGGCGTAGAAGAGGATCATGAAGAGGACCTGGAGCACATCGCGCAGGTCGCGGAGGTAGACGCCGATCGCCGAGACCGCCATCACCACCCCGCCCAGCAGCATCACCTCGAAGAGCAGCAGCAGCGGCCAGAGCGTCCACGTCCAGGGCACGGCCCCGAAGCGGATCAGGCTGTAGAAGAAGACGAACGCCGTCCCGACCACCTGCGGCAGCAGGCACGCCAGCACCGTCTTGAGCGGGAGCACCTCGAGCGGAAAGACGACCTGCTTGACAAGGTTTGCCTTGTTCCGCACCACCGAGCAGCCGCTGAGCACACCATGCGAGAAGGCCATCCACGGCAGGTAGGCGCTCATCATCTGCACGGTAAAATCAAAGCCGTGGATGTTCTCCTCCGACTGGCCGCGGAAGATGATCGAGAACACCGCGGCGTAGACGGCCATCATGAGCAGCGGATGGAGCACCGACCACGTCACGCCGAGCATCGAGCCGGCGAAGGGATCGGCCAGTTCGCGCCAGGTCATCTCGACGAGCAGTTGCCGGTAGCGCACCACGTCGCGCCACAGGTCGCGCAGCACGTGGGCGGTGGCGAGCGGCTGCCGCGCGAGCGTGCGCCACAGCGCCGCGGGCGGGGGCGCGGGCGTCGAATTGTCTCGAGTGGTTTCCATGATCGGGGAACGCGGAGGGGTTCCTTTCCCACCCCGCAGCGGGGCCGGACCGCGTCCATCAGCGCTGCGGCCCTTCTCCGGCGTCGGCGAGCGCGGGGCGGTAGAACATCGCGCGGAAGCGCCCGAGGTCGCGCGAGGCGGAGAGGAACTCGACTTCGTCGTAGAGGGCCGATTCGAGCGTCGGCGGAATCGTATCGCGCAGCAGCAGCACCGCCGAAGTCGTCCGCCCGCGGTCGCGCCACAGTTGCAGCGCCTCGCGGAAGGAGCGGAACTGCGTCGCCACGTCCTGCGGCGCGATCTTCTCAACCAGCACGGTGAACGCGCGATCCTCCCGGCCCGCGTAGGCTCCCTGAAGGCTCAGCGCCAGCGTCGCGGCGTCGAGGCGGTCACGGGCGGCCAGGCCGAAGTGCGGGTCGAAGTATTCCCACGAGCCGTTGCGGGGATTGAAGATCTCGACGGCGACGTGCGAGGGATACACCGGATCATCGCCGATCCACCGGCAGTAGCGCCACTCCAGCGCCGCCGCCGCCGCCATCACTTCCGCAAGCAGCGCCGCCGGCCCGCACTCGACGTCGATCGGCCGATCGGTGTGGAACAGGAGATCGCAATAGAGGCCCAGCGCGACGGCGCTCTCGATCGCCCGGCCCTGCTTCTCGGGCATGTCGCGATTGTCGCCGGTCGTGTTGGCCGCGATGAAGGAGACGATCTGCCGCGCGTGGTGCGCGGGATCGTCATCGAGCACGAGCAGGCGCAGCGCCCGGCCGCCGGTCCGCAAGCCGTACTCGCCCGGCGCGTCGAAGACGATGGTCGACCCGTCGAGGCGCGGCAGGGCGGGATTGACCTCCGGCCGCCGCGGGCCGAAGCGCGGCACAAACGGCTCAAAGCCCTCGCCTCTGGGCCACCACATCTTCTCACCCCTTCGCAAGACCATCACCGAGCCGGGGCTGTCAAAGTGAATCCGCTTGCCCGCGTCATCGACGCCGCGCACCAGCGTGTAGGCCCGCCCATTGGTGCGCGGATCGCTGTTGTCGGAGGTGGAGAAGATGATCGAGTCGTTCCAGTGCGAGTAGCGCCCGCGTCCGAGTTTTTCGATGTCGGCGTGCCGGGCGTGCGCCGGGCCGAGGGGGAGGTCGTTTTCGAGGAGGATCCAGGTGGAGCGGCGGGGATGGGCGCTTTCATCGCCCTGCGCCGCGTCGAGCGTGAGGCGTGCGGTCCAGGCCAGTCCCTTGCGAGGCTGGACCGCGGCAGCGGCGAGTTCGACGCGGTCGGGCAACGCCGACGAGGGCGGCGCATGGATGCGGCCCGCGTCTGCCGGGGCCGACGAGAGCACGAGAGCACAGGCCAGCACGGCGCCGGCCGGCCCAAAGCCGCGCTGAGCGACAGGACGCCTCATCGGGTTTGATCGTAGACCGCGCGCAGGTCCACGGTAACTTTCATCATGGACCACGGCGTGGCTTCGACGGTCCTGGGCGTCGGCGCCGCGCGCTCGAACATCAGTTGCACCTCCTCGCGCGCCAGCCGCAGCCCGCGCACGCGCACGTAGACGTGGAGCGTGTCGTCGGGCCAGAGCATCTCGAAGGGCGGATCGGGGATGATGCGCGGCTCGCCGGAGAAGAGCGCCGCCTCCTGCTGAGCATTTTCGACGAGGATTCCGTACTGGTAGAAGCCGGAGTAGACGGTGCGCGGCCCTTCGGCGAAGTGGCGCAGGAGGACGGTGGTCGAGTCGGGAGGGGTGCCCAGCGCTTCGAGTTCCTCGGGCTTAACGGAATACGCATAGTGGGCGAACGCGTCGCCCGCGGGGTGCCCCTCCTGAATGTCGCGCCACGAGACGCCGGGCAGGTGGAAGTCGAACCACGGATCGAAGATGCTCCAGCGCCCGTTGCAATAGACCTCGGCGGAGACGTGGCTGCCGACGCCGCGATTGATGAAGGGCATGAGCCGGGGATTCTGAACCCTGACGAGCCGAGACGAGAATCCGAGCGAATCGAGCATGGCGGTCGCCAGGGCGTTCGTGCTGCCGCACAGTCCGCGATCAGCGAGAAGCGTTCCCTGAGGCGCAACGGTGTGGCGAACTTCATCGTGCCGATACACTTGGCTTGCGATGTAGGCATACGCTTCGCGGATCGCCGCTTCGCCGCGAAGTCCATACACCAGACGCCGCGCCAGGTGTTCGACGCTCTTCATGTTCGGAGGCGGGCTTCCCAGCGGCGCCAGCGCGCCGACTCGGTAGGGCAGCGACATGGTCGGACTGAAATCGGGATCGCGCTCCATGATGGTGGTAGGGTTGACTCCCCCCACTCCGACGCCGACGAGCGGGCGGCGATGCACCGACGCGCTGTCGAATGTCGGCTCGACATCAACCTCCCAGTAATACAGCAGCGCGGGATCAGGATCAATCACCTCGAAGCGCCAGTAGCCGCCGGCCATGCCCGGTGAATCATCAAGCACGCGCAGTGTCGCCGGCGGCAGCGAATCATCGACGATGGGTCCGTGGGGCACGCGGGAGTCCACGAAGGAATGATCAGGCGGCGGCGCCAGCGCGATCTCGTAGCGCCGTCCGTTCTCGCGCGGATCGCTGTTGTCGCTGGTCGAGAAGTGCAAGGCCTTCCGCCAGTGTGAATACGCGCCAAAGCCGCGCTCCCGGATATGGCTGTGCAACGCGTGAGGCGTCGCCAGTGGACGCCCGTCTTCGAGGAGTATCAGCCGCGACATTCCGGGCATCGCTGCGTCATCAATCCACGGGTGGAACATCTCGGGCAGCGGAAAGCGCCAACTGTGCCCCGTGTCGAGCACCACCTGGGCAAGGTCAACGCGGTGCAGCACTGTGAGCGGCGGCGGCTCATCGCCGAAAACGAGCACATACCGTCGTCCATTCGTTCGCGGGTCGCTGCCGTCGCTGCTTGAAAAATACAAGGTCTCCCCCCAATGGGAGAACGCGCCTCTCCCTTCCGCCCTGATCTTCGCATGAGGCATGCCGCGCGGGCCGAGTTCGACATCGTCCTCGAAAAGCCGGGAGAGAGATCGTCCGCCGTCGTCGCGTTCATTGGGCCGCACCAGCGGAATGTTTGTCCGGTAAGCCAACCCCTCATCATGCACAATGGCTTCGGCGGCGAGGGTGATCTCCTCGACCCCGCCCGGTGCGGCTTCGGCCGTCTGCGCGCCCGAGGCGCGAGGAAAACCCGAAAGCATCGCGGCGGCGAAGGCGCACAGCGCCGGCAGGGCGCGCGGGCCAGTCAATCGGACGTCGCCGGGGAAAGCGCTGTGCATGGCTGATGCTCCTGACGGCTTTCATGCCGCGCCGCAGGGGCCGACGCTTCGACGCGCCGCATGACGGATGTTACGCCCGACCCGGCGCGGGGGGCGCGCCCCTCACGGCGAAAACGGTGGGTGGCGGATCTCCCGCCCCGTCCGGTGCCCCAAGACCAGATCCCGACGTCCGTGCCCGGCCAGAGATGCCGCAGTACCTCGGGATGGCGCACGGTGACCGGATGCGCCTTGCCGCGCGGTTCGGAGAGGTGCCGGGCTGTGAACGTAAAGAGCATGCGTAGTATCACGCAGAGCCGCATCGACTCGGGCATGTGCGCGGAAGGATCTGCCTACGGCAACTGAATAGTGAGCGGGCCGAAGGGATCAGTTATGATTACCGGCGAAACGAAGCTCGAAGCGACCACCACATCCACACTGCCGCCCTGCCCGCCGGACAGCCCCACGGTGAACTTCAGTATTCCGCTCGCATCCGTTCGAATCACGGCGGTCGCGGTGTTCGCGGGCGCACTTGCGGGATCGAGCAGCGACCCCTGCAATACGGACTTGATTATGAACATGCTGCCATTCTCGGCCACCTTGCCCTGGGCAGCGAGTCTTATCTGGACGGGGACTTGTGCGGCAACGGCAGCGGTACCCGCCGGGTCGGTACCCCATGAGGAACGGAATCGGTGCAGAACGCCTCGCAATTCAAGATCATTGCCGACTTGAACGGGATCATCCCACACGACAAAAAGGCTGTTGTTCGCGTACATCTCTCCCGGCACGTCGAGGTGGCTCGGCAGCGTCAGATTCTCGTGATTGAAAAAGTGGAAATTTGAGACGTGGCCGAGGACGATCGAGAGTGCGCCTTGATCTCGCGATCCCTTTAACTCAATGATGCAGTCACGGGTACTGTCTTTGCACCAAAGGTCGGGCTGGCTCGGAACGAAGCCGTTCATGATTTTAGCGTTGGATACTCGAATCTTATTGCTGCTGTCGTCGATTCGTAGGGCCTGCGTACACGCTTCCAAATTGAGGTTCACGAAGAGTATCTCGCTGGTGTGTCTTGATGCCGTTTCGTTGATCGCGGACTGGAGCCAGATCGCCTTACTAAAGTCCTCCCCCGACTCATCGCGATCAAGTACGCGCATATTGACATTTGAGACAACCGAATCCGAGACCCCCCGCAGAATGATGCCGTTGAGCGGTGCGCTGGTAGTTCCTCCGAGTATCACGATATCAGATATCGAAAGGGCCACCGGTATTTCCCAGGCGCTGCCGTTCCAAAGGGCTTCGGCCAAGATTCCTTCATTGCACTGCCGAAGCGCAATGTTTGCAAAAGTGCAATGCACGCACGGCCCAACTATGTGTATGCCGCGAGATGCGACGAGCGCCGTCAGGCCAGACACGACAATGCGGCTGGCCGAATTGATTATGAGGCATTCGCGCGCGACTTGCGCGCTCTCATCAAACATGTCGTTGAAGATGATGTTCGAGAGCAGCGAGTGCGCGGCGGATTGAAAAGCGGTCGTGCTGGAAACGGAGAATCCATCGCCTTGAGTATTGTTGAAATGCAGGTTGGAGTAGGAGGCGAACTTGGAGTCGATGACGCGAAGCGCCAGATCATTACACGTCGTGAACACAATGTTGTCGACGGTCACATGGCTGCTGGTCGCGCCATGATCGCTTTGCCGTTCGTCGCCTCCAAGGTCAAGTCCGCGGGACTTGCTTGAGTGAATCCGAAGATGATCGATCTGAGCATAGCGCAGATTCCAGAGCGAAAGGAGCGCGTAGCCCTCTGTCGGCGGTGTCGCAGCCGAGTTTCTACTGCCGTCAAATTGGAGAAATCTGACGCTTGCGTTGGTGATGGAGATCTCTGATCCCACTTCCGAGCCGACATGGAGGATCGGTCCGACACCCGGCGCCTGGCCGCCGGTTCGCAGTTTCAGGATGGACGAACCGGCGCTGTCGCCGAAGATGCTGAACGACTGGCCGCTTTCGCAGAGGGCCTCCAAGGCATCGACAAGGTACGTGCCGGAAGGCACGTACAGGGCTGTGTTCGGGGCAATGACGGGGAGACTTGTGGACCTGCCGTTGATTGCAGCATCGATCGCGGCCACAAACGCGGCGGTATCGTCCGTCTGGCCGTCCCCGGTGGCTCCGAAACTCTTGACGTTGAGCGGTTCCGACATGTCGTCACTCCGATCGCCTGCTGGAAGCGCTTGCCACCGTGGAGTGGTATAGGTAAGTTGGATCGCCGAGTCAAGCGCCCATCACCAAGGTGGGGTTGCCTCACTGCCTTGTCTGCTCAGTGTCTTGACCCCCGCTTCCAAAAGCCGCCTCGGCCAGGTCGATTGCCCGCGCCAGGGCCGCGGCCTTGCTCACCGTCTCTTCATACTCCGCGGTCGGCTGCGAGTCGGCGACGATCCCCGCGCCGGCCTGGAGGTGGATGGTCCAGCGATCCTTCTGATGCGCCTCGACCGGCACGACCATCGTCCGCAGCGCCAGCGCGATATCCATCTGATCATCAAACGACACGACGCCGATGCCGCCGCCATACGGCCCGCGGCGCGTCGGCTCCAACTCATCGATGATCTGCATCGCCCGCACCTTCGGCGCGCCGCTGACCGTCCCCACCGGCAACGCCGCGCGCAGCGCCGCCCACGAATCCAGCCCAGCCGCCAGCACGCCCGTCACCGTCGAGGAAATGTGCATCACGTGGCTGTAGCGCTCGATCTCCATCATCCGGTCGATGCGCACGCTGCCGGGCTGCGCGACGCGGCCGATATCGTTGCGGCCGAGATCGACGAGCATGATGTGCTCGGCCCGCTCCTTCTCATCGGCGAGCAGTTCGCGCGCCAGGTTCGCATCCTCCGCTTCCGTCGCCCCCCGCCGCCGCGTGCCCGCAAGGGGGCGGTTGACGACGCACCGATCGTGTACACGGCAGAGGATTTCGGGGCTCGACGCCACGAGGATCGAGCCGCGCGCCTGCAGGTAGATCATGTATGGACTCGGATTGACAATCCGCAGCGCGCGATAGATTTCAAACGGGTCGGCCGTCGTCGTGCGCTCGAAGCGCTGGCTGAGCACGACCTGGAAGATGTCGCCGGCGAGGATGTACTCCCGGGCGCGGTTCACCGCCGCCTCGAACTGCGCCCGCGTCATGTTCGCGCGCATCGACTCGCGGCCGCGCGACGCGAGATCGAGATCGATCGACCCGGCCGGCAACGGCACGCTGTGCGTCTGCAACCGCTGCACAAACCGGTCCAGCGCCGCCGCGCCGCGCGCATACGCCGCGTCGATCCGATCCTCATTCACCACGGAGGGCACAGAGGGCACAGAGGGAGATTCAGGATTCGATTCAGAACCCTGTCCTGCACCTCTTTGAGTCCTGGAGCCTTGGGGGTTGGCCTTGTCTGCCCTCTCTGCGCTCTCTGTGTCTCTGTGATGAGTCAGGGCTTGCTCTTGTTCCACGCGCACCCAATGGACCGCGTAGACCATCTTGCGCGCATGGTCGAAGACCGCGACCGTCTCGTAAAGGCCCAGGTGGACATCCGGCAGGCCGCGATCGTCGCGCGGGGCCGCGTCGAAGGGCAGTTTGCCCTCCTCGGCGTAGCGCACCGTGTCGTAGCCCGCATAGCCGACCCACCCGCCGCAGAACGCGCGCGGCAGGGACCGGCTCATCACCGGCCGCAGTTTCGCCGTGATGGCCCGCGGCACATCGAGCGGATCGTCGAGCCGCTCGACGCGCCGCTCGCCGCTTGCGTGATCGTCGATCGTCACCTCGTGCTGGTGAGCGATGACCTCAACGCTCGGCTGGGCGCCGATGAAGGAGTACCGCCCCTGCTTGTCGCCGTTCTCGACCGATTCGAGCAGGAAACTCGGGGCCGCTCGCTCATCCGCGGCGACGAGGCGGCGATAGGCGAGCACGGGGGTGAGTTGATCCGAGAAGATCCGCCGCACCATCGGCACCAACCCGCCGCCCCCAGCCAGCGCCCGAAATGTCGCCCGATCAGTGTGGGACATGGCGGGGGAGGATAGGCGGATGGGGAAGGGCCACGGCGCTATTCAGTTGTGCTCGGGCGGCGGGGGCCAGTCGACGAGGGTGGGAGAATCGCCAGGTAGATCTTGTCGATGTTGTCTGAACTCATCATTATGGTCAAACCCCTCGGCGTATCCCCGCTCGTCCAGGGACAAGACAAAGGCAGCACCGTGGGGTCCGTTGTCGAGTGGCAATTGCAGCCGCTCTCCTCGAGTTGTTGACTTTATTGATCTCTGCGCAGTTATAGATGATTGAGCGATTATGCCGATGTACTGGCATGCGAACCAAAGGATCACCGGCGGAGCTGGAGGCGCGGCGACTGCGGGCGGCGGTTCTGTTGGGCCAGGGCA
>WYBR01000129.1 GCA_011525805.1 Vicinamibacteraceae bacterium
CGGCCGCAGCCTGGCGCACGCGGGACCGGCCCGCACAGCGTCACCGGCTCGCGGCCCTCTTCCGCATCCACGCCAGCAACATCCGCACGCCGCAGGCGACGGAGTTCCTGCGCCTGCTCGACCGGCACGTGCAAGGACCGCTGATCGTCGTGCAGGACCGGCTCAATGTTCACAAAGCCGCCGTGAAGCGCTGGCTCGCCGGTCGCCCGCCCGATGCGCCGCGCGTGATGATCGAATGGCTGCCGCCCTATGCGCCCGAGCTCAACCCGGCCGAGCAGTTGTGGAACAACGGCAAACGCGTGGACCTGGCCAACTTCGTCCCCGCCGACCGCGACGACCTGCGCGGCCGCGTCCGCCGCTCGCTCATCCGCCAGCGCTGCTCGCCCAACCTGCTCGCGTCTGCCTTCGATCACGCGAAACTTCCCCTATGACCACTAGCGTCTATATCCGCGCAGAGGTCAATAGGCAGGTGGGCACCAGTACAGTGAGCGGCTGCTTCTGCACCATTCGGCGATGCGCATGGCCTTGTGGCGGGTGCGACACCTTCGATCCTCCCTTGCTCGCGCGTCGGGCTCGTTGATCCTCCCTCGCTCACGCTTCAGGCTCGTTTGATCCTCCCTTGCCCGCGCGTCGGGCTCCCCGCTTGTCCACTCGCCCGCTCGGCTTTGGCGGTTACACTATCCCATGCCCGACCGATCGACTGCTCGCAGCCCGCATACGAACCCTGCGCTCCTCGCCCAGTTTGGCGCGCCGGAGGAGACGACTGAGTACTACTCGCCCGTGCCCAAGGGCTATCTGCCCGGCCGGCACCGCTACGTGGCCGTGTTCGGCACGGTCATGTCCGGGCTGGGCAAGGGCATCTTCTCGTCGTCAATCGCCAAACTCCTCAAGGACAAGGGCTTGTCGGTCGCCCCGATCAAACTCGAGGGCTACCTCAACATCGACGCGGGCACGCTCAACCCCTATCGCCACGGCGAAGTCTTCGTCCTCGACGACGGCACCGAGTGCGACATGGACCTGGGCACGTACGAACGCATCCTCGATCAGAACCTCTCCCTGGCCAACTTCACCACCGCGGGGCGCATCTACTCGACGGTTCTGGAGCGCGAGCGGCTGGGAGGGTACCTCGGCCGCGACGTGCAGATGATCCCGCACGTGACGGGCGAGGTGAAGCGGCTGCTGCGGCAACTGGCGATGACGGGCGCGCCGCCCCCGGCCGCGTCCTCGCCTCCACCCCGGCCCTCCGCCGCACCCCCACCCCGGCCCTCCCCCGCAGAGCCGGGGGAGGGAGTTGTCGGCGGGCCGGCGGATGTCGTCTTCGTCGAAGTCGGCGGGACGGCGGGCGACTTTGAGAACGGCTTCTACATCGAAGCCCTGCGCGAACTGGCGTTTGAGGAAGGCCCCGGCAGCGTGTGCTTCGTGGCGCTCACCTACGTGATCGAGCCGGAGATCCTCGGCGAGCAGAAGTCCAAGGCAGCCCAATTGGGCATCAAGCGATTGCTCGAGGTCGGCATTCAGCCGCACATCGTCGCCTGCCGCGCCAAGAACCCCGTGACGAACACAGTGCGGCAGAAGATTGCGATGTTCTCCAATGTGCCGCTCAACCGCACGTTCTCGATGCACGATCGCGAGTCGATCTACGTCATCCCCGATGCGCTGCGGGCGCAGGGGCTGGACCGGCAGGTGCTGTCGATCCTGAACCTGCACGACCGGGTGAACCAGGTGACCGAAGACGCGGCTCGCGAGAAGTGGGGCGGGTTCGTCGCGTCGCTGACGCGCCCCAAGAAGCACAAGGTGACGATCGGCATCACCGGCAAATACGCCGCGCTGCGGGACGCCTACGCCTCGATCGACAAGGCCCTGGAGCATTGCAGCGCCGAACTCTCGGCCGAGATCGACGTGAAGTGGATCGACACGACGGAGATCAGCGAGAAGAACGTGGCCGGGGCGATGAAGGGGGTCAACGGCATCATCGTGCCCGGCGGGTTCGGCGCCCGCGGCGTCGAGGGCAAGATCGCCTGCGCCCGACACTGCCGCGAGAATCACATTCCCTACATGGGGATCTGCCTCGGCTTCCAGGTGGCGGTGATCGAGTATGCGCGGAATGTCCTGGGCCTGAGCGGCGCGAACTCGACGGAGTTCGACGCGAACTGCGCCGATGCGGTCATCAGCGAGTTGCCCGAGCAGAAGCAGATCGAGGGCCTCGGCGGGACGATGCGGCTGGGCGGTCAGGAAGTGGTGATTGAGCCGGACACGCTCGCGGCGTTTCTCTACGCCGACAGCCCGCAGCGCCGCGCGGCGGGATCTCAGACCCCAGGTCTCAAGTCTCAAGCCGTCTTCGTGCGCGAGCGCTTCCGCCACCGCTACGAGGTTGAGCCGAAGTACGTCGATCGATTCCAGGCGGCGGGGATGATCTTCTGCGGCCGGCATCCAAAGCATCCGATCATGCAGGTGCTGGAGTTGCGGCATGAGGATCATCCGTACTTCATCGGCGGGCAGTTTCATCCGGAGTTGACGAGCCGGCCGCTGCAACCCAACCCGCTTTTTGCGGGGCTGATCGCGGCGGCGGCGCAGCACGCGCGGCCGGGCCTGCGGCCGGAGGAGGTGTCGGCCCGCTGGCTGCGCCCTTTCGTGCCGAGCACCTCGACCGCCACGGCTGAGTCGCCCGCGGTCTCGATCGCCTCTCCGGGCCTTCCGACAGCCCTGGCGCGGTGAGGGCGCTGGACCCATTGGCGCGTGCGGCGTCCTTCGTGGCGGGCCGGGTCATGGTCGCCTCATCCGGCACACGGCGATCACGCGGAGAATGAGTGCCGTGATTCAAGCCCCCCGGTCAGCAGGTCCGAAAGTAGCACGGTGGCGCCCTACGATTGCCCGCGCCCGCGGCCGGGCCACGAGGACTCTCCCATGAACGCGATGAGACAGAGGAAGACGAGCCGGCGCCGCCTGCTGCTTGCCGCCGCTGTGTCGCTCGCCGCCGGTGCGGGCTGCGGCTATCGCCCCGGCGGGCAGGGCTGGAAAGGCTCCTCCGAGACGTGGCGGAGCACCGAGTTTCTGCCGGCGACGCTCACGCTCGTGGACACGCGCAGCGGTGAAGAGGTGTGGACGCAGGACATCCCCGTGGGCTACCAGATGGTCACGCGGTTCATCGAGGGCGGCGGGCCAGACCGCATCGAGCGGCCCGACCGGCTCGAATACCAGATCTTCCAGAACGGGACGCGTTACGGCAAACTCCGCTCCGCCGTCGCCGTGCCCCCGGTGAACTGCCGGCGCTGGGAACTGACCTACCGCGAAGCGCCGGAGTACGCGGAAGACGGCCTGCGCAACGGCTTCTTCGGCAACATGCCTCCCTGGCTCGAACTGCCGCCGCGCCGCGCCCCCGACCTGAGCGAAGACAAGCCGCTCTACGAGAAGTAGATCGCTTGGCGCACAAGCGTCGCCGCGTCGCGCCTTGAGACGAGGCCGAGGCGCCAGCGAGAACGAATCCCCCTGCCCTTCACACACATCGCCCCACGCGGGACGATGCGTGGCGCCCGTATCCGATCCCCACGCGCGAGCGCGGACGAGTGCCTTAGCATTTGTTTCACAACTGACGTCGAAGTGGTGGAACGGGCCTCTGGCCCGTTCGGTTTGGACGGGCGAGACGCCTGTCCCACCGTTGTGAAACAGTCTCTTAGCGATTCTCTCGTCGCTTCGCTCCTCGCGTCCTCGCTTGCGCTTCGGCCTGGTTGGTTATCGCGGTTGGCGGGCAATCGCCGCGATTAAGACAGACCATGCGGAGGCGGCGCTACGGATACACCCTTCGCGGCGTCCATCCCACCGCGCTTCGCTCGTAGATGACGCGCTCGTGAATGCGGCTGGTGCGGCCGACCCAGAACTCGATCGTGCGCGGAGTGAGGACGTAGCCGCCCCAGTGCGGCGGTCGCGGGACCGGGCCACCCGCGAAGCGAGCCCCCGCCTCGAAGACGCGCTCGAGCAGCGTTTCCCAGTCGGGCAGGTCCGCGCTCTGGTCGCTCGCCCAGGCCCCCAACTGGCTCTCGCGGCTGCGCGTGGCGAAGTAGCGGTCCGAGACTTCGGCGCTCGCCTTTTCGACCACGCCATCGAGGCGCACGACTCGGTCGAGCCGGTCCCAGTGCATCGTCGCGGCGACGTTCGGATTCGCCTCCATCTCGCGGGCCTTGCGGCTGCGGTAGTTGGTGAAGAACGTCAGCCGCCCCGTCGCGGCGTCGTAGTATTTGTGCAGGACGGGTCGCACGCTCGGCCGGCCCTGCGCATCGACCGTGGCGAGGTAGAGCACGTTCCAGTTCGGCTGGCCCGACTCGCGCTGCGCGAAGTCGAACCACTGCGCCAGCAGCGCGCAGGGATCCTCCGGGATCGACTCAAAGACGACCTCGTCATTGCGGGGCATGGCAAACGCTAGGCTGGCGCTGCGGCGCATGCGCTGCGCGTCGATGGCGAGAGGGCGCGGCGGCATGGCGATGGGTGTAGTCCACGTTTGTGGCAGCTGCGATGCAGGGCTTGACGGCGCGTCACTCGGGATCATGGTCGGCGAGCAGCCGGCGACAGCCGGTTGCGTTCACGGCCCCGGGGGGCCAACGAATGTAGCCACGGGTGCAGCGACGCGCAGCGAGCGGAACCCGTGGAGAGAGCGCTCTGAATCTTCTAATCGCCCCGGGAGGGGCGATGGAAGTGTGCGATGAGCAAGTGTGCGATTCATTCCAGCGCCGTTCGCCAAAGAACGTCGCAGGCCTCCGCCGACCCTTCGGGGCGGTGAAATCTCTGCGCGCCGCTGACCACGGGTTCCGCTCGCCAGGCAGCGCCTCGGCTCGCTGCACCCGTGGCTCCGCTCGCGCGCCCCGCCGGGGCGAAAGCCGCGCGCGAAGCGAAATGGATGAAGGCCGCAACTCGTCCGCCGCCTCGGACGTCGCATGTGCCACAATCTTGGACTACTCCCCCTGGCGATGGCGCGGGAGCGCGGCGTCGGCGGCGGGGCTATCCTTGGCTGACCGGGGGGAGGCGACAGCGAGCATGAGCAGCGACTCACATCCCCGGTCCAGTGACTCCGCGCGCGTCGGAACCATCGAAACCGCGCTCCCCCGAGATTCGATTCGACACCGCCTCTCCGAGGGCAATCGGCGCGGCCGGCTGCCCGAGGTCGCGTGGTCGGGTGAGTCGACGTTCCGAATGGCGCTGCCCTCGCATCCCGTCGTCACCGACCTCGTGGGGCGCATCGAGGAAGGTTCGCAAGGCGCCAAGCGCCGAGTCGTCTTCGACCTGGAGGTGCATCGGCGTCCGATTCTCCTGCTCGTGCTGGCGAACGTGGCGTTCATGGCCGTCGGCCCATGGAGCACGGAGTTGTTCGTGAAGGTGCACTCCTGGTACTGGCAGCCGCCGTTGTGTCTGCTCCTCGCGGGATGGATCGCGTGGAAGTGGCCGCGACGGGCGCTGGCGGACGCCCGCGTTCTGGCGCCGAAGTGGCTCGGGGAGATTCGGGCGAGGCTGGAGGGCCACGGGGGCTTAACTGCGCCGCCCGGCTGACCGATAACGGGATCATGGTGCACTACGACCTCGTCTGTATCGGTTGCGGCCCGGCGGGCGAGAAGGCCGCCACCCAGGCCGCCTACTTCAAGCGCCGCGTCGCGGTCGTCGAGTACGAAGCCCGGCCGGGCGGCGCCATGGTCAACACGGGCACCATCCCCTCGAAGACGCTGCGCGAGACCGCCCTGCTCCTCTCCGCCGTGCGCCGCCGGTCGGTGCCCGGCATCAGCCTGAAGGTGGATCGGGGCGTCTCGATCCTCTCGCTCATGGCGCGGATGCTCGCCGTTCAGCAGGTTGAGCACGACCGCATCGAGTCGGCCATCGACCGCCATGCGATTGACGTGATCAGCGGCCGGGGCGTCATCGTCGACCCTCACACCGTGCGCATCACGCGCAATGACGGCGCCACCCACGACCTGCGCACCGAGCACATCCTCATCGCCACCGGCAGCCGGCCCACCGACCTCAAGTCCCTCGGCTACGAGCATCCGCGAATCGTCGATTCCGACGGCCTGCTGCGGCTCGACTACCTGCCCGACTCGCTCACGATCGTGGGCGGAGGCGTGATCGGGTGCGAGTACGCGTGCGTCTTCGGCGAATTGGGCGTCAACGTCGCGCTCATCGAGCCGCGTGAAGTCGTGCTCGGCTTCCTGGACGATGAGATTCGCGCGGCGCTGCTCAAGACGATGGAGGCGGCGGGCATCCGCATCGAGACGGGCCGCGCCGTCAAGCGAATCATCGCGCCCGAGGGCGAGGGCGACGTCCGCGTCATCCTCGCCGACGGCACCGCCGTCGATTCCTCGCACGTCCTCTACGCCGCCGGCCGCTGCGGAAACACCGAGAACCTCGGCCTTGAGAACATTGGCGTCGAGCCCAACGCCCGCGGCTATCTCACCGTGGACGAGACGTACGAGACCTCGTGCCCGGGCGTCTATGCCGCGGGCGACGTGATCGGCTTTCCGGCGCTGGCGTCGACTTCGATGGAGCAGGGACGGGTGGCGGCGTGCCGGATGTTCGGCCTTGACTACAAGAAGGCCATCTCCAACATCATCCCCATCGGCCTGTACACCATCCCCCCCATCGGGACCGTCGGCCTCACCGAGGCGGAGGCGCGAAAGGCCGGGCGCGACGTGATGATCGGCCGCGCCGCGCTCGCCCTCACGGCGCGCGGGCGCATCCTCGAAGCCGACAATCTCCCCAACGTCGGCTTCGTCAAGATCGTCTTCGAGTACCCGAGCCGGCAACTGCTCGGCGCGCAGATCATCGGAGACGAGGCGACCGAACTCATCCACATCGCGCAGATGGTGCTCGGGTCGACCGCGAGTGATCGCACCATCGACCGCTTCGTCCACGCCGTGTTCAATTACCCGACTCTGAGCGAGACCTACCGCCTCGCGGCGGTGAACGGTCTGCAGAACATCGCGCTGCGCGAAGGCCGCAGCGACCAGATCGCCGCGCGGGCGAAGGTGGCGTAGGAAAAGTCACGGAGGGGCCCTTTCCGTCCTCTTCACTCAGGCCCGCGAAGCATGGCACCGCGCGGCGGAGTTCAGAGATGGTGCCATGCATTGACCCGCTCTGGGGTCGATGCATGGCGGCGGGCCAGGGCGCTCGATTGGTGGTGCCATGCATTGACCCGCTCTGGAGTCGATGCATGTCGAGCGGGCAAGGGCTCTCGTGGGGTGCCACTGCACGCTCGCGGCTCTGAGCGACAGTGCAGTGCGAAGGGCAAGGATGCTCGTCCTCGCCGGCGCTTCGGCCTGGTCGTGAGACGCGATACGTCGGCGTTTGCACTCTCGCCATGCTTCGCCCAGAGCGGCGAAACATGGCACCGAGCGCCATTGCGCCCATCCGCCCTACTCTCTTGTGGGACCACCACCATGGAACGGCGCCACATCATCCTCCTGCTCGTCAACCTTGCGTTGATCGGCGGGTTCGGGGTGCTCTTCATCGGCCGGCGCAATTACGAGTTCATCCTGTACGTCGCCGTGATTGTCGTTCTGCTCGGCGTCGTGGCCGCCAGCGTGCGGAAGGTGGGCTACTCCTTCGACGCCCTCATCGGCCTGACCGTCTGGTCCGCCATGCATCTCGCCGGCGGCGGCGTGCCCGTCGGCGACGGACGGCTCTATGACGTCATCCTCGTTCGCCTGACCGACGCGTACGAGATTCTCCGTTACGACCAGGTCGTACACGTGTGGGGCTTTGGCGCCTGTACGCTCGTGGCTCAATCGCTGCTCGCGCGGGCGCTGCGCGAACCGGCGGCGCATCGCGTCGCAATCGGCTTCGTGCTGATAATGGCGGGCCTGGGCATGGGCGCGCTGAACGAAGTCGTCGAGTTCATCGCCGCCGAGATCGTGCCGGACTCGGGCGTCGGCGGGTACGAGAACACGGCGCTGGACCTCTGCGCCGACCTCGTCGGCGCGATCGCGGGGTTGATCTACATCCGCGTGCGCGGGCTCTGAAGGAAACGGCACGTGACGCACCCCATCGGGCCGCAACGATGGAGGGAGGATCGACTGCGCTGTGAGCCGATCCAGCGATCGATGCTCACCATGCGCCTTTACTCCCACGGCTGTCCGCGGCGCGGGCTCGGCAGGCGCTCCGCCAGGCCGGCGATGAAGGCGCGATCTTCGGCCGACAGGTCGCGCGGCGTCTGGACCTGGACTACGGCGTAGAAGTCGCCGCTCTTGCCGTCGCTGGTCTTTGCCCCCCGCCCCGAGAGGCGGAGTTTCTGACCCGAGTTCGCGCCTGCGGGCACCTTGAGCGACACCGGGCCGTGCGGCGTAGGAACCTGCACCGTCGCGCCCGACACCGCCTCGGCGATGGTGATGGGCAGATCGAGAGAGACATCCAAGCCCTCGCGGCGGTACCACGGATGCTTGCCGACGTGGATCGTGAGGATGAGATCGCCATGCTCGCCGCCGGCGGGCGAGGGCTGGCCCTTGCCGCGCAGGCGGAGTTTGGCGCCGTCGTTGATGCCGGGGGGGATGGTGATCTCGATGGTCTCGGTCTCACTGCCGCGCATGAGGCGCAGCGACTCCTTGCCGCCGCGCAGGGCAGTGTCGAAAGTGACGTCGATGGAGTGAGGGATGTCCTCGCCGCGCAGGGCGGGCGCGGCGGGGCGTGCGCCGCGACCCCGGCCGGCGCCGCCGCGGCGCGAGCGGCCGAAGAGTTCCTCGAAGATGCTGCCGACGTCGCCTCCGGAGCCGAAGTCGAATCCCTCGGCGTCGAAGCCTCCCGGCCCGCCGCTCGAGGTCCAGGTGTGGGGGCGCCCGGTCCCGGCGCCGCCGAAGCCCGCCGGGCCGCGAGTGTGGCCGAAGCGGTCGTAGTTCTTGCGCTTCTCGGGGTCGGAGAGGTGGTCGTAGGCTTCCTGGATCTCGGCGAAGCGCTGCGCGGCGTCCGGCGACTTGTTGCGGTCCGGATGCCACTGCCGCACCAGCCGACGATGGGCCTTCTTGATCTCATCCGCGGAGGCGTTTCGCTCAACGCCGAGGACGTCGTAGTAGTCGCGCTGGCTCATGGTCGAGGTGGCAATGATAGGGCCGCGCCGTCAATCCTGCGGCAGGGCGAGCCGGCGCGGGTGTAGTCCAGGTTTGTGGCACTTGCGACGCACTATTTGACGGCGCGTCATTCGGGATCGTGGTCGGCGAGCGGCCGGCGACAGCCGGCTGCGTTTCGGGCCCCGACGGGGCCAGCGAATGTAGCCACGGGTGGAGCGAAGCGCAGCAAGCGGAACCCGTGGAAGAGAGCGCTCTAAATCTTCTAATCGCCCCGAGAGGGGCGATGGAAGTGTGCGATGAGCAAGTGTGCGATTTGTTCAAGCGTCGCTCGCCGAAGAACGTCGCACGCCTCCGCCGACCCTTCGGGGCGGTGAAATCTCTGCCCGCCGTTGACCACGGGTTCCGCTCGCCAGGCTGCGCCTCGGCTCGCTGCACCCGCGGCTCCATTCGCGCGCCCCGCCGGGGCGAAAGCCGCGCGCGAAGTGGAAGGCATGATCGCCGCAACCCGTCCGCCGCCTCGGACGTCGCAAGTGCCACAATCTTGGACGACACCCCGCCGGCGCTCCGCATGGCGGCGACCCCGGACGACGCAAACCTCCCGCGAGCCGCCGCGCGTATGATGCCCGCGATGGGCGAATGGTGGGTCCAGCAAGCGCTGCAGGCCGCGGGCTACGTCTACCTCTTCAGTTGGGTCTTCTGGGTCATTTTCTCGATCTGCCTGCACGAACTGGCGCACGGCTGGACGGCGATCGCGCAGGGTGACGACACGCCCGTCGCGCTCGGCCACATGACGATGAACCCCCTCGTCCACATGGGGCCGATCTCGCTGCTGGTCTTCGCCCTCATCGGCATTGCGTGGGGGCAGATGCCCGTCACGCCCAGCCGCTTCGTGGAAGGTCGTCTGGGCGAGGCGAAGGTCGCCGCCGCCGGCCCGGCGATGAACCTGCTGCTCGCGCTCGCCGCCCTGACGGCCCTGGGCACGCTCGATGCGCTGGCGGGGCCGAGGAACTCCGCCGCGATCGTGACGCACGCCCGCACCTTCCTCATCGCCGGCGGAGTTCTTAACCTCGCGCTGATGTTCCTCAACCTGCTGCCCCTCCTGCCGCTGGACGGATCGAGCGTGCTCGCCGGACTCTCGCCGGCGGCGGCCCGGTTCTACGCGCGCGAAGGGGTTGATCGCGCCTGCCTGCTGGGGCTGGTCGTCGTGTTCTGGTTCGGCGGGCGCTACCTCTGGGCCGCCGCCTGGACCGCGTCGTATCTCTGGCGCGACTTCATCTTCGGGGCGTTGACGTGACTTCGACCGGCTTCGCGAAGTCGGAGGCGTTCACGAGAGACGATCGCGGTGGAACGCTTGGCGCCGCGCCGCCCTACCATCGCACGACGATGGCCGCGCGCCCTTCGATGCAGGATCGCTACGACGCGCTCGTCGAGGAGATGAAGCGGGAGTACGGGCTGCGCGTGCGGCGCTGGCGCACCTCGATGACGGGCTGCGCCTGGATCGTGCGCTATCACAACGGCCGGGAGAGCCGCCTGCTCGAGGCCCCCTACCCGCGCGGACCGATGAGCGCCGCCATCTTCCTCCACGAGGTCGGACATCACGCCATCGGCTTTCGGACGTTCTCACCCCGCTGCCTCGAAGAGTACCATGCGTGGCGGTGGTCCCTCGACGCGATGCGGCAGCGTGGGCTGAACGTGACGGCCGCGGTCGAGCGGCGAATGGCCGAGTCGCTGCACTACGCCGTGGGCAAGGCGAAGCGCCGCGGCCTCAAGGTCGTGCCGGGGGAACTCAGGCCCTTTGAGCACATCACCAGGCGGCCGGCGAAGCGCCGACCGGCGCCGATGCCCGCCCGCGCGCCCTCCGCGCCTGCTGCGCCCGCGCCTGCCAGCCTGGCCGCCCGCGTCCTGAAGAGCGCTGTGCGGCAACTCTGGCTCTTCGGCGCGCCGCCCGGCAGGTGAAGCGGCGAGGGGGGAACCCCGCCGCGCCCCGCATTCTACTTCGCGAGCAGTTGCCGCAGCAGCGCCGCGTGCGCCTCGACCGTTCCCTGCCGGGCGCGGATGACCGCGAGGCCGCGCCCGGCGATCGCAGCGCGCTCGCCGCCATCGCGGAGGAGGCGCTCGATGGTGGGCGCGAGTTCGGCCGCCTCGACCTGCACCAGTCCGCCTCCGTCGAGCAGCGCCCGCGCCACGCTCTCGAAGTTCGAGACGTCGGGGCCGACGATCACCGCCTTGCCCAGCGCGATCGGCTCCATCATGTCGCTGCCGCGTTGGTTGTTGAATGTGCGGCCGACGATCACGAGATCGGCCAGGGCGTAGGCGGCGCGGAGTTCGCCGATGGTGTCGAGTAGAAACCGGTCCGCACCGCCCGCCCCGCCGCCCCCTTCCGCCGAACGCCGCACGCACGGATCGAGAATCCGCGCCGCATCGTCGAATCGCTCGGGCTTTCGAGGCGCGACGATGAGTTGCGCGCCGGACGGGACGGCGTCGCGCACCAGCCGCTCCTCGCCCGGACCCGTCGAACCGGCGACGATGATCGGCCGGCCGCGGTCGATGCCCAGCGCCTCTGCGAGGCGCGCTGCCGCGGCTTCAACTTCCCTCGTTCCCGCGGCGGCGTTGTCCCACTTCATCGTCCCGACGACACAGACGCGATGCGGCTCGGCGCCGAGGTCGATGAAGCGCTTCGCGATCGTCTCATCCTGCGCGATGACAAGATCGAGACGCCGGAACGACGGCCGGATGACCGGGCGGAACCGGCGGTAGCGCGGGTAACTCCGAGTTGAGAGTCGCCCGTTGACGATCGCCATCGCGATGCCTCGTCGTTCGCACTCGCGCGTGAAGTTTGGCCAGACTTCGAGTTCGACGAGGGCGACGGCGTCCGGGCGCACGGCGTCGAGGAAGCGGTGCACGCTGCGGCTGAAGTCCAGGGGGTAGCGGACCACGGCGTGCCGCGGGCCGAAGAGCGCCCTGGCCCTCTCGATGCCGGTGTCGGTCGTGGAGGCGATGACCACGTCGAAGTCCGCCGCCAGGCGCTCGACCAGCCCGCGGATCGCGTTCACCTCGCCGACGCTCACGGCGTGAACGAGCAGGCGGGGGCGGTCGGAGGGAGGCAGGGCGGGCGTGCAGCCCAAGCGGCCGGGCCAATCCGTCTTCGCCTTCCCGGCGAGAATCCGGCGCGTCAGCCAGACCGGCGCGCTGATCAGGGCGGCCACGAGATAGAGAAGGTCCACGATCAGCGTCATGCCCGGCATTCTAAGCGGCGAGGAGTTTGGGGCGGCGACCGGATGAGTGATCCGCCCAGACCCCCCGGCGAGCGCCAATCCGCACGATCCCGCGAATGTCGGGGCCGCCGATGGCGGATATTTTCTTGAGGTGATGACGCCCGAAACCGGGTCGGGCGTCTACTGTTTCTGACCGGGCTGGTCCGTGGGGGGACCGGCCGCGCCAACGCTTATCAGACGCCCTCGAGCGTACCAGAAGGGGTAGACCAATATGAACCGGACCATCTCGACGTGCCTGTGCGCTTCCACCGCGGCCCTTTGCCTGCTGGCCGCCTCCTCGACGGCCTCCGGCCAACTTTTCGGCCGCACCCAACCCGGCCCCGATGGCGACATGTCCAACGTCCGCGCCGCCCGGATCGAGATCGAGAAAGAGGCGCACGACTTCGGCGTCGTCCCCGACACCGGCACCGTCACCTGCGTGTTCCGCTTCTCCAACGTCGGCAACGACATGCTCATCGTCTCGCAGATCGACAGCGAGTGCGGATGCACCGTCCCCGAACTGGACATCCGCGACTACCTCCCGGGCGAGAGCGGAGTCATCGAAGTCCGCTTCGATCCCAAGGACCGACCCGGCAAGCATCACAAGTTCATCACCGTCAAATCCAACGACGTGAGCGCGCCGGAGCGCAAACTCGGCATCGTCGTCGAAGTGCAGCAGGCGGTGAAACTCTCCGTCCCCGCCGTCTCCATCGGACGGCTGGTCCATGGCCACGGCGGCAGCGGCGAGGTCACCCTCACGTCCGAGCGCGAGGTCTTCAACATCAAGGAGATCGTGATCGGCGGCGCCCACGTGACGAGCGAGATCGTGAAGCGCGAAAAGACAACGAACGAAGCGGGCAAGCCCGTCCATGCCGTCACGGTTCGTTTCAACGTGGCGCCGACGGCGCCGCGGGGATTCCTCGACCGCCAGATCACCTACATGACTGAACTGAGCCGCCTCGACGGCAAGGGCACGATGGAGCACATGGTGCGGCATCACCTCAACGCCCACATCGCCGGGCAACTCCAGGTGACTCCCGAGATCATCTCCATCGGCACCATTCCTGTCGGCGAGGAGTTCACCCGCGAAGTCCGCATCTTCAACCTTCTCGACAAGCCGTTCAACGTCACGGGCGTGCGACTCGAGACCGAAGCGGCGGACGCCGGCATCATCGTCACGCACGAGATGGGCGACGTGGGCGGCAAGCAGGTTCCGCTCATCCGCATGACCGGCAAGGCGCCCGAGCAGCGCGGCGCCTTCAACGGGTCGATCTGGGTGACGACGGACCTGCCCGATGAGAAGGAAGTGCAGATCAAGTTCTTCGGCAGCGTGCGCGCCGCCGGCCGCGGTCCGATCATCGTTCCGCCGGCCAACAAGCCCGACGGCCAGCCTTCGCCCGTCACCGGTCCGACCGGCGACGACACGGCCGGCGGAAAGTAATCGCGCCGCAGACCTGGAGCGTTTGGAGGGAAAGGGACGATCGCGTGCCGTGCTGCAACCCGCTCAAGTGCGCCTCGATGCAGTTCACCCTCCTCGCCGCCATCGCGGCGGGGGCGGCGGGCCTGCACCTGCGCACGCACAGCCAGCGCGGCATGATCGAAGCGTACCTCCAGCGCCCGACCGCTGCGGAGGGTGGCGCGAGCCCGGCGGTTGATCCGCTGCCCCACTCCTCTGTGCCGAAGAGTGACGTCGGCGACGAACCGCCCGGCGAGAACGGCGGCGCCGGCAACGCGAACGACGGCGGCGTCGGCGAACCTCCGGCCGAGCAGACGGCGCCCGGTCCATTCAGCCTCGCGTCTCTCGGCGAGATGATCACCGTCGAGCAGGCGCTGAACATCTACAACCTGCCCTTCAGCGACGAGCCTGATCCCCCGACGGTCATTTTCATCGATGCCCGGGAGCGCGAGCACTTCCTCAAGGCACACGTGCCCGGGGCCTACCACATCACGCCGCAGTCCTTCGTCAACAGCACCCTGCCCGACGACATGGAGTTCTGGCCCAAGGATTCGATCATCGTCGTCTACTGCAGCGGAGGCGACTGCGACTCCTCACACCTCGTGCGCACGCGGCTCATTCACGAGCGTCTCTTCGAGCGCGTGTTCATCATGGAGGCGGGGCTGCCGGGGTGGATCGAGGCGCAACTGCCTACGGACGCCGGCGACGCGGGCAACTGAAGTCCACTTTGGGGAGCGACCCTTGACCAGCGCGTGCTGCTCGACGAATTCGACCTCCGCCGGCGCCCGCGCCGGCCTGCTCGCGGCCCGGTGGCTGATGGCGGGGCTGTTCCTCTTCAGCGGAGCGGCGAAACTCGGCTGGCTCGATTCGATCACCACGGCCGGCATCGACCCGTACACCTTCGCCGGCTCGGTGAAGGGCTTCCGCCTCCTGCATAACGACCTCATTCCCTTCGTCACCTTCTTCGTGCCCTGGCTCGAAGTGGTGAGCGGGGCGGCGCTGCTCCTTGGCCTGTGGGCGCGGGGCGCCGCGCGCGTCATCGCGGCCCTGCTCATTCTCTTCTGCCTCGCCATGCTGACGGTCATCATCCGCGGCCTGGATGTCGAATGCACCTGCTTCGGCAAGTTCCTCGGCGGCGCGGTGAACTGGTGGAGCATTCTGCGCAACGTGGTCCTGCTGGCGATCATCTGGTCGGTGGCGCGCTACGGCCCAGGAATGCTCGCCGTTGAGAACGCGTTCAATCGCGCCGCTTCACCGCTCGACCGAAACGGCTGACTCATCGCGCCCGATCGGGCGCGGCGTGAAAAACGCAGCCGGCGCGCGGGTTCGGCCGCGCGCCGGCGATGATCGCCCCTGCTTCGACGACGCTCAGCGCATCCCGCCGTTGCGGATGTATTCGAGCGCGAGGTCGCGGTCGGTGAGGTTGATGATGCCGTTCTGGTCCCAGTCGGCGGCGGGGTTGAAGCCCGGCTGGCCGATCTGCTTGCCGATCTGGCGCTGGAAGAGGACGGCGTCCTGCTGCGTGATGTTCAGGTCGCCGTTGAGGTCGCCGAGGTTCACTTCGCCGATCTCCCACCCGGCCTTCACGCTGCGGTTGCTGGCCCGGTCGTGCAGGAAGACCGTGACGCCGACCTCTTCCATGTTGTGAATCCACGGATTGCTCGAGAGATCGTAGTTGCGGATCAGGGTGAACTGCTCGCCCGCCTGCATCGCCGGCAGGGCCTCGTAGAACACCTGCTGCACGTGGTTGTTGTAGTGCGTCAGGCCGTTGCTGCACTGCACGTACCAGTTGGACTCGTGAATGTGCACGCGCAGTTCATAGTTGGAGAGATTCTGGTCCGCCTGGAACTTGATGCCCACGCCGACGATCGAGTTGGGCTTGAGTTTCCACCGCGCGATGACCTGGCCCGACGTGGCGAGCCCCTGCGACGAGCGGACGGCGTTGTCGATCGTCGGATCCGAGGGCGTGCCGACGTAGAAGTAGGTGCCCTGGAAGAGGAAGGAGGGAATGGCGTTCACGCCGACCTCGCCCTGCCGGCGCGTCGCGTCGGCGTGGGTGTAGCGGTCGGCGATGCTCCAGGTGAGCAGCGAGACTGCGTCGCCCCATCGGTCCTGCATTCGCTCCATGGCGTAGAACCCGCCATAGCACGGCCCGCACCATTCGGCCGTGAACTCCTCGACGATGACCGTCGATCGCGTTACCCCCTGCGCCGCGCCGAGCGCGCTGCCCGCCAGCCCCAGCACCGCCGCGCCGCCCGCCAGTGAACCCCCCAGTCGTGCCGACATGTTCCGTTTCTCCTTCGAGGTTGAGTAGACACCGGGGCCGAATCGCCGCCGCCGAACAACGTCCCACGAGCAGCGGCCCGGCCCGAAACCACCAGACTGCAGATCCCCCGACGCCCCGGTCAGATCGGGTCGTCATCGGGGGGATTGAGCGTGTACCGCTCGATGAAGACCTTCTTGCTGATCGAATTGACCGCCGCGTCGGGCGTGAGAATGTTGAGCGTCTCGCCCTTGTGAATGAAGGGGACCCACCAGCCCGCGAGTTCCGCTTCCGGGTTCAGTCCCGACGTGTCGCTGCCGTCCACATACCCAAGACCCCACGTCATGTCGGAGGCGAGGAAGTGGCGGTTCTGATGCACGTCGGCGCGCCGGTCCTGACTCGCCCAGTTCGCCAGGCCGTAGTCGATCGGATACCCGCACTTGCGCTGGCTCAGGTCCTCGCGCGGAATGCGGTTGCTCGGGCAGCGGAAGAACGTCGTGATCTTCGCCGAGGGATTGCGGTTGGGCGACTCCGGATCGTCGAACTGCGCCGGCAGCCCGTCGTAGTCGAACGGGTCCTTCACCGGAATGCCGAGATAGGGCACCACCATCGAAGCGTAGCCTGACTGCCAGTAGAGCGGGCAGATGTCCGGCGGCCAGGGAACCTGCCACTCCGAGGGCAGGTGCGCGTTGGAAGGATCGACCAGCGGCAGCGCCCGCGGATACATGTCGCGGTTTTCGTTCGCGTAGAGTTCCATCGCCGCGCCCACCTGGCGGAGGTTGTTGCGGCAGGTCGAATTGCGGCTCGCCTCGCGCGCCCGCGAGAGCGCGGGCAGCAGCAGGCCCAGCAGCAGCGCGATGATCGAGATCACCACGAGCAGTTCGACCAGGGTGAAGGCCCGTCGTGCTGGAATGCGGCTCGGTGCTGGCATCAGTTCCCTCGTGCGGCGCAAGCGGCCGCGGTCAGACAGCGCTTCCGCGCCTCGCACAATCCGGCGCTGTGCATCGCCGGGGGCAGGCGCGATCGCCCCGCACATGGAGCGGGCCGATATGTCAGAATACCGCATTCGCGGCGCGCTTGCAAGCGGAAACCGCCCCGGAGGTCGCCATTCGGCTGTATTTTCTCGCCGTCCGCCGCCCTGAGACCGTCGGAGGCCCCATCAGGCCGGAACCGCGACCGCCCGTGGCGACGCCGTCGACGCTCCCGTCGGCGCCCCGGAAGCCGCTGGACTCGCGAACACGGCCTCCACCTCGATGTCGAACATCTGCAGCAGACCGACCACCTGCCGAACAACCGCCCGCCTGGCCTCCTCCTCGTACCGCGTCGCGTGCTTCTCGTAGAGGTGCTGCGCTTCTTCCTGGGCCCGCTGCATCAGTTCCTTCTGCGCCGGCGCATCCATACGGAACACGTCCAGCAGGCCAAGCAGTTTGCCCGACTGGATGTCGTAGGGCGTCACGTCCAGCAGCCGCAGCGAGCCTTCGATCCGCGGCAGCGTGATGCGATAGCCGCGGCCGCCGAGGTGCTCGACATCCTCCGGCCGCAGCCGCGCCAGATCCACGTAGTACTGCTTCTCGAAGCAGAAGATCATCGCCAGCCGCGCCGGGCTGAGCAGCAGGGGCGGCAGCCACGACAGGCCCCGCGTCTGCGTCACGATCTCCTTGGACATGACCTCAAGCCCGACGAGTTTGCCCACCGCGCGCACCCGCTCGGCAATGACGTGGGCCGTTACCGTCGCCGGCGCGTCGCGCCCCGCGCGTCGCAGAATCATCCACGCAACGACGCCGCCGAGCACCAGCGCCAGCAGCGCGATGAGCATCGTCGTGAAAATAGCCGGAAGACTGCTCATGCGACCTCATCCCTCCTTGGGGATTGTACGGCCGCCATTTCCTCCGTCCCGGCTCCGCCGCGAACCGTCCCCCGTTCCCGTGCCTGTTTCGCGGCGCCTGGCCCGAAAACGAGGATGGTGCGGGCCGATCGCCCGCACCATCCCGTTCCCAGAATCTCAGCCTCGCGTCCCTGCAGGCTGCCTGCGCTACAGGTTCGCCTTGATCTTGTCCAGGATGGTCCGGGAAAGATCCTCGTTGCCGAACGTGTCCACCCGGATGCGGATGCGCGTCGTCGTATCCGTCTCGTGGTCAAGGCGGATCCGGATCTTCTTATCCTGCGCCGTGCGCGAGACATGCTCGGCGCTGAGCGCATCCTTGTTGGTCTCGGTGGTCGTGAATTCGAGATCCTCAACCGCGGCGTTCGTGGCCTTCCAGGCCTGGTCCACCGTGGCCTCGACGACCGTGTCGAGTTCGCCGTTCACGTACACGACGGTTCCGACGCCCGCCGCCGCGCCGACGGCCACGGCCGCGGCCACGCATCCCGGCGCCGCCGCGATCCACAACGCCGTCGTCGTCGCTAACACTGCAATCGTCAACATCAGGTATCGCATGATCTGCTCCTTTTCACACATCCCGTGATACCGCGTCGGCGAAGCGCGGGCCTCGCCTCCGCACTTCCATCCTACGTCCCCCATCAGGCCGCCAGTTGAAACAGACTCCGTACATCGACGCACCTTTCTCCCGCGACCCGCCGATGTCCGGCCGCTGTGCGGGAAGTGTCAATGGGATGTCGGGTAGTGGCCGGGGCGGTGCGATTACGCCGCGCGGCTTGTGTGGTCCGTCGTTACGACGTGAAAGCCGGGGGGGATGAGGCAAAGGTCGCTTTTGCTCCAGGTGCGGCCGCATTCGGGGCAGCGGACGCGCTGGGCGGCGTCGGCGGGGTCGAGGTGGGCAATCAACTGGTAGCCGCAGTGCCGGCAGCGCGTCGTGGGTTCGAGGACGGTTACCTCGTAATTGAGAATCAGGGTGACAACCGCCCAGCAGGCCTCGATGGCGGCGAGGGTGGGAAGGTGGCGCAGCCCGCCGTACCACGCCGCCCCGCCGATCACCGCCAGGCCGAACGCCAGGGACCACCAGAAGGTGAAATCGACGAGCAGGCGCCGCACGCGGAGCGGCCAGCGGTTGATCTCCATCATCCTCAGGGCGCGGTAGTGGTCGCCGAAGCGGCGGGCGGTGGCGCTGAGGTGGAGCCAGAGGCTGGCGGTGTAGCCCGCGATCACGAAGGTAGCGACAGTCAGTTCGACGTTCTTTTGCCAGACGTACATACCGCCGCCGGCAAGGGAGCCGGAGACGAGGCCGATAAAACCAGCCGTCGGCGAGCCCCAGGAATCGTGCATCGAAGTCGAGCGTCCCACGCTCTGGCTATCGGCCAGACGCGGCCGCGTCTGTGCCCCGGCGCGTGTGAATCGGCGGCGTCTGCGTGCGGCGCCGTCGCATCAGGGGCGTTTCGGCTCGGCCGAGGTCTCGGCGGCGGGCAGGCGGAGGATGAAGTCTGTTCCACGTCCCGGCTCGGTGTGGACGTCGAGCGTTCCGCCGTGCTCTTCGATGATGCGCCGGGCGGTGGGCAGGCCCAGGCCGGTGCCGCCCTTCTTGGTCGAGAAGTACGGCTGGAAGATGCGGGCGAGGTGCTCGGGCGAAATGCCCGGGCCGGTGTCGGTGACGTGGACGGCGTGCATGGCTCCGGCGTCGGCTTGGCCGCCCCGCGTCCGCGTCGGCGTCGCCGGCTCGATGCGGACCATGAGTTCACGAGCGGGACCGTCGGGCGGCAGCGATTCGAGCGCTTGTACGGCGTTGAGGAGGAGGTTGAGCAGCGCCTGCTTGAACAGGGCTGAATCGACGCGCGCGACCGCCGGATGCTTCGCGGGCGTCGCGCGCAGCCGCACCCCCGCCGCCAGCGCCTGCGGAAGGAAGAAATCGACGAGTTCATCAATGAGCACGTTGAGGTCCTGCGGCTCGGGATCGATGCGGATGCGCCCGGCGAACTGGAGAAAGTCGGTGAGGATTCCCTTGAGGCGGTCGGCCTCGCGGCGGAGCGATTCGGTCCGGCGGATGATCCGTCGGCGCTGCTCGTCGGGGACTGGGAGGTCGGCGACGTCTTCAGCGAGGAGTTGGGCGTTGAGGCTCAGCGTCGAGAGGGGGTTCTTGATCTCGTGCGCCAGGCCGCCGGTCATGGTGCCGAGTTCGGCGAGGCGTTCGGCATCCTCGGCGCGGCGCCTGGAGAGGCGGGCGCGGCGCTCCTGTTCGCGGCGCATGAAGAGTGCGAGCGGCACGGCGAGGATCGCACACACGAGCATGCCGCCGAGAAATGGAAGGACGAAGTCGCTCATTGCGCGGGATCGGGGCGAGGCGCGGCCGCGGGGCGGCTCGCCGTCCATCGTAGACGGCCGGCCTGCGGCGGAGGAGATGAAGCCGCGCCGCGCACGGTCATCGCCGGCGTCGCGGCGCGGGCGTCGCGCGTCGTCATGGCGGCGCCTCGCCCCAGGTCAGCCGCATCAGCAGGTGCGTGAGCCGGCCGCGCCGCCGCGACAGGTCGGCCACCAGCGGTGCATCGCGGGCCAGTTCCGTCGCCGTCGGCTCGCGGCCAAGCAGAAGGCGACATACCTGCGCGACGCGCTCGTTCGGAGCGAGCGGCGCCAGCCGCGACCGCGATTCGTCGCTGTCGAGGATGTCGCGCGCGATGGCGACCAGCGGCAGGCCGGCGAGGCGCTGGGAAGCGTACGCGGCCAGCCCCGGCTCATCGGGCGGCCGGCCGAGGTACCTCTCGTAGAGCGCCGCGACCTCCGTCCGCGCGGCGTCGCGGTCGATTCTCGACACGCCGGCGCCGAGTGCGACCGCGACGCCCGCGGGTGCAAGCAGGGCGGCGAGCCAGAGCGCCGCGTGGAGCAGGCGCGGGTCGAGGTGGGGGCGGCGGGTTGTCGCGGCCGCGGCGGTGTCGCCGATCCAGCGCGGAAAGGCGAGGGCCGCCGCCTCAGTCGCGAGCCATCCGACCATCGCGCCGGCGAGAAGGTCCGAGGGGAAGTGGGCGAAGGTGTGCAGCCGCGCCCAGCAGACGAACGTCGCCGCGAGGGCCCAGGGAAGGGCCGCGGCCGAGCCGCGTCGCGCGAAGATCAGCGCGATCGTCCACGCCAGCGCCGCGTGCCCCGACGGCCAGCCGTCGTGAATGGACGAGAACGGCTCGAAGAAAGTCGAGTCGCACGCATCCGCGGGTCGAACGCGTCCGACGAGAACCTTGAGCGCGTGGGTCGCCGCGGCCTGGAGGGGCAGCGCGATGATGAGCCAGCGCAGCGCCGCGCGGTCGGACAGCGCCGCGACGAGCAGCGCCGCCGCCGGAAGCACGCGGTTCGCCCACGCGCTCCCGGCGTGCTCAAAGTCGCTCAGCCACGCGGGCCAGTTGATCGCGAGCAGGGCGCGGGTGAATGCCGAGTCCGCGAGCAGGCACGCGCTGAGGATCAGCGCCGCCGCGGCGGGCAGGCGCCAGCGGCCGCCGGCGGCGGGCGATCCGGGGCGGATCGGCGCGGAGGGGAGGTTGGCAAGGGGCGCGGTCACGGCGGCGCGACCTTAGCCGGCCTCCTGCCCGCCGTCTGCCTGCGCCCGGCCTGCGAGTCGGGCGAGTATCGCACGACCTTACTCCGCCAGCCCGTGCCGCTTGAGGTGCTCGAGCATCTCGGCGGCGATGCGCCGCTGCACGCCGTACATGTGCAGGTTCATGTGCGTCGCGCCGGGGATGAGTGTGATGTAGCCGTGCGTCGCGCGCTCTTCGGTCGTCGGCCACTCGCTTCGCCAGCCGGGCAGTTGCTCGAGCGAATCGCGCAGGAGGCGCACGGCTTCGTGGAGGCTGAAGTTGTCCGCCTCGCCGCAGATGATGCGCAGACGCTCGGACATGAGCGGGCCGATCTCCTCCCAGCGCGACTCAAGGATGTGCCGCAGGTCGCGCTGCTTCCACTGCTCGCGCAGCGAGGCGCCGATGACGCCCGTCTTCATGTTCCAGAGCGGCACGGGAAAGCCGAGAGCATCCCGCTTCGAGAAGCACGCCATCCACGAGGACCACTGCTGGCCGGCCCCACCCTCAGGATCGATCGCGTATTCCATCCCGTTCTCCTGCCGGATGGTGCAGACCGTCTGGCCGTTGATGATGACCGAGGGTCGGTCGGCGCCCGAGGCGTCGACGTAGGCGTTCTCATCTTCATAGACGTTGATGACCTGGAAGGCGCGGAAGTCAACGGGATCAGGCCCGGTGGACCAGCATCCGCCGAAGAACGTTGGGTAGTTGACCTGGAGCCACGCCGTGCTGAAGCCGCCGCTGCTGTGGCCGGTCAGGAGCCGCGCCTCGGGCTTGCTCACGAGGCGGAACCGCTCTTCGAGGTGCGGGATGAGTTCGTAGACGAGGGCGTCGCCGACGGGCCCATTGCACTCCGAGTTGACGAAGAGGTGGTGGCTGTTGGGGCCGTCGGGATCGAGATAGACGTTCAGGACCTGTCCGTCGAGCGGGCCGTCGCGGCCCGGACGATCCCAAGCTTCATCGTGACGCCCGCCAAAGCCGGGAACGCGGTAGATCGCGGCGAAGCGCCGATCGCCCTGCGCTTCGTACGACTCGGGGAGAACGACTCCGGCGCGAAGGAAGACGTCCCGGCCGTGAAAGGCGCTCAGCCGCTCGCTGCGCCACACGACTTCCTTGACGCGATCGGTGTCCTCGACGGCGAGGGCGGGCATGCGGCCGGTCAGAGTGATTTCGTGGCGATCCTCTTCACCGGCGCGGAAGGTGAGTTCGACCGGCTCGCTCAGCAGGTTGTCGGCGCTGTTGAGAAAGCCGCCGGTCGTGCGATCGACATCCAGCACGGCGCGAACACGAAAGGCGCCGTCGAAGAAAGACATCGGTCCCGGAAAGGAGGCGTCGACGTCGCCGATGACCATCGCCGCGCCGGGCTTGACGTTCTCGACGGCGATGGAGCAGATGGGTTGGGGGTCGTTCCAGAACGGCGCATCAAGGGGATCCGCGCCCGCGGCGGCGCGGGCGAAGAGGAGGATCAGCCGCCCCGTGGCCGGCGCCTCGCGCAGGGAAGCATCGAAGGTGACCGTGATGCGGTCCTCCGCGCCCGCTGACCGGGCGGCGATCACGGTGAGGAGCAGCGCGAGTGCAAGAAGGCGGGCAACCGCGTTCACGGTGCGGCGGGAACAGGGATGGTGCATGAGCCAAGTTTAGGTGCATCGCCTGCGGCGGCGCGGCGCGCGGTCATCCCCTCTACAATGCCCTGCCCGACGCCGTGCCGGGCGGCCGAAAGGTTGAATGCCTGCCTCGCGGTGCGACGATAAGGAAGCAGATGCGATCGCGCGTGCCCACTCTCGCCCCCCTCCTGCTGCTCGCCCTGGCGATGCTCGCGATGGGCGGGTGCGGCAGCCGGGCCAAGCGCTGGCTCGTCTTCGACAAGGGGCCGATGACCGAGCCGGTCGCGGTGGACGTCGATTCCTTCCGCGGGCCCGTGCGCATTGTCGCCGACCCGAGCATCCCAAACGTCGTCATCCGCGCCCGCCTCCGCGCCTTCAATGACGTGCGCGACGACCGCGGCAACGTCGTCTACCCCTACGGCGACGAGCAGACGCTTGACCTCATCGACGTGGTGGCGGAGATGGACTCGCAGGACGGCCGGCACGTCCTTCGCGTCAACACCTCGACGCGCTTCGCCTATCCCGACGACCAGTGGGTCGGGCTGTGGATCAATGTGCCGCGCGTCGACGGCGTGCGGGTGCGCACGCGCGACGGCAACGTCGATCTCGTGAACATCCGCGGCGCCGTCACCGTCATCGCGGACCACGGGGATGTGATCGTGCGCACGGAAAAGCCGATCGTCCAGCCGGTGGACATCAACGCCGTCAATGGGAGCATCGAGTACCGCGTGCGTGAAGACTCGGCGGGCGTGATCGACGTCGAGGCAGTGAACGGCCGGGCCGATTTCCGCGGCTACAAGGGCGCGGCGAACATCCGCCAGCGCGGGCCGTCACAGTACGTCGCCACGCTCGGCGAAGGCGACAACCCGGTCTCGCTCCGCGCGAGCAACGGCAACATCCGCGTCGTCATCACCGACAACCCAGTGCCCGTGGGTTACTTCAAGACGCACACCTTCATGTTCACAAAAAAGCCGTAGGACGCGCGCTCATCGCGGACCGGGATCGGCAAGTTCAACCAGCCCGTCGCGCACGCGGCTGACGTACTGACGTACGTGAATGCCCGCGGCGTCGGCGCAGACGCCGTCCGCGACGCGGAAGGGCCACTGGTGCAGCGGGCAGATGAGACAGCCGTCCTCGACGTGCCCTCCTGAGAGGGACGAACCGGCGTGGGGGCAGGCGTCGTCAAAGACGATCGCCTCGGTTTCGCTTGTGCGCACGACGCACAGCGGCCGGCCGGCCGCCTCGACATAGCGGGCCCGGCCGACGGGGATCGCGTCGAGACGGCCGAGGGTGATCCAGGTTGTCGCGGGCGCGGCGTCAGTCATGGGCGTCGGCTGAGAGTGTAGGGGCGGAGCGAGCGACGGCGCTACACAACCGGCTCGCCCTCGCGCGCCGTCAGTGCGGTGAAGAGTTCGGTCAGGCGGCGCGTCATCGGGCCGATCGATCCTTCGCCGATCGGGCGCCCGTCCACCTTCGTGACGCCCGCGAGTTCACCCATCGTGCCGGTGCAGAAGACCTCGTCGGCGCGGTAAACCTCGGTGAGGGAGAGATCGGCGATCTCGTGCGCCATGCCGTGGGCGGCGCAGAGTTCGAGAACGGCCGCACGCGTGATGCCCTCAGGGCAGTGGCGCGTGTGCGGCGTGCGCACCGCGCCCCGCTCGACGATGAACAGGTGCGTCGCGTTCGTCTCGGCGACGAAGCCGCGCGGATCGAGCATAACGGCGTCGTCCGCCCCCGCCGCGTTCGCCTCGATCTTGGCGAGGATCGATTGGAGGAGATTGCAGTGATGGATCTTCGGATCGAGCGCATCGGCCGCGAAGCGGCGGATCGAGGCGGTGATGAGCGTCAGGCCGGTGCGGGCGTAGACGGGCGGCTTGTGCTCGGCAAGAACGATCAGCGTCGGACCGGACTGGTTGAGGCGCGGGTCCATGCCGCTGGTGATCTTCACGCCGCGCGTGAGCGTCAGTCGGATGTGAACGCCGTCGGTCATGCGGTTGGCGGCGAGGGTGCGACGGATCTCCTCGATGATGTGCTCGTCGGAGGGGATGGACTCGAACGCGAGCGCGAGAGCCGAGGAGCGCAGGCGGTCAAGATGCTCGCGCAGGCGGAAGATGCGGCCGCTGTAGAGGCGCAGCCCCTCCCACACCGCGTCGCCGCCCTGCACGCTCGAGTCAAAGGGGCTGAGGCCCGGCTCATCGCGCGGAATCAACCGCCCGTTGACGTTGTAGACGATGTCGCGATTGAGTTCGTTGAAGGTCTGGAGCATGGGGGCAGAGACGGATCGGGGCAACGAAGGATCAAGGGAGAGCAAATTGAGAACGGCGCAGCGCAGTTTAGCCGCGACCCGGAGGCTCTGCGCAGGGGAGCGCGGCGCGTACGGCGCGAGATGCGATGGGGAGATGCACACGTCGCTGAGGCGAAGACGCAAGCGGCGGCGCCGGAGGGGGCGAACACGCGCGGCCACTGCGCGTTACCTGCTCAGCGTCAATCTGAACCCCATCAACCGCTGATAGATCCCCAGGCACGACTTGTACAGACCGTGGACGCTGCTGGGCATCGGCTCGATCTTCGGGCGATAGGGCTCGAACTCGGTGGACTTCTCGACGGCCGCGTACCAGTGCTTCGCCCACACGCCATCGGTGCGGCGCGGCCCGGCGGACCAGCGAAGCATTTCCTCGCGGAACTCCACCTCCAGCGCCTCGCACAGCAGCGTCAGCATTCCGCGGGGATTCTCGAGCACCTCGCGCGCATCGATCACCGGCGGCACGCGCCCCGTCCGCCGCCTGACCTCCTCGAAGATCTCCGCCTGCTGCGGCATGCCGGTGTCGCCGAGCGTCGGGAAGGGGATTGTCTTCTGAAGCGAAGTGAGCATGTCGCGCGGGTCGCGGATGAGAAAGCAGTGGGTCACTGCGTCGAACCACTCGCGACCGACCTCCGGCAGCATGTGATGGGTCATGTGCTTCTGGTACCAGACGGGCTTGCCCTCGGGCACGGGTCCGGTGAGGTGGGAGACGATCTTCCGCCAGTCGGTCTCGTGGCGGGCGATGACTTCGTCGGCGCCAGGGTGCGGCAGGCCGGTGCGCTTGAGGTAGAAGGCGTAGAAGGGTTCGTCGCTGACGTAGGTATCGGGTCGATTGCCCCATGAGCGCATGAGGGCGGTGGAGATGTTGCGCGGGCCGGACCACATGGCGATGCGGATCGGCGCCGGGCGCGGCGGGTGGGCGCGCGGCCGCTGGGCGCCTTGCGGCGATTCGGACGATGATGCGTTGGTCATCGACGCCTCCCGCGGCCTCGGAAACCCCCGGCATGTTAGGGCCGCGCGCGGCTCGGATTCGATGGAGGCTCCCGATCATGAAGGCCGTTCTCTTCGCCCTCCTCGCCGGCCTGTGCTGGGGCGTCGGCGAAATCTTCACTAAGAGCGTGCTCCAGAGCGATCGGATCGGCGCGATGACGGCGCTGGCCGTCCGCGCGTTGTGCGCGCTGCCGCTGCTGCTGGGGTGCGCCGCGGCGGCGCTGTGGGTGACGCGCACCGAGCCGCGCGACTGGATGCACGCGCCGCCGAAGACCCTCGCCGCGCTCGTGCTTGGTTCGGGTGCCCTGGCTGGCGGACTGGCGCTGGTGTCCTTCTTCGCCGCCCTCAAGGCCGGCGAGATCTCCGTCGTCAAGCCCATCGCCTTCTGCGTGGCGCCCGCGGTCGCCGTCCTCCTCGGCTGGCTCGTGCTCGGCGAGCCGATGACGGCGCGCAAGGCCGCGGCGATCGCCTTCATCCTCGTCGGAGTCGTGCTCCTCACGGGAAAGTAGCGGGCGCTAGAGCATCCGATCCAGCAGCCGGTACTGCACCGCCTCGGAGATGTGCGGCGATTCGATCCGCTCGCTGTCTTCGAGGTCGGCGATGGCCCGCGCCACTCGTGCGCCGCGACGCAGCGGCTGAGCAGCCCCTTTCTATGTTCCCTCGCCTCCGCTCAATGCGCGCGTCTCTAGTGAGGCTGACGCCGCAAATGACGAGGTCTATCGACGGATGGTGGAGCGCTCCGGTCCGCCGCTTTCGCGGCCGGCGGCGCGGGAACGCTCATGTCGCCGTACCAGCGTGTTCGGCCACCCTGGACGCACCGTCGCCTGACGCGTCAACCCCGCCGTCGACGGGAAGCACGACGCCCGTCACCCAGTCCGCATCCACGAGGTAGATCACCGCTTTCGCGACGTCTTCAGGCGTGCCATAGCGCCCCAGTGGCTGCATGCGGTGCAGCGCCGCGAGTTGCTCTTCGGTCAGTTCGCCGTACAGCGGCGTCGGCACCACGCCCGGCGCCACCGCATTGATGCGAATGCGATCGGCCGCGAGTTCCAGGGCAAGGTTCTTCGTCAGGGCCGTGATCCCGCCCTTGGCTGCGATCGGCGCGCTGGAGGGCAGAGCGGCCACGGCGTTGCTTGCGAGAATCGTGCCGATGTTGATGATCGCGCCGCCCCCGCCCTGCGCCCGCATCTGGCGCACCGCGGCCTGCGTCGTCAAATACGTCCCGCGCAGATAACCGAGGAATCCGTCGAGTTCCTCGACGGTGTAGTCGGTGAAGGGCTTGGTCCAGAAGATGCCGGCGTTGTTCACAAGCACGTCGACGCGGCCGAAGCGGTTGAACGCTTCGCCCATGATCGCCTCGCCCGTGTCCGGCCGGGTGATATCGCCCGCGAACACCGCGACGCGGGCGCCAGCGGCCAATTCGCGCTGCGCCGAGCGCAGTTTGCCTTCGGTGCGGCCGTTGAGCAGGACGTTGTCGCCGCGCTCAGCCGCGGCCCTGGCGATGGCGAGCCCGATGCCCGACCCGCCCCCGGTGATGACCCAGGTGATCGGTCTGATGGATGACTGCTGCATGATGGTCTCCTGTGAGTAACGACTGCACCCTCAGCGCGACGCCGCCTTACATCGTGCGGCCTTTGCCGCCCGAGCGCGGCGCACTGCCGCAGGCTCCCCGCCGATGCCCCAGGCGCCGGTGTCGATCTCCTCAATGACCACGAAGGTCGTCTCCGGATCTTTGTCGAGGATGCGGACGATCGAATCCGTCACCTCTCGGATCAGTCGCGCCTTCTGGTCGTCAGTGGTGCGCGGTTCGCGTGTGACTTTGATGCTGGCGTAAGGCATGGGAAGAATCCGGTGAAAAGTCGGCAGGAGCGCCGCGCCGGCACTCGTGGCCGAACGCGGCGCCCCGCCGGGCCTGGGGAAGGAAGGTCAGACGCCGACCGGCTCGCGCACGGCGACTTCGGGAAAGTCGATCTCCGTCTGCACGACGTGGTTGAAGTAGTTGGTGAAGATGTTGAGCGCGACGGTGGCGATGATTTCGATGATCTGCGCATCGGAGTACCCGGCCGCGCGGACCGCCGCAACGTCTGCGTCGCTCACGAAGCCGCGCTTGCTGACGACGGCCTGAGCAAACCGGAGCGCTGCCTGGGTGCGCGGATCATTCGACTCGGCGTTGAGATTGCAGGTTGCTTCGGCGGCATCCACACCCGCCTTCTTCGCCAGCGCCGTGTGGGCCGAGGCGCAGTAGCCGCAGGAGTTCTCTCCGGCCACCGCGAGCGCAATCTGCTCACGCTCCTTGCCGGTCAGGCTGGCGCCGCCGAGCGCCTGGCCGAAGCCGAGGTAGGACTGAAGGGCGGCGGGGGAGTGGGCGAGCGTGGCCATGAGATTCGGCGTCATGCCGAGAGCCTTGCGAACCCCTTCGAGCAGGGGCTTGGACTTGGCGGGAACGTCGTTTCCCTTGAGGGGGCTGATACGGGGCATTCTGATTCTCCTTTTCTCTGCCGGCCCAGTCAGCCGGTCGGGTCGTTGGATGGCCCTGGACATCGACGGGCCGAACATATAGACTGAACGCTCAGTATAGATGATGGTTCGAGCCTCACGTCACCAATGTTCGGAGGAAACTGGAAAAAAAGTGGGTTTTCCCGTCCGGATCGGTGCATATGTCTATATTGATCAGTACGTTAAGGAGCCCGGCACGCCCTCGATGTCGACCTCCATTCCGGGAGAACACCATGCCCCCCAGCCGGCGTGAAGAACTCGTCGAGACCGCCATGCGCGTCTTCGCCCGGCGCGGCTTCCACGGGACCGGCATCGAGCAGGTTCTCCAGGAGGCCGGGATCTGCCGCATGACGCTGTACAACCACTTCAAGTCCAAGGAGGAACTCATCATCGCCGCCCTGCGCCGGCGCGACGAGATCTTCCGCAACCGCCTGATGAAGTTCGTCGCCGCGCGCGGCCCGGAGCCGATCGAGCAACTCCTCGGGTTTTTTGACTTCTACGCGCAGTGGTTCGAAGACGATGATTTCTGCGGCTGCATGTTCATCAACGCCGCCGCCGAGTATCACGAGGCCGCCAGCCCGGTCCGCAAAGCCAGCCTCGACCACAAAGTGGAGATCATCCGCCACCTTCACCGCCTGTGCGAGCGTGCGGAACTTTCGCACGCCGACGCGCTCGCTGAACAGATCGGCATGCTGCTTGATGGCGCCGTCGTGACGGCGCACATTCGCGCAGAACCGCCGGGCGCGCGCCGCCTCGCCGCCGAGCAGGCGCGCCATGCGGCCGAGGCGCTCATCCGCGCCGCGCGGCGCGATCGCTCCCGCGCCTTGCCGGCACACGGAGACGCAGAGAAGCCGCCGGGGCCCCCGGATGCAAATGCGAATTGACATGGCAACGCTTGATGACTCGCGACGGGCGGCGACCGGTCTCGGGTTTGACCAGCAACCTGACGCCTTGACGCGCCGCAGGCCCAGCGCGCTCCGCTCCAAAGCCATCTCGTCGCGGCTGACCAAGACCACGATGCCTTTCCGTCACAACATCCGATCCAGCAGCCGGTATTGGACCGCCTCGGAGATGTGCGGCGCCGCAACGCGCTCGCTGCCTTCGAGATCGGCGATGGTGCGCGCGACGCGGCGCACCTTGTCGTACGCCCGGGCGCTCAGACCCAGCTCGCTCACCGCCTGCGCGAGGAGGGTGGCGCTCACGTCATCAATCGCGGCGTGCCTGTCAAGCAACTTGCCGCTCAAGGCGCTGTTGAGCAGGGCAGCGCCCTGGCGCCTGGCCTGGAAGTCGCGCGCCGCCTGGACCTGGCCGCGGATCGTCTCGCTCGACTGCCCGTCGGGCCGGGCGCGCAACTTCGCATACGGCAGCGAGGGCACTTCGACGTGAATGTCGATGCGGTCGATGAGCGGGCCGCTCAATCGCGAGAGGTACCGCTCCATGATGCGCTGGCCCTCGGCCCCCTTGGGCATGTCGCCGCGCGGCGTCGGGTTCAGCGCCGCCACGAGCATGAAGTCCGCCGGGAACTGCAGACTCGAATGCGCCCGCGAGATCGTCACAACGCGATCTTCGAGCGGCTGGCGCAATGTTTCGAGCACGGCGCGGCTGAACTCCGGCAGTTCATCCAGAAACAGCACGCCGCGATGGGCGAGGCTCACTTCGCCGGGCTTGGGGATCGTGCCGCCGCCGATGATCGCCGGGCCGCTGGCGGTGTGGTGCGGCGTGCGCACGGGCCGGCGGGTGATGATGCCGTCGCCGCGCGCGACCAGGCCGCAGGCGCTGTAGATGCGCGTTACCTCCAGCGCCTCGTCGGGCGAGAGGGGCGGGATGATGCCCGGCAGGGCCTTGGCGAGCATCGTCTTGCCCGTGCCCGCGGGGCCGAGCATGAGGAGATTGTGCCCGCCGGCGGCGGCGATGATGACGGCGCGCTTGGCCGCCTCCTGTCCCTTGATCTCCGCGAAGTCCACGGCCGCCTTGGCGCGGGTGATGAGATCGACGATGTTGAGCGGCGGCTCAGGCTCGATCGTCGGTCCCGTGCCGTTGAGCATCGAGACGACCGCCGCCAGCGTGGACACGCCGAGCACCTGCACGCCGTCGACCGCCGCGGCCTCGCGCGCGTTGGCCTGGGGGAGGATGACGCCGTCAAGCCGCTTGCGCTTGGCGTGCAGCGCCATGCTGATGGCGCCGTTGATCGGCCGCACGCGCCCGTCCAGCGCGAGTTCGCCGGCGAAGAGGTAGCGGCGCCAATCAAATCGCAACTCGCGCTGCGGCGGGGCGATCGAGCCGTTGGCCATCAGCACGCCGATGGCGATGGGCAGGTCGTAAATCGGCCCTTCCTTGCGCAGGTCCGCCGGCGCGAGGTTGACGAGCAATCGCCCGTCGGGGAAGGCGTAGCCGCCGTTGACGATGGCGCTGCGCACCCGTTCGAGGGATTCCTTCACGGCCGCGTCGGGCAGGCCGACAACGGTCGTCTTGGGAAGTCCGGATTCGGCAAGATCGACCTCGACCTCGCAGGGATGGTCGTCGAGTCCGCTGAGGACGAAACTCTGCACGCGGGCGAGCATGGCGTGAAGTGTACCGCGAAGGGCCGGCCCTGACGAGACCCGAACGGGATGGACCGGCTATCGCGGCGTCAATCGACGAGCGTGCGTGCATCGACATCGAGCGCCTTGGCGACGCGCTTGAGCGTGCGAATGGTCGTCCGGTCGGGATGGCGCTCCAGACGGGAAATCTGCGACTGCGGCAGACCAAGCCGACGGCCGAGTTCGGCCTGCGTCCACCCACGGGCGCGCCGGGCGCGGGCGATGCGATCCGCGGCGATCCGCAAGGCCGCATCCTCGACGTCGACAAACCGCGTGGATGGATCATCCAGCGTTGCGGCGGCGGCGCTGACGGCCTGCAACGTGATCAGTTGCTCGTACTCCTCGACGGGAACGAGCACATGCGTCGTCGTGCCATCCGCCTGCACCAGCACGCCGTGATCGCGCTCGGCGTTTACTCGGCCTCGAACTCGTCGCTCGCGATTGGATGAAGTCTTCGGCATTCCAGAACCATGATCGGCTGATCTTCGAGGAACGGACTGAAGATCGCGATGCATCCTCCGAATCGAAACACGCGCAGCGTGTACTGATGCCATTCGACCGTGATCATCTTCGACGCGCTGATGGGTGCGCGTCGAATCCTCCGAAGCACCTGGAAGAACTCGTCCTGCTCGACATCGGAGCACTCATTTCGGACGAACTCCCCGACGGCTCGCGTCAGGATCACTCTGCGCATCACAGCACCTCCGCCGTCCTTCAACGGCTGATGACTGTGGTGCGCGATGGCGGACGAAACGCGAAGATCTCTCTCTTTTCTCTTCCGCGGCTCCTCCCTGGAGCCGCTCCGCCGCTCGCAACCACCCTTCTCAAGGTCAGTCGCGTCTCACCCCGAGTGTATATCAGATTCGATATATGTCAAGTTGTCCGCGGAAAGTCGTCGCGGAGGCCACGCGAAGGCGAACACCGCACTCCACCATCCAGAAGCGTCGGCGAGAACGCGAGGAGCGAAGCATCGAGGCGGGTTTTGGAGCAACAGCAGCGATGGACACAGCGCCGTTGACCACGGGCACTGGCCGCGTCGCCTTGCTCCGCGTCCTTGCTTGCGCTGCGGGCCCCTTTGTGCTCCGCGCGCGTTCACATCCCGCGGATCAGCGCGATGCTCGCCGTGTGGCCGTGAAGGAAAGTTGAGTTTCCCACCGGGCCGATCTCGCCGGCGGCCGAGAAGCCCGCCAGCGGCAGGCCGGGCATGGCGCGGCGGATGGTCGTCGCGTCGTGGTCCGCCTCCGAAAACAGGTGCGAGCCACGGCCGTTGCAGGTAAAGAGCAGCCCCGCGAGCGCCGGATCGTCAAACTGCTGGGCCGCGAGGAGCATTTCGAGGTCTTCGTGCGCCGTCTGCGCATCGCGCACGTGAAACTGCACCGTCTGCCCGACGCGGACGAGGTCGCTCACCGCGAGCATGCCGTGGTCCTGATCGACGCCGATGACGTTGCGGACGAGGAAGTCGCCGCGGCCGAAATGCTCGCGGTACTCGCTTACGACGCGGCCGACGAAGAGGCCCTTGTCCTGGATGAGTCGGCGTTCGTGGTCGGAGAGTTCGACGGCGAGTTCCTGGAACGCGGCCATAGCGGGCTTGCCGCCGAGCGACTCGATGACGTTGCGCCGCGCGCCGGTGATGACGAGCGGACGGCCAATGGGACGGCAGCCCTGGCTCACGAGCGTCTCGATGCGGATGCGGCCGAGGAAACTCAGCCCGATGAGCCCGCCGTTGCGGATCTCGTCGTTGCGCAGGAGGCGGTTGTCGCCGGCCTGCCGCCCGGCGGAGGCGATGCCGCCGAACATCGGCGCCGCCGCCTCGTCGGGCGAGCGGGCGAGCGCATCGGAGAGGGCGGGTAGGAGGCCCATGATGGGCGTGAAGGGGTCGGCGAGCAGGAGCACGCCGCGCAGGTCGGGGCGGTCCGCCTTCATTGCCGCGACCAGGCGCGCGGGATCGTCCTTGGAGCGGGGCCAGTCGATGTCGCTGTCGCTGAAGGTGTGCAGTTCGACGCCCGGCAGCGCCAGCGCGAGGATCACCAGTCCGGGCTGGTTCTCGAACTCGTGTTCGTTGCCGACGATGCTCACGCCCGTGCAGCCGAAGAGAGCCGCGGGCGCGAGGAGGTCATAGACGGCCGAGGTGATGAGATCGATGCGCGGAACGTGGTGGCCGCTGGCGAAGACGATGGCGAGGTCGGTGCGTCCGCCCATGCGCGCCGCGACGTGGGCCGCGGCCTCGGCCACGGCGGCGTCGGTATCGGCGAGGTTGCTCACGTGGCAGGCGGCTTTGCTGGAGGCGTCGGACATGATCGGTGGATCGTAGCCGATTCGCGCCCCGGCCGGCTCCATGCGGCGTCATTCGTCGCGCGTCGGCGATCGGCGGCGCTGCTTGGATTCGCCGCGCGCCTTCTTCTCGCGCAGGCGGCGCTGCACGGCGCCGCGGCTCGGCTTCGTCGGCCGCCGCGGCCGCGGCGCCACGCGCGCCTCGAGGATCATCGCGCGCAGCACGTCCAGGCACGCCTGGCGGTTGCGCGACTGCGAGCGGAACCGTCCGGAGGTGAGAACGAGTTCATCCTCCCGGTTGATGCGACCCGCGGCGAGGCGGCGGAAGCGCTCCAGCGCCCGCTCCGAAAGCCGCCCCGGCGCGCCGAGCACGCCCACCGCCAGGCGCAGTTCCATGCGCGTGCTGACCTTGTTGACGTTCTGCCCGCCCGGCCCGCCGGAGCGGCTCGCGGAGAATCGAACCTCCGACTCGTGCACGCGCAGCCCCGGCGCCAGTTCGAGCGAACCGCCGGATGATGCGGATTCTGTCGGATGCGTCTCGGCCATGACCGGCTCCAGGCGCGCGGCCGATCGTGGTCGCCGCCGGGGGCAGACTCTACTCTTGTCGGTCGCCCGCATCCCCGCCGGAGCCGCTCATGCCTGTTCGAATCCTCCCGCTGTCCGCGCTCTCGCTGCTCGCGCTTCTGGCCCTGCCCTCCGTCGCGGCCGCGCAGCCGGACGATTCCGGCGGGCGGGTTGGGGAGGCGTCGCTCGAGGCGCTGGCGGACGAGGCGCGGATGCGCGTCCGCGCCACGGCCGGGGCGTGGTACGCGGCGCTGAGCGGCGAGACCCGCTTCGGCTCGACCGCCGCGGCAGGGAACCTCAGCGTCGAGAGTTTCCTCGACCTCGAAGACAACGAGGCCTCCTTTGCAGGCGACCTGGCGCTCTTCATCGACGACCGATGGCTGGTGCAGTTGAGCGCCTTCGACTACGCCACCGAGGCGACGACGTCCGCGCCGAGGGGCTTTCGCGTCAACGGCGCCGCCTTCGCCGCCGGCACGGGACTCACAAGCGACCTCGGCCTCACGAGTGCGGCGGCGAGCGCCGGCTACGACTTCTTCGGCAACATCTTCGAGCGCTTCGTCCCCGACGGCAACGAGAGTGGACGCCACGTAGACGTCCGCGCCCACCTGCTCGGCGGCGTGCGCGGGCTGAACGTCGATCATCGCCTCGCCATCGCCGGCGGCCCGACGCCCGTCTTTGACGAGTGGGCGGCGACCATCAACGGCGGGCTGCGCTTCGGCATCGCCGTCGGCCCCGACTTCGCCGGCCGGAATCGATGGGACGTGGACTTCGTAATCACCTACGGCGTGGGCGGATCGAGCGAAGCCGACCTGACCACCATCGACCTCGCCTTCGGCATCCACTACACGGTGGTCGATCACTTCGCCCTCGTGCTCGGCTACCGGCAGATCGATTTTGATTTTGACGCCGAGGACGCCGCGCAACCCTACCGCTACGACGGCCGGCTCGCGGGCCTTTTCTTCGGCGGGGAAGTGAAGTTCTGAAGGCTCTTGGCTCGCGCCTGTCCGCCCGCCATGCTTCGCCCAGAGCGGCGAAGCATGGCACCGCCGCTCTTACATGGGTGCCACTGCACGCTCGCGGCTCTGAGCGAGAGTGCAGTGCGAAGGGCAAGGGCGCTCGATTGATGGTGCCATGCATTGACCCGCTCTGGGGTCAATGCATGCCGAGCGGCAAGGGCGTTCGTTC
>WYBR01000018.1 GCA_011525805.1 Vicinamibacteraceae bacterium
ACTGGCACGCCTGGGTGGACAAGGCCCTCGGCCGCGAAACGCCCCACCACTGGGCCCCCTTCGAGGCCGGCCTGCGCTGCACCGAGCCGGGCCTCCTCGCCGTCAAGGCCGCAAAGTACCCCGGCCAAGTCCTCAACTGGGACCGCGCCAAACTCGCCTTCACCAACCATCCCGAAGCCACGCGCACGATTGTCCGCCGCCCCTACCGCCCCGGCTTCGAGCCGCTGCGCGTGGGGTAGAGATTCAGTGGCACAGGTTTTCAGCCTGTCGGGTAGCATGGTCTGGCGCTTCGCCTGGCTATGCGGCGGGTGGCATGGCCTGGCGCTTCGCCCGGGGAGTGCGCCGCCTTCTCTCCTGCTCTACTCTCTCCTGCTCAACTCTCTGGCGCTTCGCCCGGGGAGTGCGTCGCCTTCTCCCCTGCTCTACTCTCTCCTGCTCAACTCTCTGGCGCTTCGCCCGGCCGGGGGGCGCCTTCTCTCCTGCTCTACTCTCACCTGCTCAACTCTCCGGCGCTTCGCCTGGCCCGGGTGGGGGCGCCTTCTCTCCTGCTCTACTCTCTCCTGCTCAACTCTCTGGCGCTTCGCCGCGGCCCATCTCACCACAGAGACCATCGAGAGCACAGAGAAACCCCCGGAGCCCGAAGCGCCAGCAAGGAAGCGCAGCCGCAGGCAAGCAGGCCCCGGAACCAGCGCAACCCCCAAGCCCCAAAGGCACGAAGAGCAGCATCAACGAGCCGCGCTTGAGCCTCATCCACCCAGCACCCGCCCGACCCCGCACGAGAAAATCAATCGCTCCCCCTTGACTCTCCCCGCCGTCGGCGAGAGAATCAGCGGAGACCAAACAGGCTCCGAACTTATTGACAGGTTCTGACAGGTTTTCCACAGGCCGCCCCCGGCCTGCGGCCCGGCCACAGCGGAGGAGAGCCGATGCCGGTCCTTCACTTCAAAGGCAAAACAGCGGTGGAGAACCACCACCACACCGTGCCGCACCACCGGCTCGAGTTCGACCCGAAACTCTCCCTCCTGCCCAAAGGCCAGAAGCCCTCCCTCGACGGCAATCTGATCATCGAAGGCGACAACCTCCTCGCCCTCAAGGCCCTTCTGCCCACCCACGCCGGCAAGGTCAAGTGCATCTATATCGACCCGCCCTACAACACCGGCAACGAAGGCTGGGTCTACAACGACAACCTGACTCAACCCCAGTTCAAGGAGTGGATCGGCAAGACCGTCGGCAAGGAAGGCGAGGACGCCTGCCGGCACGACAAGTGGTGCTGCATGATGTATCCGCGCCTCATGCTCTTGAAAGAACTACTCCGCAACGATGGACTGGTCTTCGTCTCAATCGACTTCACGGAAGTCAGCAATCTGCGATTGCTCATGGATGAGGTTTTTGGTCCTGAGCATTTTCTCGCTGACATTGCCTGGGAGAAGAGGTACACACGAAGTAACAATGCAAAGCTGTTCTATTCGCTCAAGGACACGCTGATGGTTTACCGCAGATCTGATGCCGTGAACTTTCTGCGTGAAGATCGGACCGAGAAATCTGACGGTATCTACAAGAACCCGGATGACGATCCTCGGGGTGACTGGACCACGTCTTCCTATGTGAATCCGGCAGCTAAGGAGCAGCGACCAAACCTCGTATACAGGATCAAGAACCCGAATACGGGCAAGTGGGTCGAGCATGAATCGCACGCCTGGAAGTACTCCAAAGACACCCATGAGCAGCATGTGGCGGATAATCGATTGTGGTGGGGTGAGGATGGGAACGCCAAGTACCCGCGGCTCAAGGTGTATAAAGGCGATGAGGGCCTCGTCCCGATTGATGTTTGGCACTGGCAGCAATCAGGCACAAGCGACGAAGGCGGCGCTGTTCTGAAAGAGGTTTTTGGCGCTGCCGTGTTTGAGAACCCGAAACCGGTTCGATTGATTCGGCGCATTTTGCAGATCGCGACCGATCCCGCTGCCAACGATATCGTACTTGACTCCTGTGCAGGAAGCGGAACAACTGCACACGCTGTATTGGAGCAGAATCTCGAAGATGACGGCAATCGTACTTTCATCATGATTCAGCAGCCGTACGACACGAAGGATGATGAGAAGGAACACCGCAATATTGCGAGAACGATCACCGCCGAAAGAATACGGCGTATTGCGCTTGGCTACAAGCGTCAGGATCAGGACGGGAAGGGCGCAAAGATCGCCGGCCTCGGCGGTTCGTTCACCTACGCCCGCGTCGGCGATCCGCTCTTCAACGAGTACAAGGACTTCGGCAAGAAGGCGCCTTCCTTCATCCAACTCGCCCGCTACGTCTTCTACACCCACACCAGCCGCATGCTCGATGAGAAGAAGGTCAACGAGAAAACCGGTTTCATCGGCTCCACCGAAATCGGCGGCGGCACCTCTCTCTATCTCCTCTACGAACCCAACGAGAAGATCGACCGCGAAGTCAGCACGAAGACACTCGCCGCCCTGGCGAAGAAGGACAAGAACCCCAACTGGGTCATCTACGCCGAACGCATCTGGATGCACCCGGACCAGCGCCGTGACTTCGAGAACGCCACGGGCAAGAGCGTGAAACTCATGCTCGTGCCGTTCGAACTGAAATAGCCATGGAACTTAAGGACTTTCAAAAGCGCGTGGTCAATGAGGTTGAAGCCTACCTGCGCGCCGTGGCGCAGCAGCTGGCGGCGGGCAATGCGCGCTTCGCCTCCCAGGCGGCATGGGAGGACCTTCGCCTCCCCGGCCGTTATGAGCCGCGGAAAAACCGAATCGGCGAAGACCTGCCCACCGTCACCATCAAGGTGCCCACCGGCGGCGGAAAGACGCTCCTCGCCACCCAGATTCTCGGACGCGCCTGCGCCATCACCCATCACGATCGCCGCGGCGCCGGCCTGGTCCTCTGGATTGTGCCTTCCACGCAGATCTATCGCGACACCCTCAAGCGCCTCTCCGACCGCAGCGACATGTATCGCATCATGCTCGAGCACGCGGTCGGACGCCGCATCGAGTTGTGGACGAAGGATGACATTCGCCGACTCTCACCCGCCCGCCTGCGCGAGAATCTCAACATCTTCATGCTCATGCTGCCCGCCGCCAACCGCGAAACCAAAGAGCAACTGCGCATGTTCCGGGACAGCGGCGGCGCCATTGTCGAGCATTTCCCGCCCGAAGACGATTACGAAGGCCACCGGCTTCTCAAGCAGCGCATCCCCAACCTCGACATGATCGACGACGATCCGGAAAGGGGCACGCACCTCTGCGCCACCTCCGTCGGCAATCTCGTGCGCCTGTGCCGCCCGATCGTCGTTCTTGACGAAGGCCACAAGGCAACCAGCCCGCTGGCGCGCCGAACGATCGAAGACTTCAACGCGTCCCTCGTGGTCGAACTTTCCGCCACGCCGCGACCTCACAAGGTCGACGGAGTCGAACGCAGGCCCAACGTCGTGGCTCGCGTGACGGGGCGCGAACTGCTGGACGCGGAGATGATCAAACTCCCCGTCAACATCCATACGAGCGCCAAGAGCGACTGGAAGGATGTCCTGACTAAGGCCCGCGACAAGCGCGAGGCCCTCGCCGCCCGCGCCGCCGCCGTCGCCCGCACCGCCGGTTCCCCTCGCGTCATTCGCCCGATCGTGCTCGTTCAGGTCGAACGCGTGGGCAAGGACCAGCAGCGCTGGCCCGTCAACATTCACGCACTGGATGTGCATGAGTACCTCACCAACCGGCTGAGCGTGCCGGCCGCCGCGATCGCGATGAAGACCGCCGAAGACGACGGATTGGAAGATGTCGATCTCGATGATCCCGATTGCCCCATCACTTGGATCATCACCAAGAGCGCCCTTCAGGAAGGCTGGGACTGCCCACAGGCGTACGTGCTCGCCTCACTCAACAACACCGGAAGCCTGACCGCGATGACGCAACTGGTCGGCCGGATTCTCCGCCAGCCCGACCAGCGCCGCACCCCGGACTCGGATCTCAATGAGTCCTACGTCTATGTCTTGCGCGCCAGAGCGGGCGAAGTCGTCTCAAAGGTCAAGAAAGTCCTTGAAGGCGAGGGATACGAAGGCGAAGTCAGCGGAATGGTGGTGGACGCCTCCGCCGGCGAACGCAACACCAGAGTCGTCCGGATGCGCGAGCAGTTCCGGGACATGTATACCCTCCCCTTCGAGGGGCGCATCTATCTCCCGCACTTCTGCGTGAAGTCGGACAACGTCGTCGAGCCACTCGACTACTTCGAGCACCTCATCAGTCAGGTCGATGTTGATGCCTTTCCGTACGACCGCGTAGACTGGAATCTCGCCGATGACCTGCGCAATGCGAAGGACCACTTCACGAAAGTCGGCCTGGGCGACGACCGATCGAGATTCACTGAAACCGAACTCGATCTGATCGAAACCGACGAACAGGTGCTCGCGTGGATGGTCGCCACACTGCCCTTCGATTACCTCAGTCACAAGCAGTTGCGGCGAATCGTGAGAGCGGTCTATGAGAAACTTCTCACACTCGAATTGAATCTGCCGCAGCGCCTCGCAACGGTGAAGTTCGTGGTGCGCCAGAAGATCGTGGACTTCATCACGGAACAGGTCGACCTCCAGACCGAAGCGGCGTTTGCTCGACTCTACGACGACGAACGGCTTCACTTCTACCTCCAATGCAAGGCCGGCACCTTCGAGGTGCCCGCCGAGTGGATCAGTCCGGTGACAACGCGGCTCCAGCGGACCGATGGAAGCGGCCTCGAACGATCGCTCTGGGACTATGTGGACGCCGGCGGATTCAACGAGTTCGAGAAGGCCATTGCCCTCTGCCTCGACAAGGATGAGAACATTCTGTGGTGGTACCGAAACCTCGTCGGACGCGAGCACTTTTCGATACAGGGCCCGCGCCGCGAGCGGATTCGACCCGATTTCGTCGCGCAGGGGTCAACTCATAAGCCCCTCCACCACGTCTACGTTCTCGAACCGAAGGGCGCCCCATTCAAGGGAAGTGACGACACCGAGTACAAGCGCCGCGTGGCCGAGTATTACGAGAAGGTTGGACGACGAGTCTCCTGGCATCAACTCGGTGCGGACTTCAAGGACCACACATTTCGGTTCCGCATTCTCGATCAGGAAGGCCAGCATGGTCGAGACTGGAAGGATGAACTCGCGGACCTGCTCTCAAGTGAATAGTGCGGGCTCCTGTGAAGTGGACTGAGTGCCGATCTCTACTGTGAACGCGGCTTCCTAAATCCGTCTCAATCCCCTTCCACGCCCTCCGTGCCCTCCGTGGTGCGATGCTTTTGCCCGCCCGATGCCTTCCCTGATGCCAAGTGCCCAGTGCCCAGTGCCCAGTGCCAAGTGCCAAGTGCCAAGTGCCTTGGTTCTCCCCGTGCCTCCGCGGTGAAAAGCCCTTACACACCGGTGCGCCACGCGCGCGGCGCAACCTGTGCGATGACCTCCCAGAAACGCAGAAAAACGCGCGGAAACTCCCCGACTCCCCCCTCAGAAAAATGAAAATCGCCGAAAAGTTCCGAATGCGATGGTCTCATAATCGCAAAACGGCCCTTTTTGCATCGGCGCGCGCACCCTCGCGCTCGCAATCGGCGCACGGGAGCGCTTCGGCGCGCGCGGCGTGCGCCGGCGGCGGTGCGCCTCTGTGTTGGCATGCACTTTGCCCCGCACTTTCTCACGAATCGCCCCTGGCGCTGCGCCGGCCGCGATCTTTTTCAGCCCCGCCTCGACCCGGCCCCTCGCCGGCCCCGCGTCCGCGGCCGCGGGGACCGCCCGCCTCCGCACACCCGCGCACCGCCTCGCGGCACTGGAGACCGCCCCGGCGAGTCGCCGGGAATCGAGGAATGCAACATCAGAAAGGAGGTGTGGCCCCTGCCCCCGCGGCCCTGGCGACCGGCAACGCCGACCGCCCGACCCCGCTGCAACTCCATCGCCCGGGATTGGGAGGCTCGATCGCACCGGAGGTCGACGGAGCAGACTCGCCTTCCGATCACGGTCGATCAAGGGTGAGACGGAGTCGGGCCCACTCACGCCACGGAGCCGTCTCGCCGCGCATCGCGATCTCTTCCAGCAGTCCGCGCGTGCGGTCGTCCGCGCGGCGGTGGCGGAGTTGGAGGCTCGCCAGGGCCTGGGTGGCGGCGATGTGGCCGGGGTAGACCTCGAGGGCCGAGTCGCAGGCGGCGAGGGCCTCGTCGA
>WYBR01000019.1 GCA_011525805.1 Vicinamibacteraceae bacterium
AGCAGCGAGCGTGCAGTGGCACCCTTCTTCTCGCGGGGTGGCATCGATCGCCGCCGCCTTGGGCGGAGATCGATGCGAACGTGCAGGCGCCGACGCATCGCACTTCAATACCAGCCCCACGCGCCAGCGCGGACGACCGCCCTCGCCAGTTCGCACTGCACTCTCGCTCAGAGCCGCGAGCGTGCAGTGGCACCCGTCCCGGGCGCCGCGCTTCCCCGTCGATCACTCAGCGATCGCCGGCGGCGGAGTCGAGGCTGGGCACATCGACGACGCCCAGGCGCGTCACGCCGCCCGAGCGCATCTCGCTCACCATCGCGCTCAGGCCGGCGAAGCGCTGATCGAGTTGCTCGATCGTCAGGTCGCTGGCGAGCGGGGCTCCGTTGAGGTCGTAGACGTTGTAGCGCGGCCCGAGGCGCGTCGCCACGATCACGACTTCGTGCTCGGTCCCGATGAGCCGCCCGACGATCCGCCCCTCCGCCAGTGAGTGGCCCGGACCCGGCTCGGCCGCGGAGAAGCGAGGGCTCACCACGCTCGCCAGCGCCACGAACGCGATCGCCAGTCCGAAAACGGCAAGCAGTCGGTTGAAGGTGCGCCCGAAGGGGTCCATGCCCTCAACATCGTCCGCCCCGAGCGCGGCGTTCAGGATCCTGCCGCCGCGCAGCCGAGGCGCGCCATCCCGCGCGGCGCACGCCGCACAGATGCCCGAGTCGGGCGAGCGCCGACATTGGCGTCGCGCGTTCCCGGGCCTACAATCGGCCCCTTCGTCGGCGGACCAAGCCACGCGAAGGCCCCGCCGACCCCATCGTCTAGCCAGGTCCAGGACACCAGGTTTTCATCCTGGTAACACGGGTTCAAATCCCGTTGGGGTCGTTTGCTGCTGTGGCTGATCTGCGCCTGCAAGCCGCGCGCAACTGAATCGGACTCGTGGACGATCACCGCTCCTGCCGCCCATGACGATCGCAGGTGTCCGGACCCGTCCCGCTTCGTGCCGCCACCCGCCCCCACCGAAGTTTTCCTGCCCGTCGAACCGATACCAACCCCGGCCCCCCGATGCGCCGCAATCCTTACCAGACCAGCACGCCTCAGCGGCCTTCAATTGACCACTGCGCCCGCATTGTGGAGACGCCCGATCATGCCTGACCGCCGGCCCGCCGTCCTGCGAACCACCATCCTCCTCACGCTCGCGCTCTTCGCGACGATCACGTCGATCGCCGCCGCCTCCGTCGAGATGCCGCGCGGCGACGTCGCCGGCAAGGTCCGCGGCGCCGTCATCTCCTCGCGCCTCAGCGGCGCCACCGTCTCGTGCAAGATCGTCGAGATCGACACCGGCGACGCCCTCGCCTCAATCTCTCCCGAACTGCCCCTCATCCCCGCGAGCAACCTCAAACTCCTCACCTCCGGCGCCGCCCTGCTCACCCTCGGCCGCGACTTTCACTTTGAGACGCGCATGGTCCGCAGCGGCGACCGCCTCATCATCGTCGGCAGCGGCGATCCCGCCCTCGCCGACCCTGAACTCCTCACCGCCATGCAGATGAGCGTCGAAGCCTTCATTGACCTCTGGGTCGAGGACGTCGTCGCCTGCGGAGTCAAGGAGTTCAGCGAACTCATCGTCGACGACCGCATCTTCGACCGCGAGTTCGTTCACCCCACGTGGGAAGCGGGCGATCTGCTCTACCCCTACGGCGCGCAGGTCAGCGGCTTCAACTACTTCGGCAACTGCCTGTGGTTCTACGCCTGGCCCGCGCGACAGGCCGGCCAGTCGCCCACCTACCGCGTCGAGCCCGACGTTTCCTCCTTCCTCAAGTTCGCCAACCTCGCCACGACCAGCGGCGATCCCAAGGCGACGAACCAGATCTACGTCATGCGCCCCCTTGGCGCCAACGACTTCTCGATGCGCGGCGCCATTCGCCGCGCCCAGGCCGTCCCGATGAAAATCACCGTCCACGATCCCGCGGCCCTCTACGGCCGCCTCTTCGCTCACCGCCTGCGCCAGCGCGGCATCAAGGTCGGCGCCTCGCGCACCGCCACCGACGCCGATCCCCTCCCCTTCGTCGGCGAGCCGCTCGGCCGGCCCATCCGCACTCCCATCTCCACCGTCATCACCCGCTGCAACCAGGACAGCGACAATCTCTACGCCGAGTCCCTCCTCAAGCGCCTCGGCCACGACGTCACCGACCAGCCCGGCTCATGGACCAACGGCCCCGCCGTCGTCCGACTCATCCTCAGCAAACACCTCGGCCCCAGCGCCGCCACCCAACTCCGCATGGCCGACGGCTCGGGACTCAGCCGCGAAAACCGCGTCACCGCCGACCTCATCGCCTCCTGGCTCACGCTCCTCGGCAAGCACCCCCACGCCTCCGACCTCTTCATCAACTCACTCGCCGAGGCCGGAACCACCGGCACCCTCCGCAAACGCTTCGGCAACCGCAACCTCACCGGACAGGTCCGCGCCAAGAGCGGCTACATCTCCGGCGTCTCCTGCCTCTCCGGCTACGTCATCAGCCCCGCGGGCCGCATCGTCGCCTTCTCCATCCTCGTCAACGACCTCAAGCAGGGCGAAGTCTCCGTCGCCAAGGCCCTCCACGAAGAGATCGTCAGCATCATCGACCAGTACCTCGCCGCCTCCGACCCGCGCATCGTCGAATCCCCCGACGAAGAAGTCACCCCAAAACTCGGCGGCTGACCAAGTCGCGCCGGAGCATGGGCGTCTCGCCCGTGCGCGCACTCGACCACCTCCACGCGCCCCCTCCACTTCGCGCGCACGCGCGCGCACTTTCCAATCTCATATTCCCACCCCGCACGCGCCGCGGCCCATCCCGCGCGCATCATTCACGCATGAATATCCACCGCCCCGCTCCGCCCCAACTCAAAACCTTCCCCCTCAAACCCTCCTGGCACAACCGCGCCGGCCGCATCGACCGCTCCGCGTGCGTCGAAATCGCCGCCCGCCACATCTGGCGCTCCACCACCCTCCCGCCCCTCCGCGCCGTCCCTCCGCTCGAGGCCGGCCGCGCCTTCCATGACGCCACGACCACCTCCTCCCGCCGCATCCTCGCCGCGCCGCACTGCATCGCCGCCGCCACGCAGGTCATCACCACCCACTACCTCATCCGCGTCCGCGACCACAAAAAACCCGTCCGACTCGACGGCGACCGCCGCACCCGCAAATCCAACATCATGAAGTCGCGCTACGCCGACCCGCCCTACCGCCGCGCCTCCAACCCCAACTTCGGCGCCACCCTCCTCAAGATCCTCGGCCTCGATCCCTATGCCTGGGAGCAGACCCTCACCATCCAGCGCTGGGCCTTCCCCCTCCCCTGGACGCATCGCAACTTCAACCGCGCCTTCCCCATCCCCGTCCACGGCCCCGGCGGCCAGCGCACCCACATCATCCAGCCCTGCCGCTTTCAGCACTTCCTCCTCTGCCCCAACTGCAAGGTCAAGGTCGCCAAACTCTTCCTGCCGCTGTGCTACGAGCAGGAGAAGCGCGACGCCGACCTCGCGCAGCAGTGGGCCACCCTCTTCGCCACCCACCCCGCGACGCGCAACAAGCCGATGACCCCCGCCGAAGCCGCGATCATCTCCCGCTACGCCCCCCTCTTCGAGCCCCGCCGCCTGGTCTGCCGCAAATGCCTCCGCCTGAGATACGGCGAAGCCAAGGGCCGCCGCGCGCGCGAAGACGATTGACCCCAACGAGCCGCGCCCGTGAGGAAGCGGGTTGCATTCCAGGCACTTGACGCGCGGCACTTGGCACTGGGGGGAGGAAGGGGTCTCCTGCTCAACTTTCCACTGCACAACTCTCTCGGCCCTCGCCGTGGGGCTTGGGGCTTGAGAACGGGCGGGCTCAGCATTGGGCACATGTGAAGGCATCGACTAGCCGCGGCGGACCCGGCGGGCATCAGTCCATGCACCGCAGAAACCGCCGACAAAGGACCCCCCGCCGTCATACCCGCGCAGGCGGGGATCCAGTTCGTGGCCCAGTCAAACGAATCCCCTTTCCACCGGCTCCGCCCTACCATGCGATTAGGTCCGGGTGGTTGCGGAATCAACCATGGGACGAACGACGGCGGAACTATTGACCCTAAACGGAGTGATTGCGGACGCTCCAAAACAGATCGCCTTCAGACGCATACACTTTACGGGCTTGGCCACTTTGGCCGCAAGTTTGCGGACGACATGTGAGCGACCTCTCCTCGCATAGTGCTGCCAAATCCTCCTACATCGGGGGCAGAGACGCTTGGCGATACCTCCACGAGACATTCGACTCTTGTTCCAACAGTCAGGAAACCAGTGCGCCTTTCCCGGGTGTACGCAACGACTGACTTGTCCCGCAAGCGATGTGGACCAACCTGCTTCGCTGAGCGAAGTTGCCCATATCGTAGCGAGGTCGGGCGACGGCCCGCGAGGCGACTACGCGCTTCCACTTGACGAGCGGGATCGATACGAGAACCTGATTCTGCTGTGCGAGAGACATCACACGGAGATCGATGCACAAGTTGCGACGTACCCCGTTGAGCGACTGCGCCAGATGAAGTACGATCACGAGTCTCTAATTGCGGACGCTACCCGGCGCGCGGTGCAGGCCCGAGCAGGCGACCATTCCGCTGTTCCCACCGAAACAGAACACTTGTACAGCAGCCTGTTGCCCGTCGAACGGCTGCCCAAATTTGTGTTCAGCATGGAGTGTGCGGGGACCGAAGCGAACGCCAAGAGGCGGTTGCTGACGCGCAAGCCCGGCGATGCCGCGGTCTTCATCATTCGCGGGGGTAGATTGCACTGCTTTCACGACTTGCGAAACGAACCGGGGCCATTTCATGAGCTGGCCAAGGGGCAGGCCGTGGAGCGGGACGAGGCGACCGAGCTTTGGGCGGATGCAGATCGGCGCCTTTGGTACGTTACGCTGCTAAACCGAACGCTCAACAAGATCACTGGTTGGCGACACCTGAATCTCGATCGCGAACATCATCGGTATTTTTTTGACATGCTTGAGCCTGGGCAGAGTCGATCGGTCGAGTACCGGCCCATGAATCAGTCCAGGTCTAAGGTCAACGTTGTGTGGCAGCCAGTCACGAAGAAGACTGGGCTGCCTAAGAAATTCTGGTATCACAGGGCCATAGCGATCAGCTTTCTGCAAACTGGTACACGCTCGTGGTGCCTTGCGCTACGCCCGGAGCTGCGAGTCACCAAGGACGGCAAAGTCCCTGCTATGGCCCGGCGAATCGGGGGCAAGGTCACGAAGAAAAAGGCCCGGATGTTCAATCTCGATGTGCTTGCAGAGCTGAACTTCTGGAGAGATTATTTGTTCGACGGTGCGGCGAGGATGTGTATAACGTTTGGTAGCAAGGGCATGCTTGCGGTCTCAGCAAACTTCCTAAGCAGCAACGTGTGCTGGCCTGGCGTCCCGCCCGAGCGGGCAAAGACATTCAAGAACGCGGTCGTCGAAGAAGGTCTGTTCGAGTTGGCGCTGCTGGAACAGGACAGCGAGGGCGAATACGTCGATTCGGAGGATGAATTCATTGAGGAATAGCCGCAAATCCGCTCCCAGACCATTTCTCGATGCGCCGTCGCTATTGATCTCCTATATGACCGAGCCGTTGCTGGAGTTTGCGGATGGCCGCCACCATGTTGATCCTAAGACCGGCATCATCCGGTTTGGTCCAAAATCCCTGCGCCCTGGTAGCCGTCACCCAAAGCGCGTCCGAACCGGGTTCATTGGGACTCCGGAGACGATTCAAAAAGCCGGTGCATGGATCGACAAGACATCGAAGGGTGTACGTGGCGCGCCAGAACGGCTGGAGTTTCCCGGGTTCCGGCAGGACCGCGGGTTCTTCACGGAAGTTGAGTTGAGCGAAGACTGGAACGCTCCCATTTTCACTTCGGAACTCACAGACCTCAAATCGCACCGCAAGCGCATCGACCGCTTTGAAGCGGCCGTCATGATGATTGACGCCAAGCTTTCTCTGCTATCTAGAAAGGACCGCCCACCCGAGTATGTCATTCTTGCCCTCCCCGACGAGTTGCTCGCCGAGTGTCAGACGGTTGAGCACACCGATGCAGAAGCGGGGATCGTCCGAAGAAACTTTCGAAGGGCAATCAAGGGCGTAGCCATGCGTTATCGAATGCCGACTCAAATTCTCTTGGAGAAAACCACTAGCGACGAGGAGCCGGGCGACTACCCATCCGATATCGCATGGGACTTTTTCACTGCCCTGTATTTTAAGGCAGGCGGCTTTCCGTGGGGTCCTGTCGGTCTCACGCCTGGATCGTGCTTTGTCGGCATCGGCTTCTTCCGTCCTCTCGGCATCGGTGACTCTCGGGTGCAAAGCAGTTTGGTGCAAGCATTCGACGAGCATGGAGACGGATTGGTACTTCGTGGACAGGAATTCCAGTGGGATGCCAACAAGGAGGGTTCGCGCGCGCCTCACCTCTCGGAACAGCATGCGGCATGGACGGTCGATCGAACGCTCGAACGCTACCGTGAGGAAATGGGCCAAGTTCCTACACGAATGGTAATCCACAAGACAAGCCGTTATTGGCCGGCGGAGACGAATGGGTTCCGCACGGCATTGGAACGGCGAAAGCTTCAATATGATCTAGTGGCACTCGCCCCGAGTGACACGGTGCGGCTGTTTCCGGTCAACCAGTATCCGCCGCTCCGCGGTACACACTTCAAAGTGGGCGACCTCGATTACTTATACACGACCGGCTTTCAGGCGGACTTGCAACAGTTTCACGCGAACCACGTTCCGAGCACACTCCAACTGGCCGACCACATCGGTGGCGATACATCGCGTGCTCAGTTATTGGAAGAGGTACTGATCCTCTCCAAGATGAACTGGAATTGCTCGCTGATGGGTGGCTTGTTGCCCATCACGTTGACGTTTGCTCGGAGAGTCGGCGACATTCTGCGAGAGATATCACGCGAGCGTGCTGACCCGCTGGCAAATTTCAAGTACTACATTTAATGTCTTGAGCCAACAAAAGGAGTTGCGCAAATCTCGTGCTCTTGACAACACGACGTGTTCCAATTGCCGTGACGTTATTGGCCTCCGCCCGTCTTTGCGATTCGGCGATCAACGTGGCAGCAGAGAGCGATAAGGGTTGTCGTGTTGCTCGCGTCGTCAGCGGTTGGCCGCACTCCGCATAGAATCCGCCAATGCCCTCCCCGCTGCGCGACAATCCGGCGACCACGCCGACGCAGACGCGGCGCACCGTCATCGCCGCCCATCTCATTCACACCTTGTATGTCCACTGGGCCGTGAACGATCCCCGCGGCGAAGCGCCGAGAGCAAGTGAGCAGGTGATCAGTCGAGCAGTGGAGCGACCCAAGCCCCAGCTCTTCTTGGTGTCTTGGTGCCTTCGTGGTTTTGAATCTCTCCGCGCCGTTGCTTCCCAAGCGCGATTTCGCCGCACCACCCCGTGATCTCGAACCGCCCGTTTGATGTGCTGCTTTACACCCCCGACGACGTATGGACGCGGATCCGCTACGTCGAGGGCAACCCCGTCAAGGACGGCCTGGCGGCGCAGAAGTGGCCGTTCGTCACGCCTTACGACAACTGGCCTCTGCACAAGCGCCGCTGAAGAGGCGATGGCGCAAAGCGGTCGGGGCACCGCTCCGCGCCCGCGTCTCGCGCGGCCGCTGAGGCGATGGCGCGAAGCGACCGCGTCATCCCTCCCGCCCGCGTCTGGCGCCCCCTACCATCGCGCGTGCCCTTCATGCTTGCCGACTTCGTCGCTCTGCGCCCCTGCCTGTATCACGTCACCGCCCGCTCAAACGTGGAGGAGATCGGCTGCCGGCGCGTGATTGATTCGGTCGCCGCGATCGCGGAGGCCGCCGGCGTCGAACACCTCATCCGCACGCCGCGGCGCCAGTCGCACACCGTCACCCTTGGCGGCCGGTCGGTCGTCGTCCGCGATCAGCAGCCGCTGTACGAGCGCAACATCGCATTCGAGGGCGGGTGGACGATGGCGGATCTGCTCGAGGCGCTCGCCGAGCGCGTCTTCTTCTGGCCCGGCACGAGGCAGGGGCCGATCGACTATGGCGAGCGCCACTTCGAGCGCTATCAGCGCGAGGGCGCGGCAATGCTCCGCATTGACACTGCTTCGCTGTTCGAGGCGGCGGGCGATGCTCAGCCGCAGTTCTGCAGGTTCAACTCCGGCTCGCCGCGCTGCAGCGGCGGCCGGCACAGCCCGCGCGGGCCGGGCACGTTCGTCGCGGCGGACGAGGCTGACTTCTGCCCATCGCAGGTGGTCGAAGTGACGTTTCGCCGCCGCGCCATCCTGCCGCCGCACGGCGTCGAGTGGCGCGATGCGGACCCGATCAGCCCCTGGCAGCCGCTCTGATTCCCCCGCCTCGCCGGCCGCACTCTCGGCGCCAGGTCGCCTTTTCGCCTTGGTGGTTTGCCTCTTGCCTCGGCGGCCTCTGCGCTCTCTGCGGTGAGAACTCCCCTTGGTGGCCCGCGGCGACTTCGATTCGACTCAGCCCAGGGAGTCGCCGCGAGAGTTGAGAGGGCAATGCAGACAGCAGACCCCCTCCTCCCCCAGTGCCCAGTGCCTGGTCCCAAGTGCCAAGTGCCTGGCTCGCATCCCTCCGCGCCCTCCGCGCCCATCGCGTGAGCCGCCTTTCGCCTTGATGCGTTGATGCCTCGCGGCGAAGCGCCGAGAGAGTTGACAGTAGAACAGTTGAGCAGGAGACAGGACCCGAAGCCCCGGGCCTGATCGGTCCCCCTCTGTGGCCTCCTCGTCCTCTGCGGAAAGCCCGCCTCTACTGATTCCCGCCCCTTTTGCGTCTTTTCGAGCCTTTTCGCGGCCAGGACCCTGTTCTCCGCGCTCTGCGCGTCCTCTGCGGCAAGTCGAATCTCTTCGTGGCCCTTGGTGACCCTTGGCGCCTTCGTGGTGAATGCC
>WYBR01000130.1 GCA_011525805.1 Vicinamibacteraceae bacterium
CGTAGTGCCCGCTCTCCGTCGCGGGCAGTTGGGTCGAATAGGCACCCGGGCCCGTCGGCCGCAAGCGGAGTTCGACGCGGCTTCCGTCCGGGAGGTAGGCCACGCCGGGCACCGAGACCATCGTCGGCGAGAGCGTCGGCGCCTCGACCTCTTCGCCCTCCACTTGCCGCAGCGTGATGAGGAGGCGGTCGTTCCCGATGCTCGTCATGAGTTCGAAGTTGCTGCTGCCTGCGGGTCGGGCGATGGTCCGCGCCAATCCGCTCCAGAGTTGCCGGTATCCGGGCCAGTCGAGCCAGTTCGCCGCCCAGCGGTCGTGCGCATCGGAGGTGAAGGCGGCGACGCGTCCCAATCCAGCCTGCCAGTGAGCGAGAATCGGCTGCCCCTCCGGCGCTGACATCAGAACACTCACGTCAGGGCGGTCGCGCCGCTGGGTGAGCACGAGGCCTCCCAGCGAGGGCACCGGCGGACCCAACCCCTCGGTGAGCGGCGAGGCGATCGGCTCCACGAGCGGCGTAAAGGGAACTTCGCGGATGAGCGGCCGGCGGACGATGCGGATCTCCTTGACGAAGATGCGCGGGAGGATGCGGGGGTTCATGACGGCGTAGAACTCGCCGCCGCCTTCGCGCGCCATCTGCGCCAGCAGGGGGCCGTCGATGTCCTGCCCGACGGCGATGGTGCTGAGGGTGATCCCACTCTGCCGCATCGCGCGCGCGATGCCAACGAAGTCGTCAGGCATGCTCCGCCCGTCAGTGAGGCAGATGACGTGGCGTATGTCGGCGTCGACGCCGCGAAGGGCCTCGTGCGCCTCGCGCAGCGCCGGTCCCATGTTGGTTCCGCCGTCGGCCAGGATGCCTCGCACCTGCTTCACCACGGCTTTGCCGTCGCCGACGCGCTGAACCGGCACGATGGTGCTTGGCGCGTTGCTGAAGGCGATGACGGTGATGAAGTCCATCGGGTCGAGCGTGCCGATGGCGACGGCCGCGCCCTCGTTGGCGACTTCCTGCTTGCTCTGGCCCGGCCCGCCCGAGTCGTTCATCGAGCCGGAGCGGTCGAGGACGATCGCGATCGCCGCGGTCGGCACGCGCAGTTCGTCCGGGATGCGCATGTCTACGGGCATCAGAGGGTCGAGGGGCGTGTCGATCCAACCACCGGCGCCGAAACTGTCGTAGCCCCCGACCATGATCAGCCCGCCGCCGAAGTCTTCGACGTACTGCGCCAACTGCCGCTGCTGGGGGGGAGCGACTTCCTCGGCCGGCACGTTCTGAAGGACGATGAGGTCGTAGGCCTGGAGTTCGACGGGATTCACGGGCAGATCGCGCGAGTTTACGACCTTGACGGTCAGCCCCGCGTCTTCAAGGACGCGCGGCAGCACGCCTCCACGGCCGTCGTACACGCCATCCACCACGAGCACCGCGCCCTGCTGGGGGGTGACGGTGAACGCCTCCGCCACGTTGTTGTCGAGCATGGTGTCCGCTGCGGGATCGTCGGGGGCGAAGACGGCGCGAAACCGGTTCACCGCCGTTGGCGCCAGTTCCACCTCGACGAGTTCGACGTTCGTTCCCGCCTTGAGCGACACGGCGCGCGAACGGCCCGGCTCGCGGCCGTTGAGGTCGAGCGGAACGTCTTCGAGGAGCAGGTCGAGGCGGCCCGTCGCGCTCGCGGCGGATTCGATCACGATCCTCGCGGTGATGCGCTGTCCTGGGCGGGCGTTGGCCGGCGCCTCGATGCGATCCACCTGCACTTCGCGCGCGACGCGGTAGGTGATGGGAACGACGTCGATGGGCACACCTCGGCCGGAGGAGGCGGCGCCGGCGGCGTCCGCGGCGGCGGCGAGGGCCGAGCCCGCCGTCTCAACTCCATCCGAGAAGAGCACCAGACGCCGCGCCGAATCGGGCGGGAACATCGCCAGGCCGAACTCGATCGCCTGCGCAATGTTCGTTCCCTCGCGCTGCGACAGGTCGAACTGGTGGTCCTGGTAGTGCGCCGCGCTGGTGGGGGCCGTCACCGCGCGCGCCGCGCCGTCAAAGACGATCAGCCCGAAGAGATCGCCCGGCCGGCGATCGGGCGCGGCGTCGCGGAACCATTTGCGCATCGACGCGAGCGGGTCGGGCGCGGCGCCCTCGGCCGGCGGGGGCAGGTCCGCGAAGTGCCGCACCGAGCCGCTGATATCCGCCAGGGCAATCACCGTCAGACGGTCGTGCTTCTCGATGCGCGACAGGCCGGCGAGGGTGAAGACCAGCAGCGAGAACACGAGCACGCGCACGCCCACGACCACCGCGGTGCGAACGTGATCGCCCGAGGCGAGCAGCCGCCACCCCGCCGCGCCCAGCGGCAGCGCCGCCAGCAGCAGCCAGAGCACTTCGGGATGTTCGATGCGGATGGCAGGCACGTCGGTGAACTCTATCGCCCGCGAGCGCCGGCGCGCCGCTCTCGGCCCGCCGCGGCGAGCCGCTCACGGCACCGGATAGGTGCAACTGGTTTTCTCTGTCTCCCAGACGGTGACGTGGCGCAGGTCGAGGCCGGCGTCGGCCAGTTCGCCGCGCAGAAGGTCGTAGGAGACCCGCGCGATGTTCTCAACGCTGGGATTGACGCCGGCGAACTCCGTGCAGTCTTCGTTGAGGTATTTGTGATCGAAGCGCTCGATGAGAGTGCGCCCGACGATCGCTTCGAGCGCCGGCAGGTTGAAGCCGCGCGGTTCGCGCGGATCCATCTCGACGGCGACTTCAACGCGGTAGTTGTGCCCGTGGCCGCGCTCGCTGTTGCACTTGCCGAACAGGCGCCGATTCTCCTCAGCCGTGAGGTCCGGGCAGTGAAGGCGGTGCGAGGCGGCGAACTCGAAGTGCTGTCGAACGAGGCATCGGGGCATCGGCTTGGTCTCCATCGAAACGCTGTAGAAGGGAGTGAGGCGCCAGGTCAGTCGCCGGATGCTCCCGCCCAGCCGTTCGTTGACCGCGGCCAACAACGGCGCCATGAGCGTCCACGGTTCGTCGCCGGGCCGGTGACGCACGGCCTGAGCGATCAGTGGAAGCGCGGCGCGGCGCACTGCTTCGTCGATCGCGCGGATGTTCAGAAAATAGCCGGTGCGCGGGTCCGCCTCGCCGGCGCACGCCACGTCGATTTCGTAGTAGCGGCCCAGGCCGCGCATGCTCGGCCACGCGGCGAAGGTGTTGGAGCGCGGCGTCGCCGCCTCCTCCGGCGCTTCGCCGACGCAAAAGCGCACGGTGCGGGTCAGCAGCAGCATCGCGCAATGGTAGGCGACGGCCGCAACGCGCCTCCCTCCGGCGCCCTGCGCGCCGCAAGCCGCAAGCCCCACACCCCAAGCCCCATGCTCCAAGCCCCGAGCCTAAACTTCCTCCCAGTATGCCGGTCTTTGAGTACGTGGCGAAAAGTGCGACGGGCGAGCGCATCATGGGCCAGGCGGCCGGCCTGAGCGCCCAGGCGGTCGTCGCCGACCTCGAAGCCAAGGCGCTCATTCCCGTCTCGGTGCGCGAGCAGACGGGCGCGGCTGTTCGAGGGGTGCGCCTCTCGGTGCGCGCGATGGCGACGTTCTATCGGCAACTGGGCGAACTGCTGCGCAGCGGCGTGCCCATCCTCCGCGCCCTGCAACTGCTCAGCCGCAGCAAGAGCAATCCGAAACTCGGTGCGGTGGTCGGCCGCATCGCCGAGGACGTGGCCGACGGCGAGGGATTGGCCGAGTCGATGGCCCAGCACCCGCAGACCTTTCCCGCCATCCACATTGCGATGGTCCGCGCCGGCGAGCGCGGCGGGTTTCTCGAAGAGGTCCTCAAGCGCCTCGCCATGTTCCTGCATCGCCAGGCGGAACTGCGCTCGACCATTCTCGCCTCGATGATCTACCCGATGGTGCTCGTGGTGGTGGGCACGATCGTGGTCGTCTCGGTGATGATCGTCTTTGTGCCCAAGTTCCGTTCGATGCTTGAGGGAATCGGCGAACTGCCGCTCCCCACGCGCATCGTCATGGGCGCCAGCGACGTGCTGACCCAGCAGGGCTGGCTGGCGCTGCTCGTCGCGGCGGGCGCGGCGGCGGGGATGTGGTGGGCCTCGCGGCAGCCGGAGGTCCGCGCCTCCGCCTCGCGCCTCTCGCTGCGCCTGTGGATCATCGGGCCCCTTGTCGCGAACACGGCGGTGGCGCGATTCTGCCGCATCCTCGGCACGCTGCTGGCCAACGGAATCCCCATGCTCTCGGCGATGAACATCAGCAAGGAGGCGACGGGCAACGCCGTCATGGTCGAAGCGATCGCCAAGGCCACCCGCTCGGTGCAGGCCGGCGAGACGCTCGCCGAGCCCCTCGCCGCCAGCGGCCTCTTCGAGGATGATGTCATCGAAGTCATCCGCATCGGCGAGTCCGCCAACAACCTCGAGGAAGTGCTCGTCTCCATCGCGGAGACGATCGAATCGCGGGTCGATCGGCTGCTCGGGACGGCCGTGCGGCTCGTGGAACCTCTGCTGCTGCTCATGCTCGGGGCGACGCTGCTGTTCATCATCCTCGCCCTCGTCGTGCCGCTGGTGCTCCTCAGCGCCCGGGCGGGCGGCTGAAGGCCTTCGCCGCGGGTTTGCGCCGGGAGATGGCGGAATCCTTCCGGCGTCGGGTCGGTATAATCGAGTTGACGCCGCAGCTAGTTTTCCGTGACCAAGGAGAACCCGATGAAGTACGACTCAACGCTCCGCCCCGCCTTCACCCGACGCACCGGCTTCACCCTCATCGAAGTGCTCATCGTTCTGGTGATCGTGCTGGCCATCGGCGGGATCGTCGCGGTCAACCTCATGCCGCGGCGCGACCAGGCGCTCAAGGACACCGAGCGCGTCCAGTTGCGCATGATCGAAGCGGCGCTGGAGCAGTTCTACCTCGACATGGGCCGCTACCCGACCGAAGAGGAGAGCATCGCCTCGCTCTGGGACAAGACAAAGATCGAGGATGAGAACCTCCAGACCAAGCACATGGGCAACTACTTCGCCCAGGGCAAGAAAAACCTCAAGGACCAGTGGGGCAACGAGTACGGCTATCGCCCGCTCGACTCCGAGGCCGAAGGTGGCGAGTCCGACGGCCGCAAATACGAACTTTGGTCCAATGGACCCGACGGCGAAGAAGGCACGGAGGACGACATCAAACTCGAAGAGGCGACGGAAGAAGAAGGGGCCGGCGGCACCGGCATCTGACCGTCCGCCTTTCGGGACGCTGCTGTGCCTCCGGGCGCCGACGCCGATCTGCTTCGATCTGTTCACGGGAGGCGCGCCGTGAGAAGCCGCCGCGGCCTGACGTTGCTGGAAGTCCTGATCGTGCTGGCGCTGCTCATCGCGTCGGCGGCGATCGCGATCCCGGCGATGTCGCGGCGCTTCGAGGCCACGCGCTTTGACGCCACGGTCGATCAGATCATCGCCACCCTCGCGCTCGCGCGGGCCCAGTCGCAGCAGCAGCGCCGGCCGGTTCAGGTCATCTGGGACGCCAACGCGCGGACCGTCCGCGCCGCCTGGCTCGACGCAGCGGCGCTCGCCGACGAAGACGATTCGGATGGATCATCGCACGAGGCTGAGGAGCCGCGCGGTCCGGCGGATGGTTCGGACGAGCGCAGCGGGCAGGATCGCCTCGACGCCGCCGCCGTGAACGCCGACGCGATGGCGACAGGCGGATCGAGTCTCCGTGTGCTCCTGCCCGAAGGGTGCCGCGTCGAAGTGCGCCCGACCGCCGACGAGGAAATGCCGGCAGACGCGGCGGAGGATCGGTTGGACCCGATCGCCGCCGCCGATTCGGCCGGGCGAAACCTCTCGCTCGCCGTCTTCATGCCTGACGGATCGACGTTCGGTCAGGCGTCTTTCAGGGTCGTGGACAACCGTGGCCGGCAGGTGCGCATCGACATCAACCCGTGGACGGGGCAGGCGGCGTTCGCGCCGGTCGCTGCCGCCTCGCCGCCGGCGGGTCCGTCTGAGGACGGGGCGCCGTCCGGGATGGAGCGCGAGCCGTGAACCGTCTGCGCGGCGCCATCCTCCTCGAGATTCTCATCTCGCTGGCGCTCTTCGTGACCGCCGGGTCGATCATACTTGTTTCGACGACGAGCATGACCTCCGCGCTCGTGCGGTCGCGCGACCGTCAGATCGCGTTCGATCTGGCGGTGGCGAAGATGGCGGAACTCGAGGCCGGACTGACCACCGCCGAGCAGTTGCACGATTCGTTCGTGGACGTGGCGCTCATCAGCGAAGCGGACCGCGAGAGGCTGGATCCGGCCGGCGCCGGCCCCGGGCGCTGGCGCGTCGTCGTCGAGACGGAGCCTTCGCGATTTACGCCGCTGACCAACGTGACCATCCGGATTCTTGATGCGCGCGACCGTCGCGGCGGCTCGGAGCCGGAACTTGCAGTGATCCACCAGTTGCTGCGGCTCAACTCGGCGGGGCCGGATGAGTTCGAGACCGATCCGATTCTCGACGCCGTGGGCGCCGCCGACGCCCCGCAGGAGGCCGGATGAACCCGCGCGAGAAGGCAACACGGCCGAGGAGCGGACCCCGGAGCGCCTTCACGCTCATGGAGACGATCGTCGCGCTGGCGCTGCTGCTCGTGCTCGTCGGCTCCGTCTTCGCCTTCGGAATGAACCTCACCGCCAGCCGCGAACGGCTCAACCGGCACATGCGGCGATCGCAGGCGGTGCGCGTGTTTCTTGACCGGCTCGAGCAGAATCTCCGCACCGTCGTTGCTTCGGATGCAAAGCACGGCGCGGGCATCGAGGGACGCGAGGATTCGCTCGTGCTGCTCAGCCGCAGCGTCGGCGCGATGGGGGGGCAGGGGGGGACCGCGGCCGCGTTCGGCGATCTCCAGCGCAGCGAGTATCGGTGGAACCGGTCGGCCCGCTCGCTCGAGGCCGCCTGCGGACCCGCGGGCGATTCTGCTGCGGTTCACGCCATCGCCGACGATCTCGGATTCGTCCAGTGGCGCTACCACGACGGGACCGGCTGGTCGAGTTCATTCGACAGCGGTTCGACGCGCCGACTGCCCGTGGCCATCGAAGTCGCAATCTGGTTTGACCCCCCGCCTCTCGATGAGACGGCCTCACCCGCTCCGCCGGAAACGGACGACGCGGCGGCGCAGGATCCCTTCGGCTTGCCGCTCAGCGCTCAGCCTGATCGCACGTCGGCTGGCGACGAAGCGTCGGGCCTCGAGGATGAACTCGAAGACGCTTCGCGGCGCAACTGGCCGCCGCCGGATCGCGTGCGGGTGATCGTCGTGCCCGATGCGCCCGAGTTCGAGTACGGCCGGCGCTTTGACGACGATGCCGATCTGCCCGTGCCCACCGACGCTCCCACGGAAGGAGGCGTGTGATGGGCAAGACATTGAGGACTCATGGGTGCGCGGCATTGACGGATGATGTCGCACGGCGCCGCTCCCGCCTGGGTCCTCGCACTGACGCGGGACCTGTGAAGGCCGCGGCGCGGCGCCCGCGTCCGCAGCGGCGCGGGGTGATCATCCTCGTGGTCTTCGTCATCATCAGCGGCGCAGCGCTCATCATGACGAGCCTCTCGTTCCTCGGGCGGGCGGAAATGCGCAGCGCAGCGCTCGTCGGCCGAACGGCGCAGGCCCAGGCGCTGGCGTGGTCGGGGGTCCAGGCCGTCATGGCCGAACTCGACGCCCAGCGGCAGGAGATGCTCGACGGGCGCGATCCGCAGATTACCGACGCGTGGAGCCTCTACGGGACCGGGTCGGAGCGCGGCATGATCCAGTTGCTCCCCCTTGGCCCCGAGGATGAACTGATCGTCTCCGAATCGGCCAAACTCGACGTGAATCTCGCCGACGCCGAGTCGCTCGCGAAGATGGATGCGTTCCTCACGCCTGAATTGGCGCAGGCGATCGTCGAGGCGCGCCAGGCGAGGCCGGGCGGTCGGTTCGATTCGATCACCGACCTCCTCGAAGTCGACGGCATTGCGCCGGAACTGCTCTGGGGACCGCTCGACAAGGTCCAGGTGCAGCGGGCGGCGGCGTCGGAGCGAGACGCGGATGTTCACTTCGAGCGGCGCCTGCGCTCCCTTCAGCGCGGCGTGGCCGGGCCGGAACCCCGCGGCCTGGCCGATCTGCTCACCGTCTTCAGCATCGAGCCGGTCATCCAGTCCACCGGGCGCTACCGCATCAACATCAACGCGAAGTACGATGATCGCATGCACCGCCGTATCGCGCGGCGCTACGGCGAGGACCTCGCCGACACTGTGCGGCAGTTCCGCGAGAATGAGCCGGACCTCGTCATCACTGAGAAGCAGTGGTATGACCTTCTGGTGCTGACCGAATCCGAGGATCGGCAGACTGACGAGTACCTTGACGGTTTCTGCCTCGACGAGCAGAAGTACACCCAGGGCCGCGTCGATCTCAATCGCGCGCCGGCGGAGGTGCTGGCGGCCCTGCCGGGACTGGACATGGATCTCGCCGCCGCCCTCGTTACGGAGCGCGAGACGCTCAGCGCCCGCGACCGCGCCGGGCTGGCGTGGCCGATGGCCGCCGGCGCGCTTACCGAAGTTCAGTGGGCCGCGGCGGCGCCGCGACTCACCTGGCGCACCTCGGCGTGGCGCGTGCGCGTGCTCGGCCGCATTCTCGCCGGCGAGGAGGAGGACGTGGAAGTGGCGGGGGAGTGCGTCTACGAGGCCGTGATCGATCTGTCCTCGCCCCAGCCGCGCGTGGCCTACCTGCGAGACATCACGATGCTCGAGACCGCCGTCTCGCTGCGCCATCTGCTGCCCGCCCCGCCCGTCGAGGACGAAGCCCGGGCCGACGAGGCCGATGGGACGCCGGATGCGGATGAGCCCAGTTCCGAAGCCGAGGCGCCGTCGCGATTCTCCTCCCGCCGCGACTCCTCCGGCCGACTGGTCGATCGGCCCACTTTTGACACTCCTGAGACAGAAGAACCGACTTCCCCTCCACCCGATCCACCCTACGATGGGCGCGACGCCGACGGTGCGGCAGCCCAGGAGCCGGGCGGTGAGAAGCCGCCGGTCAGGCAGATCAAGCCCATCGGCCGCTGGACAGGAGACCGATGACCATGTTCGCCTCGCCCCGGGCCGGCGCCCGGATGATCGCGATCGACCTTTCCAGCAGCCAGTTCACCGCGGTGCAACTGGGCGCGATGAAACGGGGCGTGCGCGTCGGCGGTCGCGTGTGCGTTGACATTCCACCCGACGTCGAGCCGAGCGATGATGAGTGGTTGGGCAAGTGGATGGCGCGAACGATGGAGGAGCACGGCCTGGGCCGCGCGCCGGTGGTGTTCGTCGTGCCGCGGCAGTCCGTCGGGCTCAAACACCTCACGCTTCCCTCCACGCGCCTCGACGAACTGCCGGGCATGGTGGCGATCAAGATGGCGGGGCAACTGCCCTTCCCGGCGGAAGGGTCGATCATCGACTACGCCGTCGTGGCCGAGACCCAAGGCTCGTCGGAGGTCATTGCCGCGGCCGCGAGACATGAACTCATCGACCGCTACCGGGCGCTGGCCGAGGCGGGTCGATTGAAGATCGCGCGGATCGCGCTGCGCCCGCTGGCGACCGGCGCGCTGATCGCCGAGTTTTCCCGTCGGCGCAGCGGCGCGCTGCTGGCGATCGACCTGAGGCGGTATGGAGAGGTCGAACTGGTCGTCGCGTGCAACGGCGTGGTGCGCTTCGCGCGAGCCGCCGAGGTCATCGCCTCCTCGGAGGAGGTCGATCGACACGAAGAGGCGCGCCGGCTGGCCACGGAGGCGAAGCGCTCGTGGATGAGTTTCCGCGCGACGGAGGAGGCGCCTGACGTCGATCACATCGTCGTGATCGGCGCCGACGGCCTGGCCGGCGCCGTGGCGGCCGAGGTCCGCTCCTCGCTCGGACGGCCGACCGAGGTTCTGTTGAGCCATCCGGCAGTGGATGGAGAGGCGAGCACGCTCGGCTCGGTCTGGCCTCTCGTCGGCGTGGCGCTGCAGTGCGTCGAGGGCGTCGACGGGGTCGATTTTCTGAATCCCAAGAGGGCGCCGGACCTGGCCGCACGTCGCCGGCAGCGCGTCCTCGCCGGAGCGGCCGCGGGCGTCATCCTCCTCGGCGGCGCCTACACCCTGGGCAACTTTCACCTGCGCCGACTTGAAGACCGCCTCGCGGCGCTCAAGGAGGAGTCAAAGGTTCTGCTGCCGGACTATTTGAGTTTTGAGCGCGCCCGACTTCGCCTCGAGCACCTGCGGCGGTGGGAGAAGGCGGGGTTCGACTGGCTCGAGCACCTCGCGTTCATCTCCGATCACCTGCCGCCGACTGACCAGGCGATTCTCGGATCGTTCTCCGCTTCGATGAGCGATTCCGCGATCCGGTGGACCAAGGGCCAGTGGATCGAGCCGGCGCCGATCGCGACGATCACGTTCAACGGCGCCGCGGTGAGCCGTCCCATCGCGGATGCGATCCGCTCCTCCTTCGTCAGCGAGAAGGCGTATGAAACGACGCCGATCGGCACGGACACTTCCTCCAACGACAAGACGTACCTCGAGGCGTTCAACCTCAGACTGCGCACGCTGAAGGCGACGCCCTACGAGCGCGCACTGACTCGCGAGCCGGCGCCGGCGGACTTACCGCAGACTTCGGCGCCGGCGGATGAGGGCGGCGGTTCGGGCGCGGCGGCGGAAGGCTTCGAGTTCGGCGGCGTGGAAGCGCCGTCGTCCGGCGCTCCGCCCGTCGAAGGCGCGGCCGCTCCTGACGCCGAGCCAGCGCCCGTCGAGGACGGCGGCGCGGCCGGCGATGGCGCGCGCCGACCGGCGAACAGCGGCAGCCGCCCGCGCCGCCGCAATCCGCGCGAGGGAGGCGGCGGATGAGCATGCGGCGCACCATCGTGCTCTCCATCGCGGTGATCGGCGGCGCGCTGCTCGCGTGGCGCCTCGCCTCGTCGCTCTACCTCGCCCCGCGCCGCGAACTGCTCGCGGAGATCGCCAACGCACAAGAGGAGATTGACGGCCGCCGGGAGGTGATCAGCGGCGAGGTGGCCCTGCGACGCCAACTCCGCGACGTTTCGCAGCGCACGCTCGGCGGAACGGCGGAAGAGGCGATCAGCGCCTTTCGCGCGCGGCTCAACACGATCGGGCACGGCGTCGGCTTGAGCGATCTGCGCGTCTCCACCTCGCCGGTGCGCGCCCTCGACTCACCCGCCTCCGCCGCTCACTCGCGCGAGTCGGGGTGGAAGGCGATGGCCCGCCAGCCCGACTTCCTCGAGATCAGCGCTGAGTTTAGCGGGCAGGGAACGCTCGAGCAGGTGGTCCGCGCGATCGAGATCCTCGAAGCCGAGCCGTACGTCAAGCGCCTCAATCGCGTTACGCTTCGCCCGCGGCGCGAAGGGGAGGTCGTTGATCTCTCGACATCGCTCACCACGATCATCCTCCCGGACACGGCCGCGCAGGTGCTGCCCGACCCGTCCGTGGCGCAGCCGACTCTCTTCGCGGCCCTCGCGCAGAAGAACATGTTCCGCGCGCCGCCTCCACCGGCGCCGCCTCCTGCGGTTCGCCCGGAGCCGACGCCGGCCGTGGCCGAGCATCGGCCCCCGCCCATCCCGTGGGGCGACTGGGTTGTCACCGGCATCGCCTGGATCGACGGCCAGGGCGAACTCTGGGTCCGCAACACGAAGACCAGCGAATCGAAGCAACTGCGCTCGGGCGATCGCCTCCTCGACGCGCAGATCGAAGCCATCAACCACACGGAGGCGATCGTGTCAATCGACGGGGCGAGGTTCCTGATCGAAATCGGGCAGACGCTGGGAGACCGGAGGGCGGTCGACCAGTAGACTGTTCGGTATCTGAAGATGATCCGCCGCCCGTTGGGGGCGGAGAACACCCCGCGCTCGCGGGGCCGGCGCGAAGGAGTGGACGCACCATGCTGAAGCGGAGCATCGGTTGGCTCGTGTGTTTGCCAGCGGTTGTCGCGATGTCGGCGTCCGCATCAACGCTTTGGGCCCAGGGTGAGACTCCCGCCGCGCCTCCACCGGCCGCGGCGCCGCCGGAGGCGGCTCCCGCCGCCGAGGCGACTCCGACCGCTGAGCCGGTCCTCCAGTTCAACTTCAAGGATGCGCCGTACAGCGAAGTGGTCAACTTCTTCAGCCGCGCCGTCGGGCTGCCCGTGATCGCCCGGGTCGATCCCCCGCCGGGCGCGCTGACGTACTTCTCCCCCGAGTCCTACACCTACAGCGAAGCGCTGCGCATTCTCAACATCATTCTTCAGACCAAGGGCGTGACGCTAACGCGCGAGGGCGAGTTTCTCTACCTCGGAACCTTCGACAAGACCAATCCCGGGCCGACCTATCTCGCCGGCACCATCCCCGGCGACGTCACGCCCGAGCAACTCATCACCGTTCTCATCCGCCTCGAAAACATCACGGCCAACGAACTCTCCGAGCGGCTCAAGTCGCTCGTGGGGGCTTACGGCGGCATCACCCCGCTTCCCCAGCAGAACGCCCTGCTGGTGACGGAGACGGCCGGGCAGATCCGCCGCCTCCAGACCATCGTCGAAGCGCTCGACAGCGCGGGCGACTACCAGGACCAGGTCCGCATCTTCCCCGTCGAGCACGCCCAGGCCACCGCCCTCGTCAACACCCTCAAGGTGCTCATGAGCGAGCGCGTCGTCAAGTACGTCATCAACCAGCAGGGCCAGCAGGTCAAACTCGAAGAGGACGATCTCGCCGGCCTGCGCATCGAGCCCGACTCGCGGACGAACACGATCATCGCCAAGGGACCGATCGGCCGCCTCGACACGCTCAAGGAGATGATCGCGATGCTCGACGTGCCGGGGCGGCAGGGGGCCGACGGCACCGACATGACGACCATCAGCCTCGGCCGCATCTCCAGCGCCGAGGCGTCGCGCCTGCTCAACGATCTCTTCCGCCCGCTCAAGAACGAGGACAAGCCGGTCATCCTGCCCCTCGACGAACTGAACCGGATCACCATCGTCGGCTCGGCGGTGGCGCTCGATCGGGCCGTGGAACTTCTGGAGGAAGTCGACGGCGGCGGAGGAGACCCGCTCAACTTTGCGCGGACGGCGACGGTCGTGCCGCTGCGCTATGCCGCGCCGGCGAGCGTGCAGCAGGCGCTGCGTGCCCTCATGACGCCGCGCCAGACGCGCCTCGTGAACACGCTGCCCTCGCCCGACGGCCGCTCGCTCATCCTCGCCGGGCCGACCGGCGACGTCGAGCAGGTGCGCTCGCTCACCCAGACGCTTGACGTCGAGCCGCGCGACCGGCCGCGCGAAGTCCGCCTCATCCGCCTGGCACGCGGCGACGCCGAAGCGGTGCTCAAGCGCGTCGGAGAACTCTACGAGCGAGAGACGGGCGGACCCGAGGCCGACCCGATGCGGGTGATCGAGGTCGAGCGCGACCCGGAATCCAACGCCATCACTCTCATCGGCCGGCGCGAAGCGATCGACCGCTGGCAGGCGCTGCTGACGTCCGTCGAATCCGCCCTTCCCATCGAGAAGGAAACGCGGCAGGCGGCGGTGTCGCCGGGTCAGGCCGCGCGCATCGCCGGCCCGCTGCGCACCCTCGCGCAGCAGATGCTCACGCCTGCGGACGGCTCGCCCTTTGTCGCGCCCGAGATCACGCCCGTCGAAGCGCTGGACGTGATACTGCTCACGGCCCTGCCGGAGCAGATGCCCGTGCTCGAGTCGATCGTCAAGGCGCTCGATGACCGCCGCGCCCGCGACGTGCAGTTCCGGGTGGTGAACATCGCGGGCGCCGATGCGGAGTCGGTCGTCGCCCGCGCCGCGGAGATTTACGCCCAGCAGCGGCAGGCCGACGCGGCCCTGACGGAAGTGAGCGTGGACCACGACGCCGCGGCGGGAGTTCTCTACCTCGTGGCGGAAGCGCCGGCGATGGCGCGCTACAGCGCGATCCTGACGCAACTCCAGCAGACGGTCGGCGCCGCGCGCGAGGCGCGCCTCGTCGCCCTCCAGTTCGTCGACGCCGGCAAGGCGGCGTCGTTCCTCGGCGACCTCGTCTCGGCGTCGAAGTCGTTTCAGGGCGGAGCGATCGGACCCGCGCCGATCGTCGAAGTCATCGAGGCGACGAATTCGCTCCTCGTCGCCGCGCAGCCGGCCCAGCACCAGATCATCCAGGCGATCCTCCGCGAGTTTGATCAGCCCCGGCACAGCGACGAAACGGTCGAACTGCGCGTCTTCAACCTCGTCCAGGCGAAGGCCGCGAGCATCGTGCCCGCGATCCAGTCGCTCCTGGCCGCCAAGGGCGCAGCGCCCGGCGCCCGCGCGGCGAGCGTGACGGCCGAGGAATCAACGAACTCTGTCGTCGTCGCCGCCGCCACCGACCAGATGCGCGAGATCGAGTTGCTCATTGATCGCCTCGACGCCGGCCAGGCGGCCGATCAGCCTCAAGTGCGGACCGTCTTCCTCCGCAACGCCCGGGCGGAGCGCGTCGCCCCGATGGTCGAGCAACTCCTGCGCGGCGAGCAGATGGACCAGTGGATGCGCTTCGACTTCATGCGGCGGGGCTGGCAGTTGCCCGACCTCGGGCCCGACGTGCGCGTCGCCTCCGAGCCGCGCCTCAACGCGGTCATCGTCAGCGCTCCCGCTTCCGTGCTCAACCTCGCGGAGGAGATGGTGCGGCAACTGGACGTCGATCCGTCCCAGACGGCCAGCGCCTCGCGGCGGTCGATCCGCGTCATGCCGCTGCTCAACGCGACGGCGCAGGATGTCGCCGCCGGCCTCGAGGCCGTGCTCGCCGACGACGCCGGCGCCGCGGCCGACCCCCCCGTTATCCGCGTCGATGCCGGCAGCAACTGCCTCATCATCCGCGCCACCGCCGAGCAGTTCACGCTGATCGAGCAGATCGTCTCCGAACTCGAGGCGGCGACGATGACCGCGTCGCGCGAGGTCCGGATGATCCCCATCGACCGCTCGCGCGCCAGCGCCGCGCAGACTGCGGAAACGCTCCGTCGCCTCCTCGAACAGCGCGGCGGAACCCGCGTCGAGATCATCAGCGTTGATGAACTTATCCGCCGACAGAAAGAGGCGGAGGGAGAGTCCTCCGCTGAAGACGAGCGCGACGAAGGCGAAGAGGCGCAGGGCGCAGCACCCGCGGCGTCGAAGGCGATGGCGCCAGCGGTCGCGGAGGCGAAGACGCCAGCGGCCTCGGCGCTGTCCGATGCCTCGATGCCCGAGTGCTTTGACCCCTCGATGCCTCGACGCCTTGATGCGTTGATGCCTCTGTTCGTATCTTTGTGCCTTTGTGGTGAGATTGACTTCATCGCGCCGCCCGAGGAGGAGCCGGACATCATTATCGCCGTGGACGAGGCGACCAACAGCCTCATCATCGTCGGCTCGCCGGCGGCCAACCGCCGCCTCGCCCAACTCGCCGAGCAGATTCAGTCGCAGATACCGGGCCTTCCCGAGCACATCCGCTACATCGCGCTCGACGAGCGGGCCAACGCGAACCAGGTCGCCACGGTCGTGAACAACATGGTGAACCAGATGCGGCGGCGCGGCGCGGCCGGCGGCCTCACCGGCGAAGTCGCGGTCATCGCGGACCAGCAGGGCTCGGGCCTCATCGTCAGCGCCAATGACGTGGATTTTGAGGTGATCGGGCGCGTCATCACCGCGATGAATCGCTTCACACCCATGGAGGATGCGCCTCCCCTCACCATGATCGAGACGGTCAGCGCCGCGCCGAGCCGGCTCAAGACCATCCTCGAACAAGTGCTCATCGGCGGCGATCCGGCGCGACGCGAGCGCATCACGCTCGTCCCCGACGATCCCTCCCAACTGCTGCTCGTGCGGGCGAATGAGGACGACCTGGCGGCGATCCGCGAGGTGGTCAAGGAGGTCGATCGATTCGAGACCAAGGAACTGCCCATCCGCGCGATTAAACTCGAGCGCGCCGACGCCCAGCGGGCGGCGCAGTCGCTCCAGCAGTTCTTCGAGGACCGCGCGCGGCTGACGCAGCGCCCCGGCCAGCCTCGCCCGCCCCGTCGCATCAGCGTGGTGGGAGACCAGCGCTCCAGCACCGTCTTCATCGCCGCCAACGACGCGGACTTCGGCGAGATCGAGCACCTGCTCAGGGCGTTCGATGCGCCGAGCGAGGCCCAGGACCTCAAGTACGAGATCATCCCGCTCAAGTTCGCCAAGGCGGAGGATGTCTCGCAGATCGTCAACAGCATGGGCTGGCAACTGACCTACGACCAGGGCGTGGGCCCGTGGGGCGGGCGCTCGGAGGTCCGCGGCAAGATCAGCGTCCAGGCCGACGCGCGGACCAACTCGCTCATTGTGAGTGGAACCGGTGAGAACTTCGACCTCATCAAGAGCGTCGCCGTGGCCCTTGATGCGCCGGCGGATCTCCAGGCCGCCCGCTCGGTGCGCATCCTCAGGATCGAGCACGGCGACGTGAACATCATCAACCGCGCCGTGCAGGAGACGTACGGCGCCGCGCAGATGCCGACGTGGTGGTGGTACGAGCCGGCGGATCCGGACGAAGTGAAGATCATCCCCGACGTCGCCAACAAACTTCTCATCGTCAGCGGGCGAGAATCGGACCTCGACGGCATCGCCGGGTTCGTCAAGACGCTCGACGAAGCCTCGCAGCGGCCCGGCCAGGCCATCGAGATTCTCACGGTGAATCACGCGCGGGCGAGCGACGTGGCGCAGAGCCTCGTGCGTTTCTTTAACGACCGCGCGCGGGCGGCGAACCTGCCCAGCCCCGGCATCACCATGACCCCCGCGGATGAATCAGGCCGAATCGTCGTGTCGGCCACGGCGGAGCAGATCGCGACCATCCGCGACCTCCTCAGCAGCATCGACGTTCCCTCGGCGGGCGACGATCGCGACTTCCGCCTTCACGCGCTCGAGCACGGCAGCGCCGAGAATGCCATGCAGACGCTTCGCGAACTCTTTCCGGCGCGAGGCGAAACGGCGGCGCGGCAGGTGCTCGTGACCGCCGACGCGCGCACGAACAGCCTCGTCGTCAGCGCCCCGCGGGACCGTTTTGGCGAGATTGACGCGGTGCTGGGCATGATCGACGCCCCCCCGGCCGGCAGCGTCAAACTCATCCAGACCTTCTCCCTCGCCAACGCGCGGGCCGCGGAAGTCGCGCAGGTCCTCTCCGAGGCCTTCGACCTCACGCGTCAGCCCGGCCGGGCGCGCTCGCGGACGATCCAGGAGGAAGTGACGCGCTTCATGCTCGACGGCACCGACGAGGGCGCGGCGCCGATCGAGATCGACGCCCGCATCACGCCCAATGCGCGGAACAACTCGCTCATCGTCGTCGCCACGCCCGAGTCGATGCCGATGATCGCGCGCTTCGTCTCCGAACTCGACGAGGCGCCGATCCGCTCCGTGCGCGAGTACCGCATTTACCCGCTGACGCACATCGTCGCGGCGGACGTGCGCTATACGCTCACGAGCCTGCTGACGCAGCGTGCGGACCGGCCGGGGGGAGCCACGGCCGATCCGGCGCCGACCGTGAGCACCTCGCCGCGCGACAACAGCCTCATCATCGCCGCCACCGCCGAGCAGCACACCGAGATCGAGCAGGTGCTGCATCAGATCGACCTGCCCGCGAAGACCGTCCGCACGACGGAGTTCGTCCCCCTCAAGTTTGCGCAGGCGGAGAAGGTGGCCGGGGCGCTCGACGTCTTTTACGGCCGCTACGCGCTCGAGGCCGACACCCCCTCGAAGCAGAACGTCTCGATCGTGCCCGATCCGGCGAGCAACAGCCTCGTGATCTCTGCCGAGGAGAGCGAATGGCCGGGCATCCGCGAACTCATCGCGAAACTCGACGGCGAGGAGTACGACACGACGCTGCAACTGGAGGTGATCGCTCTTCGCTACGCCGACGCGTCGTCGGTGAGCACGGCGATCAACCAGGCGTTTGCTCCGCAGGTCGAGCCTCGCCGGGGCGGCAACCAGCCCGTGCGCCGACCGGGCAACGGCGAGGGGCAGCCTGAAGACGGCGGCGCCCAGCCGCGCATCCTCGTCGCCGACACCGACGTGGTCCGCGCCGCGGCCGAGCCGCTCACGAACTCGATCATCGTCTCGGCATCGCGCCGCAACCTCGAGAAGATCCGCGCGATCGTCGAGAGTCTCGACGTGGCGGACTACGCGCAACTGCCGCCGGTGCGGCTCATTCCGCTCGATGAAGCCAAGGCGGCCGAAGTCGCCGCGACGCTCACGAGCATGTATGCCGACGAATCCGGCCGCGGCGGCGCGCGGCGCAGCGGTCGCAAGAGCGTCCTCATCAGCGCCGACGCCGCGTCGAACACGGTGATCGTCCGCGCCGAGGAGGAGGAGTTCTCGCAGATCGAGGCCCTCGCCCGCGCGCTCGAGCAGACATCGCGCAAGGAAGGCATGACGGTGCGCGTCCTCTCGCTGGCCAAGGCGAGCGCGCCGCGCGTGGCCGAAGCGATCCGCGAGACCTTCGCGGCCACGGCCCGGACGATGGATGAGCCGCTGGCGATCGAGGTGGACAGCGTCGCCAACAGCCTCATCGTCGCCTCCTCGGCGCGCCTCTTCGAGCAGATCGTCGGCGTGGTCGAGGAACTCGACCGCCTCGGCCCCGGCGGGGGCCAGCAGATCTTCGTTGTGCCCATCGAAAACGTGGCGCCCGAGGAAATGAAGCGGATTCTCGAATCGCTCGATCTCGACAAGCAGCGGGAAGGGGCGGCGGGGATTCTCGGCGAACCGCTCAAGGTGACGGTCCTGCCCGGCCGCCGCGCCCTGGCGGTCGTCGGCAATCCCGGCGATCGCGAACGCATCCTCGCCATCATCGGCGCCCTCGACGCTGCGCCCGACCTCGCGCAGGCGCAGGTGCGGCTGGTGGAACTGCGGCAGGCGGAGGCCGGCGCCGTCGCGGACATCCTGCGCGAACTGCTCCGCCCGGCCGAGCAGCATGCGCAGACGCCGCTGGCGACCGCGATCCGCGAGCAGGTCCGCCGCCTGAGCCTGCACCGCAGCGGCGCTCTGGAAGACGATATCGAGCTTGACTTGACGCAGCCGATCCGCGTCGTGCCCGCCCCCAACGTCAACGCCATTCTCATCAGTTCGACGCCGGCCAACTGCGAAGCGCTCGAAGAGATCGCGCGGCTGTTTGACCGCCTGCCGGTGACGGAGGCGGTGACGGTGCGGCTTTTCCCCCTGAGCAACATCGCGGCGTCGATGATGAAGTCAATCGCGGAAGACCTGTTCACGCAAGGCCGCAAACTCGCCACCCAGCCCGGCACGAACATCGAAGGCCGGCCGCTGACCGAGGTCGGCGGCGCGCTGATCGAGGACGTGGCGATGACGGTCGATGAGCGGACCAACACGCTCATCGTCGCGGGACGTGAGGCGGCCGTCGCGCTCGTCGAGGTGCTCATCGGCAAACTGGACAGCGACATTGCCGCCCGCTGGGTCGAGCCGCGCGTCCTGCTCCTGCGTCACGCCGACGCCGAAAACCTCGCCGAAGTGCTCGACGAGGTCCTCGTGCGCGGGCAGGCGACTGGGCCGGAGGCGCAGTCGATGCAGAGACAGGTCGGGCGGCTGCGCATCGCGCGGCGCGGCGGCGGCCCGGAGGACATGCTCGATGCCGACCTCTTCGTCCCCATGACGCGCCTGCTCATTCGGCCCGAGCCGAAACTCAACGCGCTGGTGGTGGTCGGCACGCCGGAGAACATCGCCGTCGTCGGCGAACTCGTGGCGATGCTCGATGTGCCCGCCGCCGCCCCGAGCCAGGCCGTGCGCATCTACACCCTCAACCACGCCACCGCGGCCCGGGTCGCGGGCATCCTCGTCAACCTTTTCGACCGCCAGGCGCAGACCGGCGCGATCCGCGACGAGGATCGCGTCGTCGCGCAGCCCGACGAGCGCACCAACTCGCTGATCGTCACGACCAGCCCTCGCAGTTTCTCCGTGCTCGAGATGCTCCTGCAGTCGCTCGACTCGCGCCGCGCCGCGGAGATGCACGACATCCGCATGATCCGCCTCGACAACGCCTCCGCGACGGTGATTGCCCCGCTCATTCAGCGGCTGATGGACTCGCGCCTCGAGCGCCTGCGCCGCTACGAGCCGGAGACGGCGGATCTCCAGCAGGCGACCATCATCGCCGACCCGAGGACCAACAGCCTGCTCATCACCGCCGGGGCGGAGAGTTTCGCGGTGATCGAGCAACTCGCCAACTCGCTCGAGAACACCCGCGCCAGCGCCGCCAACGACGTGCAGATCATCCCGCTGGAGCGAGGCAACGCCGCCAAGGTGGCGGACACGATCCAGCGCGTCATGGACCGCCAGTACGCCGACCTGCCCGCCGATCTCGCCAGTCGCGAGAAACCGCTCATCCTCACCGACTCGCGAACCAACAGCCTGCTCGTCACCGCCAGCGCCGACGACCTCAAGCGCATCGGCGACCTCGTGACGAAACTCGAGAACGCGCCCTTCAATCCCGCGTTGAGCCTGCACGTCATCCCGGTGACCGGGCAGCGCGTCGAGACGCTGGCGCCGCGGCTCACGTCGCTCATGCGCGAGCGCGAGCGGTCGCTGGGCGAGTCGGCGGGCGTTCAGGACCGGACGGTGATCGAGGCCGATCCCGCCACCAACAGCCTCATCGTCGCCGCGAGCGAAGACAACCTCAATATCGTGCGCGGCCTGATCGAGACGCTCAGCGACGCCGAGACCTTCGCCGCCACCGGCGCCCAGGTCGAGATCATCACGCTGCGCAACTCGCTCGCCGACCGCATGGTCGATCAACTCAACGCGCTGTACGTGACGGAGGCGAACCGGACGCGCGGCGCGGGGACGATCCGCGTAAGCGCCGACACGCGACTCAACGCGGTGGCGATCTCCGCCCCCGAGCACGACCTCGCCGCGCTGCGCAACCTCATCAACGAACTGGAGTCGACGCAGGTGACCGACGTGCGGGAGATTCAGATGATCCCGCTCAAGGCCGCCAACGCCATTGAGATCGTGTCCGTGCTCGAGAACGTCCTCTCCGGCGGGCGGCGAGGCGGCGCGACCGAGGGCCAGGCCACGATCATCCGCTTTATCCGCGAGTCCGCCCGCGACCTGATCGAGAAGGAGCGCCGTCAGCCCGGCGAACCGACGGAGACGGAAATCTCCCTCGCGGTGCGCGAGGCGATCCGCTTCACCCCGGACCTGCGGACCAACTCCGTCGTCGTCTCGGCCCCCGCCTCCTCGATGCGGATGATCCGCGAACTGATTGACGAACTCGATTCCTCCGAGACGGGCTCGAAGCGAGTGCGGATCTTCGAACTTGTGAACGCCGACGCGGTGCAGATGGCGGAACTGCTCGGCGAACTCTTCAACCTGCGCGAGCAGGGGTTGATTCTGCGGCCGCGCGATGACGGGGCCGGAGGCGTAACGCCCCCTGACCCCAGCGTCGTCGCCACCTTCAACGACACCGAACTCGTTACCGCGACGGACGAGCGACAGCAACTCTCCATGACCGTCGATCCGCGGACCAACAGCCTGATCGTCTCCGGCACGCCGCGCTACCTCGACCTTGTCGAGCAGGTCATCAAGGACCTCGACTCGAAGACCGGCACGCGGCGCGAGGAGAAGGTCTACGCCCTGCGCAACGCCCGGGCGACGGACGTCGCCACCGCCCTCAACGACTTCCTCACCCAGGAGCAGGAGCGCATCCTGCGCACGCTCGGCCCCGATCGCGCCGGCTCCATTCTCCAGCAACTCGAGCGTGAAGTGTCGGTCGTGGGGGTGACGGAGAGCAACACGCTGATGATCTCCGCCTCGCCGCGCTATATGGACAAGATCCAGGGCATCATCGAGGAACTCGACAAGACGCCGCCGCAGGTGCTTATTTCCGTCATGCTCGCGGAGGTCACGCTCGACTCCGACGAGCAGTGGGGCATGGACATCACGGTCGGCCCGTTCCGCGGCGACCGCGTGACGGCGTCGTCCTCCTTCGGCCTGGCGGCGGCGACGCTCTCGGGCCTGGGCGTGCCGAACCTCTCCGTCTCGACGGACGATCTCGAACTGCTCATCCGCGCCCTTGAGGCGCAGGGGCGACTTGAAGTCCTCAGCCGCCCGCAGATCCTCGTCAACAACAACGTCAACGCGACCTTCCAGGTCGGCCAGAACATCGGCATCGTCGAAGACGTCAACGTCTCCGACACGGGAACGGCCCGTTCGACCGTCGGCCGTAAGGACATCGGCATCATCCTCGACGTCCTTCCCTCGATCAGCCCCGACCGCTTCGTGCGAATGGAGGTCAAGCCGGAGATTTCCAGCCTCTCCGCCCGCACCACGCAGGTGAGCGAAGACTTCCAGGCGCCGATCATCGACACGCGCACCGTGGACACCGTCGTGACGGTCAAGGACGGCCAGACCGTCGTCATCGGCGGCCTGTTCTCGACGCGCACCGAGATGCGCAACCAGAAGGTGCCCTTCTTCGGCGACATTCCGATCCTCGGCATCCCCTTCCGCACCAAACTCCATCGGCGCGAAAAGACCGAGTTTCTCGTGGTCATCACGCCGCACGTCGTCGGCTCGATCGAGGACGCGAAGAAGTACACCGACGAGGCGATCATCGACCTCACCCTGCCGGAGACGACCAAGGACCAGATCCGCAGCGGCCGCATCGACCCGAGCCTGTGGACCGATCCGACGGACAAGGACAAGAACAAGGCCCGGAAGGAGGAGGAGGAGCGATGAGAGGATCCGGCCTGGTGAGAGGCTGCTTCACAACGGTGGCACGGGCGTCTCGCCCGTACAAGCCGACGGGCTCGAGGCCCCTTCCACCTTTCCTTTGTGAGATTCTGAAACGAGCTTTGGGGGTGATCGCGACCGCGGCGTGGCTCGCCGCCTGCCCCCTCGGCTGCGTCACGGAGTACGAGGAGGGTCAGACCCCGCTGCCGCCCCAGCCGCGCGAGATCCCCAGCCAGCCCTCCTCGCTCGCCGTCAATCGCATTTCGTTCCGGCCGGAACTCTACGGCCGCGATACGAACGGCAACGGGCGCGGCGATCGCTTTGATGCCACCGTCTACCTTTGGTCGGAGCCGTATCCCTTCCCGCTGCACTCGGACGGGAGTTTGACGATCTCGCTCTTCCGCGTCGGCGACTACAGCAATCCGCAAGCCGAGCCGATGCGCGAGTGGGTCTTCGACGCCGAGGCGCTGCGCGCCGCGCGGGCCAAGGCGCTGCCTGGGCCGTGCTACTTTCTCCAGATCTCGATGCTCGACGCGGACCACCGCGGCGGCGACGACATTGGCGAAGGGACCATCGACCTCGTCGCCCGCTTCGAGCAGACCGGACGCCCGCCCATCGTCTCAGGGATCTCCACCGTCCACCTCGATCATCCCGGCCGGTGATTCCCCCCGGTTGATGGTCCGGCGCGCGGTTCACGAGGCGCCGGCGGGCTCGGGCGGCTCGATCTGAATTGCGCGCTCAATTCCCGGTGGCCGCCGGGGCGGGCGGATGTACGCTTGGGACATGATGATCATGCAGCCAGTCAGCAGCCGTCCGAGCGAGTCTGAGATGTACGAGGCGCTTCTGCGCCGCGACCCCCAAGGGGAGGGGGTTTTCTTCGTGGGCGTGAAGACCACCGGCGTCTTCTGCCGCCCCACGTGCAGCGCCCGCAAGCCGCGGCGCGAGAACGTCGAGTTCTTCCTCAGCGCCCGCGATGCGCTGCACGCGGGCTACCGGGCGTGCCGTCGCTGCCGGCCGCTGGACGCGGGCCGACGGCCGCCGGAGTGGGTGCAGCGGCTGCTTCAGAGCGTCGATGCTCGACCGGATCATCGCTTCACCGACGCTCAACTGCGGTCGCTCGACATCGCGCCGACGCGCGTGCGCTCGTACTTCAAGGAGAAGTACGGGATGACGTTTCATGCCTACTGCCGCGCGCGGCGTCTGGGCGAGGCGCTCAACGAGATCCGCCGCGGATCGCCGGCTGAGCGTGTCGGCCCGCGCCAGGGCTTCGAGTCGCCCAGCGGCTTCCGCGACGCTTTCTCGCGCCTTTTCGGGGCGCCGCTTGGGCGCGGCCGGGACGTGCGCTGTCTCGCGGCCGACTGGATCGACACGCCGCTGGGCGCAATGCTTGCCATCGCCGGCGATGAGGGTCTGCATCTGCTCGAGTTCGTCGATCGCCGCGCCGTCGAGAAGCAGGTAACGGCCCTGCGCCGGCGCCTCGGCGCGACGGTCGTGCCGGGCGTGAACGAGCATCTGAGCAGCGTCCGCGGCGAACTCGAAAACTACTTCGCGGGCCGTTCGCTGGTCTTTCGCACACGCCTCGCGCCGGTCGGCAGCGAGTTTCAACTCGCGGTCTGGCGCGAGTTGCGGCGCATCGCGCCCGGCGAGACGCGCTCATATGCCGAACTTGCCGACGCCGCGGGCCGCCGCGGCGCCTGCCGCGCCGTTGGCCGCGCCAACGGCGACAACCGCATCGCCATCGCGATTCCCTGCCACCGCGTCATCGCCGCCGACGGAACCCTCTGCGGCTACGGCGGCGGCCTGTGGCGCAAGCAGTGGCTGCTCGACCACGAGCGCGCGTCTGCTCGCTCCGCCAGTCTCCTGGTGCGGGAGAGGAGGACGAGCGCGGTTGAGTGATGCGGCTACTTCCCGCCGTAGTCGATGATGCGGCTGATCTCGCGGCGGAGTTCCGCGCGCTTCACTACGCGGTCGACGAAGCCCGTCTTCTTGAGAAACTCGGCGCGCTGGAAGCCGTCGGGCAGGTCCTGGCGGATCGTCTGCTGGATGACGCGCGGCCCGGCGAAGCCGATGAGCGCGCCCGGCTCGGCGAGGATCACATCCCCGAGCATGGCGAACGACGCCGTCACCCCGCCCGTCGTCGGGTCGGTCAGGACGCTGATGTAGAGCCCTCCGGCGTCGTCGAACTGCGCCAGCGCCGCCGACGTCTTGGCCATCTGCATCAGTGAGAGGGTTGATTCCTGCATGCGGGCGCCGCCGGACGAACAGACGATTATGAGAGGCCAGTCCTGCTCGGTGGCCCGCTCAATGGCGCGCGTGATCTTCTCGCCCACGACGCTGCCCATCGAGCCCATCATGAACGTCAAGTCCAGGACGGCGAGCATGACGCGCCGGCCGTGAATGTAGCCCGAGCCTGTGGTTACCGCTTCGTTGCGGCCGGTGCGCTCGATTTCCGACTTGAGGCGCTCGGGATAGGGCTTGAGGTCAGTGAAGTGGAGCGGATCGGCGCTGACGAGGTGCTCATCCATCGGCTCGAAGGTGCCGGGGTCGCACAACTGCTGCACGCGCTGGCTCGCCGAGATGCGGTAGTGGTGCTGGCACTTGTCGTTCGTGCAGACGTGGAGGTTGTCTTCGAGGGCTTTGCGGAAGAGCATCTCGCCGCAGGCGACGCAGCGCATCCACAGCCCCTCGGGGACCTTCTTGCGCTTCGGATCGGCTTCGTCGGGCCAGGTGCGCGGCGCAGCACGGTCGGGCGGCGCCTCCGGCGCGGAAGCGGCCTGGGCCGTCGCCGGGGGTGCATCGGTCGGTGCGGTCGGCTGGGAGAGCGGCTCGTCGTCGGCGCCGGGCGCGGCTGTCGCATCCTGGGCGGCCGGCGATTCTTCCGCAGCGCGGCGGCGGCGGTGGCGGTCGGCCGGCTCTCTGGTGGTTGCTGGCTTGCTCATGAAGCGGCACTCCGCCTGGTCCCCGCGCCCCCGAAGTCCGCGGCGCGTTGGAGCGCCGAGCGAGGCCGCCGCGACGCCAATTCTAGGACACGCGCGTCCGATCCTCCCGCCCGCCCCGGTTCCGCCCGGACGCCGCTTCAGGCGGCACTCTGCACGGCCTTGCGCACTTCCTCGTAGTTCGGCTCGACGCCGGGATTGGCGCCTTCCCAGGCATATGCGATCTTGCCCGCGCGGTCGATGACGAAGGCCGCCCGCTTGGAGACGTTCCGAAGGCCGATGAGGTCTTCCATGAGCACGCCGTAGGCCTTCGCCGCTTCGCGGTTGAAGTCGGAAAGGAGCGGGAAGGGGAGTTTGTTGTCCTCCGCGAACTTCTTGTTGACGAAGGGGCTGTCCACGCTGACGCCATAGACCTTGACTCCCAGCGTGCTCCACTTGCTCCAGTCGTCGCGCATCGTGCACATCTCTTTCGTGCACACGCCGCTGAAGGCGAGGGGAAAGAAGAGCAGGAGAATCTTCTGCTTGCCGATCTCGTCGCCGAGGTCGATCCACTGCTTGGGTTCGGGTGAGAGTTTGACGGCCGCCGCCTTGTCGCCGACTTTGAGTGCCATGATGGTGCTCCGTGTTGGGGGACTCGTGAATGAGAAGGGTAGGGGGGAAGGGAGCGAGGCATCAAGGGAGCGTGGCAGGGATCAGGAGAACACAGGACGGGGCGTGAGCGGTGCTGGGACGCCGCCGGCGTTTCTCGACTCGCTTGCCTCTTCGCATCACGTGTGCCAGCGCAGCCGAGGCTTACGGAAAGAACCCCAGGCGCGAAAGCGCCCGGGGCCCGAATGATCGCTCCGAGATGTGAGGCGAGGCGCTATTGCGCCCGAACGACGTTGCTCGTGCGGCAGGAGGCGATGTCGAGCAACTGGAAGTACCCGCCGCAGACGCCCGAGCCGGTGTTGGCGTTGAGGGTGCGGCTGCCGTTGGCGCCCGAGCCGCCCTGCCAGGCGACCTGGAGTTGGTTGGTCCCCAGCCCGAGGGGCGTGCCGGCGCAGGGATTGCCCTGCGGGATGGGGAAGTTACCGGTGTTGCGGGCATAGAGCAGGGCGACGGTGCTGTTGGGCGTGGCGTTGGACCAGGAGATCACGATGGGTCCGCCGCCGGGGCAGGTGGCATCCACGGTCAAGGTGACCGGCGGATTGCCTGCGGTGACTTCGAGATAGAACAACTCCTCCTGGTACCAGTCTCCGCTCTGACCGGCGAGCGCAGACCTCATGAGGTAGTAACCGGGCGGCGTAGCGGCGTCGACCTGAATGTTGTACGTGACTTCCGTCGGATCGTTCGTGCCCCAGTCGTATCCGTTGCTGCCTCCGTCAGCGCGGCAGAAGTAAGTCTTGAAGCTCCCGCGGTAGGCAAGCCACAGGGGGTCGTCGCTGTACACCAGCGTGCCGCCACGTGTCACTTCGGGATCGTCGAAGCCGAGGATCTGGAAGGCATACTTGCTGTGTCCGTTGAGCGCGTGAATGGTCATGCCGACGGCCTGTCCCGCCTGCACAGTGAAGTACTTCAGTTCGCCCTGATCAGGTACGCCCTGTCTCTCCACAGGATCGACCAGGCCCGTGAAGTTCATGAGTTCCATGCGTCCAGTCTGCGTACTCGTGTGGCACGCAAAACAGTCGCCGTTCGTGAACTGCGCTGAGTCGGGGAAGCCGAGGACCGGTGTGGAAGTCACTGCAAGCATCAGCACACCGAGCAGCGACAGATCACCTTGTCGTTGGTTCAACATGATTCCTGTCTCCTTTCGAATCGCGGGTTGTGATCGACCGGCGTCGATCGTGTGTGCGCCGATTCGATGACGCCACCGATGAAGACTACCACTTGACTTCTCAGTTGTGAATCAAGATGACTAGACGCGGCGCCGAATCAGGAGTTTGACCTTGCTAACGGACTCCAAGTGGTGAGAGTTTTCGCCAACCGGCAGCGCGTGCTCTCCCCCAACGGGGGCAGCGGTCAACTCTGATTCGATCAACGTGAGAATCCCAAGCAGCGGATCTCGGCGTTTCTCGAGGAATCCGAGTACCGGGTGATTGTCACAAGCGCGCTCGTCGCGATGCGAGATTGACGAAGTGAGAGATGCCTCCTCGGAGCGCAGGTATGCCCGCTCTTCCATCGCAATTCTGTTGGCGCAAATGAACGACGGCCTCCGGAATCGGAGGCCGCCGTCGAATGGTCGTCGCAAGGCGGGGCGTGGACTACTCGGCGCGAACGACGTTGCTCGTGCGGCAGGAGGCGACATCGAGCAACTGGAAGTACCCGCCGCAAACGCCCGAGCCGGTGTTGGCGTTGAGGGTGCGGCTGCCGTTGGCGCCCGAGCCTCCCTGGAACGCGACCTGGAGTTGGTTCGTTCCCAGTCCGAGGCGCGTGCCGGCGCAGGGATTGCCCTGCGGGATGGGGAAGTTGCCGGTGTTGCGGGCATAGAGCAGGGCGACGGTGCTGTTGGGCGTGGCGTTGGACCACGAGACGAGAATCGCCCCGCCTCCCGGGCAGGTCGCATCCACGTCGAGGGTGAGCGGCGGGGCTCCCGCCGTCACTTCGAGGTAGAAGAGTTCGCTGTGGTACCACCCGTCGCGGAGCGTGTCGCGCCCGACGAGCGCAAACAGGAGCAGGTAGTAGCCCGGCGGCGTCGAAGCATCGACGGCGATGTTGTAGGTCACCTCCGTCGGATCGTTCGTCCCCCAGTCATAGCCGTCAGTTCCTCCGTCGGCGCGGATGAAGTAGGTGTTGAAACTGCCGCGATAGGCGAGCCAGACCGGGTCGTCGGCGTAGACGAGCACGCCGCCGTTCGTCACATCCGGATCGTCGAAACCGATGATCTGGAAGGCGTAGTTCTCCTCGCCGTCGATCGCGCGCATCGACATGCCGACGGAGCGGCCGGCTTCAACGGTGTAGTACTTCAGTTCCCCCTGGTCGGGAACGCCCTGCCGTTCGACCGGATCGACCAGGCCGGTGAAGTCGAAGAGTTCCATCCGGTTGTTCACGATGGTCGAGTGGCAGAAGAAGCAGTTGCCGTCGACGCCGCGGCCGAAGTCCGGATACGCCTGCGCCGTCGAGGCGGCGAGCGACAGCACCACCGCGCAGAGCGCGAGCAGTCCGATAGCGGTTCGATCAAGTCTCATGTCTTTCTCTCCTCCCAGAAGTTCAAGTCATGGCCGGCGGGCGCCGGCTCCGCCCCCGCGCGGCGCCCCATGGACTACAGAGTACCTCACGAATGCTCGGCAGGCGAGCGAATATTGCCTGGAGCCCCGAAGATGCAGAAAAAAGGAGTTCACGGCCGGGCCGCAGAGGCATCGCCGGACCTGTTCGAGGCCGCTGCGGCGTCTGGGGTACAAAGCGGGCACGTTGGATCGCCCGGCCCGGAGTGGTGGTGCGCCGGCCAGGACCGCCAGACGAAAATCGAACCGACGATCAGGGCCATCACCGCCGCCGCCCGGTTGCCGTGCCGCCTCCAGCGGATCGGCAGCAGGCGAGCGGCGAGCACCAGCCCCGACAGCGCGGGAAGCGTTCCCAGGCCGAAGCCGATCATGCCCAATGCTGACGCGAGCGGATGCCCCAGCGCGGCCACGGCCGCGAGCATCACGTACACCAGCCCGCAGGGCAGAAAGCCCATGATCCACCCCAGAAGGAAGCGCGATCCGGGAGTGGACTGGGCCGCGAGCGAACGAAGAACTGCGCCGCCCTCGCCCATCCACCCCTTGGCGGTCGTGCCATCGAGAGCCTTCGAGCAGGCCGACGGCGAACCCCACGCCAGCAGGAGGGCCGTGAGGATCGCGCCCGCCCCCGCCAGAATGCCCACCCAGCCTTGCAACCGGCTGAGCCAGAGCGTCTCCCTGATCCATGTTCCGAGCGTTCCGGCGAGGGCGCCAAGCATGGCGTAGGTGCAGATCCGACCGGCGTGATACCAGAGCAGATCGCGCGCGGCCCGGCGCGCCGCGTGTCCTACGCCGCGGCCCTCGATCGTCAGCGCGGCCGACCCATCGGCGCCGGCCAGCGCCGCGAGGATCGGCCCGCACATGCCGACGCAGTGCAGGCTGCCCGCGAGGCCGGCGGCGAAGAAACCGAGAAACGCGAGTGCGAGCGTCATGTCGGGCGTCCCTCCACCGCCGGCGCGAGGCGGCGCGGCCGCAGCAGCCCGTTGTGTTCCGCCTCCCCGGGCGACAGGCGCTTGGCATGGACCGGGCCGTCGATCGCCGCGTCGATTGGACGCACCGCGATCACGATCGTGACCGCGCTCGACACCACCATCGCGATCGCGGCGAAGACGGGCGTGAGCAATCCGATCGCCGCCAGCGCCAGCCCGACGCTGTTGTAGCCGAACGACCACGAGAGCGACAGGGCGATCCGCCGGCGCGCCACGCGGGCGGCGGCGAAGAGCATCACGAGGCGACTCAGATCGCCCTCGAGCAGGCTCGCCTGGCCTGAGGCGTGCGCGAGGTCGCTTCCTCCCGAGACCGTCACGCCGAGGTCCGCTTCCGCGAGCGCCAGCGCATCGTTGATCCCGTCGCCGACGAACGCGACGGGGCGGTGCGACTCCTTGCGCGCCGCGCGGACCGCGTCGCGCTTGGACTCCGGCGTCATGCCGCTCCTGACGGGCACATTCAGGGTCGCCGCCAGATGGGTCGCCCGCTCCGAAGCGTCGCCCGTCAGCACATCGCTTTCGATGCCCATCGCCCCGAGGCGGTCGACGACCGCGCGCGACTCGGGCCGTATCGACTCTTCAAGGCCAAACCATGCGACGACCTTGCCGTCTCGAGTCAGCACGATGGGGAGCAGCCCCCGGCAGTCCGCGGGAATTGAGAAGTCCGACGCTGGACGACCGACGTACCACCGCTCCCCTGCGATCGAGCCGCGCACTCCGGCTCCGCTGATGGGCTCGAGATCGACGGCAAGCGGCGCCGGTGAAGGTGCATTGCTCGCCGTCCGGAACGCGCGGGCGACGGGGTGGCCCGAGGCGCGTTCGAGGGCTGCGGCGATGGAAAGCGCATCGATTCCAGGATCGACCCCGAGCACGCGCGCGACGCGGAAATCGCCGTGCGTCAACGTGCCCGTCTTGTCGAAAAAGAGCCGGTGGACGGAGGCCGCCAGTTCGAGCGATCGGGCGCTGCGCACGACGACGCCCCGCCTCGCCAGCGTGGCGGCGATGCGCGAGACGACCAGCGGAGCCGTCAGCCCCAGCGCGCAGGGGCAGGCGATGAGTGCGACGGCCAGGGCGCGCATCACTCCTTCCATCGCCTGCCCTCGCGCCAGCCACTGGTGCGCGAAAACCGCCGCCGCGAGCGCCAGCGTCGCCGGGACGAAGACGGCCGCGACCCGGTCCGCCAGGCGCTGAAGGCGCGTCGGCTGGTGGCGCAGCGCGTGCAGTTGCGCGAGGATCGACTCGATGCGCCGCTCAGAGGCGATCGAGGCGACGCGCACCCACAGCGCGCCCTCGATGAGCATCGAGCCCGCCCAGACCGCCGAGCCCGGTTCGCATCGCAGCGGCTCCGACTCGCCGGTGAGCAGGGCGGCGTCGACGAAGCCCAAACCGCGCACCACCTCGCCATCGACCGGAAGCGCCGAACCCGCCGCCACGCGCACGACCTCGCCCGGCCGCAGGTCCGCGACGGCGACCGTCCGCTCGCCCTGGGGAGATTCGACGATGGCGTCGTCCGGGAGGCTCAGCAGGCGTCCTTCGGCGCTGCGCGCCGCGGCGGTCTTCATCTTCGCTTCGAGGTACTGCCCGACCGTGACGAGCACGAGGATCATCGAGGCGGTGTCGAAGTACATCGGCCCCTCGCCCCGCACCACCGACAGCGCGCTCACCGCGTAGGCGGCCAGGGCGCCCGCCGCGATCAGCACGCCCGCTTGCAGTCGGCCCGCGCGCAGGTCCGCCCACGCATCGAGCGCCAGGCGCGACCAGAGCGTCAGCATCACCCCCGAGGCGAGCGTCAGCAGCAGCCAGCGGAAGAGTTGCTCGAGCGCGGCGTCGGCGTGCGAAGTCTCGTCCGGCGGCGCCAGCGTCTCGGCGCCGTAGAAGCAGAAGGTGAACGCCATCACGTTCATGCCGAAGAAGATCCCCAGCCCGAGGCGCAGCATCGCCGAACTGATCGTCCGGTCCGCTTGGCGCGAAGCGAGAAGCGAGTGAACGAGGCGGCAACCCGCGCAGCAGAAGACTGGTTCCGCGGCCGGGCCGGAGGAGAGCGAGCCGCGTGCGGGCGCGCTCACCGGCAAGCCGCAGTGGGCGCAGGCCGGCGCTTCCGTCTCGTGCTCCGGATTGTCGGGCGGCCGGTTCATGGCGGTCTCGCCTCGGCGGCGGCTACTGGTTCGACCCGCTCAGAAGCAGGAAGCGCACGAGGTAGATGACGGCGGCGCTGAAGAAGGTGATCCACATGACCGTCAGAAACCACGGAAAGTGGTATCCCTCGTAAGTGTGCGCCATGTGCCGCCGGAAGATCTTCATACCCGCCCTCCCTTCGCGTCAATCTCGTCCTGGAGTTCGAGCATGCGGTACTTCGGCCGTTCGACGTCCCGGTACTCGCCGCGGTTGAAGGACCAGATGAAGATGCACAGGAAGCCGGCCGCGATCGCCAGATAGGAGACGACGGGCACGATGGCGAAGGACGCCGCCCCGCCCCGCGCCCACGCCAGCGTGAACTCAATGAGTTTGAAGATGAAGCCCGACCCCGCCAGGATCGTCATCGACCAGAGAAAGATCCACACCCACAGCGGGTTCTTTCCGGAGCGCGGCCGGCCGCGCGACGTCGGCGGATTCTCGGGATGATCGGTGCGCATCAGGCGGGCTCCTCTCCGCTGCCGTACGGGTCTTCCTCGGCGCCGTAGGGGTCTTCCTCCTCCGGCGCTTCCTCGGGCACATACGGAGGATACCAGTCTTCGTTGAAGGGCAGCCGCGGCAGGTTCTCGTGCTTCGTCGGCGCGAACTGCGTGTGCCACGAGCCGAGCCACTGGAGATACGTGACCACTCCCAGGCCCGTCCGGTTGGGGACTTTGCCTTCGGCGTCGTCGAAGAACCAGGTGTAAGGCGGCATGACGGAGTAGGGCGCCGTGTGCCGCGGATTCCACAGGTGCGCCAGGTGCCAGTCGTTCGAGTGGCGGCCGGAACTGCGGACCAGATCGGGCCCGACGCGCCGCGTCCCGAAGAGGTGGGGGTAGTTCATCGCGTTGTGGTATTCGTCGGCCTGCGAGGCGAGGTTCGTGTCCGGCGCCCAGCGGCTGATGTCGTGGCCGACTTCTGTGCCGTCGTTCGGGTCGATGCGGCGAATCTGCTGGGTGTGGCAGTGCCAGCAGGCTTCGGCGATGTAGGCGCGGCGGCCGACTTCCAGTGCCTCCTTGAACGCCTCGGCCGTCGGCTCGCGCGTGCCGAACGCCTTCTCGAACGCCTCGGGGTAGTCCCGTGCGAGTTCCTCGAACTGGTAGGGGATGTTCGTCGCCAGGGTGTCCATCGTCACGACGTCGATGCCCTGGTACTGCGCGAGAGGCAGCGCGCCCATGATGACGAACGCCAGCGAGAAGAACATGACGCCCGCAACGACGAAGATGAAGTTGAATCGTTCCATCTCAGTCCCTCGTTCCGCCCGCGCCCGCCTGGGCCTCGACGAACTGGCCGGCGTAATCGCTGTCCGAGTGCTCCTGCCGCGCCAGGAGCGACATGAGCATGTTCGCCCCCAGGCAGATGAACCCGATGAGGATCATCCATCCCGAAATCATCCGGAAGAACCATCCGATTTCCGAGTAGCGGATCGATTCCTCCCACGGCCGCAGTCCGTCCCAGAGCAGCCCCTGCACGACGCCGATGACGGTCAGGTCGGCGAACATCAGCGCCACGCCGCCCGTCCACAGCCAGAAGTGCCAGAGATTGAGCCGGCGCGACCACCAGTCGCGGCCGGTGAGTTTCGGCCAGAGGTGTTCGATTACCCCCGCGATCCAGAAGGAGAAGACGCCGAACATCACGAGGTGAGAGTGCCCGACGACCCAGTCGGTGAAGTGGATCACCTTCTGCATCGTCAGCGTCGTCTGGAAGGCGCACTGGAGGCAGGTGATGAAGTAGCAGGTCATGCCGACCATGAACCAGCGCAGGGCGATGGAATCCTTGAGCCTTCCCCATTCGCCGCGCATCGTCATGACGAAGTTGATGACGACCGTGGTCACGACGATCTCCACGGCGATCGTGGAGATGACGGCGCCGTACTGCGCGAACATCGGGATCGGCGACCAGAGAAAGTGGTGCACGCCGTTGAGCGGATAGAAGAACGCCAGGCCCCAGAACCCTACGAGGCTGATCGCGTGCGAGAAGATGGGCTTGCGCGTGATCACGGGGACGAAGAAGTACATCAGCCCCCAGCCCATCGGCGTGACGAAGAGGCCGACGAGGTCGTGGATGTAGAGCCCGACGAGTGCGGCCCCGCCCGTGCCGGGCACGAGCGTCTGGGGCAGGTAGTTGCCCATGATGTACACAAGCGGCGTCCAGACGAACGCGGCCGTGAAGTACCACAGCGAGACGTACATCGCCTTCTCGCGCGACCGGATGAGCGACCAGCAGAAGTTGACGACGACCAGCGCCACTCCGACCACGACGAGGTGGTCCGACCAGAAGGGCGTCTCGCCCCACTCGATCGCCTGCGCCTGCCCGAGGAGGATGCCGCCGATCGCCGCTGCCACGATCGCGTTCCACGCGAGGAAGATGAGTTTCGAGAGCGCGTGGCTGAGCACCGGCTCGCCCGTCAGCCGCGGCACGACCCAGTGGAGCATCCCGATGAATGCGTTGGTCAGGAAGCCGTACGCCATGAGGTTGGTGTGCACCATGCGCACCCGGCCGGGACTGAGCCACTCCACCCCCTCGTTCGGATAGAGGCGCAGGAAGACGAAGGAGTAGAGCAGGCCGGCGACGATGCCCACGCCGATCCACGCGACGGCGGCGGCGAAGTGCAGCAGACTCGACGTCGTGTCTACCAGCACGCGCGTCTCGCCGCGGCTCGTCACGACAACCGGCTTGATCAATGAGGTCGCAATCTGAGTCATGCTTCCATTCCGTTCAGGTCAATGCGCCCACGCCCACCATGAGGCTCAGCGAATCGTTGGGGGCGGCCACCCCCACGATGAGGCTCCGCGAATCGTGGGGTGCTCTCCCCTCTCATGCTTCGTCCCGTCATTCTCCTTCGCCGCGCCTCGGCCAGATCGCGGCGGCCCGTTCGCCCTCCGGCTTGCTCTGCTCGCGCAGCCAGAGTGTGTAGGCTACGAGGTCCCACGCCCGCTCGTCGCTGTAGGACTCGTAGCGCTCCGGCGCCGCGGTCTTCCATGCGGTCACCTCCTCCAGCGTCGGCAGGAGGTCCACGAACGGCTCGATCAGACTCTGTTCCTCCTCGTGCAGGCGGCTGAAGACCATGCCCTTGAGATCGCGCGTCACGAGGCCGAGTGTGTCGGACTGGTAACTGGGCATGGGCGTCACGCCGGTGCGGAAAGTGCGGTAGATGTCCAGCGGCGTCGCGCCTCCTTTGGGAGCGCCGCGGTGGTAGTTGTACGGCCGCACGGGCTGCTCCCAGTCGTCCAGCAGCGTGTGGGCGCTGGACCCGTCGCCCCGGCCCGTCATGCCGTGGCACATCTGGCAACCCATGCCGACGTAGGCAAACCGCCCAAGCCACACGCGCTCCTCCGTCAGCAGGTCGGCCGGCTCCGAAGCCGGCAGCGGCACGCGCTCGCGAACCTCCGTCGCCAGCGTCCAGCGCGGCGAGTACAACTTGATGAACGCGATCACCGCGCTTCGCTCGCGCTCGGGCAGGAACTCGAAAGAGGGCATCGAACTGCCCTTGAGCCCTTGACGGATCGTGCGGTGCAGGTCTTCGTCAAGCGGCAATTGGCCGTTGGGCGTGGAGCGGAACTTGAAGTCGCCCCCTTCGACGCTCGGGACACCCGTGTTCGGGTCGATGATGACTTTGGCCGTGAAGTCGCGCGGCCGGATGACGAGGCGCTCGGCCGCCGGCCCCTGGCCGTCGCCGTTGATCCCGTGGCAGCCCACGCAGTTGCGCGAGTAGACGGCAAAGCCGAGTTCAAGATCCCGCGAGGCGAGCACCGCGGCGCGCACGCCTTCGGGCAACTCGTCAATCGTCGCGATGGTCTTCGTCGGTCGCGTGTCGCGCGAGCAGCCGACGGGCCCGAGGACGGGCAGCAGCGCAGCGCTGAGCGAGAGGCGAAGCAGCACGGCACGAAAGGGAATCGTCATGGCATCCACCAGAGTTCAGGATCGGCCCGGCTCACGCCCCGGCGCCGCTGCCGGGCGAACCGGGCCCGATGCGCTCGACGCTCGCCCAGGGCGCCAGTTCGCGGGTTGGATCGAATCGTCCCCACGCGGAGAGCATGAAGTAGGAAAGTGCGAAGACGAGGTGCGTGGAGAGGCCCACGTACCACGGCGTGTTTTCCGCGATCCAGTTCCCGCCGAAGAGGGCCGGCTGGAGCCACGGCAGAATGACCAGGAAGTTCAGCGCCCACAGCCCCACCCCGAATGCGGTGCACGCGATTCCTCGCACGAAAACTCCCTGCCGCGCCGCCGGACCCTGGAGAATGAACTGAAGGACGATCCCGAACAGCGCTCCCGTGGCGAGGTACAGGAACGAGCCGGCGAAGAGCAGCAGGCTCCGATTCGCGCCCGGTTCGAGCGTCAGTGCCTGCTCGCCCATGCCGAACGTCAGGTACACCTGGATGATGCGCAGCGGGTGCTCCTCCGGAAGCATGAGCGTGGCGCCGAGAACGTTCCAAAGCAGGCTCGCAGCCGCGGCGAGGCCGCCGATGGTGATCCCCGCCATCACGTGGTACATCGTGTAGAACCCGCGCGGCCGCCAGTCGCCCGACAAGCCTGAATCCAGCCGCTCGCGCAGCCGCTGGACCTCGGCGACATGGTGCTCCAGTTGACGCAGCAGTTCGTCGCGCTCGGACATGAATCGCGGTCTCCATTGCGTCGATGGGCGTCCGTCTCGTCGGAAACGTCGTCCGCCACGCGCAGCCGATGGGGCATGATTGCCGGGATGGACCGCGTATTCAAGCCGTCGAAAACCGGGCCGTTGTCCCGATTTACGCCCCTTCGCAAGCGTGGTCGGTCGCTGTTCGCGGCCATCGGCCGTCCCCGATGGTCGTCGCATGGCACGATTCGCCCTCACGGCGGCAGGGTGAAGCGATATGAATAGGTGCGGCCGTTCGTGTTCGGATCGGAGTTGTCGGAAGTGGCGAAGTAGACGAACCCTCCCCAGTGGACGTAGCGGCCGGCGCCGTGCGACCGGATGTCACTCATGAATGCGTTGCGAGGCCCAAGGGGAGTCCCGTCTTCGAGGAGTTCCAGCACCGATCGATACGTGTCGCGCGGGTTGCTGGAGCACGCCGCCCAGTTCGGGAGGGGAGCGGACCACATGCCCGGCGAGTTCTCCTTGAACGGGCCTTCGAGGATGATCGGCTCTCTCACCTGAGCCAACTCGGCGAAGGGCGCGTCATCGCCTCGCACCTCGGGCAGTCGTCCCTCGAGCGCTTCGGCGAGCATGGCGGTGAAGAGCAAACGCCCCTGCTCATTCAAGTGATCGCCCTGACCATAATGCTCGACGCGAAGGCGAGGGTCTTGCGTGAAGTCGAGCAGCAGCGATCCCTGCGACTCCAGGTAGGTGCGAAGATCGGCGACGTACCGGCTCATGTAGTCGTTCTGCACCGCGCGGCCCGCCTGCTGCGCCTCGGCCGCCGTGACCCGCTTGATACGGACGAAGGCCAGGCGGATACCGGCCCGCTGCGCCATGGCGATGTCGGACGAAAGAAACGAGCGATTCAGCAGCGTCCCGAAGTCTTGACGATCATCCGCGGGTGCGGTCATGGCCTCAATCTGGGCCTTGGAGAACAGCGCCACGTTCAGGTTGGAATCGGCGAACACGCGATCGATGGCGGCGTCCACTTCACCCAGGCCTCCCATCTCAAGCGCGCGTCCGATGCGATGCTTGACGAACCGCTCGACGCCCGGCTTGACGATCTCCCGCTTGCGGTCGAGCGGCCACAGGTCGGTGATCAGGTAGGCCAGGGCGTCGCGCCGGTCCTTCTGATAGGCGAGTTGGTCGAGCAGCGGCTCCACCGGTCGGCGCAGCGCGTCGAGCCGCGGCTTGTACTGGCCATGCACACGAAAGGTCGCGTCGGTCAGATATTGGTCGGTGAAGAAGACCACGACCATTTCCGGACGGTTCGGATGCTCGGCCAGAACGTTCTTGATCATCAGGTGATTCCACGCCGCCGCCACGCCTCCATCCCACATCTTGATCGCGTGCACTCCCGTGCGCATGGAGAAGTGGATCTCGTTCACGCCGTGCCCGAGCATCGAGTTGCCCAGCAGCACGACCCTCGGCCGCTCCATGGCCAGCGCCCGGCGATAGTCTTCCACGCGCCGGACGGCTTCAGGATCGAGTGCCGGCGTCAGCGGCTCAAGAGCCTGCGTCACCGCCGCGAGGGTGAAGAGGAACAGAGTTGGACTCGCGAGGCGCTTGAGCACGGCGGCACTCTCAGAACTGGAAGTAGATGAAGTCCTGCCCTCGCTCCTGGGCGAAGAGCACAATAAGGCAGACGGCCAGGCCGAAGGCGATGGCGGAAACCGGGCCCCTCCTCGAGGCTCGCCGCGAAAGCACGAGAGAGACGACCAGAGGCGCCGCGTACAGACCCACCAGCGCCGCGATGGTTGAGGCGACCACCAGCGGATCGCCCCTGAGGCCCAGCCTCATCTGACTCACGGCCTCGGCCAGCCACGTGAGACTTGGAGCGCGGAAGATGGCCCAGCCCGCCAAAGTGAGCAGGAACATCACCGCCCACGCCACGGCGAAGCCCAATCGCGTCGCCGGCCTCCACCGGCCGCTCATGCCCAGTTGGCGGTAGATGATCAGCAGCAACGCGTGGTAGAGGCCCCAGACCACGAAGTGCCACGCGGCTCCGTGCCACAGCCCGCTCAAGCCCATCGAGGCAAGAACGATGAGGGCGCCGGCCAGCGCGCTCCCAGCCCGCGAGCCGCCCAGGGGAATGTAGACGTAATCGCGGATCCACGTCGAGAACGAGATGTGCCAGCGCCGCCAGAAGTCCGACGGTGAGATGGCGAGGTAAGGCGAATCGAAGTTCTCCATCAGTTCGAAGCCCAGCAGTCTCGCCGCGCCCCGCGCGATGTCGGTGTACGCCGAAAAGTCCGCGAGGATCTGAACGGCGAAGGCCAGCGTCCCCGCCGCCAGCAGCAGCGCCGTCGGCTGGTCAAGCAGGTAGACCTTGTCGGCATAGACGGCGACATTGTCCGCGACGACGAGCTTCTTCAGATACCCGCGAATGAGCAGCGGCCACGCCGACATGAAGACATCCGTGTTCCATCGGCGCGGGGTCTCGATCTGCGGCAGAAAGTGCGTCGCCCGCTCGATCGGACCCGCCACGAGTTGAGGGAAGAACGCGACGAACAGCGCGAAGTCCACAAAGTTGCGCCGCGGCTCCAACAGGCCGCGATAGATGTCGATCGTATAACTGAGCGTCTGGAACGTGTAGAACGAAATCCCCACGGGCAGGAAGAGCCGGGCGGTCACAGGACTCATCTCGAAACCGAGGCCGTGCATAGCGGCCACGACGTTGTCGGCGAAGAAATTGAAGTACTTGAAGACGCCCAGCATCCCGAGATTGCCGGTCAGGCTGACGAGCAGCAGGCTGCCGCGCCATCTCGGAAAGCGGGCCATCCCCAGTCCGCACAGGTAGTCGAGAATCGTCGAACCCGCGATGAGCCAGCAGAACCAGGGATGAACGTACCCGTAGAAGAAGTAACTGGCGACGAGCAGCAGGACATTCTGAAGCGACTTGCGGCGCAGCGCCCAGTACGCGACGGTTACGGCCGCCAGAAAATACACGAAAACGAAACTCGTGAAGATCATGCGGGATGTGCGGCGCGGTTCGTCGCGCCGAGCGGCAGGCGCGCGGCGCTCAGCCGTGAATGCTTGCCTCGCTTGCCCGCCGGTTCAAGCGTCGGTCGGCTCAACTTCCCGCTTCGGCTCCGGTCGCGCTTGTCGTCCGGGTTCGTTCGAGACGCTGCGGTCCCTCAAAGAAGCCGAACCGCAGCGGCACTTCGTCGATTCCGCGACGGACCGCCGCGAGGTCGATCATCATCTCGCATGCCTGGATGCAGTCGCCGCACTTGAGGCAGTGGTTGTGAGCCGGCGCATCGCTCACGCTCACGCCCCCGCGCGCCGGGATTGCCTCGGCAAGGTCCATGGGGTTGAGGTCCACCGGGCACACTTTGATGCAGGCGTTGCAGTGCAGGCACGCGTCGGCGTTGCCCGCGCCGTTTTCCGTCGCCTCGCGGAAGTAAATGCCGAACGACTGGCTCGGCGCGACGAAGGAGTAGTACAGTCCGACGGGGCACGCGCGAATGCAGAACCCCCAGCGCCACCACCGGCCGAGCGAGGCCAGCGCCGCAATCCCCGCGAGCGTGAGGCCCCAGACCCACGCCAGCGCGGTGGGCGACTCGAGCGCGATGTACGTCGCCGGGCTCGTCCACCACAGCATGCACGAGACGGTCAGGAGCGCGCTGTGGGCGGGCGGCCCGGCGGCGTCGCGCCAGCGCTTCCACCGCGCCTGACGCTTGTCGGGTCTGAGACCGGCCACGTCCGCGAGGCGATTGAGAAACCCCACCGGGCAGCCCCACCCGCAGAACATCCGCCCGCAGGCGAAGTTGATGAGGAAGGTGACGAGATAGAGGGCGGCGATGCCGAGGATCACCGCCGCCAGCCCCTCCCGGAGGGTGGCGTGGCGCCAGAGCATCCGGTGCTCGCCGCCGTAAAAGTCGACGCGCGCCAGACCAGAGAGGGGAACGACGAAAAGAGTGCCGATCGTGATCGATTGGGTCAGAACCCGCAGCAGGGCGTAGCGGTGACCCCTCGATTCGACGCGCGGCAGAACCTTCAGGCGGATGTCGGTTGCCAAGGCGGCTCTCCCGCGAGGCGGAGCGGGCCGCACTCGACGCAGTTCGATCAAGAGTAGAGCCCTGCCCGCCTCCCCAACGCCTCCGCACCGCCCGAATCGGCCCGATTGGGGCCGCGCCCCGTCCGGAAAAGCGGGCCGGCATGGGGCGATTTCCCCGATTCTCTCGAATCTTGACCAAGAGGACTTGAAATGCGGATAGTTCTGTCGTATTTAATGTTCTGAAGGTCTGCTCATGTTCCGATAGGAACGGAGACTGCCGTGATCTCCACAACCGCCGAGTACGCACTCCGCATGATGATCGCCCTCGCCGAGGCGAACGGCGATCCTTTGACGAGCGAGCAACTCTCCCGGCGCACCGACGTCTCCCCCGATTACGCCGTCAAGATCCTCCAGCAACTCGGCCGCGCCCGGTTTGTGCGGGCGCAGCGCGGACGGGGAGGCGGGTTCCGCCTCGCCTGTGATCCACGACAGACCACGCTCCTCGATCTCGTGCGCGTCATCGATCCCCTCAGCCGCATCTCCGCCTGCCCGCTCGGCCGCAAGGAGCACGAGGGCCGGCTCTGCGCGCTGCACGCCAGTCTCGACAAGACGACGGGCGTGCTTCACGATGAACTGCGCTCGCTGACGCTCCAGGACCTTCTCGAAACCAGCCGGGCGCCGATGTGCAGCCCGTGCGATGAGATCGTGTCGCTGACCACGGAAGGCAACGGCCGCACCGAAAGGACGATACGGCGCTGAGCGCTTCGGCGGGCATGGCCCGCCGGGTCGGCAACGGGGACTGCCGGCCGCGCCGCGCCGCAACGAGCGAGACTCCGCGATTTCCCTCGCGGGGTCTCGTCATTTTTCCGCGCTTCCCGCGCCGCCGCTGCCGCCCACGCGCCCAAGCAGTGCAACGCCGCTCATCGCGCGTGCTTCCCCCCGTCACTCGACGGATCTGAGATGGGTGCGGAAGAAGTCGATCATGAGCCGATCGACTTCCGGGTGCGAGTCGCGGAGCGAGTTGTGCGCCCCGCCGGGAAGGACCACCAGACGCGCCCGGCCGGCCGAGGCCTCCGCCAGCCGCCGGGCGTGGCTCACCGGCACGATCGAATCCGCGTCGCCGTGGAGCAGCAGCGTCGGGCGGTCGATCGTCGCCATGGCGTCGATCGGGCGCTGGCCGTCCGGAATGCAGACGGCCGCGACCCATGATCCGAGAAAGAAGGGGGGATCGCCGCCCATGGCGCTCGCGGCCACTTCGCGCCAACTGGTAAACGCCGACTCAAGCACCGCCGCGCGGATCTCCGGCCGGCGGGCCATCACGTTCAGCGCGATCGCTCCGCCGAGCGACTGCCCGTACAGGCCCACGCGCTGCGCATCGACGTCGCTGCGGGTCAGCAGGTGGTCGAGGGCCGCGTCCGTGTCGGCGATGAGCGCCTCGCGCTTCGTCGCGGAGCCTTCGCTCTGTCCATAGCCGCGGAAGTCAAAGATGAAGATGTTGAACCCCGCGCGCGGGAGGTGCTCGGTGAACCAGACGTGGCTGAGAATGTTGCCCGCGTTGCCGTGAACGTGCAGGATGGTGGCGTGCCCGCGCCGCTGCCCTTCGTTCTCGGCGCCGTGCGCAGGGATGAACCAGCCGTGGAGTTTCGTCCCGTCGGCGGAGCTGAAGTCGACCGCCTCCGTGCGCGGCGGGGCCTGCGAGAGCGGCGTCGGCCCGCGCTGTGGATAGTAGAACAGTCTCTCCATGCAGCCCGTGCTCCAGAAGAAGAAGCCGAGGATGATGAGCAGAACCGTCCAGCGCAGGACAAGGTTGCGCAGGCGCCTCTTCCGAGTTGGCCGGCGGTCAGTCATGCTTCAGGAGCGTAGCCGGGTGATCGTCGTTCCGTCCGGGGCGGCCCCCGCGGGCGTGTCCGGAGTTCGGGTGGTCTTGCGCGTGAAGCGCTGCGCGGAACGCCCAACTGACTCTCGCGCTCCTCGCCGAGGCAGTCCTTTGGCGGATGGATCGGCGGCATGGCCTACCGCTGCGCGTTCCACACTCGTCGCTGACCCGGCGACGTATGCGATCCGAACCACTTCACTCTCCGGATCGCATCGCGCGCGCACCGGGCCTTACGACCCGGCCGCACTCCGGACACCTCTCGTGCGTCGCACCGCGCAGGTCGTACGCGCAGCCGACGCACCGTCCTCGCCACCGCCGGACGGCGGATCGGACTGCCCCGCGCACCAGTCCGATCGACCGCCACACCGCCGCGACGGATGCCGCGAAGAAGGCCGAATTCACGAGCATTCCGCGCCACAGCGGCTGGCACGGCAGGTTGCCGGCCCCGGTGATCGGCTTGAGGCTGCCTGAGACTTCCGACGAACCACTCGTACTGCGATCGACGCCCGAAGATGGTCCGAATCGTACGTCGCGCGTCCACTCGCGATACCGCAGCGTCAACAGCGGCCAGCCCGTGTAGAACTCCCGATAGGAGTATCTTGGCTGGTAGAGTTCGCTCAGCGCGGCGTCCGCAGCCGTGTCGGGTCGGATCGAAGACCCCCGATGAAGCGCGGAAACGCGAGGCAGAAGCGAGAGGATATCGGCCTCGCTGAAAGCGGTTCGGCCCCCTTCGTCCTCTGTCATGTCACCGGAGTTGATGTGTTCAGCGGCGACCAGCCGTCCGAGTCCATGCGAGACGATCGTGCGCCTGATCCTCCAGCGGCGCTCATCGACCTGCTCCCACTGTTCCCACACGAGCGTCTGCATCGGCGCCGCAGTCGGCACGCGCAGCGCCAGCACCCAAGCGACGGCGATGTTCACCGAACCGCCGAAGAGCAGATAGAGCAAGGCTGCAACAAGGAAACGCTTCACGCCTCACCCTCACGGATTCACGATCGTGAAGCCGGGAACCGGCGATGTCTCGACGTAACCCTCGTGGTACATGTCCATGAAGATCATCAACTCCTCCGCGCCGGCGCACTTGACCTTGTACCCGTCGAGGATGTGGCCGTCGGGCCCGCCGCCGAAACTGCCCGCGCGAGTGAACGAGGGCCTTGATCCGTCAGGGCATCGCAGGCGGTCGAGATAGGCCCGCTCGCCCGCCGGCATGGCGCAGCGGACCGGGTTCTCGCGCGAGCCGAGCGGCGCCGCGGCTTTGGCCGGCGCATCGAATCGCAGTTGATAGACGAGCATCTCCTTGGGCCAGAGGCGGATGCGCTGATGCTGTGCGTCAAAGTCGAAGATCGGCTGCTCCATCAGATACACGGCGCCGCCTGCCCCATCCTTCCGCCAGCCCACGCTCCGCAGCGGGTAGTTCACCGGCGTCGATGAGACGGTCGCGCCTTGGCGGTCGATGAAGAACAGCCGATCGCGCCCGCCCGTGATGAAGTTCGTGCCGTCGAAGGCGAGGCCGGTGATCCAGCGCTCACTCGTCTGGATTGATGACAGAACCTCGCCCGTCTCGGGATCGACCTCGCGGATCACGCCGCCCATGCCTTCGAGGACGTAGAGCCGGCCGTCGATGAACTCGATGCCCTTGGCGCCGTGGCTCCGGTTCTCCTTGTTCGCCTCCGTGATGATGGAGCGGGCCGTCTCGCCGGTGGCGGGGTCGATGACGTAGATGGGCTGACCCGCGGTCCAGCCGCCGGTCATGGCGTAGAGGCGCTGCCCGTCGGTGCAGATGTCCAACACTGAGCCGTCGAGAGGGAAGGTCCGCCGCATCTTGCCGGCGGCGTCGCACTCAAAGAGCGATCCCATGTGCGCGATCCACATCGCATCGCCGATGAAGGCGAACCCGGCGGGCACTTCTTCGCTCGGCGCCTTGAAGGATTCGATCGTCACGTTCGGCGCATCGCAGATCTGCGCCGGCCGCGGGTCGGGAATGTCCCACTCCTGCCCGGCCCTGTAGAGGTCGTAGCGGCGCAAGGCATCGGCCAGTTGCGCCTTGAACGGCTCGGGCAGCATGTAGCCGGAGAAGCGATGCACCTTCTCCTGATGATCGCCGAGGGTGATCAGCGAGGGAAAGGCCGAGACGCTGAAGCGCGGCGGGACCTCCGGAGTTTCGTCGCGGTTGACCTTCACCCAGTGAAAGGCGCGGCTCATCTCGATGACGGACGAATCGGAGTAGGTGTCCTCCTCGAGTTTCCTGCACCAGTGGCAGGCGTTGAAGGTGAAGTAGGCAATGACGGGCCGGCCATCGGCCTTCGAGAGTTGCATCGCCTCGTCGAGGTCGCGCCGCCAGCGGATGCCCTCCTGGACCGGCGGCTGTGCCGCCGCGGCCGCGGCGATGGCAAGCATTGAGACGAACGCGATGGCGATGCGGAGCGAGAATCGATGGATGAACATGACGGTCCTCCCGATGCGATTCGTTGCTGATGGCGCGTCGGGATCATATCCCGTCGGCGCAAGGCCCATTCCGGACGTTTCACTCCACGAGCGGTGCGACGAGGCAGCGGTCCGGCTCACCCTCGGCGAGGGATTCGGCGAGGCCACTGGCCGCATCGAACGTCACAGGCATGGTGTGGAGGACGGCCCGCCCGGGCCGCAGTTCGAGCGAGTCAACGTTTATCCCGCTTCGCTCGATGCAGTGCAGGAGCGCCCCTGGATCGGGGCCGCCCGTCGTCGCGTCGGCGCGGATGTAGTGGCGGCGCAGCGCCGTCGTCCGGCTCGTCGCGGCGCGGCGGGGAGAGGCGTGCGCCTTCGGCGCCGCTTCCCGGCGCGGCGAAGCGAGCGCGAGCAGGTCGCTGATGACCGCCGACGCAGTGCAGCGCGGCCCCGCGCCGGGGCCTTGCAGGTGGATGCGGCCTGCGAGTTGAGCCTCGATCTCGAATGCGTTCCCGCAACCGGTGACGCTCGCGAGGCCGTGGGCAACCGGCACAAAGCACGGCCCGACGCACAGGCGGACGGCGCCGTCGGTGTGGCGCTCCGCTTCGGCGATCAGTCGGATGACGCAGCGCTGCCGCCGCGCGCTGCGAACATCCTCCGCAGTAATCGTCGTGATCCCCTGAACCTTGACGGCGTCAGGATGAATCCAGCCCCAACCCGCGCGCTGCGCGAGGACGCAGAGTTTCTCCGCGCTGTCGCGGCCGGTGAGATCGGCCGTCGGATCCGGCTCAGCATAACCGAGTCGTTGCGCCTCGCGCAGGGCCTCGTCAAGCGTGCAGCCGGCCGTCTCCATGCGCGTGAGGATGAAGTTGCACGTGCCGTTGACGATGCCGCGGATGGCGGTGATGCGGTCGCCGCGCAACTGGTCCAGTGCGGCGAGGATGGGCGTGCCGGCGCCGACGCTCGCTTCGCACAGCAGCCGCGCGCCGCAGCGTGCGGCGAGATCGTGCAGTGCTTGGCCGTGCCGCGCGATGATCGACTTATTCGCCGTCACGACGTGCACACCGCGGCGTACCGCGGCCTCGACGTGGCAGCGTGCCGGCTCGACGCCGCCGAGGAGCTCGATGATCGCGTCGGGTTGGGAATCGAGCAATTCCTCAATCGACCGGGTGAGCAGGGCGCGCCCGACCGGCCGCGGCCGATGCACGTCCCGCACGAGAACGCGCGTGAGGCGCACGTCTTCGCGCTCGAGGAGGCGGCGCGCGACCTCGGCGCCGACGTTGCCGCAGCCGAGAATCGCCACGCGCAGGGGATCGGCGGCGCGGGTTTCATGGCGCTCGTCAGGGAGCCGGATCATGCCCGCACCTCCCGGCCGCGCAGCGCTGCCGCCGCGGACCGCTCCAGCGCCGCGTCGAGGTCTTCAATGAGATCGCGCACATCTTCGATGCCGACGGAGAGGCGCACCAGCCCGTCGCCGATGCCGATTCGCTGGCGCTCGGCAGGCTCGACGGCGGCGTGCGTCATCGTCGCAGGGTGGCACAGGAGCGACTTGACTCCGCCGAGGCTCTCCGCCAGCGGCCAGAGGCGCAGTTGCCCGATGAGCGAGCGGATGCGCTCGACGCCGCCCTCGAACTCGACGCTGACGATGGCGCCAAAGCCCGCGGCCTGCCGCTTCGCGAGATCGTGCTGCGGATGGCTGGGCAGCCCCGGATAGATCACGCGCGTGACGGCGGGATGCGCGGCAAGGTGCTCGGCGAGTCGCTGCGCGTTGGCGGCGTGCCTTTCGACTCGAAGCGAAAGCGTCTTGATGCCGCGCAGGAGGAGGAAGCAGTCCTGCGGCCCGGGGACCGCCCCGGTCGCGTTCTGCACGAACTTGAGATCGGCGTAGAGATCATCGTCGCTGGTGATGAGCGCCCCGCCGAGCACGTCGCAGTGCCCGCCGATGTACTTGGTCGTCGAGTGCAGGACGATGTCGGCGCCCAGCGCCAGCGGCTGCTGGTGCACCGGCGTGGCGAAGGTGTTGTCCACGACGCTGCGCACGCCGCGCTGCCGCGCGATGGCGCAGCACGCCTCGATGTCGGTGAGGCGCAGCAGGGGGTTGGAGGGCGTTTCCAGCCAGAGGAGTCTCGTCGCTCCGGTGATCGCCCGCGCAACGTTGCGGACGTCCGTCGTGTCGATGAGGGAGAACTTCACGCCGAAGCGCGCGAAGATCTTCGTGAAGATGCGATAGCACCCGCCGTAGAGGTCCTGCGAGGCGACGACGTGGTCGCCGGCGCTGAGCGTCTGCAGGAGGGCGTTGACGGCGGCGAGTCCGCTGGCGAACGCCAGGCCGTGCCCTCCGCCTTCGAGCGCGGCGAGGCTGGCTTCGAGGGCGGCGCGCCCGGGGTTGCCCGTGCGCGAGTAGCACCAGTCGGGTTGGCCGCCCAGTTCGTTCTGGGCGTAGGTGGTGGTCTGATAGATCGGCGTGACGACCGCCCCGGTCAGGGCGTCGTTGGGCTGGCCGGCGTGGATCGCCAGCGTATCAAAGCGGTAGGACATGATTCGGTTCCCCATGATTCGAGTGTGCGGGAGGCGGAAAGCACAACGCGGTCCGGAGAGGCCCGGACGGGGAAGTCGAATCATGCGGCGGCGGGGGCAGTCGATTCAGCAGACCGCGACGCCCAACCAGCCGCAGGAGACAACTCCCGCGCCCGGGCTGGGCATGGACATCATCATGTCCGTCGCGATGTGAAGCGAATCGACCATCGGGGGCGAGGATAGCACGAGTTCGCGGGGCGTCAAGTCGTCCGCGACGGTCGATCGACAGACTGCGGCGGAGCGTCTCCTCCACCCGGCCCTCTCCGGCGGTCTTCTCCAATCACGCGGCTCCGTGCGGCTACACTTGCCCGGAGCCCGCGAGCGCGGGATTCATCGCAGGGCGCTGCGACGGCACGAGGAGATCACGATGGCGCAGGGCACGGCCAAGGGCACCAAGGGCGAGAAGCCCCGCATCTACGACGAAGAGGTCGGCCTGCTCATGCAGGCGGACGAACTCTCGCACCGCATCGTCCTTCTTCCCTGCGGCGACCCGCGACAGGCCACGCCCGGCCGCCACCGCATCCGCATCCAGTGGGGCCAACACCTCCTCGCCGACCTCCTCGCCTTCAAGTACCGCACCCTCGTGTGCGGCGTGAACGCGAAGGACAACTCGCAGGGCATCATCTCTCAACTCGCGCGCCTCCTGCCTGGCTGCCAGTGGAACGAGAAGTCCATCACCCACCACGCCCAGGCCTTCGCCCGCTCGCTCGAAGATGACGAGGTGCTGGTGATGAAGTACGACTTCGACGCCGTCGAAGTCTTTGCCCTTCTGCGCCCCCCGGCGGCGGATCACTTCACCCTCAAGATGCTCGAGCGCGGATTCGTGAAGGTGGCGGAGATGCTCGAAAGTCGCCGCGACCGCATGCCCTGCGCCTCGGTGAGTTTCCTCGGCGCCAAGTCCAACCGGCTCGTCGGCTCAGACGGCCGCGAGCCGAGTTTCGAGCGCGTCTTGCGGATCATGTTCGAGTCGGGCTATCGCGGCGACGTCTATCCGTCGCTGGGAATGTGGGAGTGCGCCCCCACGGGCGTCTTCGCCGCCTACCCCTTCCCCGAAGGCATCGACCGCATGCGCAGCGGCGGATTCTGACGCCGCGCGATCGCCAGTTGTGCGCCGCGTGTCGGGTGCGTTGAGGCATTGCAAAATGCACCGTCTTCGCTACTCAAAGGTCCACGTCACGGTGTGGCTGATCTCGCATTCGAACGGTGCGATGGCCTGCATGCGAATCGTGCGGCCGCGGGCGATGAGGGGGACGTTGACGGTGATCGTCGCGACTCCATTCACGTCGGCGCGAACGGCGGGGAGGGCGATGGGGTCGCGGATCAGCAGCGTCCCGCCGGGGCAGGCGGCTCGAACCTTCTGCGCGCCTTCCTGCGTGCCCCAGACGAGATGCACGCGCTGATTCGGCGCAAGGCCGGTGATCGTGATGGTGTTCTGCGTCCCAGCGCGCCCCGGCACGGGATCGGACATCTCGAAGAGGTACGGTGTAACAAGGAAGCCGCGCTCGCGGCCGTCCGTGTACTCGCCGAAGACGGCCATCTGGCCGGCGTCGTTGATGTCCTTGGCGCTGACCAGGCGCAGGTCCGCGTGGCGGGGAATCCAGTCGTTGAGATCGAACAGCA
>WYBR01000131.1 GCA_011525805.1 Vicinamibacteraceae bacterium
CAGTTGCGTGCCTTGGCAGGGTCCGCCGGGGATGGTGTAGTTGCCCGGCCCGTTGCCCAGAATGATGCCCATCTGGCCGGAGCCGGCGCCAGACCACGAGAGGGTCTTCTGGCCGGGGCACTGGCCGCTGAGGCGGATGGTGAAGCCGCCGGCGCCGAGGAAGTCCATGCCGCGGGTGTCCGCGTAGCCGCCCGATCCGATGAGAGCCGTCGCACCTGTGAGCAGGTTGATGGAGTAGAGCGCATCGCGCGAGCCGAAGAGATTGCCGGCGCTGTCAAAGCCGATGCCCTGCACTTCACTGCCCGAGCCGGGAGTGTTGGGATCGACATCCGTCGCGGCGCCGGTGTTCAGGTCGATGGCCACGAGGCCCGCGCCGATGCCGGAACCCGAGCCGACGTCCCAGCCGTACATGCGGCCGGTCGTGGGATCGACCGCGAGTCCCTGGAGGCCGGGCATGCCCGTCGCCCCGATGAACGTCTTGTTGCCGGTGCTCAAGTCAATCGTGTAGAGGTTGTCGCTGACAAACCCCGCGTCCTCGATGGCGAAGAGCCGTCCGTCGTTGGCGAACGCCATCCCGCGGCAACTGCCGAGATTGGAGTTGACCACGAGAGTGCCGGCCCCGGTGTTGGGGTCGATGCTGATGATCGCGGTCGAACTCAGCCCGGAACTGGCGTAGATCGTCCCGTCAGCCGCGCGAGCCGAGGCGTTCAACTGGCTGAAACCTGAGGAGCCGAGAACGACGCCCACCCCGGTCGACGAGTCGATGGTGTAGACGCTTCCCCCCCAACTCACCGCGATGATGTCGTTGACTGCCAAGGCCGCGCTCCCCCCCCCGAGAAGCGCACCCACGGACGCGATCATTGCGAACTTGCCAATCATCCCTGTTTCTCCTTCCGATTGTCTGCGAGCACCATGTTCACGGCTTGCCACTTGCTTCCGGGGCCGTGCCCCGACAGCCGCGTACCCTCAGACGCAGCCGGCGCCTGCGAAGGCTCCGGCGAAGCGCCGAGGGTTCTGCTGAGAATACCCGATTGCAGGCCGGGCCGCAATGGGCCGGGGCGTGCTTTTGCTAGAAACCTGTGGCGAATGCTGCGGGGAGGGCCGCCGAGCCGTTTGTGGATGGCCGCGCCGCGGCCGGTCGATGATTTCGGCGGGTCAATGCGGCGATCTTTCCCGAGAAGTGCTCGATGGAGGTCGTCCGGAGTGCCCATCCCCCCAGCCGTCCGGTGGCGACCCAAGAGCAAGACAACGCGACCGCCCCAACCCTTGCCCCCAGATCGGGGGCGGCTCGGGGCCTTGTCGCCGCCACCTGGGTCGTCTCCGGCCTCACCTTCCTCTCCCGAATCGCCGGCCTGGTCCGCGACGCGGCCAACTCGCGGACGTTCGGCTCCGGGCCGGACTTCGGCGCCTTCACCTTCGCGTTTCTCCTTCCCAACCTCTTCCGGCGACTCTTCGGCGAAGGGGCGCTGACGGCGTCCTTCCTGCCGCGCTACACCCACCTGCTCGACGCCGATCCGGCGCGGGCGCGGGCGTATGCGCGGCTGGTCATCGGCTCAACCGCGCTGGCGCTGATTGCGATCACGCTCCTCGTCGAGGCTGTTCTCGCGGCGCTGTGGCTGCGCTGGCGCGGTGAGGCGGATCTCTCGATGCGCGTCTTCGCGATCGAACTGACGATGCTGCTCTTTCCCTACATGCCGATGGTGTGCGTGACGGCCGTGCTCGGAGCGGTCCTCCAGGTTCACGGCCGCTTCGGCCCGACGGCGGCGGCGCCGATCCTGCTCAACGTCGGGATCATCGCGCCGACGCTTGGCGCCGCGGCGTATGCGGCGGTGCATCCTGAGTTCGATCGCGCCGATGGGCTCTACTTCCTCGGTCTGGGCGTACTGATCTCGGGCGCAGCGCAGATCGTGTGGTCGCTCGCGGCCCTTCGGGGCATCCGCGCCGCGACGCCGCGCCCGTCGCGCGAGCAGGTCGCGGCGATGCGTCCGGACCTGCGCGCCACCTGGCGCTTCGCGCTGCCGATGATCCTGGGCCTGGGAGTGCTGCAACTCAACACGTTTCTCGACGGGCTGATCGCGTCGTATCCCTTTCTCGTCGGGCCGAAGATGCTCGGGTTCGATTATCCGCTTGACGGCCATTCCGCGGCGGTGGTCGGCTATGCGCAGCGCCTCTACCAGTTCCCGCTGGGCGTCTTCGGCATCGCGGTGGCGACGGCGATCTACCCGGCGCTGGCGCGCGCCAGCCGTGACGAGGCGGACTTCGCCGAAGTTCTCCGCCACGGATTGAGGTTGACGGTCTTTATCGGCCTGCCCGCGACGCTCGGGCTGGTCTTCGTGGCCACGCCGCTCACCGCGGTGATCTACAGCGGCGGGCAGTTCCCCGCCGAAGACGTCGCGCGCGTGGCGCGGGTGCTTGCGGCGTACAGCCCGTCCGTCTGCGCCTATTCCATCCTCCACGTGCTGACGCGCGCCTGCTTTGCGCGCGGCGATTCGACGACTCCGGTGCGCATCTCGCTGGCGATGGTGGGGGCGAACCTCGCCCTGAATCTCACGCTCATCTGGTGGCTGGGCGAGGCGGGGCTGGCCGTTTCCACCTCCATCTGCTCCGTGGCCCAGGTCGCCCTCCTGCTGGCCGGGATGAAGCGCCTGGGCGTGACCCCGATCGACGCGCCGACGGCGCGCGGCCTGCTGCGCACCGCCATCGTCGTCTTCGTCATGACGCTGGCGCTGAGCGCGGCCGCCTGGCTCTTGCCCGAAGCGCGGGGCGACTGGTCCGGCAGCGTTCTCCCGCTGCTCACGCTCACCCTGATCGGCCTGACGACGTATCTCGCCGCGGCTCGGTGGTGGAGGCTTGAGGAGTGGCGCTGGCTCACGCGGCGCGGCGAAGGGCTTTGAGGCGCGGCGAAGTTCGCACCCCCGCCTTGCCGCGGCGCGATTCGGCCCCTACGCCTTAGGCCATGGACATCACTTTCCACGGCGCAGCGCGCGAGGTAACCGGCTCGTGCTTCCTCCTCCGGCATCGCGACCACCGCGTTCTGTTTGACTGCGGCATGCGGCAGGGCACGCGCGAGGCGGACAAGAAAAACCGCCGCCGCTTCCCCTTCAAGGTGCGTCAACTCGACGCCGTCGTCCTCTCGCACGCGCACATCGACCACTGCGGCCTGCTGCCCCGCCTCGTGAGCGACGGCTACGCCGGCCCGATCTACGCCACGCCCGCCACCATCGCGCTGACCGAGATTCTCCTGCGCGACTCGGCCCACCTTCAGGAGGGCGAAGCGGAGCGCGAGACGCGCCGCCGGCTCCGCGCGGGGAAGGACGCCGTCGAACCCCTCTACACCGCGACCGACGTGGAGAAGACGCTGCCGCTCTTCCGGCCGGTCCCCTACGGCCGCGAGGCGTCGGCGGCGGAGGAAGTCGTTTTCCGCTTTCACGACGCCGGGCACATTCTCGGCTCGGCGATCACCGAGTTCAGAATCGGTGCCGGCGGAGGGATGCGCCGACTTGTCATGTCCGGCGACCTCGGGCCTGACGAACAGGCGCTCGTGCGCGACCCGACGACGCTTGAACACGCCCACGCCGTCGTCATGGAATCGACCTACGGCGACCGGGACCATCGCGACCGGGCTGAAACGCTCGCCGAGTTCGAATCGGTCCTTTCCCAGGCGAGCCAGACCGGCGGCCACGTCATCATTCCCGCCTTCGCCGTCGGGCGGACGCAGTCGCTCATCTACCGCCTCGCCGAACTGGACCGCGCGGGGCGGCTGCCATTCCGCGAAGTCTATGTGGACAGCCCGATGGCGCTCAGCACGACGAATCTCTACTGCCGCCACGCAAAACTCTTCGACGAGGAGACGCTGGACCTCATCGAGAAGGGCTTTCGGCTCTGCGATCTCGATTTCGTCCGCTTCACGCACGACGTGGAAGAGTCCAAGGCGCTCAACTTCCTCAAGCGGCCGGCGATCATCATCAGCGCCAGCGGCATGTGCACCGGCGGGCGCATCCTGCATCATCTGCGGCACAATCTCTGGCGCGAGAGCGCGCACGTCGTCTTTGTCGGCTTTCAGGGGCGCGGGACGCTCGGGCGCCAACTCGTGGACGGAGCCAAGAAAGTGCGCATCTACGGCGAGCAGGTCGCCGTCAAGGCCCGCATTCACACCATCAACGGCTTCTCGGCGCATGCCGGCCGCGGCGACCTGCTCCGCTGGCACGACGCCTTCAACAAAGGCAACCCGCTGACCATGCTCGTGCACGGCGAAGAAGAGGCGATGGACGCGCTCGCCCGTGCGATCGAGAAGCGCCGCCGCCGTCGGCCCCTCATGCCCGAAGAGGGCGAGACGATCGAGATCGGAGAAGATTGAGACTCACACCGGCGCGTCGGCTCGCCGGCCCCTCATCCAGAGCCGCCGGACGTTTGCTCAAGGCGGTCGATCACGTCGGCCAAGGCGTCGCGCCAGTGGCGCGGTGGCGACCCGAGGCACGCGCGCAATCGACTGAGGTCGAGCGTCGAGCAGGCCGGACGCCGCGCCGGCGTCGGATACTCGTTCGTCGCGCACGGCTCGACGACGCCGCCGGGAGCGCACGCGTCGCGGATCGCCGTGGCGAACTCGAACCACGTCGTCTCACCCTCGTTGGCGACGTGGATGGTGCCGCGCACGCCGCGATCCACCAGATCAATCGTCATCGCGGCGAGATCGTCGGCGCTGCTCGGCCGGCCGCGCTGATCACTGACGACGCGCAGCGCGCGGCCGCTCAGAAGGCGGTCTCGGATGGTGCGGACGAAGTTGCGGCCGTGCGCCGCGTAGAGCCAGGATGTGCGGATGAGCAGGTGCTCGACGCCGGAATCGCGCAGGGCGATCTCGCCCGCAAGTTTTGAGCGGCCGTAGGCGTTGACGGGGTCGGTCGGGTCGTCTTCGCGCCAGGGGCGGTCGGAGCGGCCCCCGAAGACGTAGTCCGTCGAATAGTGAACGAGCGTGATGGAGCGTTTGGCGCAGAGGCGGGCGAGGTCGCCGACCGCCCGGGCGTTGACGGCGAACGCCTCGTCGACGGCGCTCTCCGCCCCATCCACGTTGGTGTAGCCCGCGGCGTTGATGACCCAGCGCGGCCCGAGCCGCTCGAGCGCGGCGGCGACCGATGCCGCGTCGGTCAGGTCCAGGTCCGACTGGGAGAGAAAGGTCCATGCCGAATCGTCGAGCGCTGCGCTGTCGCGCTGGGCCAGCGAAGTCGCCAGCATCCCCCCCGCACCGAGAACGAGGATGGGGCCGTTCATGTGCAGCATCGCTCCTGGAGGCGGCGGTAGCGGTCAAGCCCGGCCCGCCAGCTTGCGGCCATGGGATGAGCCGGCCGGAGCGCCAGCGCGACCCGCAGGAGAAGTCCCATCGAGCGGGCTTCCCAGGGCGGCCGATGCTTGGCGAGGTAGGTCATCAGGCTCTCCCTTGTGTGAATCTGGCGCTGGGGGTCGGCCGGTCGCTGGGCGTTGGGGCGAGTGTGGATGACCCTCCACCGCGGCTCCAGGCGGCAGCGCCAACCCCGCTGCGCGAGTCGGCGACACAGGTCGGTGTCCTCATAGTCCAGAAACAGGCTCTCGTCAAAGCCGCCCACTTCGGAAAACGCACAGCGGCGCAGCGCCAGGCACGCCCCGGTCGCCCAATCCACCTCGCCTCCGCCGCGCGACGGGCGGTGGTACTTGCGCGTCCGCCGCGGCCGCGCCCGGCCCGCAACCAGCCGCAACAGCGTGGGGAATCGTCCGACGCTCGGCTGCACGCGGCCGAGCGAAAAGTCCGGCCCCGGGTCGAAGAGCAGGGGGGCGAGGCAGGCGACGCGCTCCTCAGCCGCCGAAAGCGCCTCCGTCAGCGCCGCGATCGAGCCGGGCGGGAACACGAGATCGGCGTTGCACGCGATGATCCAGTCGAAGTTCCCGCCCGCCTCGGCCGCCGCCCGGTTGATCGCAGCGCCGTAGCCTCGGTTGGCGCCCGGCGGGAGGAGGCGGGCTGAGGGGAAGTTCCGCGCCGCCGCCCGCGCGCCGTCGTTGAGGCCGTTGTCAACGAGCAGGATGACGCACCGCGGTCGGTCCGCCACCTGCGGCTCAAGGGAAGCGGCCAGGCGCGAGAGGTCCTCCGCCACGTCGCCGACGGCGACGAAAACCATCAGCAGCGAGGGGAGAGTGTTCGGCTCGTGAACGGTCATGAGAGCGGTTCAGGCGCACCTTGGAAAGGCGATGCCGGGGCAAGATTGCCGGGCCGGGTCGTTGTCATTCGCCGCGCCAGGCTGCTATAACCGTCCGATTGTAACGGTCCGCCCGAGACGCGGCGGACAGCCTTCCGGAGCATCTGCGGCATGAATCTGCGCGCCGGCACAACTGGAACCGCGACGGGATCCGCTCAGCCCGCCGCGGCGCACTTCGAGCCGCTTCGCGTCGGCAAGTTCTGGGATGAGATCACCGTCGGCGACCGGATGATCGACTTCCCCGATCACACCGTCACCATCACCGGCGAGATGATCGAGGAGTTCGCGCGCCTCACGGGCGACCTGAACCCGATGCACCTCGACGCTGAATTCGCCCGGCACAGCGCGTATCGGCGCATCATCGCGCACGGGGCGTTTCTGACCTCCCTCGCCATCGGGCAGTATCACCGTTGTGACTACACCTACGGCACGATTCTGGCCCTCTCTCGCCTCCAGACCCGCTTCCTTCAGCCGGCCTACGTCGGCGACTCGCTCTACATCGAGATGCTCGTCGTCGGCAAGTCCGAGTCCACCCATCCAAAGCGCGGCATGGTCAAGTACGAAGCCTGGATGCGGCGCACGCCCGAACACGAGCCGATTCTGCATCTCGACTTTGACCTCATCGTGCTGCGGCTGGCGGGGCGCAAGGGGCTGGCGCGCCTCGGTGCGACGGATGAAGTCCTCGCGAAGCGGCGGTTCCGCTCGGACACCGACCCATCGCCTCCGCCGAATCTCGTCTATCCCTGACTTTTTCCTCCCGCGGCGGGTATGATTCCCGCCTGCAATGCCGCCCGGACACCGGATCTGAGTCCCGCGTCCGCCCATTCGAGAATCGCCGCGAACCATGACCGATCTCCTCGCGCCATCGCCGGGTGACACGCTCGCCGCCTTCAAGGCTCGCTGCGAGCGCGAGCAGACGCCCGGCCTGATGCGCCTGCACCCGTGGGTTGATGACCGCGGCTGGTCGCTCATGGGCCTCATGGCGGGCATCCTCAGCGGCGGGCAGATCAACTATTCGGTCCAGCAGCCCGGGGTGATCAAGGCGTGGCACCTGCACGAGAAGCAGACGGACGCCTGGTGCCTGCTGCACGGGAGCATCAAGGCGGCGATCATGTCGCGCGGCGGGGAGCGGCGCTGGGCCGTCGCGCTGGGGGAGCGCAACGCCGCGCTGCTGCTCATTCCTCCCGGTCTGTGGCACGGCGCTATGACGATCGGCCCCGCGCCGGCCGGCCTGCTCTACTATGTTGATCGCGAGTACGACCCGGCCAGCCCCGACGAGCAGCGTCAGGCGCATGACTGGCAGTGGAATCCCTGGTCGGTCGTGCCGCGATGACCTCGACGCGAGCGTTTCTCGAGTGTCCTTGCAAGGTGGTCGTTGGACGCCGCGGCGCGCATCCGGCATGGATGGGCGCCGCCGGCGCCGCCATTGGAGAGCGATGAGATGTTCAGCCGTTTCCTGAGGGCTTCCTCCCAGACGTGCGCGCGGCGTGCTCGCGCGGCGGCCGCGTGTCGTCCGGCCTTTCACGCCCTCGAGCGGCGGTTGCTACTCTTCGGCGATCCGATCTTCGACCTCGGCACGCTCGACGGTGCCAACGGGTTTCGCATCCCGGGGATCGCCGCCGACGGGCAACTCGGATTCTCGACCGCCGGCGTGGGCGACATGAACGGCGACGGGATCGACGACTTCGCGGTCAGCGCGCCGTCGGCCGGTGGATCGCTCCTCGAAGGGCGCGTCTACGTCATCTTCGGCGGCGCGGGCGTCGGCGGGGCGGGGCAGTTCGACCTCGCATCGCTCGACGGAACCAACGGCTTCGTCATCGAGGGCGCGCAGCCCGGGGGCGAGGCCGGATGGTCTCTCCGGCCCGCCGGAGACGTCAACGGTGATCAATACGGCGACCTGATCGTCGGCGTCCCCTTCGCGTCCTCGGCCTGCGTGATCTTCGGCGGTCCGAGCGTGGGGCAGGGGGGCCTGCTCTCTCTCGCCGATCTCGATGGCACGAACGGCTTCGTCATCTCCAGCGGCCAGTACGAGGCGATCGGCTTCACAACCGACGGCACCGGCGACGTCAACCTCGACGGCTACGACGACGTGCTGCTCGGCTCGCCGACCAACTTCGACAACTCCGGAGTCGCCTTCGTCGTCTTCGGTGGGGCGTCCGTCGGCTCCGGCGGCGTCTTCAGCGTCACGAGCATCGACGGCAGCAACGGGCTGGTCATTCCCGGCGTGACGCCCGACAACCAGTTCGCCTGGCGCGTCGCGCACGCCGGCGACCTCAACGACGACGGCGCCGCCGACTTCGTCATCGGCGAACTCGGCGCGGGCACCAACTCCGCCGGCGCGGCCTACGTCATCTTCGGCTCCGACACCATCGGCCAGGGCTCGCAGGGCGTCATCGACATCACCGCGCTCGACGGATCAAACGGTTTCGTGGTCCGCGGACTCAACGCCAATGACTTCTTCTCGACGAGCCTCTCGGGCGGCGGAGACGTCAACGGCGACGGCGTCGCCGACCTCCTCGTCGGCAGCCTCATTCAGAACACCTTCGTCATCTTCGGGGCCTCGGGCATCGGCGCGGGCGGCCTTTTCGACCTCGCCTCCCTCGACGGCAGCAACGGCTACATCGCGTTTCTTCCCAATGGGGCAGCGGCCTTCGTCACGCACGCGGGCGATCTCAACAACGACGGCGTGGGCGACGTCGCCATCGGCGCGGCGGGCTCGGATGAGGTATACGTCTACGTCGGCGGAGCCTCCGTCGGCGGATCGGGGCTCTTTGACGTCAGCACCGTCAACGGCGAGAACGGATTCCTGATCCAGGGCGTGCGCCTGGCCGCGGGCTTCGTCGGCGAGCCGATCTCGCGCGGCAAGGATCTCAACAATGACGGCCGGCCCGACCTGCTCATCGGCGCCGCCCTCGCCAACCAGGACGCCGGGGAAGCGTACGCCATCTTCGGCGTGAGCACGACCGGCGTCGCCGCGCCCAGCGCCCTCTCCGCGACGGCGCTTGACAGCATGTCCATCGAACTGCAGTGGACGGACAATTCCCTCATCGAGGACGGCTTCGAGATCGAGCGATCGCTCGACGGCGTTTCGAACTGGGTCTTCGTCACCTCCGCGCCGCCGGGCAACGGCTCGGGAGGGATGCCGACCTATCAGGACGGCAGCGTCCAGCCGGAGACGACTTACTACTACCGGGTCCGTGCGTTCCGCCAGAACACCTTCTCGGCGTATTCGAACATCGCTTCGGCGACGACGCAGGGCGCGCCGAGCGCGCCGGCGGCGCCTTCGGGTCTCACCGCCTCGGCTGTCTCCGAGTTCGAGATCCGTCTCGACTGGATCGACAACTCCAGCGATGAGAGCGGGTTCATCATCGAACGGGCCCTCGATCCGAACGGGCAGTGGTCCGGGATCGATACGACCGGCCCGGGTGCAACAACGTACTCGGACACGACGGTGTCGCCCGGCCAGGCGTACTACTACCGCGTGCGGGCGTTCAACGACTTCGGCCAGTCGGCCCCGAGCAACGTCGCAGGCGCGACGACTTCGCCCTCGCAGGGCGGCTCGCGCCGCGTCGAGCATCTCGACACAGACGGCGATCTCGTCACGTTCAGCCTCGTGGGCGTCGGCGGCACGATCACCTTGTCGCTCTCGGGAGGCGAGGGCGGCACGTTCATCGACACGCTCTACGTCGCCGTTGACCAGGTCGGCGTCGGCTCGCTCGTCGTCAACATCGTTCGCGCGTCGGAGGGTGACGGCCGGGTGCAGATCGGCCAGTTGCTCGGCGACATCAGCAGCGGAGATCAGTTCGTCCGCGCGGGCGCGGTCAACTTCGCTCTCGTAGACGTCGTCGGCGGCGGAGTCTGGCTGTGCAACGTCAACCGCGCGGAGTTCGGCGATCTGCTCGGCAGCGCCTCCATCGAGGGGCAGGTCGCCGACCTGCGGCTTCGCGACGTGGACACGTCAGGCTCGATCTCGCTGTGCGACGTCTACCGCTTCAGTGCCCGGTCGCTGGCGCTCGGTGGCGGCTTCGAGGCGAACTCCGTCTTCATCTTCAATGTCTCTGCAGATGCCGACTTCTCCCTGACCACGTTCGGCGCGGCGGGTTTGGGTACGATCTTCATCGGCGGCCGGGCGGACGTTCGCCTCGACGTCTCCTCCGCGGGCGTCATCGACATTCGCGGCGACGCCGACTTCGCGGGCGGCGCCGCCATCGCCGATGGCCTCGCCCGCCTCGTCATCGGCGGGTCGTGGTTGGGCGGATCGCTGACCGTCGGCCGACTCGTCGGCAAGATCGTCGTCGTCGGCGACGTGGCCGCAGGCGCCTCGCTCACCGCATCGCGCGGCTGCGTGGTTGTCTGCGGCAACTCCGCGGGCACGTTCAATCTCGACCGCTTCGCGCGGTTCGTCGTCAAGGGCGAGGTGCTGGGCGGGGCGGTGAACTTCACTGACTCCGCTAATGCGGTTGTCTGCATCAGCGGCAACTTCGCCGCCGGCGCCTTCTCCGCCGACTCCGCCGGCCTGTGGCGGATCAAGGTCTTCGGCTCGGTCAGCGCGCCGGCGAGCGTTGACATCGACGGACGCCTCCAGAACGCGACGATCCGCGGCGACCTCGCGGGTGACGTTCGCGTCCAGTCCACCGACTGCATCATCGTCTGCACCGATTTCACCGGGTCGTTCACCGCCGACGGCCTCGTGGGCGAGACGGTGCGCAAGTTTGTCGTCAAGGGCGCTGCGGATGGTTCGCGCTTCGCCGCCGTCGGCGACGTGCGCTGCGTCGACTACGGCAAGATGGATGATGCGGAGGTGTTCGTGGGCCTGCCGCCGAACTGGAGCGGCGGACTGCCGCAGTCGCTGGGCGAGTTTCTCCGTCAGTCGGTGCTTCACAAGTTGCAGGTGCGCGGCGAGACGCGCGGGGCCACGGTCGCCTCGGCCCTCATCGCCAACTTCTGCGCTCGGGAAATCTCCCCTGAAATCGCCTTCCGCCTCGCCGCTGCCCACGTGGACCGCGCGAAACTGATCGTCGAAAACGTGCCCTACAACCTCGGGCCGGACGCGATCTTCACCGACCTGCCCATGCGCCAGTACCTCGACATCCGCCAACTCTTCGAGTCGGGAGGGGTCTGACCTCCGGCATTCCGCGCGTATCATGCGATGGAAGACAGGAGGATGACGCCGTGAACAAAAAGTACGAAGTCGTGGAGAAGGTCCGGCAGGTCATCACCCGCGAGCGGCGCTGGCACGTGACGGCCGTGTCCGAGCAAGACGCGATACGCATGGTCCGCGAGGGAGAGGCCCCGCGCGGCTACCGCGGCGAACGCACCCACCTCGTCTCGCGCGAGCACGAAGGCTGGTCGGTAAACAACCAGCCGATGGAGTATCGACCCGCCGAGGCCGTGCCGGTCGATGACGGCATTGCGGACATCGGCGGCGGCGATTGAACACGCGCCCAGACCGCCAACGCCGGCCGGCCTGAGCGCCCGCGCTAGCGCTCGGGTGCGGGGGTCACCGCGCGCTGAAGTGCGTGCGCGGTCGGGTCCTTCTTCCGTTTCCATTCCAGTGTTGTCCTCTCTCTGCCCGGATTGCGAGTATGGGGGTAGAGACGACTCACTCCTTTCTCTTCTCCGCCCCCTCCAACCATCGCTCGGCCGCGCTTCGGCGCGGCCTTGCGGTTTTTCTCCCCCGCGTGACTTGACCTCGGGGCGGGCGGCGGGCACACCCAGGAGGCGGCAATTGTGGCCACTGCGTCTTGACGCCGGTCCGCGCCTGGCCAGAGGGGGTCCGGGCAAGGGCAAATCAACCGGAAACTCCGCTTGGCACCGGAATTGCATTCGGAGCTTGTTCATTGATCCGGCTGATGCCCGCACCTCCGACAGGAACCTTCCCATGAGCCGCCCGAATCGCCGCCGTTTCGTCCGATCCACCCGCTCTCTCCGCACCGCTGCCGTTGCCGACGCTCGACCGGCGTTTGACGCGCTTGAGCCTCGGCGGCTGCTGACGGTGATCGTGCCGCATCTCGTGTTCGATCCGGCTGGTGCGGCGCCGGTGCACGTCGGTTCGCTGAGCGGTCAGGGGCAGAGCGCTGAGTTTCTCTTCACGCCGGGCGCTTCGGGCTCCGCGATGTTCGATCACGGCGGCGCTCCGGAACTCGACTCTGCGATCACCGTGGAACTCTTCCGCGGCACCGAGCGTCTCGCCGTCGAAGACGATGGAGATCAGAGCAGCGCCATGCAGGCGAACGTCGTCAGCGGAATTGAGTATCGTCTGGTCCTCCGGTCCAATGTGGGCCAGGCTGTTGAGTACGCCGCCGCGATTGACCTGCCAACCCCGCAGATCACGGCGCTGTCGCTCGATCCAAGCGGCGACTTCACCAGCGGCCTGCTGCGGTTCGACACCGCCACGCAAGCCTGGTATTTCTCGTACGTCGCGCCGTCGAGCGGTCTGCTCGAAGTGGAGGCGGAGAGCGATGATGTCCGCCGCAATGGCGAAGACTTCGACACCGACCTCTTCGTCTTCGACGCCTCCGGCGCGGAGATTCACCGCGACGTGAATCCCCGCGATGAAGGGCGCTGGAACACGACCGTCGTCGGCGGCGCAACGTATCTCTTCCTCGTCCGCCAGGACATCTCCGGCTTTGACGTCGGCACCTTCACCTTCAAACTCGAAGGGCCGAGCGGCGGAGGCGGAGGCGGAGGTGGAGGTGGCGGTGGCGGCGGCGGAAACAACGGTGCGCCCCCGAGCCTCTCGGCCACGCCCGGCGTCGTCCGCTTCGGCGACACCCTTACCCTCCTCATCGAAAACGACGGCCACGGTGGCGGACGACGCGGTCGCGGCGGCAGCGGCACCGGCGAGAACGAGTTCGAAGTCCGACGCGCCTGGTTCTACCGCGACTCCAACCGCAACGGCGTCCACGACGCCGACGACGCCCTGCTCGGCTCGGACTTCAACGATGACTTCGGCTTCCGCTGGGTCGGCGGCGTCAGCCACACCTGGGGCGCCGGCGACCAGGGCTTCTTCGCCGTCATTGAAGATGACACTCAATCCACCCGCACACTCAGCGCCTCCGTGACCATCGACAACGCGGCCGCCGCCAGCCAGGTCCGCATCTACGAAGAAGACGGCGACGAGATCACCCTCAGCCTCGCCGGCTCCAACGGCACCATCCGCTACGAAGTCGATGATCGCGGCCGCATCGATCGCATCATCATCGACGGCGAAGACTTCTCCAGCGGCAAACTCTCCTCCATCCTGCGGCGCGGCCAGGGCAGCGACGGCCGGCTCTCTGTCGGCTCGCTCGTCGGCGAAGACGGCCTGCCCATCGAGAACCTCCGCCTCCGAAGCATCGACCTCCGCAACGTCGATTTCACCGGCGAGGGTCTCATGATCGCCGGCGCCGACACCCTCATGCTCGGCGACCTCACCGGCAGCGCCTCGATCAGCGGCGTCGTCGGCCGCCTCACCCTCGGCCGCGTCGATACCGACGGCTCGATCGACCTCGGCCGCGTCACCTCCATCACCGCCGACTCGCTCAACGTCCGCGGCGGCCTGCGCGTCCAGTCCGTTCAGACCATCAACGTCAGGGGCGACGGCCACTTCAGCATCGACGCCGGCGACGACAACTCCGCCTCCACCATCAACCGCATCCGCGTGCGCGGCAACGCCTCGGGAACCTGGACCTTCCGCGGCGAGACCGAAGTCCGCAACGTCCTCATCGACGGCCGCGGCGAACTCGAACTCAACGATGACCATGGCGGCCGCGCCTCGGTCCGGAAGATCACAGTGCGCGGCGACGACGACTTCTCCTCGATGCACATCGAGATGGAGCATCTCGAACGCCTCGACGTCCACGGCGGCCTGCGACTCATCGACGACAGCGACATCCGCGGCCTGCGCTCCATGCGCATCCGCGGCTCGCTCGACTCCGGCTCGCTGGGCCTCTGGGGCGATGACAGCGCTCGCGTCCGCATCGACGGCGACGTGGTCGCAGGAACTGTCCTGAATGTCAACGGCGGAACCCTTGACGTGCGCGGCGACGTCGCCGGAACCGTCAACCTCGACGGCGCGCGAAAGGCGGATGTCCGCGGCTCGCTCAACGGCGGCACGCTCAACTTCACCAACGCCGCCTCGACGCGCCTCAATGTGCGCGGCGACGCCCGCGACGGCTCGAACATCTCCGCCGAAACCTCCATGAAGGAGATCATGCTCGGTTCGCTCCTCGACTCGGCGATCTACATGGGGCTGCGCAACTGGCCCGGCGGTATCCCCGGATCGCTCAGCGAGTTTGACACCCCCGACAGCATCCTCGAACGCCTGACCGTCAAGGGGACCACGAGCGGCGCGACGGTCGTCGCCCCGCACATCGAGCGCCTCGACCTCGGCCGTCTTTCGGACGCCGCCGTCACGCACCTCGCCGCCGGGTCGGTGGACGAAGCCCGCTTCACCGCCGCCGACGGCGTGCGCCACTTCCTCCGCGACGGCGGACTCTTCGACAACGCGCCGGCGCTGCCTTATGTTGATCTCGTCGAACTGCTCTGAGACGCGGACGTTAAGGGACTATCGATAGCCCGCGGCGGCAGCCGCGCGGTTCAAACACAAGCGCATCGCGCACGCCTGCCGCTCGCGCCGCAACCCTCGGCTTCCGCCGAGCGCTATTGCCGACGGACACTCCGGTGCGCCGTCAATCCCAGTACGCGGTCGCTGTCTTCTCCGTCGTCGGCCCGAAGACGCCCAGCCACATGTCCGCGCCCTTCTCGGCATCATCGGACCGGAAGATGTTGTCATCTTTGATCGTGAACGCCTTGGGATCATCCGCCTGCCAGGTGTAGGCCTGCACGTGGCCGTCGTTGAACATCACGTTGCCCGTCCAGTCCGTCGGCTGGCCGTGCCGCTTGAGCGTGAGCGATTCAGCATTGAACGCGCCGTCGCGCGGCCCGCGGTCGGCGAAGACCGCGAAGTTGCGATTGAGCGAGTCCGCCCACTCGTTCTTGACCCGCTCGCCCACGAGCGCGAGCATCGCGTAACTGACGTTGGCCCCGGGCTTGGTGATGTCAGCGCTGAACGCGGGATCCCACTGCCACGTGTCCTTCCAGCCCGGATCATCGACGGTGCCGTAGCGGTAGTCCTTCTTCTCCGTCACGTTCGGGCTCGGTTCATTCGGGCAGATCACGATTCCCGGCGAGTAGTAGGTGTTGAAAATCATGTAGGAAAAGAAGTTGGCCGAGGAATTGCCCGACTGCGGGTTCGCCGTCGCGGTCTCCGCGGAAATCTTCGCTGGCACGGGAAAGGAGCCGCCGAAGTCGTTGGCGAAGAGAATCGCCCCCTTGTGAATCTGCATCAGCCGCGTCGCGCACAGGCGCGCCTGGTCGCGGGGGTTCTGCGCGGAATGCCCCAGCCCTGCCACGAGCAGAAGCGTGGCCAGCGAAGCGATGACAGCGGCGCTCTCGACAAGCGTGAACGCGCGGCGATGGGTGCTTTGATGCATGGGGCTCCCCTCCTCTGGAGTGTTGATCCGACGCTGCATTCTACCGCGTCCGCAGCGCGAGAGGATCAGTCCCAGAAGCAAGTCGTCGCGGTCTCGCTCGTGGCCCCGAACAGCCCCAGCCACATGTCGGCGCTCTTGACGGGATCGTCGCTGCGGAAGAGGTTGTCGCCGTTGATGGTGAAGGGAGTCGCTTCCCGGCTTGTGAAAGTCAACTGCTGCACGTGGCCGTCGTTGAACGCGATGCGGCCCGTCCACTCCTTCGCACTCCCGTGAAGACGCAAAGTCCGCGAGTTTGCATCCCACGCGCCGTCCCTCGGCCCGCGGTCGGTCACGACGGCGAAGTTCGGATCAATCGCGTTTCGCCAATGATTCTTCCGGCGGTCGCCGATCATGGCGAGCGTGGCGTAACTGACGTTGGCGCCGGGTCGGGTAATGTCGGCGCTGACGGCCGGATCCCACTGCCACGCCTGGTTCCAATTCGGATCGCCCGCCACGCCGTAGCGATAATCAGGCTTCGCCACGATGTTGCCGCTCACCTCATCAAGGCAGACCACCGTTTCGGGCGAGTAGTACGTGTTGAAGATCATGAACGAGAAAAGACTCGCGGATGAGTTTCCGCTCTGGGCCGTGATCACCGCCGTCTCCGGCGAGATGTCCATTGGGACGGGATAGAGCCCATTGAAGTCGTTGGCGAAGAGCGTCAGACCTTTGTGAATCTGACTGAGCCGTGTCCGGCATGAGAACGGCTGACCGCATCCGCGGACTCGCGAGTCACGGAAGAGGCCGTAGATCGCTCCCATTCCTAGAGCCACGGCAACGACCATAACGACCACCAAGGCGTCGAGCAGTGAGAATCCGCGCCGAACCGACTCTCTTCGATGCCGCATGGGAATCGCCTCCGCCGTCTCAGACCCATTCGCAGAATAATCTCCATCGGTTGCGGCGATTTCCAGCGCCCTCCATTGGTTGTCGGCGGGCGCTCTTCGAGGTACCGCGAAGGGAGTGTCCAAGTCGAATCCACTGCCCGCGCAGGCGGAGAGTGGATCGCAGTGGCTTGCTATAAGCGACGCGGGCCGCACTTCTTCGGTGAGCGCGCGTTCATTCCCATGATGAACTCCGAACGCTGCCGCCCGTCGACTTCCAGAACCTCGTTCAGGGCATTCGACTCCGCACCGCCCGCGGCATGCGGGCGCGAATCGCGATGGCGTGCCATGGGCGACGCGCAAGGGGCTTGCCCTTCCCGCGGATTCGAATGGAGCCGGGGGGAATCGAATCGCCAAGCACCGCCGAAATCCCGCAGAAAAGGCGATCGTCTTACAACGCGCGCAGCGCAAGGCGCAGCGCGCCGCGCTGCGCGCGGCGACATGCGCGCGTCAGAACGTAATACAACAACCAGACCGGCCGCGCCGGCTGAGTCAGATATTACAAACGAGCCATCCTTCACCCTCCTCGCCCGCCTCGTCGCCGCCTGGCCCGATCTGCCCGCCGAAGTCCGGGCGCAAATTGCCGAGGCCCTCCGAAAGGCGACAGATGGGGCCGCTTGACCACTGGCGGCCGTCTGCATACACCTTCAAAAGATTTGAAGGTGTACGCATGCCGTATCGGGACTCAAAAACCGCCCTCCGCGCGCTCACTGCGGCCGCAGCGTCCTGAGGGAGCAGTGTTACATCCGGTTGACGAGTAATACGGATGACAGAACTGACAATACTGACAGAACCTCTTAATGCCGCCACGAGTCAGCGTTGCCGCAGCCGCAACAGGGTTTTGTCAGTTCTGTCAGTGCGGCCGGTTCCGTCGGTGTGCTTAGTTTCGTCAGTGGGGCGGGTTGTGTCAGTTCTGTCAGTGTCGTCAGTAGCAGGCCGCTAAGGAACTCAACTTTCTGATGGTATTCGATGCAACCGCACGGGTGGAGGGCGCGTAGAGTGCGGCGACACCGGCACGGAGGCTTGCATCATGCGTGGACGTCGCGAGGGCCAGCA
>WYBR01000020.1 GCA_011525805.1 Vicinamibacteraceae bacterium
ACGGCGTGGAAGCGGAAGACGACGCGGCCGTGCTGGGGTTCAACCCGGTGCGTCGCGGCGAGGAGGCCGTCGAGTACAGCATCATGATGACGCGGCGCGGCCCGGTCCCGCAGGACTCGGTCGCCGATCGCATCGCGGCGATGGGCGGGACTGTGCACCAGACCATCCCGCAGGGCTTCCGCATCCGGGCCACGCTCACGCCGCAGCAACTCGTTCAGGTCCTCAACATGAACGAAGTGCTCTACGTGGATGAGCAGGGCGCGCAGGAAGACGACATGGACATCGCGCGCGAGATCGGCGGGGCCAACCTGCTGCGCGACCAGTTGGGCATGCTCGGCCAGGGCGTGCGGGCCGAAGTCATGGACGGCGGGCTGCGCACGACTCACGTGGACTTTCGCGGCGAGGTTATCGTCCACGAGATGAACAGCGGCAGCCAGAGCCACGGCACCTCGACCTTCGGCATCGTCTTCGGCGCCGGAGTCGCCAATCAGCAGGGAACAGGCATGATCCCCGAGGCGGAGGGCAAGATCTTCTGCGACTACGACCTCGTGCTCAACCAGAGTTCCAACCGGTATCGCCTCACCGAGGAACTCGTCGATCCGAACGGTCCCTACCGCGCCGTCTTCCAGAGCAACTCCTGGGGCAACACGCAAACGACACAGTACACCACCATCTCGGCCGAGATGGACGACATCACCTTCCTCAACGACTTCATCGTTCTCAACTCCCAGAGCAACACCGGCAACCAGAACTCCCGGCCGCAGGCCTGGGCCAAGAACGTCGTCTCCGTCGGCGGGGTGAACCACCGCAACACGCTCGACAAGAGCGACGACGGGTGGGGCGGAGCGAGCATCGGGCCCGCCGCCGACGGCCGCATCAAGCCCGAACTCACTCACTTCTACGACAGCATCTTCACGACCTCTTCGACGAGCGACAACTCCTACACGAGTTCGTTCGGCGGAACGAGCGGCGCGACGCCGATCACCGCGGGCCACTTCGGCCTCATGTACCAGATTTGGCACGAGGAGATCTTCCCCGGCTTCGGCGGCGGCTCGTCGGTCTTCGAGAGCCGCCCGGCCCTGGCCACGGCGAAGGCGCTGCTGGTCAACTCGGCCGAGCAGTATCCCTTCTCCGGCTCAAACCACAACCTCTCGCGCGACAAGCAGGGCTGGGGCATGGCCGACCTCGAGTATCTCCTCGACCACGCCAATCGCATGCTCATCGTCGACCAGGCGGTTCAGATCGAGCAGTTCGAGTCGGCGACGTACGAGGTTGAGGTCTTCCCCGGCTCGCCGGAACTCAAGGTGACGATGGTCTACGCCGACCCGATGGGCAATCCCGCCGCGCAGCGGGCGCGCATCAACGACCTGACGCTCAAGGTCACCGCCCCGGACAGCACCGTCTACTGGGGCAATAACAACATGCGCAATGAGAACTACACGGCCCCTGGCGGAAGCGCCAATATCGTCGACACCGTCGAGAACGTCTTCGTCCAGAATCCGATGGCCGGCCAATGGACCATCGAGATCATCGCGTCGGAGATCAACGAGGACGGCTACCTCGGTACGCCGGAAAACGACGCCGCCTTCGCGCTCGTCGCCAGCGGCATCGGGCCAATCCCCCTGCGACTCGAGAACTCACGGTTCGTCTCGGGCGTGAACGCCGACATGGAGGTCTTCGCGGCCACGCCGGGTCAGATCGTGGCGTTCCTGTACAGCGTGACGGGAACCGGCTCCACCTACATTCCCCAACTTGACGTGACGATCGACCTCGCCAGCCCGGCGCTGGCCGGCGTTCGCACGGCAGACTCCAACGGCTATGCGCTGCTGCGCAAGCGCGTCCCGGCGAACACGCAGGGTCGCCGCGTCTGGACCCAAGCCGCGGAGTTCCAGCGCAAGAGCAACGTCGTCGAGCAGGTGATCGAGTGACTCGACCGATCGCAGTCAATTCCTGCACCCCGCGGGCTTCCCAGCCCGCGGGGTGCGGTGCTTTTTGCTCTCCCGGGAGGAAAGCGGCGTCGGCCGGTCCGGAAGTGGAATAGTCGCCCGCTGGGACGGATTCTGTTGGCAGGACATCCTGCCCGGCCTGTCTTGGGGCCGGGGAGGGTCCGCGCGCATCTCGTGGGTGTGCACTGCGATGGCCCGCTCGGGCATTGCAGCGTTCCGATCGCTGGTCGGCTTTGGCCTTGATCTCCAGGAGTGACAAATGGGACAGAAGATGAGTTGGAGCGGAGCGAGACTGCTCTGCGTCGGCATGCTCCTTCCTCTCGCGGGCGGCTTCAGCCTCGCCGCGGACGGCATTGAGCAGCACGTGAGTGCGGATTCGCTGGAAGGGACGCGATTCGTCGTGCCCGGTTCGGCGGCGACGGTGCGCCTCTGGGAGTCCAGGGATGCTCTCGGCGCTCCGCTCACCCATTACGCCATCAGCCTCGACGGGCAGCGTGTCGCGGTGGAGCGGCCGGTCTCCCCGGTCGTGCGAATGAAGTGCGCCTCGTTCGATCCGCTCGCGGGTGAGCCGGAGGTCCCGGCCTCGCTGCGGGCCGGGTCGGGCAACCGTCTGTTCGTCGTGCAGTTCCACACGATCCTGATCGACGCCTACCGGGCTCCGCTGGCGGAGGCGGGGGCGGACCTGCTCAAGTTTGTCGCGGACCAGGCGTTCATCGTGGAGATGGACGAGTCGGCGCGCCAGCAGGTCGAGTCGCTGTCCTTCGTGCGGTGGGTGGGGGCGCTGCACCCGGCGTACAAACTGGATCCGACGCTGATCGACGAGATCGCGCCGCGCGGCTACGCGGAGGCGGGAGCCGAGGACGGCGTG
>WYBR01000132.1 GCA_011525805.1 Vicinamibacteraceae bacterium
GCAAGTCCAAGATGACCGCCCTCGTCGCCGCCATGCGCAAACTCCTCACCATCCTCAACCTCATGATCCGGGACAACACCCCATGGAATCCACAACCACACCCTTGACTTTCAAGACAGTCGCTACCATCACGCCATGCCCCTGACCGACCTTCAGCGCCGAGTCGTTGATGATCTCGCCGGGCGCGGCGACGCGATGCGGCGCGAACTCGCCGAGCACGTCGCCATCCCCACGGGCAAGGGCTTTGAGCCGGGGCTGAACCGGTACCGCGACCTGCTTATCGAGCGCCTCTCGCGCCTCACGCCGGCGCTCGAACGGATTCCCGGCGCGCCGCGGCCGCAGTGGATCGACGTCACTCCTCGGCCGCAGACTGCCTTGGCGCCCGTTACCGTCGTGGCGCGGCATCACGCCAGCGACGCGCTGCCTCGCCTCCTTCTGGCCGGGCACATCGACACCGTTCACGAGCCCGAGGGGCCGTTCAACGCGCTCACGATCTCTGCGGACGGCAAGACAGCGGTCGGCCCCGGCGCGGCGGACATGAAGGGCGGCATCCTCATCGCCCTGTACGCGCTCGAAGCTCTGCACCGCTGCGGCGCATCGATCAACTGGACTTTCCTGCTCAACAGCGATGAGGAGACCGGCTCGTTTCACTCCGACCCCGCGCTCGTCGCCGAGGCGAAGCGGCACGACTTCGGCCTGGCGCTCGAGCCCGCCCTGCCCGGCGGGGCGCTGGCGATCGAGCGCATGGGCAGCGGGCAGTTCAGGATCGATGTCTTCGGCCGCTCGGCTCACGTCGGGCGCGACTTCGCCGCGGGCGTCTCTGCGGTGACGCGCCTTGGCGAGATCATCGCGGAGATCGGCGCGTGGCCCCGGCCCGACGAGGGGCTGATCATCAACGTCGGCCCGCTCAAGGGCGGCAGCGTGACCAATGCGGTGCCCGATCATGCCGCGTGTTGGGGCAACGTGCGCTTCGCCGATGAGCGCGCCGCGGCCGAACTTGAGTCAAGACTGCTCGCGCTGGCGACGGCGACGGACGCCATGCCGCGCGTCGTGGTGCAGCACCGCTGGAACCGCCCCGCCAAGCCCCTCACGCCCGGCACGCAGCGCCTCGCGGACGCCGCGCGCCGCGCGGCCGAGTCGCTCGGCCAGACCCTGCCGTTTGCCAAGACCGGCGGAGTGTGCGACGGCAACATCCTCCAGCACGCCGGATTGCCCACCATCGACACCCTCGGCGTGCGCGGCGGCGGACTGCACACGAACGAGGAGTGGATCGAGGTTGCCAGCCTCGTCGAGCGCAGCCAGTTGCTCGCGGTGCTGATGCTGCGACTATCGGGAATGTGATCGGGTTGGGGCACGCCGGGTCAAAGGCTCTGCGCCGCCCCGGATTGCCGGGCGCCCGCAAAACGAAGACGCAAGCGGGCAGCGGATATCGCCGATGTTTTCAGGTGTTTGCCGCGCTCCGTGGCGACGCACTCGCTCCCTCCAGGTGGATACAGTCCTGCCATGAATGTGAGCACCACGACCGCCGCGCCGACCGCCGCCGCCCGCCTTCAGGCCAGCCCGATTGTCGAGGAGGCGATCGACCGCGCGATCGACGAGATGCGCAGAGCCCAGGCCGGCCTCAACGCCGTCCGCCCCGCGCTGAGCGGAGAATTGGCCGCGGCGTACCGCGATCTGCTCGCCCGCGCGAGCGAAGTGCGCGGCAAGAGCAAACTCTTCTTCGACTACCACGGCTCGGGTCTGGGCAACGGGCCGTTCGTCGAACTCGCCGACGGCTCCGTGAAGATGGACCTCATCTGCGGCATCGGGCCGATGTTCTTCGGCCACAGCGATCCCGAACTCACCCGCATCGTCATGCGCGCGGCGATGAGCGACATCCTCCTCCAGGGCAACCTCCAGATGAACGAGGACTCGACGCTGTTCTCCCAACTGCTCGTCGATGAAGCCTCGCGCTGCAGCCGCCTCGCGCACGTCTTCCTCACCAACTCGGGCTGCATGGCCAACGAGTCGGCGCTGAAGATCTGCTACCAGAAGCACGCGCCGGCGAGCCGCGTCATCGCTTTCGAGAACTGCTTCACCGGGCGCAGCGTGACGATGTCGCAGATCGGCGACAACGCGGGCAACCGCGCGGGCATCCCCCTCTCCACGCTCGTCGATTACCTCCCCTTCTACGACGCCGAGCGAGGCGAGGAATCGACGCAAGAGACGCTCAACCAACTCGAAACGCTCATCGAGCGATATCCCGGCCAGCACGCGTGCTTCATCTTCGAACTCGTGCAGGGCGAAGGGGGCTTCAACCCGGCGCCGCGCGAGTTCTTCGTCGCCCTCATGGAGCGCTGCCGCAAGGCCGGCATCGCGGTGTGGATCGACGAGGTGCAGACCTTCGGCCGCACGGGCGAGATGTTCGCATTCGACCTGCTCAAACTCGGCGAGTACGTCGATGTCTGCACCATCGGCAAACTCAGCCAGGTCTGCGCCTGCCTCTATTCGCGCGAGTACAACCCGAGGCCGGGCCTGCTCAGCGGGACGTTCATCGGCTCGACGGTCGCCATCCAGGCGGGGCTTTACATCCTCAACCGCCTGCGCAAGGGCAAGTATTTCGGCAGCAGCGGCGCCATCGAGCACCACCACAAGCGCTTCGTCGCCGGCGTCGAGGACCTCGCCTCGCGCCGGCCGGAGTGGTTCGGCCCCATCCTCGACAAGCACGGCCGCGAGATGAAGAACCTCAGGGTTGCCGGCGGACTCGGCGGGATGATGCGCTTCACCCCCTTCGGCGGGCGCAAGGAGCCGGTCAACGCCTTCATGTACAACCTCTACGACGAGGGCGTGCTGTCCTTTTACTGCGGGCACGGCCCCTGGCACATCCGCTTCCTCCCGCCGCTGGGCGTGATGAAGCTCGAGCACTGGGATGCGGCGTTCGAGATCGTCGAACGGGCGCTGGAGCGCACGGCTGAAGAGTTGGGCCGCAAAGAGGCACAGAAGGCGCGAAAGTGAGAATTCCGGATCCGTCTCAAGATCTCGCGCCCCGATGGCCGGGCTGCGACTCGATGCGTGGATGTGTCAGACTCTGATCACCTTTTGTGACTCTTGTGCCTCTTTGCGGCCATTGAATCTCATCACCGGATTCACTTCACATGTACGTCATCCGTCAAGCCCGGCCCGATGATGCGTCGATCCTCCTGAAACTCGCGCGGATGGTGCATTTCATCAACCTCCCCGCCGATCCGGAGATCATCGCCGACAAGATTCGCCGCTCGATCGCGAGTTTCGAAGGCTCGCTCACCGACCTCACGCGCGCCGTCTACATGTTCGCCATGGAGGATGACACGACGGGCAACCTGCTCGGCACTTCGCAGATCATCCCGCAGATCGGCACTCCCGAAGCGCCGAACACCTACTTCGAGGTGCGCAGCCGCACGATGTACGCCGACGACCTTCAGCAGGGAATGACGCACACGACGCTCAAACTCGGCTCGATCACCGACGGGCCGACCGAAGTGGGCGGCCTCATTCTCGCGCCGAGTTATCGCGGTCACCCGGCCAAACTCGGCAAGATCCTCTCGCTCATCCGTTTCCACTACATCGGCCTGCATCGCGACCGCTTCCGCGATGAACTCCTCGCCGAGATGATGGCCCGCCTCACGCCCGAAGGGACCAACGCCTTCTGGGAGCACCTCGGCCGGCGCTTCATCAACCTCACCTACACCGAGGCCGACCGCCTCTCAACGCGCTCCAAGGCGTTCATTCTGAAACTCATGCCGCACGAGGAGATCTACGTCACCATCCTGCCCCCGGAGGCGCGGATGCTCATCGGCAAGGTCGGCAAGGACACCGAGCCGGCCAAGGCGATGCTCGAACGCATGGGCTTCGAGTATCGCGACCACATCGACCCCTTCGACGGCGGGCCGCACCTGCACGCGAAGACCGATTCCGTCACCATTGTGCGCGACACGAAGCGCCTCAAACTCGGCGAGCCGTGCACGCGGGCGCAGGCCGAGGGAGAAGCGCTCGTGAGTTTCGAGGGCGAGGAGGGCTTCCGCGCCGTCTCGACGGGCGTGCGCGTCGGCCGCGACGGCAAGACGGTCCACCTGCCGCGCGAAGAGATGAAGGCGATCCACGCCCGCCCCGGCGACCGCGTGGGGTTCACGCTGCTGAGCAAGGGTGGCAGTGGGAAGTCGAAACGCGCGAAGTAGACGGGCACTTCCATGAAGTACGTCAGAACATGGTTTCTGCCCGAACAGAGCAGTTGGAAGAAGAAGTCGGTCTACTTCGTCGAGATCGGCGACGACGGCTGGATGACGCGCGAGATCGAACTCGATGACAACGGTGCGCCCCTTGAGAAAAACGTGGAGTTCGGGTGCTTCGATGCCTACCCGTTTGAGATGCCTGACGATCAGATCGAAGTCATCGACCGCGTGACGTTTGAGGCGAAGTGGAATGAACCGCTTGCGCCGCGGCCGCCTCGCGCGGGCTTCCGATGGGTTCGATGGCTGAAGCGGTTTCTCTTGAGCGGAAGCGACAGTTGAACGCCATCACGCGTACGCGTGCAGCCCCGGCAACAGCAGGTTCACGCCGAAGTACGTCCAGAGCATGATGAAGAAGCCGACGAGGCTCAGCCACGCCGTCGTCAGGCCGCGGTTCGGCGCGGCGAAGCGTGTGTGGATAACGATGAGGTAGACGATCCAGGTGATGAGCGCCCAGGTTTCCTTGGGGTCGAAGGCCCACCAGCGGCCCCAACTGTGGTCCGCCCACCACGCGCCGAGCAGAATCCCCACGCCGAGAATCCAGAACGCCAGTTGCAGGATGACCATCTGCGCATGGTCGAGATCGCTCAGGAGGCGCCGGCGGCCGACGTTGACGCCCGGCTCAGGTCCGCCCGCGCCGATGGTGATGGTGCCGACGCCCGCGGCGGCGACCTGCACCGTCGCGGCGCTGCGCCCGGCGAAGTAGTACACCAGCAGATAGACGCTGCTCACGATGAACCCCAGCGCGATCAGGCCGTAACTGAACAGCACGATGTTCACGTGGTAAAAGAGGATGTAACTCGTGTTGAGGATCGCCGCCTCGCGGCCGATTTCGGCGCCGGGGATGCCCTTGAGAGTCGCGGCCATGAGGGCGAGGAAGCCGACGCCCGCCGCCGCCACGCCGAAAATCGGCTGCCTGCGCGCGAACATGAGGATCGTCGCAAAGAGGCACGCCCCCAGACTCAGCCCCCACATCGACTCGAACTGGTTCTGAATGGGAATGCGCTCCGCCAGCAGCCAGCGGATGGCGAAGCCGAGCACGTGGACGGAAAGGCCGAGCAGCAGCAGGCCGACGCCGAGGCGGTGCAACCCGAGGCGCCCCGTCCCGAAGGCCACGAGCAGCGCGACGAGCGCCAGGAAGTAGAACGTGTAACCGAAGATGAAGTTGTTTCCCCCGTTGTAGAGCATCTCGAGTTGCCCGCGCCAGGCGGGGAGATAGTGCTCGGCGTTCATCGTCGGGATGGCGGCGGCGATCTCCTTGACGAGCGAGTTCACCGCGCCCGCGTCGCGCTTCCGCCACGCTTCGCCGAGGCGCCCAAACTGCGCGTTCAGGTCCGGATCGAGCGAGACGTGCCGCCAGTCGCCCCCCTCCACCGCCGGCGCGATGAGCAGCAGCGAGGCGTGCAGGTCGCGGAAGCGGTTGAAGGAAAGGAGCATCTGCGACCGGCCGCGCTCGAACGTCAGGTCCGCCATGAAGGCGCCGTTGATGAGGTCGACCTGGTGCAGGAGGATCTCCGGCGCGAGGCGCGTGGCCATCATCCACCGCTCCTGCTCGGCGACGTCGCCAGGAAACTCCGCCTCGACCAGCCCGCGGCGCATCGGCAGGTACTCGACGCTGATGATCGGCTTGTCGAAGTAGTAGTCCTTGTCGGCCATGAGATCGAAGAAGGTGAAGAACGGGTCGTAACTCAACTTCTTTACCGGCCCGCTGCTCGTCGCGCGGACAAAGTCCTGGTAATTGCCGCGTCCAGTGATTCGGCGGATCGTGTCGCGCGCCAGCGTGTCGAGGACGGCCGGCCGGCTGTTGTGCATCACGGCGAGTCGCGCCAGGGGCCCGAGGTCGACCTGCTTCGAAAAGGCGTGCTTTTCGAGGGGCGTGGTCTGCACCGGACCGCGCTGACGATTATCCAGCGGATTGGTGATCTGATCGCCGTGGAAGGTCTCCGTCGGGTGAGCATTGCCCGCCGGGCCGCGCGCAGGCGAACCCGACTGCTCGTCCTGCGCCGCCGCCCGGGCGGGGAGGGCGGCCAGAAGAAGCGCCGCGGCGATCGTTCGGAGGAGGTTGCTCGTCAGGCCGCTCATGCATTCGCTCCCATCAGTTCCGCCGGACGATCGGCCGACCGGCGCGCCGGCGGCGTGTACTCGCCGCGCTCGAGTTGTTCCTTGATCAGCCGCTTGCGCCGCTGCATGATCGCGGGCTTGACGTAGAAGGCCCAGGGAATGCCGGCGCCCATGAGAATGCCGCCCAGCGCGATGATATAGATGCCGGGGTTGTTGCCCACCCCCAGCACCGTGAAACGCTGGTTCACCGGGTCCCACCCCGCCTGGCTGAACTTGTACTGCTCCGGCACGATGACCGAGCCGAGCCACGCCAGGCTGTTGGCGACCGCGTGGCGCCCGTCGCTCCACGCGAAGGGCCGGCGATAGATGTAGGGCCGGTTGAGCCGCGTAACGTGCTCCTCGCCCTCGCGATCTTCAGGACCGCGAAAGACCCGGACCGTCGAGGCGTAGTCGCGCGGCGTGTCGGTGCCGGCGTACGGGATCATCTCAAACTCGTTCAGCGCCAGCGCGATGCCGGGCAGCGTGCGCCGCAGACGGCCGAACGCCAGCGTGATCGTCCCGACCTCCGGCAGGTCGAATCGCTCGAGTCGCTGGAACTCGTAGTCGGCGTCGAGGTACTGGTTGAAGGGAAGCCAGCGGCGGCGGATGTCCGTCGTCCCATCCGCCCGCTTGACGCGGGTCTCGACATCGAGGTAGGCGTGGAAGTAGGTCCCCCGCGCGCTGCGATCCTGCTCCTCGGCCGGAACGGGGTGCACGTCGAAGCGCCGCGTCGTGCGCGGCCAGAAGCCGTCAAACGTGAAGCGCATCGTCGCGCCTTCGAGTTCGCCGACGATCGAATCGCCCGCATCGACGGCGAACTCCTTCACTTCCCCGCCGGGAACGCGCTGCACGACGCGGAACCGCCCAACCGCGGGATCGTCCTGCACGACCCAGAGGTAGGTCGATGACGCATCGAGGTACACGATGTCGATCGCCGGGTTCGGCGCCACGCGCTGCGGCGGGCGGCCGGCCTCGCCGGGAATGAAGTCCTGCGTCAACTCCGGATACTGGTGCAGCACGCTGCGGTTGAACGTCTGCCCCTCCGGCGAAGTGATCGTGAGGTTGATCCGCGAACTCGACGCGCCGCGGTAGCCCGTCGAGACCAGCGCCAGCCCCTCCTCGGCCGCCTGCGTGTCGTCCACGGCCACCGTCCAGCCCGTCGCGCCGACGGCCACTCTCCCCCCCGGCTCTACCACGAACGCCTCCTCGAACCCGCTGGCGGGCACGCGGACGATGATCGCGTGATCGCCCTGGGCGGGAAACGCGCGCGCGAGGTCGGCGACGCGCTGCGGCGCCGGGGCCACCAGGTGCTCGAGTGTCAGGCCGGGAAGGTGCGCCGCGCCCGACGCGCGATCCGACGCCATGCTGCCGATGAGCCGCTGCTGCCAGTCGAGGCGCCGGCCGTCCGGCGCGGTCAGGTCGAGTTTCACGTTGATCGACGGATTGCTCTCGCTTCCTCCATCGACCCACGAAGGCTCGCGCACGCCGTAGGGAATCACTCCCACAACGCTGATCTCCAGCGAAGGCGGAAAGATCTCGCCGAACTGCGGCTGCGCGTGCAGCGCCGCATTCGGCGCGTAGGGCGTGCCCGCGGGCGCGTCGTTGTAGCGCGCCAGGCCGCGCAGCGGATGCACGTAGAGCCGCCCGTCGCCCTCCTTCCAGGCGTAGAGCGCCGGAACGATTGCGTCGTAGTAGACGCTCTTGGGCGGGCTGTGGCGCACGAGGCGGATGTCCCCCTCGACCTTCCCTCGCTCGTAGAAGATGCTGCCCAGCGAGATCAGCACGATGCCGGTGTGGACCGTGAGCACGCCGATGTTGACGAAGATGAACTCGATGCGCCGCACCGTCGCCGTCACCATGTTCATCACGAAGAGGATGAGCACGAGTTTGAACGGCCACCACGAGTAGAACTCGATCTCCGTCATCTCCCACGAGGGCAGTTGCCGAAGCAGCGTGCCGCGATACTGATCCACGAAGTCGGCGAAGAAGCGCACGCCCGTCGCCGGCTTGTTCAGCGCCGCGACGGCCGGCTCGTAGCGGATCAGCGGCCACACCCCCCACAGCCACAGCCGCCATCCCGCAAGAATGATCGCCAGCCCCGCAATGAAGCGCAGGGCAAAGACCCACTCGCGGCTGAGGCGCCCGCGGATCGCCCGCCCGAGCAGCCACTGCGTCCCCGCCAGCAGCGCGAGAACCACGGCCAGCAGCGTTACCAGTTGGAAGACCTTCGTCGGGATCATCGCCCACAGGCCGATGGGGATGCTCGCCAGCGCCCCGTAGGCCGCGACCGTCGTGAGGAGGGTGACGGCGAGGGTGATGGAACTGAAGGCGGTGAGCACCCAGCGCACAGGCGTGAGGGGGCCGGTGAGGTGCTCCTGGTCCCACGCTTTGATTCGCCGCCACTTCGCACTCATGCCTGCGCTCCACCGCCGAGGGCCGCCGGGGCCGATCGTCCCCAACTATAGAACGCCCGGCTCTCTCCCCACTCCGGACTCGAACGTGTTGAGGGATTCACCCCATCGGCCCATCATGGCCCGACGAGCCACTCAATCGGCCCAGGGTCGCTGAGCACCTGCGCCAGGGCGTCCCGCTCGTCCGCCGGGTCAAACTCGACGGCGATGAGTCCGGCACACGGCCCGGGCTCAAGCGTCACCAGCCGCTCATCGACGTGCAGCGCCCACGCCCCCTCAATGGTCGCCAGCCGCAGCAGCGCGGCGGGGTGAACGTGGTCTCTCTTGTGCAGCAACGCCATCTCGTCGAGGATCGAGAGGCGCTGCGGCGTGTCGAGATTGACGATCGAATCGGTTCCAAGCGCCAGTCTCACACCGCCATCCAGCATCTCGCGCCAGGAGTGCTCCTCGTGGCCGAAGTACGCGCTGGCGCGCGGGCAGTAGACGACCGCCGCCAGGCTCTTCGCCAGCGCTTTGACGTGGCGGAACTCGCAGTAGTTGACGTGCGTCGCCAGCCACGTTGCCGCACCCGAGAGCCTCCGCAGGAACAGATCGATCGGATGGGCCTGCGCGGCTCGAATCGACTCGTCCCATTTCCCGATCCGCCGGAGGTAATCCGCGTGCGGTCCCGTCGCGCTGCGCGTGAACTCGATCTCGCCGGGAGTCTCCGCGAGGTGGGTCGATGCGGGCAGTCCTCGTCCGGCGCTGAGGCGCGCTGCCGCGCCGTAGACCTCCGGCCCGGCGCTATACGGAGCGTGGGGCTGCAAGCCCATCTGAACCCGGGAATCGGCATCTGGCGAGACCTCCGCCCACAACTCCTCCATCGCCTCAATCGCCCTCGCCTGCCGCGGGCCGAGGCCGAAAAACTCGACGAAACTGATTCCGCGCAGCCTCCCGTCGGCCCACAGCACCTCCAGGGGCACCGCCGAACCAACCCCGGCGATGTCCCCGATGATCGCCGTGCCGCCCGCGATGCTCTTCTCGATTCCCAGCCGCACCGAGTCCGCCAGGGCGAACGGATCGCTTGGCCGGGCGCTGCGGACAAAGTCGATCCAGTCGATGAAGTCCCCGCCATAGGGCTGCGGGCCGATGGCGGTGAGGTCAAGATGGGCGTGGGCGTTGACCAGGCCGGGCAGGACAAGGTGGCTCGGCCGCTCGATGATCCGCGCGCCTGGGGGGCAAGGCACCGCCTCGGGCGAGCCGATCGCGATGACCTCCCCCGCTCTCCAGTGGATCGCGGCGGGCCGGATCGGCGGGCCGAAGGCGTCCTGGGCCGCCCCGGCGAGGATGTAAACGTCGGTTTTGACGCCGGACATGCAATCTGGCCGATGTTGTGCGATGCGTTGCAATTGGTCAATACGCCGCACTACGATACACTGACCGCAGGCCGGTGCGACCGACGCGCCGCAGCCGCGACCGCCCCGACAGGAAGGATGGTTCCCCCATGAGGCTCTTCTCCCGTTCGCTCACCCTTCTCGCCGCGCTGGGTTTCAGCGTCCTGGCCGGCTGCTCGCAGGGCCGGGTCGATGACCTCGACCACCAGGTCCGCGTCCAGCAGCAGCGCATCTCCGAACTCGAAGTGCAGAACGAATCGCTCAACTCGACGACACAGGCGCTGCGCAGTCAGGTCGAGGCGTCGGGCAAGAGCGCCCTCGAGGCCGAGCGCCGCCGCGCCGAGGCCGCGTCGCAACTGCAGGCCGCCATGGCCATGTACGCCGACCTCGAGCAGCGCCTCAACGACATGGACCTCATGGTGCTGCCGCCGGAACTCGACGAGGCCCTCCGCGCCCTCGCCGCGAGCAACCCCGACCTGATGATCTACGACCCGAAGCGCGGCATGGTGCAGTTCCTCAGCGACCTCACCTTTGACCTCGGCAGCGCCGACCTCAAGAGCGAGGCCCAGACTTCGCTCCAGCGCCTCGCCGAAGTCCTCAAGAGCGCTCCCGCCGCGGGCTACGAAATCCGCGTCGTCGGACACACCGACAACGTTCCCATCCGCAACGTCGGCACGCGCGCCAAGCATCCGACCAACGTCCACCTCTCCGTCCACCGCGCCATCAGTGTCCGCGAGGCGCTCGTGAGCGCCGGCGTGGCCGCGGCGCGCTGCAGCGTCGCGGGGTGGGGCGAATTCCGGCCCGTGGTCGCCAATCCCGCCGCCGGCGGCGCCCGCGCCAACCGCCGCGTCGAGATCTTCCTCGTCGCTTCGTCCTACTCCGGACCAAGCGCCGAGGGCAGCACCGCCGACGCCGCGCCGGCCAGCGCTGCGCCGCCTGAGCCGCTCAAGTAGCGACCGCCCGCCGCCAATCGACATCACGCGTTCACCAGAGGGGGATGTGATGAAACATGGTCTTTGCGTGATTCTCTTCGCCGCGCTCGCCGGCGGCGCTGCGCTCCTCTCCGGCTGCGCCTCGATGTGCTGTCCGCCCAAGGAGTGTGCGCTGCTCGAAATTGAGTCCGCCGTCTGCACCATCCACCCGACGGCCGGAAACACCTGCGCCGGCCTCGTCAATTTCCACGACGTCGAGGGCGGAGTCGAGGTTCACGCCTCCATCACCGGCCTCACGCCCGGCCAGAAGCACGGCTTCCACATCCACGAGTTCGCCTTTACCGGCTCGGCCGACGCGCTCTGTACCGGCGGACACTACGACCCGGAGAAGACAGCCTGGCACGCGCTTCCCGAGCACGCCGATCGTCCCCACCACGCCGGCGACATGGGCAACCTCATCGCCGACGCCCACGGCAGGGCGGAATTCACGGCCGTGATTCCCGACATCACCATCGCTCGCCGCAACGCCATTCTGGGCCGGGCCGTCATCATCCACGCCAAGCCCGACGACGGCGGCCAGCCCGTCGGCAACGCCGGTGCCCGCATCGGCGTGGGCAACATCGGCATCGCTGCGCCGCAAGCCCACCACTGACCCGCCTTCCCCCGAAGGCCGCGCCAACCCGGCAAGAAGTCGGCCGACATGCCGGGGCTCAGGCTCCGAGGTCGGAGCAGTGCACGAGCCGGGGCAGAGGCACTGCGCCGCCCCGGACTCGCCCCGGGCGCCGGCCGCGGGTCGGATCGGGGGGAGCGAGAGTCTGAAGGGGCGAGACGCCCACTCCACCACTGTGCCTTCGCGGGCGTGCACACTCACGCCGGCGTGGCGTCGCGCTGGATGCGAATGGACTCGATGGGAATGAGTGGGCCCTGATTGATGCCGGGGCAGGTGCGGGCGGCTCGTTGCCAGTCGCGGATGTGGCGTAGATTCTCCGGCCAGAATGGCCAGGTGCGGCACTGCGCCGGCCGGGCCTGGTACACGCAGCACAGCGCTTTGCCCGGCTGCGAATCGCGATCGAGGAAGACGCAATCAAAGCCGTGCTCCGTGCGCACCTCGGTGAGCGAGCGCCGGCCGTGCAGGAGGCGCGTGAAGTCGCGCTCGACTTGGGCGGCGGCCATGCCAAGCGCTTGGGCGATGGCGCGGAGTTCATCGTCGCTGACCCAAACGAAGCCAGTCGGACCGGTGCAGCAGTGGCCGCACTGCGTGCATTGGAAGGAGAGGCCCTGTCCGTACCACTCGGCGCCGCGATCAATCTGGTCGTGGCCGGGACGCTGCATCATCCTTCCGGGGGGGTGAAGAGATTGCCCTGGCCGGGAACTTCGGCGCGGGCCTGCTCGCGCACGTCGTGCGCGGCGTCGATGAGTTGATCGAGGCCGTGGAACTCCTTATAGACGCTCACAAAGCGCACGTAGGCGACCTGGTTGAGTTTGCGCAGTCGCTCGGCGACGCGCTCGCCGATGGTGAGGGCGGGAACTTCGCGCTCGAACTCGCGGTGGAGTTCCTCGTCGATCTCCTCGACGATGCGAGCCTTGGCCTCGGAGGGGATGGGGAGTTTGCCGCAGGCGGCCTCGATGCCGGCAAGGATTTTCTGGGGGTCGAAGGCCTGACGCGAGCCGTCGCGCTTGATGACCATGAGGCGGCCGGCGGTCTCGACGCGCTCGTAGGTGGTGAAGCGTTTGTTGCAGCGGTTGCAGACGCGGCGGCGGCGGATGGCCTTGCCGCCTTCGCTGGCGCGGCTGTCGATGACGCGGTCGTCGTTGGCGCCGCAGGCTGGACAAATCACGCGTGAAACTCCCGCAATACATGTGGGGGACGAACGCCCACCGACCATGTATGTTGTGGAGTCCGGGACCGCAAGTCAACTGGCCGGCCGGAAGGTCGCGGCCGCGGCTCTAGTCCGGAATCACAGGAACCTCGACGCCGGCCTTGTGCGCCACCACGAGGGTGTACGAGATGATCGACTCGCGGCCCGAGGCCGGCAGGTCAATGTCCCAGCGGAGAAGGCCTTCGGACCGCTGGCGCAGGCGAAACTCCTCATCGCGGCTCAGCCCCGGCGAGAAGCCCGTGGTGGAAACGGTGATGCGGTCGTCGCGGGACATGGGCGCCCGGTCCCAGACCTCGACGGGCATGGCCTGACCGGTGGCATTCGTGATGCGGATGCGGTACTCCACGAGCGTCTCGCGTCCGTCGCCCAGAAGGCCCGTCGAACGCGTGCGATTGCTGACCTGCGTCCGCTGGGCCGCGACGCGGTGGTCGGTTCCGAAGAAGATCTCGACGCGCGAGCCCGGAGCGACGTAGGGCATCGTGGTTTCGCCGACGTACTCGCTTCCAAGGAAGACAGAGACGGGCCCAGGCAGCCAGTGAACGCGGCTGGTGTTCTCGATGGTGCCGCGCAGGAAGGCGCTGTTGGAGATGACGGGCACAGCGACGTAGCGGAACTCGGGTCGGACGCTGAAGGTGTTGAGGCGCAGGCGCTGGCCGTGACCGGCGCCTGAAGGGATGGTGGCGCTCTGGCCGAAGCGATAAAGGGTAAAGGGCGGCGAGCCGAGCGAGCCGCGCGAGACAACTCTCCCCCCCTGCCCCACGAGCCGCGCCAGGCTCGCGCGGCCGGAGAGCAGCGTCCCTTCCTCGACTGGCTGGCGCAACGCGAGCGATGAGCCCTCGGACGACGCCGGCTCAATCACCCCAGGTCGCAGCGCCGGTGGGGCGGTCGGATCGACGATCGGGTGCGTGGAGAAGGCGAAGGAGACATCGCGCCAATCCTCGCCCGTCGCCTGCTCAACCTCCACCTCGAACTCGAGCGACGCCTGCGCGAGGCTCGGATCGGTGCGCACGTTGTACGAGACGCGGCTCTTGACCCCTGAGGCGAGATAGGTCAGGCGCAGGGGAATGGTGGGATCGGAGACTTCGTCGATGGAGAGGTTCAAGACCGCCGAGCGGAGCAGCGGCGGCCCGGCCGACTCGTACTCGACGCGCTCCGCGGTCAGGCGGTCGATTGACTGCTGGAGCGCCTGTTTCTCCGCCGTGACGGTTCGCCGCCGCTCGAGGAGAGCGGCGTGCTGCTCGGCGAGGTACTTGGATACGCGGGTGATTTCGTCAAGGTCGAGGCGTCCGGAACCAACCTGCTCGGCGCTTCGCTGGGCGGTGCGCTCCGCAATCGCGTCGAGGAGTCCTTCCTCCTTGGCGAGGACGAGAAGACGCTCGTCGAGAATGGCCATCTGGCGTCGGGCGTCTTCGAGGGCGCGGACCTTTTCCGACAGACCGGTCTCGTAGGCGGATACATCCTCGCGCTCTTCGTAGGCGACGCGCGTAACGACAGCGCGGCCGCCGGCGTCGGCGCGGATGGACGCCGGCTCGATCGTCACTGGCAGATTCGTGAACCGCACTTCGTGCAGGCCGGCGGTGAGTTCGACGGAGGCGACGCGCGTCACGCTCACCCACTCACTGTGAACGGTGACGGACTCGATGCGTCCGGGCGTTTCGATCGGCGGCGCAACGGCCGCGAGGGCGCCAGCGCCGAAAAGCGCCGCGATGAAGGCGACGAGGCTCGCTGAGCGGCAAATCCACATGGCCACATCCTCCCGGGCCGGTCCGCGGCCGTCTCGCCTTCCCCGGTTCATCCAACGCCAACAGTCACTGGGACGAAAGACGGCCTGCACCGCGCTTCGAACTCCCCGCGGAACTTGTTGACGATGGTGCGCACGGCCCAGTTGTTGCCGTCGGCCAGGCCGCAGATCGTGGTTCCGGGCATCGCGCCCATCGAGCCGGCAAGTTCGAGCAGGAGATCGATGTCCTTCAACTTCGCCTCGCCGCGCTCGATGCGGCAGAGGAGTTTGTACATCCAACCCGAGCCTTCGCGGCACGGCGTGCACTGGCCGCAGGACTCGTTCTTGAAGAATCGGGCGATGTTGCGCGCGACCATGACCATGTCGGTGTCTTCGTCGAAGATGGTGGGGCAGGCGGTGCCGAGACCGAGGACTTCATACTTGCGGCCAATGTCGAAGTCCATCTCGGCGTCAAACTGGTCGGTACCGAGGACGCCCATGCTTACGCCGCCGGCGATCGCGGCCTTGTACTGCTTTCCGTCGCGCATCCCGCCGCAGTATTCCTCAACGAGTCGGCGGAGCGGAATGCCGAGGTCGCACTCGTACACGCCGGGCCGCTGCACGTGCCCGGAAACGCCCATGAGTTTGGTTCCGAAACTCGGCGGGCCGCCGATCTTCGACGCGCACCCGAGCGACTTGAACCACTCGACGCCGTGCTCGACGATGAAGGGCACGCAGCAGAGCGTCTCGACGTTGTTGATGATCGTGGGTTTGCCGAAGAGGCCCTTGACGGCGGGGAAGGGCGGCTTGATGCGCGGCCAGCCGCGCTTGCCTTCGAGCGATTCGAGCAGTCCCGTCTCCTCGCCGCAGATGTACGCCCCCGCGCCGCGGTGGAGGTAGCACTCGACCTTGAAGTCCGCGGCGCCGTTGAGCAGGCCGCGCCCGCCGAAGATGCCCTTCTCGTACGCCTCCGCGATCGCCTTCTCGAGAATGCGCGCCTGATGGTGGTACTCGCCGCGGATGTAGATGTACGCGGTCTGGATGCGGCACGCAAAGCAGGAGATCGCAATGCCCTCAAGGAGCATGTGCGGGTCGTAGTCAAGAATGAGGCGATCCTTGAAGGTGCCCGGCTCGGACTCGTCGGCGTTGACGGCGAGGTAGCGCTGGCCTTCGTAGTTCTTCGGGAGGAAGGTCCACTTGAGGCCGCAGGGAAAGCCGGCCCCGCCGCGGCCGCGGAGGCTCGAATCCTTGACCATGTCCACGACCGCCGCAGGCTCCATCGTGACGGCCCGGGCCAGGGCCTCGTAGCCGCCGGTGCGGGCGAACTCGTCGTAGCCGACGGTCCGCCGGTCGCAAGCGTCGCCGTAGGGAAAGGTCGGGATTCGCCTGGTGAGGACCGGCCCGGTCATCGGCATGGCAAGGAGTGCTCCAAGGGTTCGGGGCAATCATAGAGCACGCTCGCTGCCACGCCATCCGCCCGCCGACGGACCGTCTGAACCTCGAAAACGCGCGGCCGGGCGCATATGATTTCATCAGTCGCACGGCCGCGCACGGGCGACGTCCGCACGGATCCGAGGTTCGACGAGACCCCCGCCCATGTCAGAGAATCCCACCGCCGCTCCCTCGCTTCCGGAGGAGCCTTCCGACCAGATCGCCGATCTGAACATCGAGCGGGAACTCCAGGATTCCTACCTCACCTACGCGATGAGCACGATCATGGACCGGGCCTTGCCCGACGTCCGTGACGGCCTCAAGCCCAGCCAGCGGCGCATCCTCGTCGCGATGAACGACCTGAACCTCGGCCCGCGGGCCAAGCACCGAAAGTGCGCCAAGATCTGCGGCGACGTGAGCGGCAACTACCACCCGCACGGCGAAGCGGTCATCTACCCGACGCTGGTACGGTTCGCCCAGGACTGGGTCATGCGCTACCTGCTGGTGGACAAGCAGGGCAACTTCGGCTCGATCGACGGCGACCCGCCCGCGGCGATGCGCTACACCGAGGCGCGAATGACCGAGGCGGCGAGCGCGATGCTCGACGACCTCAAACTCGACACCGTCGATTTCAAGTCCAACTACGACGACACGCGGCAGGAGCCGACCGTCCTGCCCAGCCGCCTGCCCAACCTGCTCGTCAACGGCTCGACGGGGATCGCGGTCGGCATGTCCTGCTCGATTCCGCCGCACAATCTCACCGAGATGTGCAGCGCGATCGAGGCGGTGATCCTCAATCCGGAGATCGAACTGAGCGCGCTGATGGAGATCCTGCCCGGCCCGGACTTCCCGACCGGCGGGCTGATCTGCGGCCGCGCGGGCATCCGCGCCGCCTACGCCACCGGCCGCGGCCGGGTCGTGCTGCGCGGCGTGGTGCGCGTCGAGGACCGCCCCGGCGGACGCCAGCAACTGGTCATCGACGAGATCCCCTACCACCTCGTGCAGAACTCGCTCATCGAGAAGATCACCGAGGCGGTCAAGAACGACCGCATCAAGGACATCTCCGCGATCCGCAACGAATCCGGCCGCAAGAGCCGCACCCGCATCGTGATCGAACTCAAGAAGGGCGCGGATCCGGCGATCGTCGAAAACCAGTTGTACCAGTTCACCCCCCTGCAATCGACGTTCTCGATCATCAACATCGCGCTGGTCAACCACCAGCCGCGCACGCTCAGCCTGCGGCAGATGATCGACTGCTACATCGAGCACCGGGTGGACGTGATCCGCCGGCGGACGGCGCACCTGCTCAAGGAGGCGCGGAAGAAGGCCCACATTCTCGAGGGCCTCATCTACGCCGTGTGCGACATCGACGAGGTGATCCGGCTGATCCGCGCCAGTTCGACGCGCGACGAGGCGATCGAGCGGCTCATGGAGCGCCGCTTTCGCATCGCGCCGGACCACAAGTACGCGCCGCGCATCCCCCGCGCCCTGCTCGATCGCGCCGGCGGCGAGGGCGTCGCGCTCACGAAGGTCCAGGCCGAGGCCATCGGCCGACTGCAACTCATCCAGTTGGTTGGCCTCGAGATCGAGAAACTGACCGGCGACTACGCCGCCCTCGTCGGCGAGATCGAGGGCTACGAGCGCATCCTCGCCGACCACAAACTCGTCCTTGACATCATCCGCGAGGACGTCGTCGAGATGCGCGAGAAGTACGGCGACGCCCGCCGCAGCCGCATCATCGAAGTCGCCGGCGAGATCGAGGACGCCGACCTCATCGCCGTCGAAGACGTCGTCCTCACGATCAGCCACGAGGGGTACATCAAGCGCCTGCCCGCGGACACCTATCGCGAGCAGGGTCGGGGCGGGCGGGGCATCAAGGGTTCCGAGAAGAAGGACAGCGACTTCATTGAGCATCTCTTCGTCGCCTCGACGCACGACGACCTCCTGTGCCTGACGGACACGGGTCGGATGTTCAAGATCAAAGTCTACGAAGCGCCGGAGATGGGTCGCACCGCCAAGGGACGGCCGATCGTCAACTACCTCGACCTGCGCGAGGGCGAGCGCGTCCGCGCGTTCATTCCCGTCAAGGACTTCGAGCAGCGAGAGGACTACCTCGTCTTCGCCACGGCCAACGGAACGGTCAAGCGCACCGCGCTGAAGGAATACCGCAACGTCAACCGCAGCGGCATCATCGCCATCAGCCTGCGCGAAGGCGACGAGTTGATGAGCATGGTGCTCACCTCCGGCCGTGACGACCTCATGCTGGCGACCGCCAACGGCATGGCGATCCGATTCAACGAATCCGACGTGCGGGTGATGGGGCGCGCCGCAGCGGGCGTGCGCGGCATCAGCCTCGAAGAGGGCGACCACGTCATCGGCCTGATCATCGCCGACGACTCCTGCGACCTGCTCACGGCGACGGAGTTCGGCTACGGTAAGCGCACCGCCATGACGGAGTACAAGGTGCAGTCGGAGGACGGCTCGACGCGGGTCCAGTCGCGCGGCGGCAAGGGCCGGCGCGACATCCGCGCCTCCGAGCGGAACGGCCGGGCCGTGGCTATCCTTGCCGTCCGTGAGGAGGACAGCGTGTTGCTGGTGAGCGAGGGGGCGATGGTGGTCCGTCTGGCGGCCGCCTCGATCAGTCGCATCGGCCGCAACACCCAGGGGGTCCGTCTCACCAACCTCAAAGAAGGCGACCGGCTCATCGCCGTCGCCAAGGTCGTGGAGTCTGACGAGCAGGATTGAGCCGCGGGCGATCGTCCCGATCCTCCCGCGCCCGAGTCCCTCGTCCGTCATCGGCGGCGGTCCCCGAAGACAACGCCCCGTCAAACCGGCGAAGTGTATGGGGAGGCTGCATGCCCATTGTCGAGTGGTCCGAACACGTTCTCGTCGTCGATCTGCTCAACGAGCCCGCGCTGAGCGACGACCTCATTTCCCTTTCCGAGCGCCTTTCGACCGGCGGCGCGCAGGACGTCGTGCTCAACTTCCTCGGCGTGGGCTTCCTGAACAGTTCCAACATCAGCCAGTTGCTCCGAGTGCGCGAAGTGCTCCGAGGCACCGGCGGACGGCTGTGCCTCTGCTCGGTCAATCCTTCGATCGCTTCCGTCTTCGAGGTCACTCATCTCGATCGCCTCTTCCACCAGGAGGCCGACACCGCCAGCGCCCTCGCGGCCCTTCAAATGGCGGCGGACAATTGCGAGTAGTTCGAGCGATCGTCCCGGCGTGTGGTTTCCCCATTCCTCCGCCCGATCGAACCCGATCCGCGAGCGGCCGGTACACTTGGGGACATGACGCCTCATTCCTCCAACGGCGAGACGCCAAACCGCTCCGCTCCCTCCGGCAACGGCCGCGAGGTCATTGCCCGCATCCGCAAACTCACCAAGACCTACTACAAGCCCGACGGCTCCGTCCTCGTCGAGGCCCTCAAGGGCGTCGATCTTGAGGTCGAGCGCGGCGAGTTTGTGGCGATCATGGGCGCCTCCGGCTCGGGCAAATCCACGCTCATGAACCTCCTCGGCGCCCTCGACCGCCCCACCTCCGGCGAGTACATCCTCGACGGCGAAAACGTCGCCCGGCTCGACGACGTCGGCCTCTCCAACGTCCGCGGGCAGAAGATCGGCTTCGTCTTCCAGGCGTTCAACCTCATCCCCGCGCTGACGATCCTGGAGAACGTCGAGGTGCCCCTCTTCTACCAGGGGATCCTGCCCGCCGAGCGGCACCGGCGCTCGAAGGAGAAACTCGAACTCGTCGGCCTCGGCGACCGCCTCCACCACCGCCCCAGCGAACTCTCCGGCGGGCAGCAGCAGCGCGCCGCGATCGCCCGCGCCCTCGTCAACGAGCCGGCGATCATCATGGCCGACGAACCCACCGGCAATCTCGACAGCAAAACGGGCGAGGCGATTCTCGAAGTGCTGCGGAACCTCCACGAGCGTGGCCTGACCATCTTCATCGTCACCCACGACGACAAGATCGTGGCGCGGTGCGAGCGCGTCGTGCGGCTGCGCGACGGGCTGCTCGAATCGGATGAAGTGCTGCGACGCTCGGGCATCCTCAGCGGCATCGGCCGAAACGGGCCGCGCGAGACCGCCTCGACCGCGGTATCGTAAGGGCGAATGCGAATCATCGGCATCGATCCCGGACTGCGTCTGACCGGCTACGGTTGCGTGGAGGTCCGGCCCGGCCGATGGGAGCCGCAACTCGTCGAAGCGGGGGTCATTCGCCTCGACGGGCGCGAGGCGGTCGCGTCGCGCCTCGTCGAACTCTTCGCCGACCTCGGGTCCATTCTCGATCAGTTGGCGCCCCAGCGAATCGCCGTCGAGAAGTTGTACGCCCACTACGCGCACCCCGCGACGGCGATCAAGATGGGTCACGCGCGCGGCGTGATCCTCCTCGCGGCCCGGCAGCGCCACCTCGAACTCGTTGAAGTCGGCGCTACCGAGGTCAAGAAATCCCTCACCGGCAACGGCCACGCCGCCAAGCGCCAGATCCAGGTCGCGGTGCAGGCGCAATGCCGCCTGAGCGAGCGACCGAGCCCGCCCGACGTCGCCGACGCCATCGCCATCGCCCTGTGCGCCGCCCGGCGCGGCGCGGCGGCCCGCGTGGCCGCCCTCGCCTGAAGGAGCAATCCGCCATGCGCTATCTCTGCCTCGACGTCGGCGACAAGCGAACGGGCGCGGCCGTCGGCGACGACGAGACGGGCATCGTCTCACCCGTCGGCATGGTCGAGAGCGCCCTCGACGGCCCGCTCATCGACCGCCTCATCCTCGTCGTGGACGAGCACGGACCGGACGAACTCGTCATCGGCCTGCCGCTCAACATGGACGGCACGCACGGGCCGCAGGCCCGGCGCATCGCCGCCTTCGCGGAGAAACTGGCCGAGCGCGTCCTGCTGCCGATCCACCTTCAGGACGAGCGGCTGAGCAGCGCCGCCGCGGACGAGGCGATGTCGCGCTCGGGACTGACGCACAAGCAGAAAAAGCAGCGGCGCGACGCCCTCGCCGCCGCCGCCATCCTCCGCGCCTTCCTCGACGCCCGCCTCGGCGCCGCGGCGCGGAACGATACCGACGCCCCTCCTACCGTTGCTCAGGCATGAAGCGCCTGTTCCTTCAACTCACCCTCGCCAACTTCCTCCTGCTGGCGATCGTCACCGTCTGGGGCTTGTTTCTTCCGGCCCCGTCGCCGTGGATGAAGCAGTTCGACGTGCTCGTCGTCCTCGCCTCCCTCTTCTGTCTCACCGTCCATTCCATCGTCTACACCTACTTCATCGCCAGCGGCAAGTTCGTCCAGAGCGCCATCGAAGAGCACGGCTACGCCGACCGCAACGCCCTGGCGCTCAACAAGTCGTACAAACTCAAGTCGTTCCGCTACGGCTTCATGGCCATTCTGGTGACGGCCGGCGCGATGATGCTTCACTTCCTCACCGCCGCGCCCGCGGCCGACGGGGGCCTGTGGCGCGGCTGGGCGGCCGTCGGAGCCGGCCTCGCCCTGCTCATGAACATCCACGCCGCACGAATCGAGTGGAAATACGTTTGCGCCAACAGCGTCTTATCCGATAAGATCCTCAAGGCGCTCGGCGACCGGACGGGCCACGCCGCCTCCGCCGAACCGACGGGTCAGGGAAGTCTGTGGTGAAACAACTTGCCGTCATCCTCTTGGCGATCCTGCTCGGAAGCGGCACACCGCCCGCCGCGACGGAAACCGCTCCGGCGCCCATCACGACCGCCGAGCAACTCCTCGACGCCGTCGCTGCCGCAGACGCGAAGATCGAGACCCTCCGCGCCACCATCCGCTACAAGACCGTCCATGACCTGCTCGAGGATGAGCAGATCCGCCAGGGCACGGCGGTGCTGCGCATCTCTCCCGACCGCCGCCTCAAGCAGTTCCGCGTCTCGTTCACCAAGTTCATCAGCAGCCGCGGCCTCGAAGAGCAGTCGCGCGACTACATCTTTGACGGCCGCTACCTCGTCGAACGCCTCAACGACGAGAAGCAATTCATCAAGCGCGAAGTCGTGCGCCCGGGCCAGGAGATCGATCCGCTGGCGATCGACGGCCCTCTGCCTCTTCCCATCGGCCAGGCCAAGGACGCCATCCTCCGCCGCTTCACCGCCGAGTTGCTCGAGCGCGAAACCGATGAGAAGGACCGCCTCAAGGGGAACCTCCGCCTGCGCCTGACCGCGAAGGACGCTCAAGACGATCTCGAAACCGTTGACCTGTGGTACGACCCGGACACGCTCCTGCCCGGCCGCGCGGTCATGACGGAGCGCGGCGGCGACACGATCCACGTCGATCTCGCGAGCATCGTGATCAACGGCGGCGAAGCCAATCCCGCCGACTTCAGCACCGAATCGCCCCCGCTGAGCGAAGGCTGGCGCATCGACATCCGCAACCTCGAGGACGAGCCGTAAGCGCCGCTCGGTGGCAAGCGGTGGCAGGGGCGCCCCCCCGTGTGGTTTGGCTCCAGAGGCACGCGCGTCCCGCCCGACATTCAAGCACCTTCACTTCAGCCGTGGCGGGTGCCACTGCACGCTCGCCGCTTTGAGCGAGAGTGCAGTGCGGCGGGCAAGCGCAATCGTCCACTCTGGTACCCTCGCATCGATCTCCGCCCAGAGCGGCAGCGATCAAAGCCACCCCGCCGATGGCACGGGCGTCGCGCACAACGTTCGGCGAAGTGTCGCGCCGGCGCAGAGCCTTGTCCCGACCTACCGCCTGCCACCGGCCCCGCTCACTGGATGATCGCGATGTTCGACGTCTCGCACGTGCCGCCCTTGACCAGTTGCAGGTACTTCCCGCACGCGGCCGGCGTCGCGCTGCCGCTCATCATCCCCTGCCCGCCCTGCACGTCGAAGAACCCCGGCGGGCTGACGAGCCGCACGTGGCCGCGCACCCCCAGCACCGTGCCGGTGCATGGCAGCCCTTCCGGAATCGTCGTCGCGCCCGGCTCATCGCCGATCACCAGCGCCTGCCGACCGCTCGACCCGGCGCCGGTCCAGTAGATCGTGATCCCCCCGGGGCAGCCCTGAAACATGCGAACGACCAGTGTGTAGCCCCATGCCTGCCCCGTTCCGCCGAGGCAGACTCCCGCGGCCATCACCCACGCACAACGCCGAATCGACAAACGGTCCATGATCCCCTCCTCTCGCCCGGCCCCGGCCCCGACCCCGACCCCGGTCCGCCCCCCGGCCGGCATCAACAACTATTCAACCACACCACGCCACGGATGCATACGGGAAAGCGACCTTGATTCGATGCGGATGAAGTCGCCGAGGGAAGCGATCGCGAGGAAGTGCGGGCGGCCGTTCCATGAGCGCTCAGACCGCCCATCGCTCGACCTCTCGTTTCCGCCGTACAATCCCCCGTGTACTGCCTCTCGTGCAAGTACGACCTGCGAAACCTCCACGACCACCGCTGTCCGGAATGCGGCCGCCCCTTCGACCCAAGCGACGACCGCACTTTTAGCGTCCCATCGTCCCGAATGTCGCGCATCGCCTTGATCGGCCTGTTTCTGCTTACGGTGGTCGTGTGGGGCATGGTGCTGCCGCTGCTTGTGTGGGCCATTCAGGTGGCGCGCGCGCTTTGAAGCCAACGCCGCGGCCTCGGATCATCGCAGAGCGATGATCGGAACCGAGCCCCACGCGTCAGCACGGGTGTTGGACGTGGACGCGGCAACCGGTCACGACGATCGCGGGCGTGTCGGCGCGACAGCGCCGTTGCCGATACGAACGGCGAAGGCCGGTGTTCGGC
>WYBR01000021.1 GCA_011525805.1 Vicinamibacteraceae bacterium
AAGTGAGAACGACCGCCGTGGCCCGCTCGACACACATCGCCCGATGCGGGTCGATGTGTGGCACCCGACGAGCGCCGTTGCCCGCCGCACTGCACTCTCGCTCAGAGCCGCGAGCGTGCAGTGGCACTCGTCCTGCCTGTAGCGAAACTGCTCAAAGGGCGCGGCTCAGCGGGCGCGGATCGCGCCCGGGCGCGCCGCCGACGCGCGATGCGCAGCGTCAGGCGCGGCGGCGGGCTGCGGAGCGGGCGGCGCCTCGCGGCCTTTGTGCCACTGGTTGAGTCGCGCCACGATCTGGCGGAACCGCTGCTCGAACTGGCGCTGATCCACGGGTGTGCCCCCTCCGATGGAGATCGATCTCCGTCGAGTCCGGAGCAACACGCGGGCCGCGCCGTCGCCCCGTGGTCGGCCGATAAACGCCGCCTTGCGCCCGCGCCAAGGCGCTGCGGATGAGAAGTTCCTCCGGCAGGTCCGACTTGTCGCGCGCGGCTGAGAGGGATGTCGCCGCGGGGCAACGGCCGTGGTGTCGCGGCGTTCAGTCGAAGAGCAGCATGGGGCGCTGGAGCAGGATGACATCCTGCACGGGGCCTCGGCCGCCTTCGCCGATGCGAATGGCGAGGCTCGACGCCCCGTCGAGTTCGAGTGCGATTTCGCGGCGCGAGTGGCCGGCGCCGTCCATGGCGCCCTCGAAGACGATGCGGTCATCGAGGAGGATGGACAGGTGCAGGTCGGCCCACAGGGCGGCGTAGCGCGGGACGATGGCCGTGGCGGCGAACCGCGTCGCGCCGCGCGGAAGGTCGTAGCGCGCCTCGATCGGACCGCGCAACTCCACGTCCGCCAGCCCGACCGCGCGATCCGCATCGACGAGACGAGGCGGCTCGACCACGCGGAGGTTCGCCGAGTCGCGGCTGACGCGCGGCGACAGGGCGGCCAGCGGCATGAGGCGCTGCGCCGCGAAACTCATCCCGCGGAGCATGTCCGCCTCGACGCGGCAAGTGAGGCCGCCCGTCGCGGTCGTGAACTCGAGCGTGCCCGGCGTCCAGCGGCACGCCTGCGCCTTGACGACGCTGCCGTCCACCAGCCAGAGCATCAGGCCCTCGGGCCGCTGCGCCGGATTGGCCAGCGCGAGGGAGGCGACCTGGCGCAGCGGAAGTCGCGTCGCCTCCGCCGAGCCGTTCACCTCGAAGACTACTTCCTCGCCCAGTGAGACGAGCAGGCCGGAGAGCGCGTCACCGTTGGCGAGGATGAGCCGCTCCTCCGCTTCATGCTCACCCAGCGCCGGAAGCGCCGCCCGCGGCAGGAGGCGCGCCCGGCGAACCTGTTCGAGCGGGGCCGAAAGCAGGCCGATGCGATCGATCTTCCACGCGAGTTGATCAGGGGCCCCGCCCGGGGCGGGCGCGCCGACCCAGCGCTGGCCGTCCACAAGTTCAACCACCCGGTCGCCCGCCTCGAAGCGCGACGACTCGATCTCGTCGAGGCGAAGCAGCGCGAGCAGGTCATCCGTCGGCCGGCGATCGATTAGCCCCGAGCGCAAACACTCGACCCAGCCGTCCTCGATGCGCGCCAGTTCGACGGTGTCGGCGCGCAGGTCGCGGTCGATCAGAACGAACGCGCGGCGCTCCTGCGCCAAACAGCCGGGCGAGTCAGCCATGATGCCCGCGGCGACGGCCGCAAAGCACAGCAGAGATTGGACGATTCGGACGCGCATGCAGGCAAGAGAGGCGGGACACAGATCACTTCTGGAAGATCGGCAGATAGCGCTTGGGCATCTGGAGGACGATGAGGGCCATGGCCGTGGCGTAGGGGCCGCCCGCGTGGGGGTCGTTCCACGACCCGCTGCCGCGGTCCTGCCTGGAGATGATCTCATCGCGCGCCTTGGGCCACCAGCGGCGCCAGTGATCTCCTCCGGCGAGATACATCGCCTGCGCCGTGTAGTAGATGCCGTAGAAGTAGTGCGCCTGCTGGCGCGTGCCGCCGGGTGGGGCGTTTTCGTGCAGGTACGTCAGGCCCTTCTCGAGCGCCTCATCTTCGTAGATGCCCGCGTAGTTGAGGCTCGCCAGGCCGGCGGCGGAGCGCGGCCAGGCCGAGGCCCCCGGCACCGACATGTACCGGAACCCGCCGTCGGGATTCTGGCACAGCCGAACGTACTCGACGGCCCGGTCGATCGTCTCCTTCGGGACCTTGATCCCCGCGTTGCGCGCCGAGCGCAGGGCCATGATCTGGCAGATCGTTACCGAGACGTCGGCGTCTTCAGGAAGCGGGTTGTAGCGCCATCCGCCCTCGGGGTTCTGGCACTGGACGATGAGGCGCACAGCCTTGACGAGCGCTTCGCGCAGGCGGGCGTCATCCTCGACCCCGCCCATGCCGTAGATCTCGCCGAGAAAAAGCGTGGCGAAGCCGTGGCCGTACATCGGCCCGTGCGATTCTCCGCCGACGATCAGCCCCGTCTCGGTGCACTGGCTGAGGACAAAGTCGAGGGCCTTCTCGACGTTGGGCCCGTAGCGGCCGCGGCCGGGCAGATGGCCGTCAGACATGAACGCCAGCGCACACAAGCCGGTAATCCCGACGTTCTTGCTGAAGCGCGTGTCCGGGCCGAAGGAGCCGTCCGCGTTCTGCTGCGCCGCGAGGAACTCAAGTCCGAGTCGGACGGATTCGTAGAGGCGCTCGTTCATTTCGGGCTCGGAGTCGAGCGGCGCGTTCTGCGCCGAAGTGTCCGGTCGAAGCGGCGGGGCCTGGGCCGCGCCGAGCGCTGCCCCGAGCGCCAGCAGCGCGCCGAGCGAGGCCGAACGAATCAGGGGGTGGCGGTGCCTGTTCATGGCTGGGCTTCCTCGGCGAGGCGCTGGTAGTAAATCTCGGTGAGGCGCTGGTAGAGGCGTGCGGCGACGTCGCCGCGCCCCTGCCGAAGCAGTTCGCGGATGCGCGGCGGGAGGCTTCCCCATTCGCTGCCCGATTCCGCCATGGCGCCGTCGAGTTCTCCCTGGCGCAGCGGCGGCCGGTTGTCGCCGTCGCGGCTTGCCTCGGTCCCCGGCTGGTTTTGCTGCTGTTGCTGCTGCTGAGGCGGCGCCTGCTGCGGGCTTTGCTGCTGCTGCGGCTGCTGCTGGCGGTTCTGCTGCTGCTGCGCCTGCGCGATGAGCGTGTCGAGTTTCAGGATCGCCTCTTCCTGGTAGCGCTGCGTGGCGAGACCGACGTCGCGCTGATCGAGCAGCCGCGAGGCGGACTGCTCCATGCTCTCAATCGCCTCGACGAAGAGGGCGGCGATATCCGGCCCGCCCGCCTCCTCTCCCTCACCCGTCAGTTTCTCGATGATGTCCGTCGGCGGCCGTTCGTTTGCCGGCCGGTCTTTCGTCAGGCCGAGCAGTTCGTCAAGGCCCGGCGGCTCATCGCGCGGCGGCGAGGTCGGCTGCCCCTGCGCCGCGCCGCAGATCAGCGCGAACGCGAGCAGCGGAGAAAAGAGCATCGTGCGTCTGACTCGCTTCATGGCCGTTCTCCCTCCGGCGGCGGTCCCGGCCGCGCTTCGCCTCCCGCCCGCTGCGACATCTCCTCGATCAGGCGACGGCCGAGATCCGTCAACTCCCGCTGCGCCCGGCCGAGTTCGTCGATGCGCCCCGAGCGATCGGCCGCGCCGAGGTCGCCGCCGCGCTCATCGAGCAGGCGAGTCGAGCGGTAGACGGCGTCCTGGAGCGATCGAAGCAGTTTGAGTTGGGCAATGGGGGGAACGAGCGCGGGGGGCTGTCCGCCGCCGCCCTGCCCGCCTCCGCCGCCGCTCTCGTCGCCAGGCTCCTCGAACTCGCGGTTCGAGGGCGAATCCTGCAGGGCCAGCGCCAGGGCGAGGAAGCGGTCGGCGATGTCCTGCTCGCGCATGAGTTGGGCCGGGCCGACTTCCGCGGCTCGCAGATCCTCCACCACCGTTGCGGCGAGCGCATCGATCTGATGGTGGCTCGCCTCGAAGACGAATGATTCGGCGAGGTCTTCGGTGCGGCGCAACAGGTCCATCGAATCGACGCGGATCTGCGCCTGCTGGTTGCCCAGTTGCCGCGCCATGACGCGCTGGCGGCGGTCGAGTTCAACGCCCGTCAGCGGCGACGTTTCGGCGATGAGCGCCGTCTGCCGCTCGTGCAGGTCGCGGTAGGCCTGCGCCAGTTCCTGCCGCCGGCGCTGCTGCTGCTGCTCCTGGAGGCGCTGCTGAAGTTCAGCGGCGAGGCGCCGGGCCTCCTGAAGGTGGGTGAGGCTCTCGGTCTCGGCCCGCTGCGCGCCGTCGGCGTCCACGGGATCGGCGCGGAGGGCGACGACGGCCTGCTCCTGCGCCGCGGCCGCCGACTCGACGTGCTGAGCCACCTCCGCCAGGTCGCGGCCTCCCTCGACGGCCAGGTCGAGGACCGCGTAGGTGTTGGTGTTGAGTTGGAGCATGGCCCGGTCGAGACCTTCGAAGCGCCCCTGCGCCGCGGCGAGCGCGGCCAGTTGCGCCTCCTGCCCCAGCACGAGCGCTTCGAGGGACTGGAGCAGGCTTTCGAGTTGCCGCGCCAGGCGCTCCGCGCGGGCGCGATCGGTCGATTCGAGTTGGTTGAGCATGCTCTGGAGGGTTTCCATCGCCTGCTGCTGCTGCTCGGAGGCGCGCTGGCCCTGGTTCTGGCGGAGTTGCTCCGCCGCCTCGCTCATGCGCTGCTCGAGTTGGCGGCTCTGCGCCTGCTCCATCGCCTCGCGCATCGCCTCGGCGAGATCGGGGTCCGTGCGCCGCATCTGCTCGGCGCGCTGGCGGAGTTCATCGACGAGGCGCTCGCCGCGCCGGGCCAGTTCTTCCTGACGCCGCGAGAATTCGTCGAGCGCCCGGCGCTGCTCCTCGGTGAGTTGGGAAGGGTCCAGGCCGCGCGTGCGGTCGGTCGCCTGCCGCCCCTCGCGTTCGAGGTTCTGCTGGTCGGTGAGGAGTTGCTCGACCTGGCGGCGCATGACCCACGAGTCTTCGCCGCGATCGAGCAGTTCGATGAGTGAGGTGAGTTCGTCGGAGACTCGCTGCTGGGCGCCGGCTCGCTCCTGCTCGCGCTGTTGCGCCTGCTGCTCCGTCTCGTCTTCGGGCGCCTGCTGCGCCTGGGAGAGTCGCTCCGACGCCTCATTGGAGGACTGGCCGGCGCGCGCCAGCGACTCGCCCGCCTCGGCCATCAGGTCTTCCAATTCGCGGTCGCCCAGGCGATTGTCGCGGATTCGGGCGGCGATTTGCGCCAGCGCCTCGCGCTGGCGGTCGATCTGCTGGCCGATGCGCGACTGGTCGCGAAGGTCGCCCGCGCGGGTCTGGCCGCGCTCGAGGCGCTGCATCAGGTCGCGCTGCTCCTGCTCGATGCGGATGGCGCTGTCGCGCACCGCGGAGAGATTCTCGTAGATCTGTTCGACGAACTCGGCGTCGGTGATGATCCTCAGCCGGCGGGGCGAGGAGACGGCCCGCTCATGCGCAGCGCCGTCGAGCGCGAAGGTGTCCGTGGCGGCGGCGACGATCGTGACCACGTCGCCCGGCTTGACGTCCAGCATCGACAGATCGAGCGTCTCGCTGAGTTGCTCGAGCGTCGTCGATCCGGAGAGCGAGGCGATGATCCGCGCCTCGGTCGCGTCGTTCACCGTCGCCTCGAGCACGAGCGCCTCGACGAGCACGTCGTCGCGCGCTTCGGCCTTGAGATCGACGTACGCGCGCGGCAGGCAGGTGCGGTCGGAGGCGGGCTCGAGGATCGAGACGCCCGGCGGAACGTCGAGCCGCGACTCGATCCGAAAGCCGACGTCGTCTGGCCCGGCCAGGCCGTGCTCATCGACGGGAACCGGCTGGAGGCGCGTCGTGGCGCCGAGCGTCCACGCAATCGTCCACGCCGCCGCCCGGCCGTCGTCGTCGAGTCGGGCGCTCAGGCGGGCGTCGTCGACGGCCGCGCCGTGCTCCGCGTCGATCTCCCAGCGCAGGACCGATTTCCAGTCCGGCGAGGTCGGATCGGTCGGCACGGGCTTGTTGAACGTGAGCGTCAGGGCGGCGCGCGTGCCGACGAGCGCCGCAGGCGCCAGCACCGCCCGCTCATCCGTGCCGGTCCCGAGATCCACGGTGCTCTCGCCGATGATCCTCGCCGCGTAAGCGGGCGGCTCGAGGACGATCTCGGCGCGCTCGATGCGCGGCGGCGGAACGATGGCGATCGATTGCACCGGCGTCTCGTCATCCTGCGAGGAGAAGCGGACGTCGATGCGGTCGGCGTCGGGCTCGATGAGCCGCTCGAAGAGGCCGTCGCGCTGCTGCGTGAGGATGACCTGCTGCCAGGTGCCGGCGTCGCCGTCGCGCCAGAGCCTGAAGTGCGCGCTGACTCGCATGTCCTCGCTCAGGCCGCGCGTGACACGGGCCTGGAGGGGCAGGGCTTTGCCGCGCGGATGAACGCTCTGCGCCATGGCCGACTCGACGCCGGTGCGCTTGAGCCAGCGCGCCTCGCCGAAGGGGTTGAGCCAGCGCTGGGCGGCGATGGAGGCGGCGCCGGGCATGGTCAATCCGAGCGTCGCCATCACCGCGGCCGCGAGGGTGAAGGCGCCGAGGTCGCTCAACGTCCGCCGCGGGTTGACGAGCGCGCGGAGGTTTTCGCGGCCAACGCGTTGCTGCGCTTCGGCTACGGCCTGCGCGGCGAGGGGTGAGCGCTGCGCTTCGTCGTGCGTGGCGAAGTCGACCCCCGAGGCGAGGTAGCCGCGCAGCGAGGGCACGAGGCGCTCGAAGCGCAGGGCGAGATCGGTCAGCGTGGGGCGGAAGCGCACGGCCGGGCCGACGTAGCGCCACAGCGCGCCGAGCAGCGCCAGCGCCACGCCGGCCCCCAGCGCCAGGCGCACGCCCGCGGGAAAGCGCAGCAGGTAGTCCGCGAAGACCAGCGCCAGCGCCGCGCCGATGAGCCACGCGAGCAGGACGGCCCAGCGCTGCGCCAGCAGCAGCCGCCGCGCCGTCCGGCGGATCGATTCGATTTCCCTGAGAACATCGCGCATCGTCGCGGCTCCGGTGATCCATCCAATGGTACGGTCGGCTGCGGCCTCGCTCCCTTCGCTCACGGCTCGCGGCGCGCCCTTCCGATTGCGGCGCCGCGCTCCATGCCGGCGGCCGCCTCCTCGACGTTGCGGCCGGCTCCTCCCATATCGACCATCCCGACGCACGTTGCACGATCGGAACGGGCGATGCACGCCGGCGAGGTCCGCAGGGACGCTTTGGGCCGCGCCTGCCGCCTCGATATCCCGCCCCGCGAGTCCGATTCGAGTCCTTGCCGCGGAACCGGCGGGACCATAGCGTTCGATGCGTGGCTGCCTGCCCTGACGCGGCGGCGGGATTGAACCAGGGATACGGGTGCGGCCGAGTGCCCCCGACCGGGCGCGCTCACTAACAACACAGGAAGCGTGGTCATGAGGAGAGAAGCGAATCAGCCCCTCGCGGGCAAGTCGTGCGTTTTTGTCGTCGGTGCGGCGCTGCTGGCGCTTTCGGTCCGGCCCGCGGCCGCCCAGTGGCGCAACGTCTGGCACATGCAGACCGACACCGGGCAGGCAACGACGGAGGTGGACTTCTACGTCGGCCTTGACAGCCAGGGCCACGCCGTCACCGTCGGGTACGTGGAGGACCCTTTCACCAGTTACGACCTGCTCGTGCGCAAGTACGATCGCACCGGTCGGCGCCTGTGGACCGCGACCTACGACGGCGGCGGAGGCGGCGACGAGTTCTTCGGAAACGTCGTCTTCGACTCCGCCGACAACATCCTCACGAGCGGAACGGGCGTCAACTCAAACGGCAACGCCGACATCATGACCGTCAAGTACAGCCCGAACGGCCAGTTGCTCTGGGCGCGACACTACGACGGGCCGCTGGGCGGGACCGACGAGTCCTACGGCTGGCCCTCCATCGGCATCGACGCCTCCGACAACGTCTACGTGATCGGATACGCGCAGGCGGCGGACGGGGTGTACGAGTTCGCGACGATCAAGTATGACTCCGCCGGGAACCAGGTGTGGGCGCGGCATTGGCGCGGGCCCAACCCGACCTATCCGAATTCCTACGGCTACAGCATCGGAATCGCGCCGGGCGGGAGCGTCTACATCTCGGGCAGCGCGCGCAACCTCGCCGGAAACGTCGACTACGTGCTGCTCAAGTACGACGCGGCCGGCAACCTCCTCTGGGAGCGGCTCTTCGACGGCGTCCACCACGGCGACGACGGCGCCTACACGCTCGTGGTCGATGCGGCGGAGAACATCTTCGTCGTTGGAATCTCCGATTCGCAGTACCTCAACGGCGACTTCGAGTACTGCGCCGTCAAGTACGGCTCCGACGGCACGCTTCAGTGGGAAGGGCGCTACGGCGGCAACTACGGCTTCCACTACGGCTGGATCGCCGAGCCGGACGGCGCCGGCGGCGTCTACGTCAGCGGCGCCTCCATGACCACCGGCGGCGAATACGACATCGTCACCGTCCGCTTCGCCTCCAACGGCTCACTCGCCTGGGCGCAGCGGTTCCGCGATCCGTACTACTTCGGCGACGACTGGGCCTACGACCTCCATGTCGACCTCGACGGCAACCTGCTCGTCGCGGGCTACGGCTGGAACGGATTCGGCGAGGCGGACAACGCCTACCTTGTCAAGTACTCCCCGGGCGGACAACTCCTCGACTCGATCGTCTACGACTCGCCGGTCCACGGCGACGATGGCTGGTTCGCCATCGACGTCGATGACGCCGGACGCGTCGTCGTCGCCGGCCACTCACTCGGGCTGGGTACGGGGGCCGACTCCTCGGTCGCCAAGTTCACGACGGCTCCGGCCCCGCAACTGACCATCAACCCCGACCCCCTCGAACCCGCGCGAAACGCGACCTTCACGCTCACGGACATGGAGCCGCATTCCGCGTGCTACTTGGCCTACAGCATGTTGGGAACGGGCAACGTCTTCGTGCCCCTGCTCAACACGACGCTGGGCATCCGAAGCCCGCAGCAGGCCGGCGGCATCGTCCAGAGCGATTCCGGCGGCACGGCGGCGTGGCAACTGCGCATCCCCGGCAACGCTTCGGGCGCGAACGTGTGGTTCCAGGGCGCGCAGTACAACCAGGTGAGCAACGTCGTCGCGACGCAGGTGCAGTAGGCAGAACTCTGCCCGCGGCTCGGAAGGACGGATCGTCGGCAACCCGCCCCTCGGCGGGTTGCCTGCATTTTCCTTTCAGGCCCGGATGCCCCCGCGCGAACGCCCATATCATCTGTTTCGCGGCGGCGGCCGCCCCGAATGCCGCAAGGAACGCACTCATGAAGTCGATTCAGCAGATCTGGAGGCGGATAAGGGTTGCGGCGGCGGTGCTGCTTGTCGCGGCGCCGGCGGCCGCCCAGCCCGCCGCGCCCGTGGCCGTCGATGCCGTGCGGCGGGAGTCCGTCACCCGGATGCATCGCATCACCGGGGAGATCGCGCCCCGGCGCCGGTCCATCGTCGCGACGGAGGAAGAGGGCCTGGTCCTGCGCGTTCCCTTTGACGCGGGCCACCGGGTCAAGGCGGGCGACGTGCTCGCCGAACTCGACGCCGACGTGCTGCAACTCACTCTCCAGGAGGAGCAGGCGGAACTCGCCCGCGCTCAGGCCGCCGTCGAGGAGCGGCGGGCTCGCGTCGAGTGGGCCCAGCGCGACCTGCGATCGCTCGAAGACCTCGCCGGGCAGGGGGCGGCCAAGGCGAAGGAGGTCGAGGACAAGCGAAGCGAACTGCTCGTCGCGCAGGCCCTGCTGCGCGAGAGCCACGAGAGCGCCCGCCTGGCCGGCGTGCGCACCAGCCTGATCGAGCGGCGTCTTCGGGGCAAGCGGATTCGCGCGCCCTTCGACGGCGTGGTCGTCGTCAAGCACGCCGAAGTCGGGCAGTGGGTTCCCGTGGGCGGAGCGATCAGCGAGATCGTCGAACTCGACGCGGTCGACGCCGTCCTCGACGTGCCCGAGTGGCTGGTGGGCGAACTGAAGGTGGGGATGACGCTGGAGATTCTCGCGGCGGCGCTCGATGACGCGGTGGTCGGCACGCTCCGCACCATCGTGCCGCTGGGCGATGCGCGGGCGCGAACCTACCCCGTCAAAGTGTCAATCGAGAATCCCGACGGTCGCTTCAAGCCGGGCATGGCGGTGAAGGGGTGGGTGCCCTCGAAGGAGTTTGACGAGGCGCTGACGATTCCCCGCGACGCGGTGCTCATCGCCCCGACGGGGCCGTACGTCTACGCCGTGCGCGACCAGGCGGTCTTTCCCGTGAACATCGAGATTCGGTCGAGCGCCGGCCTCGATCGCTTCGTCGTGGAAGGGCCGCTCACGCCGGGCACTATGGTCGTGATCGAGGGCAACGAGAAACTGTACCCCACGGCGAAGGTATCAATCGTCCGGGACGCCTCGAAGGAGACCGCCTCCCGCGACGGCGCCAAGCCGTAGCCCCGGCCGCGTCCACCCGCTTGTCCCCCGCGTTCCCCTGCCCCGAGCACCGCATGGACCTCATCCGCACCAGCATTGAGAAGCCAGTCGCCGTGGTCGTCGGCGTGCTGCTGGTGCTTCTGTTCGGCATCCTCGCGGTGAGCGCGATCCCCGTGCAGTTGACTCCGAACGTGGACACGACGGTCGTGACGGTGACGACGATGTGGGAAGGAGCCAGCCCGCAGGAAATCGAGCAGGACATCATCGAGAAGCAGGAGGACAAACTCAAAGGCCTCGCCAACCTGCGGAAGATGACGAGCCAGAGCCGCGAAGGAAGCGGGCAGATCACGCTCGAGTTCGCCGTCGGCGCCGACAAGGACGCCGCCCTGCGCGAGGCGTCGGACAAGTTGCGCGAGGTGCCCAGTTACCCGGACGGGGTCGACGAGCCGGTCATCGAAGCCTCCGATCCGATGAACCGCGACTACATCGCGTGGATCATCTTCGAGACGGAGGATCCCGACTTCGACATCCGCACGCTCCAGGACTTCGCCGAGGACAACATCAAGGTCGCCTTCGAGCGCATCGAAGGCATGTCCACGGTCGGCGTCCTCGGCGGGTGGGAGCGCGAGGTGCAGGTGCGCGTCGACCCGATCCGCCTGGCGCAGCACGCGCTGACGTACGGCGAACTCTTCGAGGCCCTGCGCCGCGAGAACGTCGATCTTTCGGCCGGGTCGATCGACGAAGGCAAATCGAGCATTTCGCTGCGGACCGTCGGCCGCTTCCGCACCGTCGAAGACGTCGGGCGGACGATCATCACGCGCGACTCGGGCGGCCCGATCTTCGTTCGCGACGTGGCGGACGTCGTGATGACCTACAAGAAGCCCGGCTCGTTTGTGCGCTCCAAGGGCAAGACGGTCATCGCGATCAACGCGCAGCGCGAGGTCGGCTCGAACGTCATCGAAGTCATGGAGGGGCTGCGCGGGGCGCTGCACGATCTCAACCGGCCCGGCGGGTTGCTCGACGCGCAAACCAAGCGGCTGGGCCTCTCCAGCCCCCTGCGCCTGCGGCAGGTCTACGACCAGACGATCTACATCGACCAGGCGATCGGGCTGGTGCAGAGCAACATGTACATCGGCGGCACCATCGCCGTTGTCGTGCTCCTGCTGTTTCTCCGCTCCATCCGCTCCGTGGGCATCATCGCCCTGGCGATTCCCATTTCGGTCATCGGCACGTTCGTGGCGATGGTGGGGATGGGTCGCAACCTCAACGTCATCAGCCTCGCGGGGCTCGCCTTCGCGATCGGCATGGTGGTGGACAACTCGATCGTGGTGCTGGAGAACATCTACCGGCACATCGAGATGGGCGCCACGCCGCGCCAGGCGGCGTACCGCGCGCCGCGCGAGGTGTGGGGGGCGATCCTCGCCTCGACCCTCACCACCATCGTCGTCTTCATCCCCGTCCTCTTCATTCAGGAAGACGCCGGCCAACTCTTCCGCGACATCGTGCTGGCGATCTGCGCCGCCGTGGCGCTGAGTCTGGTCGTCTCGATCACCGTCGTGCCCTGCGCCGCGGCGATCTGGCTCTCACTCGGGTCGGGCATGGCCCGGCGGCGCGGCTCTGCGCCCAATGCGCCCGCCGCGGATTCACCGCGCGGCCTGAGCGGGGCGCTGGGCCGCTTCGTCTACGCGCTGTGCGGCAGCGTCATCGCCCGCCTCGCCATCGTCCTGCTCTTCGCCGTCGGCGCCGTCTGGGGGAGCATCGCTCTCATGCCCCCGACCGACTACCTGCCCAAAGGCAATCGCAACCTGACTTTCGGCATGCTCGTGACGCCTCCGGGCTACAACCTCGACAAGCAACTCGAACTCGCGCACCGCGTCGAGGCCGAGATACGACCCTTCTGGGAGGCTGGCAACCTCAAGAGCGACCCCGAGGCGTATCGCAAGGCCGTCGAGCAACTCCCCGCCATCCCTACCTTCAGCTGGGCGACGGGCCAGCCGGGTCCGCCGGTCCACCCGCCGACGATCGAGAATTACTTCTTCGTCTCGGCGCGCGGGTTCATGTTCCATGGCGGCGTGAGCGACGATGAGAAGCGCGTCGTCGATCTCGCCACGCTCTTCAATCACGCCACGCGGGCCGAGAACCTGCCGGGGGTGGTGGGCTTCGCCTTTCAAGTCCCGCTCTTTCGCCTTTCGGGGGCGAGCGGATCCTCGATCGACGTCGAGTTCGCGGGCGAAGACATCGAGCAGGTGAACGCCGCCGCCGGCGCCGCCTTCGACGTCCTCTCGCGCGAGTTCGGCTACGGCAAGGTGCAGTCCCAGCCAGGCAACTTCCAGATTCCGGCGCCGCAGGTGAACATCACGGTCGATCGCCTCCGGGCCGCGGAGATGGGTCTCTCGACGAGCGACGTCGGCCTGGCCGTCCGCGCGCTGGGCGACGGCGCCATCGTCGGCGAATTCCGCGTCGGCGGCGAGTCGATCGACCTCAAGGTCGTTGACCGCAACGCCATCGAGGATGAACGCTGGATGCAGCGCGACGTGAGCGCCCTGGCCGACATCCCCATCGCCACGCCCGGCGGTGGCATCGTTCCCCTCCGCTCCGTCGCCGGACTCGTGCGCACGACCGCGCCACAGCAAATCAACCATGTTGAGCGACAGCGGGCCGTCTCGCTCGAGGTCACTCCCGACAAGGACATCCCGCTCGGCCAGGCGATGGACACCATCACCGGCCTGATCGACGACCTCCGCGCGCAGGGCCGCATTCCCGAAACGGTCCGCACCGACCTCGCCGGCTCGGCCGACAAACTCACCGCCGTGCGCCGGGCGCTCCTCGGCGATGGAACGCTCATCGGCCTGCTCTCGAGCCGGTTCTTCCTCGCCCTGCTCATCAACTACCTGCTCATGTGCGTCCTCTTCGAGTCCTTCCTCTACCCGCTGGTGATTCTCTTCAGCGTGCCGCTGGCGACTTTCGGCGGGTTCCTCGGCCTGCGCCTCGTGCATGACTGGACCGCCTCCGACCCGTACCTTCCCACGCAGAATCTCGACATCCTCACCATGCTCGGGTTCGTCATCCTCCTCGGAACCGTCGTCAACAACGCCATCCTCATCGTGCACCAGTCCCTGAACTTCATGAAGGGCCACGGCGAGAGCGCCGACGACGTCGTCGACAAACTCCCGCCGCGCAAGGCGATCGCCGAGTCCGTCCGCACCCGCCTGCGCCCGATCATGATGACTTCGCTCACGACGGTCGGCGGGACGCTTCCCCTCGTCATCATGCCCGGCAGCGGCTCCGAGTTGTATCGCGGCCTCGGCGCGGTCATCCTCGGCGGGCTGCTCGTGAGCACCGTCTTCACTCTCGTCCTCGTGCCGCTGCTCTTCAGCCTCGTGCTCGACGGCCGCGCGTTGACGCGGAGTCTGCTCGGCTGGATCGGTTCTGCGGCGAGGCGGCCCGACTTTGTTACCGCATCCATTGCCCCCACGCGGCCGCGCCGGCCGGCCGGCGCTGGCAAAGCCGTTTCCGGGCTCCCACGCAGTGAGCCTCGCGCTTCGCCCGACGGCGCCACGACCAACGGTCAGCCCGGAGCCGGGCCCGCGCCCGCTTCCGCCGCCTCCCGCGATGGAGCAAGCCAGCCGCGCGCCGGCGACGCCGCGGATGCTTCTCACCCCGGGCCAACGTCAAAGCCGCGCCCGTAGGACGCCCGGCCTCGGTCAATCCGCCAGCACGACGACGTCCGCGGGATCGACGCTCACGCGCACTGCCTCGCCCGGCCGGCGCTCGCGCGGATTGATCTCCAGCGCGTGGATCACCACGTCGCCGGCGAGTTCGATGCGGTGGCGGGAAGACTCTCCCTGGTAGATGCTCTCCACGAGACGGCCGGTCCAGGCGTTTCGCGCTGGGTCGCGCCCGGCCGCATCGAAGCGCCACGCCTCGGGCCGGATCGAGCAGGTGAGGTTGCCGCTGCGGGGCGTGTCCTCGCGCAGCCCCCGCGCCAGCACGTCGCCCATCGGCGCGTGGAGGATGAGATGCCCCTCCTCCGCGCCCTTCACCTCGGCGCTGATGAAGTTCGTCTCCCCGAGGAAGTCGGCGACGAAGCGGTTCTCCGGCCGCTGGTAGACGTCGCGCGGCCGGCCGACCTGCACGATCCGCCCCTCCCGCATCACCGCCACGCGGTCCGCCATCGAAAGCGCCTCCGCCTGGTCGTGCGTTACATACACCGTCGTGATCCCCGACTCGCGGCACAAACGGCGAATCTCCCCCCTCATCTGCGACCTCAGCCGCGCATCGAGGTTTGACAGCGGCTCGTCAAGCAGCAGCACGCGCGGCTCGACGACCAGCGCCCGCGCCAGCGCCACGCGCTGCTGCTGGCCGCCGGACAACTGGTTGGGCATGCGGCGCGCGTACTCCTGCATCCGCGCCGCGCGCAGCGCGGCCATCACCCGCTCCTGCCTTTCCTTGCCGCTCACCCGGCGGACCTTGAGGCCGAATGCCACGTTATCGAAGACGGTCATGTGCGGCCAGAGCGCGTAGTTCTGAAACACCATCCCCGTGCGCCGCTTCTCCGGCGCGAGGTGCGTGACGTCCTGGCCTTCGAAGGCGATGCGCCCCGCATCCGCCTCCACGAATCCCGCGAGGATCCGCAGCAGCGTCGTCTTGCCGCATCCCGACGGGCCGAGCAGAAAGAACAGTTCGCCTGAGTCGATGCCCAGCGAAACCCCCGCCGCCGCCGCCGTCGAGCCGAACCGCTTGCTGACCCCTTCGAGCGTGATGCCCGTCATGATGCGGCGATGGTAGCAGGGCGGCGAGGCCCTTCGCCCGGGCCCGCCGGCCTCGCGCCCTATCATCCGCCATGGCCTCCTCCCGACCATTCGAGCGACGCATCGACGCGATCCGCCAGGGGCGGGCCATCCCCCCCGACCGGGCTCAGGCGCTGCGCGACTTCCTTCCGGCCCAGTTCGAGCGCGACCACCGCAAACCCTTCGATCGACTCGCGGAGTTCATCGAGAAGTGGACTCAGATCATGCCGCCCGAGATCGTCGAGCGGTCGCAGGTCGCCGCATTCAGCCGGGGCGTGCTGACGATCAACCTCGACGGCTCCTCGACGCTCTACGCCGCGGACCGCCTTCTCAAGGCCGGCGGCGAACAGCAGATGCGCCTGGCGGGAAGGCGGGCCGTCCTGCGCCGCGTGCGACTCGGCGTTGACCCTTTGCTCGCTCCGCCGACCGCCTCCGCCGACCCCGCGGACGAGCGCCGCTGATGCCGCCGCGCCGCCCGGGGATTCAACTGGGGCGAGGCCCTGATTTGCGACCCGGACGCAACCCGCTATCGTAAAGATTGTCCCTGGTTGCGGCGCCGCTCGTCCATTGCCGCGTTTCGGAGCATCGGGAATGCTTGGAAAAGTCTTCAAGGCCTACGACGTCCGCGCGACCTACCCCAACCCCCTCAACGAGCAGACGGCGTGGAAAATCGGCTACGGCGCCGCCCGCTACCTGCTCGAACAGGCCCAGGCCTCGGGCGACACCGACCCCATGATGCGTCACATCATCGTCGGACGCGACATGCGGCCGAGTTCCCCTTCCCTCGCCAACGCCCTCATGGAGGGCATCCGCACCTACGGCGCCCACGTCATCGACGTCGGCATGGTCGACACCCCCTTCACCTACTTCGCCATCAACTACCTCGACTGCGCCGGCGGCATCATGGTCACCGCCAGCCACAACCCCATCGATTACAACGGCTTCAAGATCAGTGGCCGCCAGGCCTTCCCGATTGGACAGTCCACAGGCCTCGACGAGATCAGCAAGTTCGCCGCCATGGCGGACTTCGAGAAAGTCTCCCCGCCCCCCGTCCCCACCGGACGCGTCGAGGAGCGCGACTTCTGGGCCGGATACCGCGAGCACGTCCTCTCCTTCCTCAATCTCAACGGCCGGTCGCTCAAGGTCGTCGTCGACGCCAGCAACGGCATGGCGGGAACGATGATCAAGAAGGTGTTCAAGGGCGTGCCCGGCCTGGAGATCATCGAACTTCACTTCCGCAACAACACCGGAAAGTTCTCCCACGACCCCAACCCCCTCATCGCCGCCAACCTCGCCGACGTCCGCCAGAAGGTCCTCGCCGAGAAGGCGAACCTCGGCGTCTGCTTCGACGGCGACGCCGACCGCGGCATCTTCGTCGATGACAAGGCTGAGATCATCGGCTGCGACCACCTCACCGCCATGCTCGCCGGCCACTTCCTCAAGGCCAACCCCGGGGCGGGGATCGTCTACGACCTGCGCTCAAGCCGCGCCGTCGAGGAGGAGATCCGCAGCGCGGGCGGCAAGCCGATCCAGTCGCGCGTCGGCCACGTCTTCATGAAACAGGTGCTGCGCGACAACAACGCCGTCTTCGGCGGAGAACTCTCCGGCCACTTCTACTTCCGCGATAACTTCAACGCCGACAGCGGCGCCATCATCTTCGCCCAGGTCCTCAGCGTCCTCGCATCGAGCCGCAAGAAACTCGGCGACCTCATCAAACCCATCGCCCGCTATTGCCAGTCCGGCGAAATCAACTTCATGAACGAAGAGAAAGACCTCGCGCTCCGCGCGCTCGAAGAACACTTCGAAGGCGCCGCGGAAATCTCCCACCTCGACGGCCTGACCATCGACTGCTTCCGCAAAGAAGGCTGGTGGTGCAACGTCCGGCAGTCCAATACCGAGCCCGTCCTGCGCCTGAATCTCGAAGCGCGCAATGAAGTCATCCGCGACCGCATGATCAACGAGATCTCCCCGATGCTCGGCCACCGCGTCGCCCACTGACCGCCCCCGCCCCGCCGAGCGCCGAATCCACTCCGGCCGAAACGCCGGGGCAAAGGAACTGCGGATTCGATGTGGCGTGCATCCTCGGATCCAGCCCGGCATCTACCCTCCGCCAGTGCACGTTTCCTCCAATCATCCCGCCGAATCGACCTGTTGCGGCGCACGATTGGCTGCGCGCAACACCTGTTTCCTTTCTCCATCCTTGACGTTGGGCGCATCCCCCCGCCGCGCCGGCAGCCGGCGCGCGCGGGTCCTCCGCCCGCGCGCGCGCGCCGGCCCGCCTCACGGCCGCGCCAGCCCACGGCGCGGCGGGGGCGCTCAAGGAACGTGCCGTCAGAAGAAAGGAACCCGCAGTTGCGCGCACGGAACTTTCCCGCGGACGCGCCGCTTTCGTCGGGTGCATCCAGGGAAACGAACAAAACTCCCCTGTTCGGGTTGACGGGGCAACCTGCCCCGGATAGCGTGGATTGCGGGGGCGTGTCCCGGACCCCGCCCCAGCGGACGGAACCGCCGGGGCGGCGGAGCCGACCGTGTCCCTTCCCGACCACTACGTGTGGGAACCGCGACCTCACTCTTGCGCGCCGCGAGGGGGCGAGACAGCGTCGGCTTGCCCGCGCGCTGTGATTTCCCTGATATGGCGTTTCTTCATCGAATGGCTGACGTTTGGCTCGCCGAGCGCCCGTCGAACGGTATGCTGATACAAGTGCATCTTGCCGCCCGCCGCGCACTCGGCTCGGGCGGCGGAGCATCATGAGTGGCCTCCGCCGGCGAGGGTCGCCGGCGCAGCGGTGGGTGGACCGACATCTTGTGGGTGTGGTGCGGCATCGCGTTGACCACAGTAGGCGTCCATGATTCGCCCAACTCAACACGTCGGTGGAAGACGTTCCGGCCTTACCCTGCTCGCAGTCAGTACCATCCTGCTGGCGGCAGGAGGAGAGGCGATGCGCCACGCGCACGCCACGGCGTCCGAAGGAAGGTGGGCCGCGCCGACGATTGGAGTCGAGGCGGCGGCCGCCGCGGAAGTGCGGTGGTTGCTGCGGAGGAAGAGATCAATTCGATGACGCTGCCGGACTTCAAGCCCTTCGTCTTCGTGCCGCTCACGTTGCCCGGCGATCCGGGCGACTGGACCGTCGTCGAAGGCTCGGGCGTGTTCATGAACGAGAGCGGCG
>WYBR01000022.1 GCA_011525805.1 Vicinamibacteraceae bacterium
CATGACGCCGTCTCGCCATCGGAACGGCGCGAACTGCACACCGACCACTTCGCTGCGATCGTTGATACCGAACGCAAATCCAACGGAATCTGCGGGCTCACGGCCGATGTCGATCATCTGGCCGTCGCGCCAGAGGTAGGGGCGTGTGATGCGCTGAGCGTTGTAGGAGCGGCCGACGATCTCGCCGTGGGCGTTGATGTCGTTGGCGCCCTCGTCGCCGAACTGGTTGCCGAGCGAACCGAGGTCGATGGGCGGGTCGAGACGCGGCCAGAGGGCGGAGCGGTAGGGCAAGTCGCAGCGGCCGACCATCCATCCGGTGTCGTTGGCGCTCCGCGCGTAGCAGTAGGTTTGCGAGCCTGGGAGACTCTCTAGAGGCGTTGCCCCGACTCCGATGCGCCACGCGGCGGCGGTGGTTCGACCATTCACCGAGGTGATTCCAACCAGCACGCCGGTACTCGGGCTGATCCCGAAGACATCGGCGTACGTACCCCCCGGCGGCGGCGGCACGGCGATCAACCCACCATTGATCCAGACCACGCCCTGAACCCGCCCGCTGAATTCTCTCGAACTCGCAGCGATCCGCCCATAGTCATCCAGGGCACCGACAGATGAGCTGCGATGACCCTCCAATATACCGATTGAAGTGACTTCATAGCCGGTTACGCCAGTGGGCTGAGCGGACGCACACCTTGCCGAAGGCACTATCGACGCCGCGATCACGGCCATGATGCGGGCGGGTTTCATGTCTTCCTCTCCCATGCAAGGGCGAGCCGGTTCAACTATACAGCAGTGTCCTGCGTGCGCCTGGTCGATTTCGCAAGGGAAAGCACCCCGAAGTGAGCGAGCCTTGACGCCTTGGTGCCTTGGCGCCTCAGTGCCTTGATCGCGGAGATGCGAAGACGTGAGCGGTCTCGGGAAGAGTGATGCGGTTGTGCGCATCAAGCCTTGATGCCTCTGCCCGGCACGCTCCGCTGCGGTGGGCCACCAAAGAGCCGGTAACGCTCCATTGATTGTCGATCGCAGCGGGCGCTGCACGGGGTGTGGCAGCCGAACGCGGCCGTCCGGCCGGGTATACTCACCGCGTCCTCCCGGTCCCCGCCACATCGGGATGGATGGCGGTCCCCACATCCTCACCCCAACTGCGGAGGCACACCATGCCCGGACGTGCAGCCATCCTCCTTTATGGAGTCGTGGCCTATCTCGCCTTCTTCGGCACCATCCTCTATGCGATCGGCTTCGTCGGCAACTGGGTCGTGCCCAAGTCGATTGACAGCGGCGAGGCCGGCTCGACCGCTGCGGCCCTGCTCATCAATTCGCTCCTGCTGAGCGTCTTCGTCGTGCAGCACACGATCATGGCCCGGCCGGCCTTCAAGAAGTGGGTGACTCAGTTCATCCCCGCCGCGATCGAGCGCAGCACCTTCGTCCTGCTCGCCAGCGCTTCGCTCATTCTGGTCTTCGCGTTCTGGCGGCCGCTGCCGACGGTGATCTACGACATCAGCGATACGTGGGCGAAGTGGCCGCTCATCATCCTTTCGCTCCTTGGCTGGGGAATGGTCTTCGGCTCATCGTTCATCATCAACCACTTCGATCTCTTCGGCCTGCGGCAGGTGTGGCTGCATTGGCAGGGCCGGCCTTACACCTATGTCCCCTTCCGCATCGTGAGCGTGTACAGGTATGTCCGCCACCCGCTGATGGTGGGGTTCTTCATCGCGTTCTGGGTGACGCCGGTGATGACGGTGGGGCACCTCTTCTTTGCGGTGATGACGACGGGCTACATTCTGATGGGCGTGTGGTTCGAGGAGCGCGACCTGATCGCGCACTTCGGCGAGAAGTACCTCAGCTATCGCCGCAAGGTGCGTGCCTTCGTGCCGATTCCGCGCAAGGATGGTGGGCAGTCGTAGTGGCGGTGTGGCATGGGCGATCGAGTCTTCTTGGGCGTTCGGCATAGCCAGGCGAAGCGCCCGGCCATGCCAGCCGGGAATTGCTGAAAGACCCCGACGCCGGAGTGGAATAAAGCCGGTGCGAGCGTATCCATTCCTGCGATCACGGGATGGCGCTGCGGGCGGTGTACACTTGCCTGCGCTCTCGCCGGAGTCGTATGCACGAAACGAACCTGATTTTCGCCTGGGTCTGGATCGGCGCCGGCCTGCTCGCCGGCGCGGTGCAGGGGCTGGGCTTTCACCGCGAGCAGTGGATGGGCGGCTACGCCTCGTGGCGGCGGCGACTCACGCGCCTCGGCCACATCGCCTTTCTCGGCACGGCGGTCATCAATCTCGCCTACGCCTTCACGATCCAACTCTTCGACGTCTCGCACCCGCTGCTCGCCTGGATCAGTCCGCTGCTCATCATCGGCGCCGTCGCCATGCCGACGGTCTGCTACCTCTCGGCCTGGCGGATGCCCTTGCGAAACCTTTTCGCGATCCCGGTGCTCGCCCTCATCGGCGGCGTCGGATTGTTTGCGTATGTGGTGATCGCGGGCGCAGCGGGGGCGTCGCCATGAAGATCGGCCTCATCGCCATGAGCGGCGTGCGCGCCTGCGACGAGGAACTCCTCGCGCTGGGCCTGACCCTGCCGGGTTTCGTCGAGCGCAGCAAGACCATTGCCTCGCTGCCGAGTCTCGGCCTGCTCACACTCGCCGGCATGACGCCGCGCGAGCACAATGTCGCCTACCGCGAAGTGGATGATGTGCGATCACTCGGCCCCGACCTTGAGCCGTTTGACCTCGTCGCGCTCTCGACTTTCACGGCCCAGATCGACGAGGCGTACGCGCTGGCGGACCGGTACCGCGCGATGGGCGTGCCCGTAGTCATGGGGGGCCTGCATGTGACGACGCTGCCGGATGAGGCGGCGGAGCACTGCGACGCGGTGATTGTGGGCGAAGGGGAGGTGTGCTGGCCGCAGGTCGTCGCTGACGCCGCCGCGGGGCGATTGCAGTCGCGCTACACGAGCCGGCCGCGCGAGTTTGACTTTGCCCACGCCCCGATGCCCGCCTTTGAACTCCTCGACATTGACAAGTACAACCGTCTGACAGTGCAGACGTCGCGCGGCTGCCCGCTGCGCTGCTCCTTCTGCGCCAGCAGCATTCTCCTCACGCCGCGCTACAAGCAGAAGCCCGTTGCGAAAGTGCTCGCCGAGATCGACCGCATCTGCGACATCTGGCCGCGGCCGTTCATCGAGTTCGCCGACGACAACAGTTTCATCAACCGGGCGTACTGGCTGGAACTTCTGCCGCAACTCGCCCAGCGGCGCGTGCGCTGGTTCACCGAGACGGACATCCGCATCGGAGAGGATGAGGAACTGCTGAGCCTGATGCGGCGCGCGGGGTGCGCCGAAGTGCTCATCGGTCTGGAGAGTCCATCAGAGGATGGGCTGGCAGGGCTCGAGTTGCGCCGCGACTGGAAACTCCGCCGCCTGCCGCGCTACCGCGAGGCCGTCGCCAACATCCAATCGCACGGCATCCGCGTCAACGGCTGTTTCATCGTCGGCCTCGACGGCCACACGCCGGCGGTCTTCGACGCCGTGTGCGCCTTCGCCGATGATCTCGATCTCTTCGACGTGCAGGTCACGCTGCCGACCCCCTTCCCCGGCACGGCGCTCTATGAGCAGTTGCGGCGGGAAGGTCGCCTCTTCGAAGAGCGGCCGTGGCGCAAGTGCACACTTTTTGATCTCACCTTCCATCCCACGCCGATGAGCGCTGAGGAACTCCGGGCCGGTTTCCACGACCTCGCCCGGCGCCTCTACAGTGATGCGTTCACGCGGCAAAGGCGCGAGGGGTTCCGGCGACACTACCGTGCCGCGGCGCGGGCAAGGAGAGCATCGTGAAGAACATGATGTACGTTCGCGGCCTTCTGGCGCTGATGGGCCTCTACGACGGCGTGCTCGGCGTCGCGTTTCTGCTCGCCGCGCCGCAACTCTTCGACTGGGTGCAGGTGACGCCGCCGAACCACTTCGGCTACGTTCACTTCAGCGCGGCCCTGCTGATCGTCTTTGCGTTGATGTTCTTCGCCGTGGCGATGAAGCCGCGCGCCAATCGCAACCTGCTGCCGTACGGCTTCCTGCTCAAGGTTTCCTACTGCGGCGTGGTGTTCTGGCACTGGTTTCTCGGCGACGGCCTGCCGGGCCTCTGGAAGCCCTTCGCCATCGCCGATCTCGCCATGGCGGCGCTCCTGGCGTGGATGTACCTGAGCGTCCGCGGACCGGCGGGCGGTGAACGTAGCGGGGCATGAAGCCTCATCGTCGCCGTCCGGTGTTGGTCGTTTGTCGGATGGCGAAGGCTTACCACAAAGAACACCAAGCCACAAAGAACGCACAAAGCAGGCCGACAGACACAGAGTTCACTGACTCCGTGCAACGACAACAGGCGCCCGCCCTGATTGCCTTCGTGCCGCCTTCGTGCCTTTGTGACCTTTGTGGTGATCGTTGGTCAACCGACCCGTCAGGTGATACTCATCGTCGGCTGCGCCACCACGTTGCGCATCGTCGCCATCGAGACCTGCGCGGCGAGATTCTGCACGACCTTGTTGAGCGCGTCGGCGAGCGGGCCGGGCGGGTCGAAGTTCGCCGTCGGATTGCCGGCGTCGGAGTTGAGGCGCAGGGCGGGTGTGATCGGAACGGAGCCGAGGAAGGGCAGGTTCATCTCCTGCGCCATCACTTCCGCGCCGCCGCGGCCGAAGATGTCGTACTCGCTGCCGTGCTCGCAGATGAAGTAACTCATGTTCTCGACGACGCCGAGGATCGGTACGCCGAGTTGCTGGAACATCCGCACGGCCCGCCGCGCATCGTCCTGCGCCACGCGCTGCGGCGTGCAGACGATCACCGCGCCCGTCACGGGGAGCATCTGTGCCAGCGTGAGGGGCACATCGCCCGTGCCCGGCGGCAGGTCGATGATGAGGTAATCGAGTTCGCCCCACTCCGTCTGCGTGGCGAGTTGCTTGAAGGCCCCGTGCGCCATCGGGCCGCGCCAGATGAGCGGCTTCTCCGGCTCGACGAGCACGCCGATGGTCATGGCGACGATGCCGTGGGCGGCAAAGGGTTGGATGAGATTGTTGCGGGCCTTCACCTCGGCGGCGTTGAGGCCGAGCATGGTCGGCATTGAGGGGCCGTAGATGTCGCCGTCGAGCAGCCCCACGCGGGCGCCGAAGCGCGCCAGGCCCACAGCGAGGTTGACGGCCACGGTCGACTTGCCCACGCCCCCCTTGCCCGCGCCGACGGCAATGATGTTCCGCACGCCCGGCAAGGGGTTCTCCTTGCCGGCCACGCGATCCTGAGCGCTGCGCACGTCGGCGGTGAAGTCGATGTCGATGCGGCTGAGACGCTCGCCGACGCTCGCGGCCTTCGCATGCACGGCCTTCTCGATGTCGTGTCGGATCTGGTCCTTGAGCGGGCACGCGGGGGTCGTGAGTTCGATGGTGAGATCGACGGCGCTGCCATCCACCGCCACGCTCTTGACCATGTTGAGCGTGACGAGGTCTTTGTGCAGTTCCGGGTCGTTGACGGTCCGCAGGGCGTCGATGATCTGTTCTTTGGTCAGGGGCATGAAGGAGGCTCCAATCGGCGCATCGGGCGCAGGAATGGATCGTAGGGGCGGGCGAGCGGGATTGCCGCGAAAGGGCGCAGAAGTCGCAAAAGCAGGGGCATGCTGGAGGCGGCGCGGAGCACCGATGTTTAGCCGCGACTCGCAGGCTCTGCGGAGGGGAGCACGGCAGGGGAGCAAGTGCGGGTGCCACACATCGGTCCGCTTCAGGCGATGTGTGCGGGGGTGCAGAGGCGATCGCACATCATTGCCCGTTCGCACACAGCACGTTCGGGATGCTGTGTGGCACCCGCATGGCGCACCCCACGATTCGCAGATCTTCTTCGGAGAGATGCACCCCACGATTCGCGGAGCCTTATCGTGGGCGTGGGAGGCAGCGCATACCCTTGGGCATGACGCAGCACCTCACACTCGACATCGCCAACTGTTTCGCCGACCGAATCGGAGCTGGCCACGGCCTCGGCTGCACCGACTTCGACGCCGCTCAGGACCGCATGTCCGCCCTCACCGACCGCCTCGCCGCGATGGACCGCGGCGGTGAGACGCGCTGGCGCGGCCTGTGCCACGACCCGCTGCGAAGCGCGCATCTCGCCGCCGTCAAGCGCGTCGTCGCCGACACCAACGCCCACTTTGAGTCCGCCTCGAAGGGCCGGCGGTGCAAGCATCTGATCGTGCTCGGCATCGGCGGCTCGGCCCTGGGCAACATCGCCTTGCAGGCCGCGCTCAAGGAGCACATCCACAACCTCACGCCATGCACCCACCGCACCGGCCCGCGCCTCTACGTGCTCGACAACGTCGACCCGCACTTTGTGGGCGATCACATGCGCCACCTCGAGATCAAGGATCCGGGCCTGGCGCACACGGCCGTCAACGTCATCTCCAAGTCCGGCGAGACGGCCGAGACGGCGGCGCAGTTCATGATCTTCCGCGACTGGCTCAAGGCGCATCTCGGCGAGTCGTATCGCAAGCACATCATCGCCATCACCGACCCCAGCCGCGGCACGATGCGGTCGATCGTGGATGCTGAGGGTTACGCGACGCTGCCGGTGCCCGATGGCGTGGGGGGGCGCTTCAGCGTTTTGTCGCCGGTGGGTTTGTTCAGCGCGGCCATGTGCGGCATTGACATCGATGCGCTGCTCGCCGGCGCCGCCGCGATGGACCAGCGCTGCCAGTCGCGCACTCTCAAAGACAACCCCGCCGCCATGCTCGCCTGGCTCCTGATGGAGTTCACGAAGCGCGGCAAGGGCAACCACGTGATGATGCCCTACTGCAACGCCCTCTACAGCCTCGCCGACTGGTACCGCCAACTCTGGGCCGAGAGCCTCGGCAAGCGCCTCGATCTCGGCGGCCGCGAAGTCTTCGCCGGCGCCACGCCCATCAAGGCGCTCGGCACAACCGACCAGCATTCGCAGGTGCAACTCTACCGCGAGGGACCGAATGACAAGGTCATCGGCTTCGTCGATCTCGCGCAATGGGAGCGCGACGTGCCGATCCCCTCCACACTTGAGGTGGATGCGATCTCCTACCTCCACGGCCACACGCTCGGCCAACTCATCGCCGCCGAAAAGCGCGCGACGGAGTACGCGCTCGTCGAGAGCGAGCGGCCGAACTTTACGATCACACTGCCGCGCCTCACGGCTGAGCACGTCGGCGCGTTCATTCAATTGTGGGAGGTGGTGACGGCGTACGCGGGGCTGATTCTGAACATCAACGCCTATGACCAACCGGCTGTGGAGACGGGCAAGGTCGCCACCTTCGGCCTCATGGGTCGCGCGGGGTTTAAGGAGTGGAAGCAGAAGGTGGAAAGGACGCTGGAATCATCATGAACGCCAAGGACCGCGCACGGAGGGAATTCGACTTGATGGCTGATGAGTCCACGCTTGATGAGGTCATCCAAGCGATGCACCTGGCAGCAGAGTTTGAGCGTGGCGAGAACCAGATTCGCCGCGGGCAGGTGATCGCGCATGAGGCGGCCCGGGAGATGTTCAGTGAGGCGCGCCGCAGGGCGGATCCGGACTTCCCACCCAGCCGACAGCAGCCGGAAACGGATCAAACACGCAAGCGACTGCCTTGAGTGCGGATCCGTACGAGCCGCATCCGAGTCGGACCGAAAATGCGACGTCGCAAGCGTAACCTCTGCAAGTGGATCGGAACATTCCTGACCGTGCTCCTCTCGGCGATGTGGGTCGGGGGCATCTGGTGGGGGTGGGGCGGGTCGATCACGCCTTCGCTGGGCGGCGGCGTCGCGTCCGGGCGAATCAACGTCATGTGGACCGAGCCATTCAAGATCACGCCGCTCCAATTGCGCACGCGGGGGCCGGCCCGGCACAGCCCGATGCACTACTGGACCTTTCACGGCTGGTGGCGGCGCAGCCGGTCCGACGGGCTGCGCGATACGGCGATCTACATTCCCATCTGGACGGTTGTACTGCTCACCGCCGTCCCGACGGCTTGGATCTGGCGGCGCGACCAGCCGCTCGCTCCTGGGCGGTGCGAGAAGTGCGGCTACGACCTGCGGGGCGCAGCGCACGCCGCCTGTCCGGAGTGCGGCACGGTGATTGCCGCGCCGAGTCCGTCAAGTTGAAACCCGCACTCGCCCGGGCGAGGCCGCACCACCGGTTCGGCGAGTTGAATCCAGGCTGCCGCCATCGCGGCGCGTCGAGTGGAGCCTTCGCGGGCAGCGCGCTTTGATCCTGCTGTCCACCCCATCACGAAAGGAACATGGCGATGAAGCGAAATCTCTGCCTGTGTGCGTGTGCCGGGCTCATTCTCGCGGCGGCCGCGGCGCTCACCGGCTGCTCGACGGCCCCGGAGTCGGAGGCGGATCGCGCCATCATGCGCAGCGAGGTCGAGGCCACGCTCGAACGCGCCCGGGCTGCCGACCCGAGTCTCGGCAGCCTGCTTGATTCCAGTCCGGGCTACGCGGTCTTCCCGACCGTCGGCAAGGGAGCCGTCGGCGTCGGCGGCGCGTATGGCCGCGGCGTGCTCTATCAGGGCGGACAGCCGGTGGGCTATTGCGACCTCACACAAGGCTCGATCGGCCTGCAACTCGGAGGACAGTCTTACTCCGAAATCATCGTTTTTGAGGCCAATCGCGACGTCGAGCGATTCAAGACCGGCAACATCCGCTTCGCCGCGCAGGCGACGGCCGTCGGCCTTACCTCCGGCGCTGGAGCGAACGCGAAGTACGCCGGCGGCGTGGCCGTCTTCACCTTTGGCGAAGCGGGGCTGATGTACGAAGCCTCGATCGGCGGGCAGCAGTTCACGTACGAGCCGATGTGAGCAATCACAGCGCGCTTGGGATCACTCGACGACGCGCTTCGCCACGTTGCTCGCGTTGCCGCGCTCGGCGGCCTGGAACCAGATGGCCCGGCCACGCGCCGTGTGCGGGATGGGCACCGTCCAGCGGGCACGGCCCTCGCCGTCCGCCGTGGCGAAGCCGGCGACGAGCGGGTCGGTCAGCGCGACGGTGACATCGAGTTGCTCCAGCCGCGTGCGTCCGGTTCTCGCCAGGCTGTAGAGCAGAACGACGCGGCTGCCCGGCGCAGCGCCGGTCATGGTGAACTCGGCCCGCTCTGAGCCGATGAGCGGCGGCGCCTCGAGTTGCATGACGGTGACGACGCGGTAAACGCCGGAAGTGAAGTCGACAATGAGCAGATCGCCCTCGTGGTCCTGCGTGATGGAAGAGAGGCCGCCGAAGCGCTGCCCATCGGGGCGGCGAATCTGACCGCTGTGATCGAGCGTCTCGGCGAGGTGCTGCCCGTCGTAGCGCAGCGACCAGATCTCGCCCGAGCAGAAGTCGCTGTAGAAGTAGTGACCGTCAAGCAGGGGCATGGATGATCCTCGATAGACCGCGCCGCCGATGATGCAGCAGCGCGGCGGCTCGCCGCCGTGGGGATACTCGACGATCGGGTCGCTCAGGCCCCGCCGATCGCAGGATCGATCCGGCGGAAAGCACCGGCTGCCCTCCGCGATCGCCCAGCCGAGGTTGCGCCCGCCGTCGCCCTCGGCGATGAAGGTTACTTCCTCCCACGATTCATGTCCCACGTCGGCGACGTAGAGGTCGCCGGTGCGCGAGTCGAAGGAAGCGCGCCAGGGGTTGCGGATGCCCAGCGCCCAGATCTCGGGGAGAAACTCCGAGCGGCCGATGAACGGGTTGTCGGGAGGGATGGTGTAGCCGGCGTCGCCGGCGATCGCGATGCGGAGGATCTTCCCGAGGGGGAGCCGGCCGTTCTGCGCGTTGCCGTTGGGATCACCTTGCGGCCCGCCGTCGCCGGAGGTGATGTAGAGGCAGCCGTCCGTCGGGCTGAAGCCGATGAAGCCGCCTGCGTGCATGTCTTCGGTCCCGGTCCGTTCGATCCGGATGACCTCAAAGCGCGTCGCGGGGTCGGCCACGTCGGGATCGCTCGACACTTCAAATCGTTCGACGACGGCGTCGTTGCGCCGATCGGTGTAGTAGACGTAGAAGTAGCCGCTGTCGGCGAAGTCGGGGTCGAAGGCCATGCACATCAGCCCCCCGTCGAAGCGCGGCCGCAGGTTGGCGGACACATCCAGGAATGGCGCGGGCAGCACCTGCCCATCCTTGGCGATCTTCACCAGACCCGAGTTGCGCTCAGTGATGAAGATACGGTCGCGGTCGCCGGGAGCGGCTCCGGCCCAGGTCGGCATGGTGACGTCGCGAGTAATCACTTCCGTCGTGAGGCGCTGCGCGCCGGCGGGGCGCGCGGCGAGCAGAGACGCGGCGATCGCGGCGCAGCCGAGGGTGGCGAGTTTCATCGTCTGACGCTCCACGGAAAGGGGGACGAGCAGGCCGGGGATGCGGGCACATCGTAGGCCGCGCCCGCGAGGCTCCGCCCGCCCGGATGCGGGATCGGGTGTGCCGAGGCGGGACGCGACCTGCAGACCAAACGGATACCGTACAGATTCCGCGCCGCGCCGCACTACAATCGTGTCGCAACACGGCGGTCGCTTGGCGCTCCCATGCGGGGGCCGCTCACCTCGGCGAACGCGTTGCATCTGCGAGCCTCGCTCACCCGCCTGATGAAGTCACCGGCCCATCAGCCTTTCGGCTGTGCGGGATGTCGCTTGTTGCCCGCTCGCACGCGATCGCGCGTCGAGGACGACGCGGCTCACGGCGCCTGATGTTCGCAGACCCATCGCAGGAGTGTCACATGAAGCATCGCGCGGTCTTCTGGCTCTTCACGGCGGCGACGCCCTTCGCTGCGGCGGCACTGCTCGCCCTCGGCTCGCAATGGAACGAGTCGCTCGGCGGCCGACTGATCCAGGTCGTCGGCGCCTGTCTGGCGCTGGTGTGGGTGACGGCGATGTTCCTCATCGTCGGCGTGACGGTGACGCGCGTGCTCGGCCTCTCCGACACTCTGGGTTCGGCGGAGGAGAAGTCCGACGCCGGCTCCATGCCCCCGCCGCGCCGCCGTGCTGCCTGAAGGCCGCACGGCTTGCCGGCGACGCGATCTCATCGTGCGTCACCCTTCAGGCGGCGCCCGGCGCCGACTCGTACGCGAGCGGGCAAACGGGACGGCCTCCGCTGCACCGCGTAGAGTTCACCATTGGTGAGGTGCCCGAGCGGCTGAAGGGACCGGTCTTGAAAACCGGTGTAGGACTCGTTCTTACCGTGGGTTCGAATCCCACCCTCACCGTTGAAACCTCGCGGGGCCTCCGGCCTCGCCGCGATTGAACAGCCATCCGCCAATGAGAAAGCAGCCCCGCTCCCATTGGAGCGAGGCTGCTCGGTAGTTGCTCGGTCGATGACTCGACCGTCGAGTTCGATCAGATCACGGAATCTGCACGACGTTGCTCGTGGTGCACGGGCTGCCGTCCACGACGATCATCTGGAGGTACTTGCGGCAGGCCCCCGTGCCGGCGTTGCTCGAGACCTGTCCGGAGCCGTTGGCGCCGGTGTTGCCCGAGTACACGAGTTGCAGGCCGCTGCTGCTCAGGCCGAGTTGGGTGCCGGCGCAGATGCCGCCGGGCAGGGTGTAGGAGCCGGTGCTGTTGGCCA
>WYBR01000133.1 GCA_011525805.1 Vicinamibacteraceae bacterium
ACAATCGAACCAGTTTGATCGCCCGTCCGCGCGACGGCGTGGCCCTCCGGTCGCAAAGCCTCCCTGCGCACCACGGCACCCCCAACCACCCACGACCCACAATTACACCTCATCACAACTCAACGGCCGGGTGCCGTGGTCAAGCGACGCTCTGGGAGCGCGGGCCACGCGAGCGCGCGATTGACTAACGAGCTACTTTGATCTTCCCTCCGCGCATCGGCGCGGCCCTCCGGTCGCAGCCTTCGGTCCCGAGACTCAGGCCGAGGGGAGCCTCCCTCCGGACCACGGGATCCGCCGGACTGACCCGCGCCGTGCACGCCGGTATCATCGCCCATGCCAACACTCATGCACCAGATGCTCCTCGGCCAGTACGAAGCGGCGATTTCCATGTTCAGAGATGCCATGGCCTCGTGCCCAGCCGAGCACTGGGAGAAAAGGGTCGCCAACTATCCGGTCGGCGTCGTCGCTCTGCACACGCTGATGTGGACGGATGTCTACCTCGGCCGCAGCGCAAAAGACTTCGTCTCGCACGAATTCGTGATGGAGGGTCGCGGCCTGCCGTTCGGCCGGCCGCTGCCCAAGGGGCAACTGCCGCCGGGGCTCAAGCAGACGCGCGCCCTTGAATACGCCGACTACTGCCTGGCGAAGGTGCGCCGCGTCCTGGCGGAAGAGACCGAGGCGGACCTGGCGGGCGAGAGCGGCTTCGGCCGACCCTTCAGCCGCGCGGAGATGCATCTCTACAACATCCGCCACATCCAGCATCACACCGGCGCGCTGGCCGCGCATGTTCGCCGGCTCGTGCCCGAGTTTCCCGAGGAGGGCATGGGCTGGATCGACACCGGGACGGGACGGAGGGACGGCGATGGGGGGTGAGGCGAGGCGCGTGACCGGGCGTGCGTCGGTCGGCATTTGCCGCGCCGGCGGTCGCGACGACCTCCTACAATCACTTGAGAGCATGCGGCTTCATGACCTGTCCATCAACGACGCCGACCTGGAGCGATTCTGCCGGCGGAACCGCATCCGCGAGTTATCGCTTTTCGGGTCGATTACGCGGGAGGACTTCCGCAGCGACAGCGACGTGGATGTGCTCATCGAGTTGCTGCCTCCGGACACGCTGAACCTCCTGGACCTCGCATCACTGCAACTGGAGTTGACGAATCTGATGGGCCGGCAGGTGCATCTGCACACTCCGGACATGCTGCATCCCTACCTGCGGGACCGCATTCGCCGGCAGGCGCGGGTCGCCTATGCCGCGTGATCCCGTCGAGTCGCGCATCAGCGATCGCATTCGCTACGAGCACATGCTCGATTCGTCGCCGGCCGGCAGCGCTCAGATCTGGAGAGCGACGACATGCTGCGCCGCGCGGTGCTGCACGCGATTCAGGAGATTGGCGAGGCGGTCGCGCGCATGACCGAAGCGGGCCGAGCGTTGGCGCCACAACTGCCTTGGGGCAGCATCGTGCAGATGCGGCACATCATGGTGCATGTGTACTGGGGCGTCGACCTCGATCGCGTGTGGTCGGTCGCGACGGATCACATGCGCACAATCAGTGAGGCGGCGGCGCAGGCGATACCAAAGTTGCCTCTGCCGGATTGAGATTTCCAAGGCGGCTGCGGTTGAGGGGCCATCGAAGTCGGAAAGAGGGAGTGCGCTGCCCGGTTCTTTTCCCCGCGGTATGATCGGCCGAATGGAACTGCCGCTGTTTCAACTCCTGTCGCCCTGGCGCTTCGTCGAATGCCCAGGTGAACTGATCGAGGAAGCGCCGCACAAGAAGGCGGCGCGCGCCTATGACCGCTGCTACGAGATCGCGGAGGGTCATTGCATCCTCACTGAGTGGAACGGCCTGCTGCACTGCGTGATCTACCAGACTCCCGTCGAAGATGAAGTTGTGCGGGCCAGCCGCAACGCCATGCTCTTTGATCACTACGGCGAAGGACTCGATTGGCGCGAACTCGTAGACAACGGCTTCGGCAAGATTTACAGACGCGCCGACATGCGGCGATTCGCCCTGTGGTCCTACTACATGGACTACAACACATTCGGCACGATGGAGTTCAACGACGCGCGGGGTTGAGAATCGAGCCCGCGCCTGTTGATTTCACGACTCGCCGTGCTCCCCGAGCAGCCGCTTCGGCGCCGTATTGCGCCAGGCGTCGCGCATGGCGCGGCGGAGGATCGGCGCCTTCGCGGCCTTGAGTGTCACGCGCGTGCAGCCGCGGATGCCCCAAGTGCCCTTCACCGGCGCGAACACCTCCGGGTGCGCCTCGACGTACTCCAGTTGCTGCTCCGGCGTGAGTTTCACCATGCCGTGCAGGTCGTCATCCCAAAGGCTGGCAAAGACCTTGCCGCCGACGCGGAAGTCCGGATGCCCGCCGTGCGAGCCTTCCTCGCTCCCGGGCAGGCTCAGGGCGATCGATCGAAAGGCGTCGGGCGACATGGACCCTCTCCGCGGCGGTTGCGAGCATCATACTCCGCCGCCGTGGCGATTCGCGTTGCGGTGCATCGCCCGGGGATCGGGTCGAATACCATGGGCGCATGGCCAGGCGCATGCTGTTCTCGGTGGCGGTGTTGATGGTGCTGTGCTGGGCGGTGAGTTACTGGCGGCCGGGCACGCGCCGGCCGATGGGCGACCTGAGCCGCGTGCAACTGGTCGATGGGGCGTTGGTCTGGACGAGCCGGCCGCTGGGCAACAGCCGCATTCTCTACAACGGCTCGCAGCGATTCGGCCGCACGCTCTGGTGGACGGGCTGGTCGTTCACCGGGGCGACGCTGACGGCGGGAACGGTGACGACGAAGGTGCGCGTGGTGCCGCTGTGGCTGCCGCTGGCCGGCGCGGTCGGCGCAGCGCTGCTTCTGCCGCGCCGTGGGCACATCGACGGAACCTGCCGCACCTGCGGTTACGACCTCCGCGGCGCCCGCCATGCCGTGTGTCCGGAGTGCGGCTGCGAGGTGGAAGAGTGAGCGGTCTGTGGCGGCATCGCCGGACGCGATTCGGGAACTACCAACTCGACCGTGGCCAGGAGTGGCAATTGTTCTGGTACACGCTCTGCTCCTGGCCGACCGTCGGGACCGTCGCAGTCATGTCGCTGGCGCCGCTGCTCATTCTCGCGCTGGAACTTCTCGGCGGCGACTGGGGGCGCTCGCTCATGGACTCGCCGACGACGTGGCCGGTCATCGCGGTCGCCTGTCTCGTCCCGCTCATCGCTGGACCGGTGCTCTTTGCTCGTCCGGGTCGGCGGCGACTGAACTCCGGGTTGCGCCGCATGGGCTTTCCGATTTGCGTGAAGTGCGACTATGACCTCAAGGGTCTCGCCGACAAACCCCTCGCCGATCGCTGCCCGGAGTGCGGCGCCCTCATCGCTGACATGCCGCCGGTGGGGCGACCGCCTCGCGCCTGACGCTTCATCCTCTCACCGCACCGCGCGGAACCGCACCAACTCGACGCGCGACGAGAGGTAGGCCGCTTCGACGCGCTCCGCATGGCACAGGTCCGTCGAGAGATACTTCTTGTTCGAATCGGGCAGCACCGTGACGACCGTCGCCTCGCGCCCGAGTTGCTCGACGAGTTTCATCGCGCCCAGAACGTTGGCGCCCGAGGAGATGCCCACCGCCAGGCCGAGCGAGCGGCAGAGGTTCTGGGCCATGATGATCGCGTCGCCGTCCCACACATCGACGATCTCGTCGAGGGATTCGAGATCGAGCACGGCGGGGATGAACTCGTCGGAAATGCCCTGGATGCGGTGATGGCCGAGGTGCTTGCCCGTGCGCAGCGTCGGCGAGTTGGCCGGTTCGAGGGGGTGGATGCGCACGCTCCGCCCGTTGCGGCGGAGGAAGCGGGCCAGGCCCATCACCGTGCCGCCCGTCCCCACGCCCGCGACGAACGCATCGGCCTGACGGTCGAACGCGGCGAGTTGCCGCTCGATCTCCGGCCCGGTGGTCATCTCGTGCGCCTGGGTGTTGGCGGGATTCTCGAACTGGCGCGGCAGGAAAATGCGCTCGTTGTCGCGGGCGTGCTGCTCGGCGAGTTGCACCGCGCCGACGAAGCCGCCCTGCTCCTGCGAGACGGGGATGACTTCGGCCCCGAAGTTCTGAATCAGTTGCACGCGCTCGCGGCTCATCCAGTTGGGCATGTAGATGCGCACGCGGTGGCCGAGGGCCGTGCCCAGCGCGGCAAAGGAGATGCCGGTGTTACCGCTGGAGGCCTCGACGATGGCGTCGCCCGGCCGCAGTTCGCCCGTTGCGTAGGCGCAGCGCATGATGTGGGCCGCCATGCGGTCCTTGATGCTGCCGGTCATGTTTTCGATTTCGTACTTGGCGTAGAGGCGGCGCGGCACGCCGTCAAAGCGGTACTCGATCTCGAGCAGCGGCGTGTCGCCGATGAGGGCGGCAAGCGAGTCGACAGGCGAGGCGGCCGGCGCCGCCGTCGGGGCCGGCGCCGCGGTTCGCTCTGTCAGGGTGAGAGGCGCCGCTTCGTGCATGTGCGTCTCCGATCGGCGGGAGGGGAGATCCGACGTGGACCCGGCCCGCCCGCAAGGCGGCAAAGGCTAGACCCGGCCCCGCGCACCGCGCTATGGGTGATTTCCCTGATCTCGCGCCCGGCGACTGCGCCCTGCGACCACGGTCTGCGACCGCGGCGGCGCTCAGCCTTCGTCGCGCTTCGGGGGGTAGGATGATCGCCCCCCTGATCGCTTCGCCGGACCGATCGGCGGTGAAGGCGGTGAAGGCGGTGAAGGCGGAAAGGCGCTCCTCCATGGCTCACGTGGTGCTTCGTGTGGACCGGGACGGCCACATTCTTGAGGATGTTCCCTGCTCATCATGCAACGCGTCTCTCAAGGGAGCGGGAGCGGGGGGGCTGTGCCCGGCCTGCGGCGCGAACATCGCCGTCTCGCTCATCGGCCGCGCGGTCGTGCTCCTCGACGAGAGGGGGCGCATCGACGAGCCCGTGCGCTGCACCGCGTGCGGGCACATCCTTCGCGGCGTCGATCCGCAGGGTGAGTGCCCGGAGTGCCGCACGCCCGTGGGGCCCGCCCTTGAATCGAATCTGCTGCGCTACGCCAGCGCGACGTGGGTGAAGAAGGTCGCCGACGGCCTGATGCTCTATCTCATCGCCCTGCTTTTCACGGTGGCGATGGGATTGGCCAACGCCGGCGTCGCCTTCGCGCTGCGAAGCGATCCGGCGCTGCGCGCGCTCATCGGCCTGGCGGTGTCGGCCGTCACGTGCGTGTTTCTCACCATCGCTATCTGGTGGGTGACCGCGGCCGACCCGGACACGCCGCCGGCGCATCAGCAGCGGCTCGGCGCGAATCTCGCGCGCTATCTCATCATCCCGCAGTATGTGCTTACGCTGCCGGGCATGTATCTCGCCAGCATCGCGGCGACCCCCGAAGAGGAGATGCGCGCCGGCCTCGTGCAGATGCCGGCCGGCGCGCTGGGGATTCTCGTCGGCCTCGGCGTGCTGCTCCACTTTGCCGTCCTCGCCCGGCGCGTCGTGGATGAAAAACTGGAGCGCTGGGCGCGGGTGATCCTGTGGATCAGCGTCATCGGATCGAGCGTGGCGCTCGTCGGCGGCGTCGTGAGCATGGCTTCGATGCTCGCCTCCGGCGCTTCACCGGGGAGCGGCAACCTGCCGCAATCCGGCCCGGCGCTCATCGGCCTGATCGGCGGCGGCCTCGCCGGCTGCACCGGCGGACTCGCCAGCCTCATCGCCATGATCTGGCAGATCGTCCTCATCGTGCAGTTGCGCCGCGCCTTCGCCGCCGCCGTCGGCTCCGCACTGACGCCCTGAACGGACGGCGAGGCGTGGGGATCGGTCGATCGCGCCGGCGCGCGGTCCCGGCCGACGGCGGGAGATCAGTGGGGACATGCGCTGCGCCGGACCTCCGCGATTCAGGCTCATCCATCCGGTGTCCGGCCGGGTGCATAGAGTCCTGCGCGGGACGGGAGGTTTTCGATGGACTGGCCCTGGTACATCGGCGCTTCGCTCGCGGGCATGGTCGGCGTGTCGCTGCTCGCGTGGTCCCTCTTCGCGGATCGATCTCGCGGACGATTGCGCTGCCCGCGCTGCTGGTATCAGATTGCGCCGCGAGTTGAGACGCTGCCCATCACCTGCCCCGAGTGCGGCCGCTGCGTTGCGAAGTTCAGCCACCTGCGGAGGACGCATCGCCGATGGCGATGGGCGCTCGTCGCGGTTTGCACCTGCGTGATCGCGTCCGCGCTCGGCGCAGCGCCGGCCGTGCGCCGCTCGGGATGGGCGCGGTACGCGCCGACGACCGTGCTCATCCTCGCCTACTCGCATGCGGATTCGCCTGCGGACGAGGTCATCAAGCAACTCGACAGCCGCTTCAAGATCAACGAGAACTGGGGAGTGGTCGAATCCGTCAACCTGCGGCCCTGGCAGGAGACGCTGCTCGCGAAGCAATGCGCCGCGGTGCTGCGGGACGAATCCGCCGGCAAGAAGATGCGGAACCACGCACTTGGTCTTCTGGTCGCTCTTGGGCCGCGCGCGCTCCCCGCCATCGATGAACTCATCGCCACGATCGAGGCGAACGGCGAATACGAGATGTACTCCGCGCTGAGAGCGATTCAAGCCATCGCGCCTCAGGGCCGTCGGGCCATTCCTGCGCTGATCGCCGTGCTCACACGGCCCGGGGCGCAGGACGAGTACTACACCGACACGGCCGTTGACGCCCTCGGCGCCTACATCCCCGCGCCCGCGGAGGCCGTTGAACCCCTCCTGGATCTCATGCAGCGCGAAATGAGGACATACTCGAGCGAGTCGCTCAAAGACTCGATTGTCCGCACGCTCGGCCGGATCGGCCCCGAGGCGATCGCGGCGCTTCCGTACCTGTTCGAGCAGATCAAGGATACCGCGCCCCTGACCCGCGCCGTGCATGTCGAGTCGATCGGCCTGATCGATCCACTCCACGCCGAAAGCCGCCGCCTCATCTTCGATGGCCTGCTCCATGCCGAGGTTCACGTTCGCGCCGCGTCGGCGGAGATCACGCGACGCCATCCGCAATTGCTCGGCCCCAGCCTTGAGAGGCTGACGACCGACCTGCAAAGCGAAACGAGCGCGGTCCGCCTCGCGGCGGCGCGGGCGCTTTCGTCGCTCGGGCCCGGCGCCGCGCCGGCTCGAGATCTTCTTGTCGTCGCCTGTGCCGACGAGAACCGATCGGTCCGGCTCTTCGCCGCCGAGGCGCTGTGGAGCCTCGCCGAAACTGAACCGACCGCCGCAGCGCATCTGCAATCGCTCGCCGCGGATCCCGACGTGGTCGTCGCCCGCGCGGCCAGGCGCCGACTGCCGCGCTGACTGGAGGAACCATGCGACTCGCCCGAGCCTCTCGTTGCTTCGCTCGCCATGCCGCTTTGATTCTCGTATGCGTCGGAGGCAACGCGGCCGGCGCCACGCCGCGCTACTACTCCGATCGGATTGCGCACTCGCCCAACGGCCGGTACCGGCTCGAGGCCAGGTCGCCCGCCAACGCCGGCGGAGAGTCGACGCCTTTCGCGGACAACTTCGTCTACTCCCTCTACGACGAGACCACCGGCGATCTCGTCTGGCAGCGCGCGCAGCCCAGAGACGAGTCCTCGCCCGTGCGCCTCTTTCTCCACGACGACGCCTGGGCCACGATCTGGACAGGCGGAGATGAACTCTTCGTTCTCGAACCCGTCACCGCCCAAGTCGCCGTCAAGATCAGACTCCTCGACGAGTTCACGCAGCAGGAGAACGAGGCGCACGTCTCGTGGACGACCGCGGGGCCGATGTGGACCGCCTTCTCGCACTGGTACTACCTCGAGCGCGGCGATGAACTCTTCTTTGTCGTCAGGCCGGCGTGGCAGAACCGCGTCATTCTCGACATCACCGGCCGCCGCCTGTGTCCGCGCAACGACCCTTCGCTCCTGCCGGATTGCTTCAGGGTCGAGCGTGAGTTTGTTCTTGAGGCGCTGGAGCGGGGGGCGGAGAACATCGGACGGCTCGAACAGGAGGAAGAGTGGGAGCGCACGTATCGCGTTCAGACCGCCGCGATCATCGCAGCGCAGAACGGCGAGCGCGCGGCCGTTCCACTCCTCTCCACTCTTCAGCACCGCAACGACTCCGGTTCCTCCAGCGTGGTGCCCGACTTCAACGCGGGGGCTTCCTCCGACGAGATCAACCCGTTCTCCTGGTCGTCGCTCACACTCCGGCGGATCGTCCAGGATGCCCTCCGCATGCTCGGCGAGAGGCCCGAAGAGTTGCCCTGCACGTTCTTTCGCCTTGCCGGTGCGGACTACAGCGATCCCTACATCTCGCTGCCGCCGCTGCCGGCGCCGCGCGCGACGCGCGTCGATCTGGTTCAGGAAGGCGCAAGCGCCATGCAGGTGCTCCAGGCCGTCGGGCCGCCGGACGATGTCATTCACTACCAGAGGGCGTGGGAGTACAGCATGGACGCCACCGAGCCATACACGCTGCGGCTCATCTTCTCCGACGAGCACCGCGTCGCGGTCATCGAGCGCCTCAAGCCGCCGCTCTGGCAGAAGCCGGATGAATGGGTCAGCCGGCTCGGATGGTAGTGAATCGACCGCGCCGCCGGGTCCGCGCGAACGCCGCGGCCGCGTACCACGGAATGCAAAGGCCCCCGCAAGCGCGGGGGCCTTCGAGATCGGTCGCGAGTCGACGGAATGCTTCGACTCAGAGCAAGTGCCCAGGAGAGGACTCGAACCTCCAAGGGATTTTACTCCCACCAGCACCTCAAGCTGGCGCGTCTGCCAATTTCGCCACCTGGGCGGGCTGGATCGCTCAAGCGATCGGCCCGGAGTATAGGCGGAATCGGATTGGCCCGCCAACGGGGCTCGCACAGAACGGGCATCAACGCGCGACACCCGGAGGACTTTCCAGGAATAGACTGCTCGCACCCCGCCGCCGGAGCGAATCCGCGTGAACGACCCTCCCCACGTCCAACCTGCCCGGGACGGCGGAACATCATCAGGACGCCATCCATCCCGTCTGGTCGTTCTCATGTTCACGGACATCGTCGATTCGACGGCGATGAAGTCACGCCTCGGTCTTGGAGTTTACTCGAGGCTCGTTTCCGCGCACGACTCGCGAATGCGCGAACTCGTCGCCGCCATCCCCGAAGCGGAGATCCTCAAGGACACTGGCGACGGGTTCATGGTGCAATTCCCGACCGCGAGCACGGCGGTAACGGTGGCGCTGCAATTCCAGCGCTTTATCGCGGATCTCCCTCGACCCGACAACGCGATATCGGCGGGCGACGACCCGTGCCGGTTTCTCGTGCGAATCGGCGTTCACATGGGCGAAGTGGCGGACCTCGGGCCGGACATCTATGGGAAGCAGAAAATGGTCGGGCTGGCGGCGGATCTCTCCTCGCGCGTTGAGTCGCTGGCGCTTCCGGGGCAGATCCTGCTGACACGCGGTGCGTTCGACGATGCGCGGCAGTTCATTCGCGCCGATCCTTCATCGACATCGGGGGAGGATTCGGAGCTGCGATGGCTGGCGCACGGACCCTATCTGTTCAAGGGCGCGGATGCACCCATCGAGGTCTACGAAGTCGGTGTGAGCGGCGTGGCGCCGCTGGCGCCGCCGAAGGACAGCGAGAAGGCCCAGCGCGTGATTCCGCCAGGCGCCGAAGCGATGTACGACTGGCGGCCTGCCGCCGGCCTTCCGGTGCCCGCCCGGGAGAAGTGGCGGCTCCTCCGTCAGATCGGCGAAGGAGGATTCGGCGAAGTCTGGCTCGCTAAGCACGTGCAGACAGGCGTTCTGCGCGTTTTCAAATTCTGCTTCAATGCCGAACGACTTCGCGGGCTGCGGCGGGAACTGACGCTGTTTCGAGTGTTGCGCGAGTCGCTGGGGAACCGGTCCGACATCGCGCAGCTCTTTGAAGTCAATCTCGATCATCCACCCTTCAGCATTGAGTACGAGTATTCGCCGCACGGCGATCTGCGCGAGTGGGCAGCGCAGCAGGGCGGCGTCGCATCGATGGACCTCGCCGTGCGACTTGATCTCCTGGCCCGCACGGCGCATGCGGTCGCCGCAGCGCATTCCGCAGGCGTGCTGCACAAGGACCTCAAGCCGGCGAACATCCTCATCACGCTTGACGATTCCGGCGCGCCCCGACCGATGATCATCGACTTCGGCATCGGCATGCTCGCCGACCCGGCGGTGCTGACCGGGCACCAGATCAAGCAATCGGGTTTCACCGAGACTCAACTCACCGAAAACGAATCCAGCCGCACCGGAACGCGCCTCTACGCGCCTCCGGAATCACTTTCTGCTGATCCACAGCGCCGCCAATTCACGGCTCAGGGAGACATCTACTCGCTCGGCGTGCTGCTCTTCCAACTGGTCATCGGCGATCTGGATCGCCCCGTTGCGCACGGGTGGGAGCGCGACATCGATCCTTCACTTGCGGCGATCATCGCGCGATGCATTGACGGCGACATCAGAAGGCGATACGGATCGGCCTCCGAACTGGCGGAAGCGGTTCACTCCCTCGCCCAGCAGATCGCCACAGGTGCCTACAAGCTCGAAGTGCCCGTGAAACGAGCGATCGCGCCCGATCCGGCGCCACCAGCGACGTCCGGGGCGAAGTCCGTTGTTGATGGGCATCGCTCTGGTATGCCAGAGCCGCTCGACTCGGCGGGTCGTGGAACCGCAGGCACCTCCGATCCGGCGCGCCGCCGATGGATCGTCGCCGTCGTGACCACCATCATCCTGCTGGTGACGGCATGGATTGTCTTCGAATTGAATTCCGGTGCAGGCGACGACCCGGCAAATGGCAACGGAGCGTCGCTGAATGCCTTGAAGGTGGCAATTGAACCCCGCCTCAAGAACCCTCAAGGCGCGGAACTCACGCTTGCCAAGGCAGGCGTTCAATTGTCAGGTCTGGATCTGATCGTCCAAATCTCGGAGGTCGAGGGCGGCACAGCTGCGCCGCCACTGCAGAACGCTGTCGCAATTCCCGAAGGGAGAGGAACGATCAACATCAAGGTTGTGATCGATGGCGATCAAGGCACCTGCGTGAACTACTCCACCGGTCTGCCGATAGCCGATCTGGCCGCCGCGCTTTCGGGTCAGGTCATGCCCGGGCGCCTCGCGAGCAACCCCGCCTTTGCTGTGACGAGCGAAAAGTCGCTGGAACTGGTCGTTCCGGTCCTCCAGTCGTCGGATTGCGGCTTTACCGGCTCTGTCAAGATCGTCTTCAGCGCCGGCTCTCAATAGGCGAGATGCGTCGGCTGAACATCAGCGCGGATCGACCGGCGCACCGGGATTGGCGCATCCGCGGTTCTCCAGGCCCAGTCCGGACCGCGCGATGTCCAATGCCGCCTCCACTTCGAGCCGCGGCAGCCAGCAATCGGAGTCGACAGTGACATCTTCGCCTTGGAGGTTCGCGCCCAGCAATGAGCGAATCCGGTTGGAGGGCGTGTCGGGCGCGTCGGCGCCCGACTCGACGGCGTTACGATCGATAACCGTGCGTGCTAGGTATCGCGCTGTCCACTCTGCCGGGCTGCGCGCCTGCACATCGACCGACTCGTTGTCTTCCGCGCCGAGGGTGTGCTCCGCTTCATCTTCGATGTACTCGGCGTCGATCGCGGTGGCGAACTCGAGGTAGTCGCCCTGCAGGCTCGTCCCGAAGCGATTGCCCTCCAGCGTGAGCTGTCGGCACTGGCTTGCATTGTCGATGGCGTAGGCGTCATTGAAGGCGAGCACGTTACGCACCAGCGTGACGACCGTGTCGTCTTCGAGGCGGAGGGCGGAGCCGCCGATTGTGCCATAGGCATCGTACTTTTCGGTGAAGAGTGCGGTGTTCCTTTCAAGTCTGAAGGTGGGCAGATCCTTTCGATCGCGCGGATGCCACATGGAGTGAAGGGCGAATCCATTGCCGGTGTTGTTGACGGCACAGTTATTCTCGATGATGAACTTCGCGCCCTCGTGACCCCACATCGAAAACGCGCCCTGCGTCGGAGCGGTGTTGAGAACGATGCAGTTCCGCACGATGATTTCGGATTCGCGCCACGCGCTGATCCGAAGTCCACCGGACTCGGGCGTCGGGTTCTCGTTCGCCGAGGCCTTCCGCTCGATCTTCGCGCCATCGGCGGAGTAGCGGTTGCGCGCGGCGTTATCGAAAATGATCCCATCAACCACGACCCGGGTGGGTTCGAGCTTGCCGAACCGGCTGACGTCGATCTTGAGACGGTTTTCGGACGTCCAGTTCCTGGATGAGTTATCGCCGGTGAAGACTGTCGTGTGCTCGCCCCACGGATCGCGCCGCTTGAACTCCGGATCCCAGCCGCCGTAGATCTCCACCGGCACGGTGATTTCATCCGCGCCGCTCCCGCCTCGGCCTTCGTACGTTCCACCGGCGATGAAGATTCGGTCACCCGCCTGCAGATCGGAAATGATGTGGCCGAGGTCTCGTGCGGGCTTTTCTATCGTTCCATCGCGACCGCGCCCGTCGGATGCGCGCACGTACCAGTCGCGTCCGGCCTCGGCGGATTGAACCGCGCTGAGCAAGGCCAAGCACAGAGCGAGAAGAGGTACCCAACTGAAACGAACGCGATCCCGTTGCTTTCTGACCGCTCTCACGATCTGATCCTCCGCGATGTGAAGCCCCGCACTTGAGTTGATGGCTTGCCGACCGTCTCATCCACCGGATTGAACCTGGCGCGCACGCGGTTTCGGCGTTTCCACTTTGCCCTCGAGTGCCTGCTTGAGCGTATCGAGTGGCGCGTGACCGACGAGCCGGCCCTCAGGATCGAAGAGAATCAGCGTGGGAAACGCGGTGATGTCGTACTGCTTGATCGTTTCGCCCGTGCTGTCGAGGAGAATCGGGAAGGGCAGATCCTTGCCGCCCCAGTGTTTCTCTTTCACACCGGCGCACTTTTCGTCCAACTCCTCAAACGTCTTGGCCCGCGCGTCGTGAAAGGCGATGATCTCGAAGCGATCGTCGTCGAGGTGCTCGTTGTAGAACTCCATGAGTTTCGGCAAACTGCCGGCGGTGCACGGCCCTCACCAGAATCCCCAGAACTCGACGAGCAGCCATTGACCCTTGAAGTCGTCCACTTGCGCCTCGTCAATGCTGACGCCGCGCGCATCCGTGACCGTCCACTGCTCCGCCTTGCGTCCGATGTTGAGCGCGATGTAAGTTGCCTTGAAGTCGATCTCACCGAGGTCCATCGAAAGCGGATCGCGAGCCTCCATCTGCATCTCTTTGCTCACGCTCTTGACGTTTCGGCCGTAGAACCAGTAGTTCCACTTTGGGTGCTGGGGAAGGCGGAGGTGCAGTTCGCCGTCCTTCGGCGTGGCCATGATTGGCCGCACACCTGATTCGGGCATCCAGTAGGAGTTGACCCACCCCAAGTCGCCGTCAAGTTCGCTGCATCCGAGCCGTGCTTCGACCGGCACGCTCGGGGCCAGGATGATCTTCACTTCCGTCGAAGCGTCAGGCTGCACGATCGCTATTCCAGCGAGCAGGCCGTCCGATGAATAGGCGACCAGGCCCTGCGGCCGGCCGTAGAACTCGAGCGTGCCCTCGAACTGCCCGTCCTCATCCAGGGTCAGGACCGGACCCGGGCTGAACTCGCCGGTCCCCGTCCACGCCCAGTAATGCGAGACGCGCACGTCGGACACGGGTCGGCCTTCGGCATCGACCACACGGCCGGAGATCCGCTGCGGCGCGGCGAGCAGAGGGCCGGGGAGCGAGAGCACCATCGCCGCTGCCGCGCAATGCCACCCCCATCGCGAGGGTGCCGATTCCCGCGAGCATTCACGTGTGTTCTTCATGGTTGCTCCTTCCGCGTGGGACGATAGCGCCCAACGATTGCCGGGGCAGGGCGACTTTCGCGGCCTCGCAGGGCGCATGCGACAACCCCGCCGTTCAAGCGCGGCGGGGTTGATCGAGTTCTGCGATGAATGGGATCGTGGCAGCGCGGGCTACCAGCCGCCATCCTCGTCGCCCGAGTACTCCGCCATCCCCTCATCTTCGTAGTAGCCGCGCTCCGTCTCCGCCATCTGGCGGCGCATCTCGATCATCATCTGCTGGTGCGTGTTCAGCGCTTCGATCGCGGCCTGCTGCGCCTGCACGTGCAGCGGCACGACGGCCGGCGCGGCCGCAGCCGGCGCCGGCGTGGGAGCCGCCCACTTCATGATCAATCCCCCGACCGCCATGATCGTCAGCATCACGCAGCCGAAGATGACGATCTTCGTGTAGTCCGTCTGACCGAATCCGCCTTGGCCGAACTCATCCGGGTAGTACGTATTGGGCACGAACGACGGCGGACCCGCAGCGCCCGGCCCCGGACCCGGTCCCGCATGTCCCTGCCCCAGGCCGCCGCCGCCCTGGCCGGTCCCACCCTGCCTGAAACCTCCCGGACCCGGGTTGCCTCCATGTGTCCCATGATTCATCACATCACCCTCCCGCCGATCGCCCGCCCAGCCGTCGATGCACCTTGCACCGCGCCACCGGCCGTCGACGCAGCGATCGCTTTCGCCTGCTTTCGACCCGGTCCGTCGCATACTTGAAACTGACTTCGCGCCTCGTGGGCTCCCCGCCGGTTCAGTCCGACCGGTGCGATAATGGCGCGACGCAGCACACGCTCCGCCGCGGCGGCCGCGATCCGCGCGGTCCGATACGCACCGGCCGACTCGCCCACCAGACCCGGAGATCCCTCCGGCGCCTCCCCCCGCCAGCCACACGAATCGCCTCAGGACTCGCCGCCGCAATCAGGGTGGAACCCCCGGCAACCGCTCGCCCAGCCCTCGCGTACTATCCGGCTCTGACTGCCCGACTCGATCTCCCACGCGTTGCCGGGATCGGGCGGGCCGACCTGTTACGGGAGTTCCCATGCCCGCGTCCGCTTCGATCGCCGCCCCGCTCCTTGACCGCGACTTCCTGGCCGCCAAGTTCGCCGCCGGCCTCAACTGGCCCGACTACCTCGCCACCGGAAAACCCGCCCAGCGCGACGCCTGGAACGCCGTCTACAACCAGGTCTCCCTCTCCGACTCGCAGCGCAAACTCCTCGCCGACTTCAAGCGCGACATGAAAGTCATCTGCCTCTCGGGCATCTGGTGCGGCGACTGCGTCCAGCAGGGCCCCCTCCTCCAGCGCATCGACGAAGCCGCCGAACGCATCACCCTCGTCTGGCTCGACCGCGATGAGCACAAAGACCTCGCCGCCCGCGTCCAGATCAACCAGGGCCTGCGCGTCCCCACCGTCATCTTCCTCTCCGAAGACGACGAGTTCTGCGGCCTCTACGGCGACCGCACCCTCACCCGCTACCGCGCCATGGCCGACTCCCAACTCGGACCCGCCTGCCCCATCCCCGGCGCACCGATCCCCACCGACGAACTCCTCGCCACCATGCAGGACTGGCTCGACGAGTTCGAACGCATCCAACTCCTCCTCCGCCTCTCCCCCCGCCTCCGCCAGAAACACAACGACTGACCCCGCACGCCGCCATCCCCGCTCGCGGTTCCGCGAACAACCCCCCTCGCGCACTCCCACGCCATCCCATCCCCGCTCGCGTCTTCGCATCCTCACGAGGCCGCTTGCGTCTTCGCATCCCCACGAGACCGCTCGCGTCTTCGCATCCCCACGAGTCCGCCTGCGCCTTCGCATCCCCACGAGGCCGCCTGCGTCTTCGCATCCCCACGAGGCCGCCTGCGTCTTCGCATCCCCACGAGTCCGCCTGCGCCTTCGCATCCCCACGAGACCGCTCGCGTCTTCGCATCCCCACGAGACCGCTCGCGTCTTCGCATCCCCACGAGTCCGCCTGCGTCTTCGCATCCCCACGAGTCCGCTTGCGTCTTCGCATCCCGGCCGCCCGCGGCTTCGCGAACGACTCCCCCGACACGCGCAACAGCCAATCGCCTCCCATGCGCCTCGAAGGCTCACCCGGACTCCCAACCCAGTTCAATCAAAATATGCGCAAAACGCACGAGTCCGCCACGGCGGTGGTCGCCACCTTGACGCGCGTCACCCGGCTCGCGTCGGCATCATGGAGACTGCTCGTCGAGAGGTACTCGTAGGTCAACGTCGAACCCTCGGGCAGGACCATCGTGGTCTTGCGGATGGTGTTGCGACCCGCGACGGCCTTCTCCCAAGTGTAGTCGACGTCGTAGTAGCCGTCCGAGGCGTCCGTGCTCGTCACGATCCGACGATCCGCGCGTTCTACCGGCATCTGCTCGCGCAAGGCAAGTCGAAGATGACTGCCCTCGTCACCGCCATGGGCAAGCACCTCTTCATCCTCAACACCGTCATCCGGAATAACACTCCGAGGCAAGCAAAGCGACACTTGACTCAAGTCAGTCGCCACCTGACGCCACGCTACTTGCTCAGCCAGATGATCCATGGTGAGCACCACACTCAGTGCAAGTGTTGCTGCCGCCGCGCGGATAACCGCATTCTGCACATGCATGGAGCTTTCGTCGCGACATGCGACGCCAAGACCTCAACAAACCGAGCAATGCCCAACATGCTAAGCACACAGGACAATACAACAGAGTATTAAATACGAATCCACCCCAATCAGGTCTCAAGGGAAGCGTTATGCTCATGCGATGTACTGGCTGCGCAGATTGCGACGGACGACTAACCGCTACCCCCCAACGGGCGGTGGTCGGCGGACTCAGTGACGCCCTAGGATCGAACCCGGCAAGGTCCGCCTCCCGCCATGCATGAAGCGAGAGATTCGGCCATCCCGCACGGCAAAACTCATTGCCAACATTGAATTCAGTCGGCAATTCGCGCCACCACACGTTCTGCTCGTAGGGCCCTGGAAACTCTCCCGCCATTTCGCATATTGCCGTCTCCAAGAGCGACTCTCGGACATGCTGAAACCCAATACCACTTGAAATGAACACCACATAGCGATCATCGCGTGGATTCAGGAATGGTCCCTTCCGCGAGGGCGTGTTGCTGTTGATCGCAATGCACACCCACGCAACAAAGAAATTCAATATAGCTGCCGCGCAGACGACGGCGACCCCCTGAACCAGATGACGAAGGCTAACGGCTCGCAAGAACCTGAAGATATCGTGAACCAATGCTGGCAATGTGAACCTGCTCTCTCCCAGGGGGAGATTGAGTTCTCAAATACGACCTAGTTCTCCCGCATGGAAACATCATGCCCTACGAACCAGTCTGAAGTGCAACGGCTTTTTGACACGACATTGCCGGTTTTATGATTCATCACTCCAAGCCTATACAATAGTCTATGAGATATTGTACAAGCTTGTTTTCCTCAGCAGATCTCCAGTCCTCGCATCCAAGGTCACCGTAGCAGTTTATGCGAGCTAGGCACTGAATCGCCTGCTCAATGCATTTGCACTTCTCCTTCTGATTTGACGGTGGACTCCAAGGATCGCTTCCGTCCAACCGTTGCGAGCAGTCGAAATCAACATCTCGGTTTATGCAGTCTTCCTGTTGCGCTACGCACTCGAAGTGCTGAACGATGTAATACCAGGGTGGCGGCGCGTGGCCTGGTGCCCACCATGGCGGTGGTGTGTACTTATAGTTCCAGCATACACAGGCGATTGGTTTGCCACCGCAGCACGTGTTCACGCCGAGGCGGGGACGGCCGGGTACATTACATGCAATGTTGCAGCACCTACGCATGTCTGGAGTTTCGTCCTCGGCCCTGCATATTAGCAGACACTGATCGCGAAAGGCACCGGGAGGGTACGTCTGGTAGCATTGCGCCATGCATGGGGTAGCGCGAGGAGGATGAGTATCACGGGGAGTTGTGATTGGACGGATAGGTGGGGGCCACCCAGGCTCGGCTGAATCCCACGGACCCCCGGGGTTGACGTCGCCTGATCCTCTGCGCCAACTCAAGCCTGTCTCGTCGCTTGAAGCAACGGTGCTGCCACCCACATACTCATACAACCCCATCCCATCGACGTACCCGAGGGGATCGCGCCGCGTCCATCGCCCGAGGTGCGGCTCGAGGACGCGGTGGCGGACGTGGTAGTGATCGAGGTTGATGTCCTTGTGGTATCCGGCGTAGCCGAGTCGGTTGGCGACGTCTTCGTGTGAGAGGACGTTCCAGCCGAGTTGCCAGCCCTCGTAGCCCTCGGCGAGGGTGCCGTCGGTGGCGTCGATGTCCCCGTCGAGGTCGAGGTCGGCGCGGACGTCGTAGGCCGCGACCCAGGTCTTGATCGCGTCCACGTCTCCGGTGTCGGTGATGAAGTCGGAGTCGATGTCCCCGGCCGGCAGGCCGATGGGCAAGGGGACCCCAATCCCGAAGAAACGGGATTGGGGACCCCTGCCGTAGGCGGTGAACTTGCCCCACTCGACCATGACCGCCGCTGAGGTGAGCACGACGCTCACGTCATGGCGCCAGTTCTGGCAGTAGTAGCGGCGCTCCTCGAGGGTGCCGTCGGCGGCGTTGGTCCAGCCCGAGTTGCCGTCCCGTTGCCTGAGGATCACGGAGTCAATGTAACTCGACGAGCCGCCGCCGTCAAGGCCGGCCTGGTGGGAGACGAAGGCTTCCTTGGGGTTGTCGTCGTCAGCGCGGTAGGTCGCCACGAGGCGCCAGCGTTCGTCGTAGATGAGGTGGTACTTGGGGTCGTTCGCGTCCACGTCGCCGTCCGGCTCGGTGTCGGCGTGGAAGGTGATGCGGAAGCCCAGGCCGTTGTACCAGAACTCCTCGATGAGGGCCTGGGTGCTCGTGTTGAGCACCTTGCGCAGACGGCCCCAGGCGTCGTAGACGTACTCGTAGGCCTCGCCGTCGTCGGTGAGGTTGCCGACGTTGTCGTAGGTGAGGGTGTAGTTGTCCGTGCCGTTGTCGTCGGTGTCGCGGGCGGTGAGTTCGTTCACGA
>WYBR01000023.1 GCA_011525805.1 Vicinamibacteraceae bacterium
ACGGCGTGGAAGCGGAAGACGACGCGGCCGTGCTGGGGTTCAACCCGGTGCGTCGCGGCGAGGAGGCCGTCGAGTACAGCATCATGATGACGCGGCGCGGCCCGGTCCCGCAGGACTCGGTCGCCGACCGCATCGCGGCGATGGGCGGTGAGGTGACGCTCAAGGTGCCCGAGGGCCAGCGCATCGAGGCGCGGCTCACGCCCGCGCAGGTGCAGGAAGTGCTCGGGATGAACGAAGTGCTCTTCGTCGACGTCCCTGGCGAGAAGAGCCACGACATGGACATCGCCCGGCAGATCGGCGGCGGCATCTTCATCCGCGACACCCTCGGCTTCACCGGCCAAGGCGTGCGGTGCGAAGTGATGGACGACGGCCAGCGGTCGAGCCATGTGGATTTCCAGGATCCGCCCACGCTCTGGCACGGCTCTCAGGTCTCCGGCAGCCACGGAACTTCCACTTCGGGCATCGTCTACGGCTCGGGCACGGGGCAGTCGCAGGGCACCGGCATGCTCCCCGACGCCGAGGCGAAGATCATGGCCTACTGGACCGCTTCGCCCAACCGCATTGTTCACACGCAGCGGCTCGTCGATCCGAACGGACCGTACCGCGCCGTCTTCCAGAGCAACTCCTGGGGCAACACGCAGACGACGCAGTACACCACCATCTCGGCCGAGATGGACGACATCATCTTCCGCAACAACATCGTGATCTGCCAGTCGCAGAGCAACACCGGCAGCCAGTTGTCCCGTCCGCAGGCGTGGGCGAAGAACATTGTCTCGGTCGGCGGGGTGAATCACCGCAACACGCTCGACAAGGGCGATGACGGGTGGGGCGGAGCGAGCATCGGGCCCGCCGCCGACGGCCGCATCAAGCCCGACGTCACGCACTTCTACGACAGCATTTTCACGGTCTCGTCCTCGGGCGACACGGCGTACACGAGTTCGTTCGGCGGCACGAGCGGCGCGACGCCGATCACCGCGGGCCACTTCGGCCTCATCTTCCAGATGTGGCACGAGCAGGTCTTCCCGGGATTCGGCGGGGGGAACTCGGTGTTCGACAGCAAGCCGGCCGCGACGACCGCCAAGGCGCTGATGATCAACACCGCCGAGCAGTACGCCTTCTCGGGCTCGAGCCACAACCTCTCGCGTGACAAGCAGGGTTGGGGCATGGCCGACCTCGAGTACCTCTACGACCATCGCGACCGCATGCTCATCGTCGACCAGGCGGAGCAACTGAGCGAGTTCGAGTCGCGCACGTACCAGGTGGAGGTTTTCCCCGGCTCGCCGGAACTCAAGGTGACGATGATCTTCCCCGACCCGCAGGGCAATCCGAGCGGGCAGTTCGCGCGCATCAACGACCTTTCGCTCAAGGTCACCGCCCCGGACAGCACCGTCTACTGGGGCAACAACAATATGCGCAACGCGAACTACACCGCCCCGGGCGGCAGCGCCAACACCGTGGACACCGTCGAGAACGTCTTCGTCCAGAGTCCGATGGGAGGCCAGTGGACGATTGAAGTCATTGCCTCCGACATCAACGAGGACGGCGACCTGCGCTCGCCGGAGATCGACTCCACCTTCTCGCTCGTGGCCAGCGGCATCGGGCCGATTCCTCTGCGTCTCGAGAACTCGCGCTTCGTGTCGGGCGTGAACTGCGACATGGAGGTCTTCGCGGCCACGCCGGGACAGACCGTCGCGTTCCTCTACAGCGTCCGCGGGCTGGGGAGCACCTACATCCCGCAACTGGACGTGACGATCGACCTGGCGGCTCCGGCGCTCGCCGGGTCGCGCACCGCCGACGCGAACGGGTACGCGCTGCTGCGCCGGCGCGTTCCGCCCAACACGCAGGGCCGCCGCGTCTGGACCCAGGCGGCCGAGTTCCAGCGCAAGTCCAACGTGGTCGAGCAGGTGATTGAGTAGTCGACCCGCCCGACCCGTCAGACGGAAACCTCCTCGACGCCCCGCGAGCCGACCGGTTCGCGGGGCGTCGTCTTTCGAGCCCGAGCCGTGGCCGGCCAATGCCGATCATGCCGGGGAATACGTTATCGGCTCGGGGGATTCTGTTTGTATTTCTGTCGGATCGGTGTTATCTTCATGCAGCCGGGATGATCCGCCGCGTCGCGCGGATTCCGTCCTGCCCGCGCGGGCAGGCCCGGGCGGCCGGTTCGATCGGCGCCAACACCTAGAGGGAGCGAACAATGGGACAGAGTGGGTTCTACGGGGGAGTTCGTCTGCTGGCCGTCGGGTTGCTGCTGCCGCTTGCCGGCGGGTTCGGGCCGATCGCCGATGAAGTCGATGCCGCGCTGAGCGACACGGCGGCCTCCAGCGCCGGGTATCGCGTGCCCGGTTCGACTGCGGTGGTGCGCATGTGGGAGTCGGAGGGCGCCGCGGGCGCCAAGATCACGCACTACGCGATCAGTCTGGACGGCGGTCGCATCGACGTGGAGCGGCCCGCTTCGACGCTGCTGCGGCTCAAGTACTCGGCCTTCGATCCCCTCGCCTGCGAGCCTGACGTTCCGGAGTCGCTCCGGGCCGGTGCGGGGAATCGGCTCTTCCTGATGCAGTTCCACACGCCGATGATCGCGCCGTATCGCGCGGCCCTCGAAGCCGCGGGCGTCTCGCTCATCAAGTTCGTCGCCGACCAGGGCTACGTCGTCGAAATGGAAACCGAGGCAGCGGGCGCGGCCCGATCGCTTCCCTTTGTGCGGTGGGTCGGGGCGTTCCATCCGGCGTACCGGCTCGATCCCGCCTTGATTCCGGGGCTCTGCGCCGCTCAATACGAGCAGGCCGAGGGTGCGGGCGCGGCGGCGGAAGAGGGCGGCGCGGTTCTCGGATTCAATCCCGTGCGTCGCGGCGAAGAAGGCGTCGAGTACAGCATCATGATGACGCGCCGCGGCCCAGTCCCGCAGGAGGCGGTCGCCGCGCGGATCATCGCGATGGGCGGCACCGTGCACCAGACCATTCCGCAGGGCTTCCGCATCCGGGCCACGCTCACGCCGCAGCAACTCGTCCAGGTCCTCAACATGAACGAGGTGCTCTACGTGGATGAGCAGGGCGTGCAGGAGAACGACATGGACATCGCGCGGCAGATCGGCGGCGCGACCTTCCTCGAGTCGACGCTCGGAATCTCCGGCGAGGGCGTCCGGGCCGAGGTCATGGACGACGGCGTGCGCGCCACGCACGAGCAGTTCCGCGGTGAAGTGATCGTGCACTCCCAGAACTCGGGCGGCAACAGCCACGGCACTTCGACGTTCGGCATCGTCTTCGCCACCGGGACCGGCAACACCCAGGCGACGGGCATGCTTCCCGACGCCGAGGCCCGCATCATCTGCGACTACGACCTCGTGCTCAACCAGAGTTCCAACCGCTATGGGCTGACGGCTGAACTTGTCGATCCGAACGGGCCGTACCGCGCCGTCTTCCAGAGCAACTCGTGGGGCAACACGCGCACCCGCTCCTACACCACCATCTCCGCGGAGATGGACGACATCTCCTTCATCAACGACATCATCATCTGCCAGTCGCAGAGCAACGCGGGCAACCAGGACTCGCGCCCTCAGGCGTGGGCGAAGAACATCGTCTCGGTCGGCGGCATCCGCCACCAGAACACGCTCACCAAGAGCGACGACACCTGGAGCAGCGGCGGCAGCACCGGCCCCGCCGCGGACGGCCGCATCAAGCCCGACCTGACCCACTTCTACGACAACATCTTCACGACCTCGTCCTCCAGCGACATTGCGTACACCAGTTCTTTCGGCGGCACGAGCGGCGCCACGCCGATCACGGCCGGCCACTTCGGCCTGATGTTCCAGATGTGGCACGAGGAAGTCTTCCCGGGTTTCGGCGGCGGCTCGTCCGTCTTCGACAGCCGGCCCGGCCTGGCGACCGCCAAGGCGCTGATGATCAACAGCGCCGAGCAGTACGCCTTCTCCGGCTCCAGCCACGACCGCTCGCGCGACAAGCAGGGTTGGGGCATGGCCGACCTCGCGCGCCTTTACAACGAACGCGAGCGGATGCTCATCGTCGATGAGACCGACCTGCTCGGCGAACTTCAGACGGCGCGGTACACCGTCACCGTCGGCCCGGCGACGCCCGAACTCAAGGTCACTCTGGTCTTCAAGGACCTCATGGGCAATCCCTCCGGCCAGGTGGCGCGCATCAACGACCTGACCCTCAAGGTTACTGCTCCGGACAGCACCGTGTACTGGGGCAACAACAACATGCGCGAGAGCAACTACACCGCGCCGGGCGGATCGCCCAACACTGTTGACACCGTCGAGAACGTCTTCGTGCAAAATCCCGCCGTCGGGACCTGGACGATCGAAGTGACGGCTTCGGAACTCAACGAAGACGCCTGGCTCGACACGCCGGGCATGGACGCTGCGTTCGCGCTCGTCGCCAGCGGCATCACTGGCTTCAGCGGCGGCATGCGCATCACCATGAGCGGCGCGTGTCCCGGCGAAGTGACCGCCTCTTGGCAGGATGCTCCGACGAACGTCGTGATGGGCGTGGTCTTCGCCCTCGCGACGGGCAATGCGGTCGTTCCGTCCGGCCCATGCGCGGGGACGGTCCTGGGCCTGGGGACGAACCAACTGCAACTGGTCACGACCGTGAACAGCGGCGGTGGCAGCGGATCCGTTTCGGGACAGGTTGGCAACCCTGTCGTGTGCGACGGCTACCTCCAGTTGATCGAGGCGGGCGCCTGCGGCACGAGCAACGTCGTCCGCGTCCGGCCCTGACGCCGCGAGGCGGCCACTTTGTGAAGTCGATCAGACTGACGCCCGCGCTCCGCGGGCGTCAGTACTTTCTCGGACCTGCTCAGCCAAGGCGCAGGCGTCCGGCCCCCTCCGCGTCCAGCGCACGGAGGAGCCGAAAAGAAATGCCCGACGAACGGCAGGAGCCGAACGCCGGGCCTCGTGGGGGTCGGGTGGAAGTGGCTTGCAGTAGTCAACCGGACGCACCGGCAGACTATTCCGTTCGGAAAAAGAATCTTTGCGATCGACGCTTGCGGCGGTCCCCGGGGCCGCTCAGTACTCCCGCGTGATCACCGCGCAGGCCAAGTCGTCCAGGAGCCGGCGTGCGGGGGAATCGGGGATCCGGGAGAGTTCCGCCCGAGCCTGCCGGACGAGGGAGAATGCCGTCTCGCGGGCCGTGCGGACGGCGCCGCCGGCGACGAGCAGCGAGGCGATCCGCGCCGGCCGGCCCGTCCCTCCAACGCCCGCGAGACACTCGAGCATCTCGGACCGGGAGGAAGCGCCGGCGCTGCCAAAGAAATGAATCATCGGAAGGGTCAGTTTGCCCTTCTCGAGGTCGCGCCCGAGTGACTTGCCGACGACGCGTTCCTCGCCCACAAGGTCGAGCAGGTCGTCCTGTATCTGAAAGGCGACGCCGAGCAGCCGGCCGTACGCCCCGAGGGCATCGCAGACCGACGATTCGGCCTCGGATTGCTCGGCCCCGAGACGGCAGCACAGGCTGATGAGCGATGCGGTCTTGCGCTCGATGATCGCGAAATAGGTCGCCTCATCGATCGACCAGTCGTCGCGGTGGTGGACTTGAAGCAACTCTCCGGCGCAGAGTTCGTTGGTGGTTTCGCCGATGCGGCGGTTGATCTCCGGCCGGCCGAGCGTGGAGCAGAGGTGGAACGCGTTGGAGATGAGGTAGTCGCCGAGGAGGACCGCCGTCTCATTGCCGCGCAAGTGGTTGACGGTGGCCGCGTTGCGCCGCAGGTCCGACTCGTCGAGGACGTCGTCGTGGACCAGCGTGGCCATGTGGATCATTTCGCCGACGGCCGCGAGGACGCGGTGGGCCTCACTGAGGCGCTGGGGCAGGACCGCCCCCTCGGGCCGCCCGCCCAGACCGCACAGAAGAGTGAGCGTGGGCCTGAGCATCTTGCCCTGGTACTTGGCGATGTGGCGGCAGAGGTCGTTGACGGCGGGGAGATCGCTGGCCACGTGCCGGCGGAAAATCCGGTCGACGGCGTCGAGTTCGCCGGCGAGCAGGTCGTGGATCGGGCGGTGACGCTCGACGTGGTGGATCAGTCCCGGCATCGACAGGCTCCCGTGGCGCCGAAGAGGCCGGCGAGAAGAGCCGCGGCGCGCGGGGATCATAGCCGACCGACGGACGTTTCCGGGCCGGTGAACGGGCTTCATGGGCCGCTAAGGGGGGAATCTGGGTAATCAGACTAGAAAAATCCAACTTTGTGCAACCGTTTTCTGACTCGGGGCGGGAATATCGCCCCTCCGCACCCGGTTTGGTGTATGGTTCTATCGCCAGTTGCGCACAGAGCCCGAGTCACGCTGACGAGGGTCCGCGTGGGGTACATTTTTTCAAGATCTGCAAAGGAGTGTTTCTCGTGAGAACCAGCCAGACGATGACCAAAGTCGTGGTCGGGATGATCGCGGCCGCGAGCCTGTTCGGCGGAACCGCGTTCGCCAGCGGCAATCGGTCGGGATCGGGGGCCAGCGACGTGCTGTTCGTCGAACAGCCTGGCCTGCTCGAGTTCAGCGGAGCCATGATTGTTCGTCCCGTGCAGAACGATCCGGCGCGGAACGCGGCCGCCCGCTCGCTCATTCTCGACAACTTCATCGTCAAGATGTACATCGACCTCAACGACGAGTACGTGATCCAGTTGCCGCAGGGCGTCACGGAGAACCAGGCCGGCGCCGCGCTCATGGCTTCGGGCAACTTCGAGTATGTTCAGCCGGACTGGATCTGTTATCCGCAACTGACGCCCAACGACCCGTCGCGCGGCGCGCAGTGGCATCACAACCGCATGGAGAGTTACTCCGGATGGGACATCCATATCGGAGACCCCGGAACGCGCGTGGGCATCTGCGACACCGGCCTCCGCACGACGCACGAGGAGTTCGTGCTCCATCGCGCCACCGGTTACAACGCGGTGCGCTTCCAGTGGGAAAACCAGGGCGGCAACGTCCAGGACATCAACGGCCACGGCACGCACACCAGCGGCTGCGCCGCGGCGAACGGCAACAACTCGCGCGGCGGCCTCGGTGTGGGCTGGAGCCTCGGCCATCGCATCCTCCGCGTCAGCGAGAGCAGCGGTGGAAGCGCCAACTTCAGCACCCTCACCCACGCCGCACTCGTTGCCGCGCAGAACGGCGACAAGTGCTCCAGCGTCTCCTACAGCGGCGTGACCGATCCCTCCGTCCGCACGACGGCCCAGAGCATCCGCAATCTCGGCGGCCTGCTCTTCTGGGCGGCGGGCAACAGCGGGCAGAACATGGGCAGCCCCGCCCGCGACAATGACGCCGTCATCGTCGTCGGCGCCACCAACTCCGGCGACGGCCGCGCTTCTTTCTCGAACTACGGCCTCTACGTCGACCTCTTCGCCCCCGGCGACGGGATCTACTCGACCTACAACTCGAGCAACAGTTCCTATGCCACGCTCAGCGGCACGAGCATGGCCTGCCCGATCGCCGCCGGCGTCGCGGCGATGATCTATTCCAACAACCCCGGCATCTCCTCGGTTGAGGTCGAGGACCTTCTCAAGTCCTCCTGCACCGACATCGGCGCCCAGGGCGTGGACTCGATCTTCGGCTACGGCCGTGTCAACCTCAACAACGCCATGCGCGGCATCGGCGGGCCGATCACCCTGACCGTCAGCCCGACTCCGCTTCGCGGTGGTGGAAACGTCACCTTCAACATCACCGACGCCGTGCCCAATACGCAGGTCGCCGTTTACTACAGCATCCGCGGCCTCGGGAGCACCTTTGTCCCCGAACTCAATGTGACCCTGGGCATTCTCAACCCCATCCGCGCCGGCGCGATCAAGACGAGCGACGGCAGCGGCGCCGCGTCGTGGGTCAACCTGCCCGTTCCCCGCGTCAACCGGCGCATCTTCGTGTGGTTCCAGGGCGCTGAGCACAGCGGCCGCACCACGTCGATCATCGACACCTGGGTCGATCCCTGATCGTGCACACTCGCCTCCCGCCCCCGGGCGCAAGGCGACATCGTGAGACCCAACGCCCGTCCCGCGCTTCGGCGCGGGACGGGTTTCGTTTTGCCGACGGTTGTGCCCGCGCGCCGTGCGGATACTGTTGCTGCATGCGAGTGCCGACGAAGCAGGCGGCGGGGCCGGAGCCATGAGCGGACTGGTCATCTTCGACGATCGCGATCAGATCGCCGCCGGCGAGCCGGTCGTGGATCTCTCCCCCCTGGACGATCTCCGGGCCGTCTTCGACGTCCGCACCGGCATGCTCACGACGCGGCAGCGGCTCGCGCGGCAGTGGCCCGGCGGCTTGGCCGCCCTCTGGGTCCCGAGGGAACTCGAAGCGGTGACCGCGCTGGCCGCCGACGCCGCGGTCAATCTCCTGCCCGAGGGCGGGCGGTTTCTCTGCGTAAACGGCCGGTGGATCTATCCCGCCGCCCAGTTCGACCTGCCCCTCGACACGGCGCTCATCGAGGAGAAGAGCGGCCACGTCGTCGCCGTCCACCTCGAGCGCGATGGGGCGCTCGACTTCCTCGGCGGCGGCACGTTGCCGCCGCGTTTGGAGCGGCACGAGCGCGCCGGCCGCTTCCTGCTGCGCCGGCCGTGGGAGATTCTCGCGGCATTGCCGCAGGTGCTTCACGTCGATCTGCTCGGGCACGAGGGGGAGGTCGCCAAAGCCGCGCCGCCGGGTGTGACGATCCTCGGCGAGGGGCCGGTGATGATTGACCCGACCGCCCGCGTCATGCCCCAGACCATCCTCGACGTCGAGAACGGCCCGATCGTCATCGACGCCCATGCGCTCGTCCGTCCCGGCGCGACGATCATCGGCCCCGCGTACGTCGGCGAGCACTCGCAGGTCCTCGACCGTGCGTTCATCAAGGCGAACACGAGCATCGGCCCGTGGTGCAAGGTCGCCGGCGAAGTCGGCGCGACGATCTTCCAGGGCCATGCGAACAAGGCCCACGACGGGCATCTCGGAGACTCGTGGATCGGGCAGTGGGTCAACCTCGGCGCGGGCACGGTCAACAGCAACCTCCTCAACACCTACGGCGAAGTGCTCGTGCGCCAGCGCGTCGGCGGCTCGATGAGCCGCACCGGCATGCAGTTCCTCGGCTCGATCATCGGCGACCACGTCAAGACGGCGATCGGCACGCGCCTCATGACCGGCAGCGTGATCGGCACGGGCGCGATGATCGCGAGCACCGCGCCCCCGCCCGCTTGCGTGGCGCCCTTCGCCTGGATCACCGACGAAGGCCACCGCCGCTACCGCATCGACAAGTTCATCGAGGTTGCGCGCGCCGTGATGGCCCGGCGCAACGTCGAACTCACCGGCGCCATGGAATTGCGCCTCCGCGCCCTCTACGACGAGGCGGCGACATGAGCGCCGCTGAGAAGCCCGCCGGGCCGACCATCTACATCATCGACTACTTCGCGCAACTCTTCCGCGCCTACCACGCCATCCGCACCGGCATGTCCTCGCCCGTCACCAAGGAGCCGACGAACGCGACCTTCGGCTACGTCGGCATGCTCCTCAAGGTCCTGCGCGACTACAAGCCCGACTACCTCGTCGTGGCGATGGACAAGTCCGGCGACCGCGAGACGTTTCGCTCGACGATCTATCCGAAGTACAAGGCCAATCGCGAGCCGCCGCCGCTGGATTTCCGCCCGCAGGCGACGCGCTGCCTCGCTCTCACCGAGATGCTCGGCATTCCCGTCTTCGGCGTCGAGACGTTCGAAGCCGACGATGTCATCGCCTCGCTCGTGACGCGCCTGCGCGCTGCGCAGCCCGGTCTCAACATCCGCATCGTCTCGAAAGATAAAGATCTCGAGCAACTCCTCGATGATCACGTCGCGATCGCCGACGTTCACAAGGATGAACTCATCACCGTCGAATCGCTGCGCGAGAACAAGGGCATCGCCCCGGAGCAGGTCATCGACATGCTCGCGCTGATGGGCGACACGGTGGACAACGTGCCCGGTGTCAAAGGCATCGGCCCCAAGACCGCGGCTCAACTCATTCACGAGTACGGCTCGCTCGACAACCTCCTCGCCCACCTCGACGAGATCAAGGGCAAGAAGCGCGAGAACATCGAGGCGGCCCGCGACCTGCTGCCGATGAGCAGGACGCTCGTCACGCTGCGGCGCGATGTCGATCTCGACTTCGATCTGGAGCGGGCGGCGGTGCGACTCGACGCCATCCCCGTCGATCAGGTCATCGTGGCCTTCAAGGAACTGGGCTTCAACCGCCTTCAGGATGAACTCCGCGCCGTGGTGGGGGTGGAAGCGCCGCACTCCGCCGACGATCGCCCGCCTGCCGCAGCCCGCCCTCGCTCGGCCGGAGACGGCGAGGGCGGTCTCTTCGCCGGCCTCGTCGACGAAGTCCGAGCCGACACGCAGGCGCAGCGCGAAACCAAGCGCGGCGCCTACGAGTGCGTGCGCACCTCGGCGCAACTTGACGCCGTCATCGCTCAACTGCGCAGCGCCGACATCATCTCCATCGACACGGAGACGACGGCGATCAACCCGATGCGGGCGCAACTCTGCGGCGTGTGCCTGAGCGTCGAAGTCGGGCGCGGCTGGTACGTTCCGGTGCGTTCGCCCGAGCCCGCCGCCCACCTCGATGAAAAGTTCGTGCTCGACCGCCTGCGCCCGATTCTGGAAGACCCGAAGCGCCCCAAGGTCGGACACAACATCAAGTACGACTGGATCATCCTGAAGCGCTGCGACGTGCACGTGCGCGGCGTCGTCGCCGACACGATGATCGCCAGTTACGTCGTCGATTCGAGCCGGCCGAGCCACGGCCTTGACCCGCTGGCCCAGAGCCTGCTCAACTATCACTGCATCCCGATCTCAGATCTCATCGGCCGCGCCGGGCGCGGGCAGGCGCAGAAGCGCTTCGACGAAGTGCCCCTCGACCTGGCGACGCAGTATGCCGCCGAGGACGCAGACATCACGCTGCGCCTCTGGCGTCACTTCGAGCCGCAGATCAAGGCGATGAAACTGCGGCGCCTCTTCGACGATCTCGAAATGCCGCTCGTCGAAGTGCTCGCATCGATGGAACTCGCCGGCATCCGCGTTGATCCCGGCATCCTCGACGCTCAGCGCGAACTGCTGCTCAAGCGCATCGACGACCTGCGGCGAGAACTCGTCGATGCCGCGCCGCATCCCTTCAACCCCGATTCGCCCAAACAGCTCGCGGCGGTGCTCTTCAACGCCCCCGACGCCGATCCGCCGGGCCTGGGCCTTCGGCCTCTCAAGAAAGGCAAGACCGGGCCATCTACCGACATTGAGGTTCTGGAGAAGATCGCGCTCGATCCGTCAATCAAGACGGAGATTCCGCGCCTCATCCTCGAACATCGCCAACTGACCAAACTCGTCAACACCTACCTCGTAGCACTCAAGGAGGCGATCGACCCGGACACCGGCCGCGTTCACGCCTCGTTCCACCAGACCGTGGCGGCGACGGGGCGCCTTTCGTCAAGCGATCCGAATCTCCAGAACATCCCGATCCGCACGGAGGTGGGGCGGCAGATCCGCGCCGCCTTCGTCGCGCCGCGGGGCTTTCAACTCATCACCGCTGACTACTCTCAGATCGAGTTGCGCCTCCTCGCGCATCTCTCCGAGGATGAGACGCTCATCGAAGCGTTCCGCAACGATCTTGACATTCACACCGCCGTCGCGGCTGAGGTCTACGGCGTTGATCTCAAAGACGTGACGCGCGAGCAGCGCAACAGCGCCAAGATGGTCAACTTCGGCATCATCTACGGCATCACCGCCTTCGGACTGGCGCGGCGGCTCGGGGAGAGCGTGAGCAACGAGCAGGCCGCCGGCATCATCGCCGACTACAAGGCCCGCTACCCCGGCATCGACCGCTTCATGCGCAGTTGCGTGCAGCAGGCGCGGACGAAGGGCTACGTCGAGACGATGCTCGGCCGTCGGCGGGCCGTGCCGCAGGTCGAGTCGCGCAATCCCAATGAGCAGCAACTCGGCGAGCGCATCGCCATCAACTCGGTCGTGCAGGGCAGCGCCGCCGACCTCATCAAGATCGCGATGATCGACTTGCATCGCCGCCTGCCCGAGGAGCACCCCGGCACGCGCATGCTCCTGCAGATCCACGATGAACTCGTCTTCGAGGTGCCCGAGAAGGAAGTGCAGCGCGTCATGCCCTTCGTGATCGAACGCATGGAGTTGGCGATGCAGTTGCGCGTGCCGTTGAAGGTGGAAGCCGCAGCGGCGGGGAATTGGTTGGAGGGGAAATGAGGAACCTGGATTAGAAGCGATCGCTTGCCTCATGCTACGCGCTAGACTAGCAAAGCGATGGGCGCTCGCGACGAATCACAACCTGGGCCTTGGCGTCAACCCAAGAGCTGGATTCGCGCCAAGTTGATTCTCGTGATCGGGCTGCCGCTGGTGTGGTTCGGGCTGCCGCAGTTGACGAGCGGCTGCAATCGGCGCGTGGCGATGCGCATCATCGAACGCGGCGCGACGCAGGCCGGCGCTCCGACCGGATTACTCGGCGTGAAGTGGCTCATGACTCCTCAAGAGGTGCGATCGATCCGGCCGGATGTCCATGAGCATGACGCTGATACACTCGCCGAGGATGTGGAGATGTTCGGCCTGCCGGTCGTCGTGTCCTATCGGTTCATCAAGGACATGTTCCTGATGGGGCAGGTGACGTTTCCGAGTCCGGCGACGGAGGAGAGTTACCGCGCGCTTCGGCCGCAGATTGAGGCGGAGTTTGGCTTGCTGCCTGAGCCGCGAGAGACCGAGGAGTATGCGCTCTACAGCATGAGCGAGCGCGGCGGCGTGCGAGTGGCACACCTGCTCGTTGAGCGTGACGGATCGCTCGTGCAGCATCTGCTGATCTATCGGTCGCAGCAATGATGGTCGAGGGGCCAGCAGTATGCACCTCGTGCGGCAGACATCATCCCATCCACCGGACGTGCCGTGAAGGCCAGGCCGGCGCAGAACCTTGGCCCGACCTACGGCTCCTACTGCACCCCGCCGTCTCGTGCACACTTGGCGTACCCAATCAGGTCTGGCGTCAGTGTGGCGGCTCGGCACTCAAGAAAGTCGTCAATGATGGCTTGGCTTCGCGTCAGGAGGTTCCGTCCATCGCCCGCCGCGCCTTGGCTTTGGTACCGGCCTTTCGGAATCAGATGACCCAGTCCATGCAACGCGCTGTATAGGCAGGCCGGTGAAGCGCACTCACGTAGCACGGTACTCAGCGCGGCAAGCCCCGCTGTCGTGATTGGATTGTCGAGAGTGTCCGGCTGGCTCCCGGAGACGAGATAGATGCACTGATCCATATCCCAGATCATGTAAACGGCGCCGCTCACGCGATCGGTATCGGATGTGCTGGCACTCTCGGGCTTGAAACCAAGCGCGCACCGATGCTCAAACACATCCCGATAGATCACCGGCATGGTGTCGAACACGGCTGCGATCTCATCGGCCGTCGCGATGGGATTCCGGGTTCCATCTCTGCGCATCCAGTCAGAAGTCATTGCGTCGAAGAAGCCCCCGCCGCTTCCGAAGACGTACCACACACCCTCCGCCAGATCCGCATCCGACACGGCGGACAGGCGCTCGCCTGACTCAAGGAAGAGCCGCTTGAGATATCGCGCGGCCGTGGCGCCATCGATCTCGTGCCCGGTGATGCGCGCCTCCCAGGCCTTGTCCGGCTTGCGCGGATCAAGGTCCTCCCTGGCGTAGTCACGCGGACCCTGGCCGAAGCAGTACGCGACCCACTCTTCGAATTCGACCGTGCCGGGACTGCGTGGCGGTGAAGCCAATCGGAAGTTCCTTCTGGGCTACGACTTGATGCCGGGGCGTTGAGTCGCGGCGCCTGGTACTCGTGGATCACTGAAGCATGGTCACCTTCGTGACGCACCATGTGAGGATACGCGGCATAGGCGGTTCGGATGCGAGTGAACGGCCGACTGTCCAGCACCCGTGCTTACGCGTGGGGCTCGGTTCCGATCATCGCGTCGCGATGATCCGAGCCCCGACCGTGAGGGAGGGTCTTCGCCGGTCGTCAGCCTTCGCCGTTCGCTTCGGCAATGGTCCGGTCGCGCCGACACGCCAGCGCCCGCCGCCCGCCACTGCCGTGTCCACGTCCAACACCCGTGCTTACGTGTGGGGCTCGGTTCCGATCATCGCGTCGCGATGATCCGAGCCCCGACCGTGAGGGAGGGTCTTCGCCGGTCGCCAGTCTTCGCGGTTCGATCCGGCAACAATGTTGTGGCGATTACTCGCCCTGACCCGGCTGACGCCCGTTGCCAGTGCGGAGGTCCAGCACCCGTGCTTACGCGTGGGGCTCGGTTTTGGCTGCCGCCCGTAGGGTGGCAAACTTTCGCCACGCCATCCACAGGGCGGTGGCGGCGATGGTCCACCAGATCAGGCCGCCGAGGAGCGTGGAGGCGATCCAGGCGATCGAGTCGGCCAGGCCGGTGACGCCGTTCTCCCACGCCGACTTCATCACGCGCGCGAAGTAGGCGCCCAGTCCCTCGTCCTTGGGCTTCTCGGGCGGCTTTCCTTCGTGGCGGATGATCACGAGCACCGTCGCAAGCGACACGAGGCGCGAGAGGTGACTCTGCTGGGCCTGGAGACGCTCGATCTGCTCGCGGACGCTGCCGATGTGGTTGCGCAGTTCGAGCACATCCTTGAGTTCGGCGTCCTGGCGCTCTTCGAGCAGTTGCAGCAGTTCCTGCTCAACGCGGCGCTCGTTGCTGAGTCGCGCTTCGAGGTCCACGGCCTGGGCGGTGACATCCTCGCCGCTGAGTTGCTGGGAGAGGACCGTGCCGATCTCGCGCAGCGCGTTGAGGACCTCGCTGAGTCGCGCGGCCGAGACGCGCAGCGTCAGGTCGGCCTGCATCTGCTCGCCTTCGCCGGAGATCGCGGAGTTCTCGATGTACTCGGCGCCCGCCTCGCTCACGAGCATCTGCGTCTTGACAAACGCGGAGCGGACGTCGGCGGTGCGGAGTTCGACCGAGGCTTTGCGGATGACCTGGCGCTGGGCGGGCTCCTGGCCGGCGCTCATGCCGATGTCTGAAACGACGCCGCTGACTTCACCAGCGTAGAAGCCCTCCATCCCTCCGGCTCTCTCCACCACCCCACCGAGGTCGAGCGAGGGAGACTTGTCGAACCGCCAGCGGCTCTCCGGCGTGCGGCCGAGCGCTGGGGCCATGGCGGAGGACGGAGCGCGGTCGGCAGGCGAGCCGCGCCGCGCCGCATCGGGAGCCGCCGCCAGCCGCGAGGAGGCGGTGCTGCGGGCTCGCGACAGCGAACTGTCCAGCGCGAGGATTCCGATCGTCACGGCGAAGATCAGCAGGGCCGCCACACTCAGCCACGGCCGCGATTGCCGCCACCACTGGCCAAGCGGCAGGGTCGTCGCCGAAGAGGTCCGGGTCTGCTCCAGCGCGCGGCGCCACAGGCGCGGCGTTTCGCCGAGGGGGCGGGTCATCTCCGTCAGTTCGCGTTCGACTTCGTCGTGAGTTGATTCGGTCATGGCGTGGCCTCGCTTTCGAGCCTGTTGCGCAACTCGGTGAGGGCGGCGTGGAGGCGCGACTTGAGCGTTCCGATGGGGATGCGCAGCACCTCCGCCGCGGCCGCGTGCGACAGGCCGTTGTGGTAGCAGAGCAGGATCAGCGCCCGCGCGTCGAGCGGGAGGGCCTGCACGGCCGCGTGAATCCGACGGCGCCGCTGATCGGCGTCGGGATCAGGCGTCACGGCGCTGGGCTGACTGCCGTTGGTTTCGTTCGCCTCGATCTGCGCGCGCCGCGTTCTGCCTGAGAACAGGTCTTTGCAACAGTTGATCGTGATGCGATAAAGCCAGGTCTTCACGGTCGATTCTCCGCGGAACTTCGCCGCGCCGCGGATCACGCGGACCCAGGCCTCCTGCACGGCGTCGCAGGCGAGGGAGCGGTCGCGGCCGAGCAGTCCGCACGCCAGGCCGAGCAGGGGCGGTTCATAGCGGAGCGCGAGTTCGCCGAGGGCGTTGTCGTCGCCGCGGGCGAAGGCCTCGAGCAGTTGCTCATCACTTGCGTCGGTGGAGTTCATGCGTCCTGCTTGTCTGGCGATTGGACGGGGCCCGGGGATGTTTGGTTCGGGATTCCGGCGAGGTTGCGGGCCACATATCCTTAACGCCCCAGCGGGCCGAATCTTCGGCGGTCCCCGGGGGTACGATCCGTATTGCCTCAAACCCTGATCTGCGGTCCACGCCGCCGGGAGGAATCATGCATCGCTCCGCACTTTCGCAGCCAGTCGTTCACCGTCTCTTGCCTGGCCTCGCCCTTGGCGGGGCGCTGCTCTTCAGTCTCGCCGCCGCGCCGCCGGAGACGCCGCGCGAGGTCGTCGTCGATGAGTACCACGGCACCAAGGTCGAGGATGCGTATCGCTGGCTCGAAGGCGGGCTGCTCCTCCAGGAGTCCGATCTCGCGAAAGCCAACGAACTCGACCAGCGCGTCGGCGCGTGGACGGACGCCCAGAACGCCTACACCCGTAGCGTGCTCGACAACCTCCCCGGCCGCGCCGCGCTGGAAGCGCGCATCGGCGAACTGATGAAGGTCGATTCCATCGGCGCGCCGCAGTCCTACGGAAACCGCTACTTCAACCGCGAGCGGCGCGGCGATCAGAATCAATCGGTGCTTTACCTGCGCGAAGGGCTGGACGGCGAGCCGCGCGTCCTGCTCGATCCAAACACGCTCGATGACAAGGGCCTCGTCTCGCTCGACTGGACGGCCCCGAACCACGACGGCACGCTGATGGCGTTCGGCCTGAGTTACGCGGGCAACGAACTGCCGGTGCTCTATGTGATGAACGTGGACAGCGGCAGGTGGCTCGCCGAGGAGATTCCCAACCGCGCCGGCAGCGTCTCGTGGCTGCCGGACTCGTCGGGCTTTCTCTATGAGTGTCTCGCCGATCCGGCCGACCCGTACTCGGCGCGCATCAAGTTCCACACGCTGGGCACGCACCATCGGCAGGATCCGATCCTCTTCGAGCAGTTCGACCAGACGTGGGGGCCGGGCGCGTGGCTCAGCCGCGACGGCCGGTGGATGATCCTCATCTATTGGACCGGCACCAACAGCAACGACATCTGGGTGATCGACTTTGACAAGTGGCGGCGCACGGGGAAGTTCGAGCGGACCGAGATCGCCGTCGGCCACAAGGCGACTTTCAGCGGGTCGGTCTACGGCGACACGCTCTACATGCAGACCACGCTCGAGGCGTCGCGGTCGTGCGTCTACGCCGTCGATCTGAACAACCCCGGGCGCGACAACTGGAAACTCGTGATTCCCGAGCATCCGGAAGCGGTGCTGGAAGGCGTGGGCACGGCGCGCGGCATGCTCGTCGCTTCCTACAACTACAAGGCCCACTCGCGCATCGAGCGCTTCGACCTCAGCGGCAAGTCGCTGGGCGAAGTGCAGTTGCCCGGCCTGGGCAGCGCCGGCGTCGTGACCAACGACGACCGCACTGAAGCGTTCATCACCTACTCGAGTTTCAACGAGCCGGCGAGCATCTATCTGACCGACCTGACCGGCGACAACCGCGAGTTGTGGGCGCGGCCGGACGTGCCCGTTGATCCCTCGCTCGTCGAGGTCAGGCAGGTGACGTACACGAGCAAGGACGGCACGCCGGTGACGATGTTCCTCGTGCACAGGAAGGGCCTCAAACTCGACGGGAACAACCCGACGCTGCTGACCGGCTACGGCGGGTTCAACATCTCGATGACGCCGTACTTCTCGGCGACGATGTTTCCATGGTTCGAGGCGGGGGGCGTGATGGCCCTTCCCAACCTGCGCGGCGGAGGCGAGTACGGCGACGAGTGGCACACCGCCGGCATGCTCGACAAGAAGCAAAACGTCTTCGACGACTTCATCGCCGCCGGCGAGTGGCTTGTGAGCAATCGTTATACGAATCCAGACCGCCTCGCCATCGCGGGCGGATCGAACGGCGGGCTCCTCACGGGGGCGATGGCGGTGCAGCGGCCGGACCTCTTCAAGGCCGTGATCTGCGCCGTGCCCCTGCTCGACATGCTGCGCTACCAGCACTTCCTTATGGCCCGCTACTGGGTGCCGGAGTACGGCAGCGCGGAGGATGCGAACCAGTTCCCCTTCATCGCCGCGTACTCGCCCTACCAGAACATCAAGCGAGGCGTGGAGTATCCGGCCATTCTCTTCACCGCGGGAGAGAACGACGCCCGGGTCCACCCGCTGCACGCGAGGAAGATGGCCGCGGCGATGCAGGCGGCGACGAGCGCTTCGCCCGACGAGCGGCCGATTCTGCTGTGGGTCGATCGCGAAGCGGGCCACGGATCGGGCAAACCGCTCTCGGCGCGGATCCGCGAGGTCGTCGATCAACGGCTGTTCGTGATGTGGCAACTGGGAGTGACGCCGACGCAGTGAGCAGGTGGCGCCGCACGCGCCGAAGCCCACGTTCATTGAACGTGGACTTCGGCGGGGAGACAGCATGACGCAACCTCCCGCCGAGGATGAGGAAACCCAAAGCGCCGGCCCGGCGGTCGTGCGCGACGTGCGCACCGGCCGCGAGTACGTCAGCCCCTATCGCTATCAGCGGCAGTTCGAGGCGGAGTTCGAGCAGGCCGGCAATCGGTTGATCGGAGAGCACGGTACCTTCACGGAGCAATTCGGCTGGCTGATTCTTTCGCTCTGGTTCCCCGCCTACTGGATCGGTGGACGGGCGATCGAGTTCGCCGGCGTCAAGCTCTCCTTCACGACCGACGCCATCGAGTTGACCAAGGTCGCCGGCTTCATGGCGCTCGCAGTGACCGGAATTGCTGCGGCGGTCTGGGGATTCCGCGGCCGCGCGCGATTCCGCCGTCGACTGATCGACCAGCGACTATGCCTGGAGTGCGGGTACTCGCTGATCGGACAACTCATAGACGATGAGGGCCGCGGCCGCTGCCCGGAGTGCGGCACGACGTTTGAGATTGTCCGCTACCTCCGGCCACCAAAACGATACCATCGTGCAGGC
>WYBR01000134.1 GCA_011525805.1 Vicinamibacteraceae bacterium
ATGGAAGCGTGAGCAGGCCGCCGCCTGGCGGCGGCGCGGCGTCCACGTCTACATCGAGGCCGGCGAGGTCCAGGGCGTCGGCATCGAAGATCTCGGTGGAAGGGGGGCATCGTGAGGCCAGATGGCTCCCCCAGGACGACCCTCAACGCCCCCTCGACGGGCGGTCGATCGCTCGTCGATGGGCCGTCGAAGAGCGCGCCTCGGCTGTGCGCTTCCTGTGCGCTGTGCGCTTCGGGGCGCACACAACCGGCGTTGACGGCCTCGATATCGCGGCTCGTGGCCACTTTGCCCTGGCTGATGCGTGGCATCCGCCGCTCAACTTGGCCACTTTGCTCCGCGCGCTGTTCCGCGCCGTAACTCGCGCGTTGTCGTGTAGTTGCGCGTTCTCGCGCGTTGTTGCGCCTTCTGGCCACTCTGCCCTGTCCGTTACGCATCCCACGATTCGCTCGAAGACTCGCTCATCGTGGGCGTGCGCCGCCCTCCTTGACCGTCCGGCTTCTGTACGGTATCCTGACGGCATGGCAACCGCACCCTCGACATCCCGACGCAGCCCGGGTTGCCGCACGGAGGCGCGCAACATTTCCACTTCCATCATTCTCAAGGCCGTCGAGCGCATCTGGGGCTTCCGCGAACTGCGCCCGCTTCAGGAGGAGGCGATCCGGGCCGGCCTCGAGCAGCGTGATTCGCTCGTGGTCCTGCCCACCGGCGGGGGCAAGAGCCTGTGCTACCAGGTGCCTCCGCTCATCGCCGACCGCACCGACGTGGTCGTCTCGCCGCTCATCTCGCTGATGAAGGACCAGGTCGATGCGCTGCGGGCTGCGGGCTATCCCGCCGCGGCCGTCAACAGCACGATGAGCGCCGAGGAGAGGCGCGAGGTCAGCCGCCGCATGAAGCGCGGCGACCTGCGCCTGCTCTTCGTCGCACCCGAGCGGCTGATGAACGAGGGGTTTCTGAAGTTCCTCGACGAGGCGGGGGTGCGGGCGTTTGCGATTGATGAGGCGCACTGCATCAGCCAGTGGGGGCATGATTTTCGCCCCGAGTACCGCCGCCTCGCCGAGTTGCGCCGCCGCTTCCCCGAGGCGAGTTTCCACGCCTGCACCGCCACGGCCACGCAGCGCGTGCGCGAGGACATCATCGAGCAGTTGCGCCTGCGCGAGCCCAACGTCCTCGTGGGCAACTTCGACCGGCCGAACCTCGTGTATCGCATCGTTCCGCGCCTTGACGCCAACGTCCAGTCCCTCGAGGTGATCCAGCGCCACGCGGGCGAGCCCGTCATCATCTACTGCATCAGTCGCAAGGACACGGAGCATCTCGCGGGCTATCTCAAGGCGATGAAGGTGAACGCAGCCGCGTACCACGCGGGCATGACCGGCGAGGACCGTCGCCGCGTGCAGGAGGATTTCGCGCAGGACCGCGTGCAGGTCGTCGTGGCGACGGTCGCGTTCGGCATGGGGATCGACCGCAGCAACGTTCGCTGCGTCATCCACACGGCGATGCCCAAGTCGATCGAGCACTACCAGCAGGAGACCGGCCGCGCCGGGCGCGACGGCCTCGAGGCCGAGTGCATCATGTTCTACTCCCAGTCGGACGTGATGCGCTGGGAAGGGTTGATCGCCCGGTCGGCGGAAGAGGCCGCAAAGCCCGCCGAAGTCATCACGGCCATGACGGAACTGCTCGGGTACATGCAACGCTTCGCCGCCGGCAGCGCCTGCCGCCACCGCTCGCTCGTGGAGTACTTCGGCCAGGGGTGTGAGAAGAGCGACTGCGGCGCCTGCGACGTCTGTCTGAGCGAACTCGACACCCTCCCAGACGCGCAGGTCATCGCGCAGAAGATCATCTCCTGCGTGGCGCGCGTGGGCGAGCGCTTCGGCGTCGGCCACGTCGTCGATGTGCTGCTGGGCGCCAACACCGACCTCATCAAGCGCTGCCGTCACGACCAACTCAGCGTCTACGGCCTGCTTCGCGGCTCGGAGAAGAAATCACTCACCAACCTCACCCACCAGTTGATCGACCAGGGCTTGCTCGGCCGCACGAGCGGCGAGCGGCCCGTCGTCAAACTCAGCCCGCGATCGCGCGGCGTGCTTCGCGGCGAGACGCCCGTCACGCTCGTCAAGCCCGCCGTCGGAGGCGCCACGCGCCGCGCCCGCTTTGACAGCGAATCGTGGGAGGGGGTCGATCGCGACCTCTTCGAGACGCTGCGGCATCTCCGCGCCACCGTCGCGGGCGAGCACGATGTGCCGGCCTACGCCATCTTCGGCGACGCCTCCCTGCGCGACATGGCGCGGCGGCGGCCCGGCTCGCTCGAAGCGCTGCGCCAGGTCCGGGGCGTCGGCGAGCAGAAGTGCAAGGACTTCGGCCCGCGCTTCCTCGGAGCCATCGCCGCCCATTGCAGGGCCAAGGGCCTCAGCCCGGACGTTGCCGCCGAACCCTCGCCCGCTCCCGGCCGGCGCGGCCTCACCGCCGGCGCTCTCGCCTCGTTCGACCTCTTCCGCCGCGGTGACTCGATCGACCGGGTCGCCGAGACGATGAACCGCGCTCGGAGCACGGTGAGCGGCTATCTCGCGCAGTTCATCGAGGCCGAGGAGCCGGAGTCGATCGACCCCTGGGTGTCGCCTGCGCAGCAGCGTCTCGTGCGCGAGGCGATCGCGCGCGTCGGCCATGAGCATCTCAAGCCCATCTTCGAGGATCTCCAAGGCAAGGTGGAGTACGACACGATCCGCATCGTCACCGCGTTCGTGCGTGCGAGCGGCGGCCGCAAAGAGCCTGGAGGGCGTTGAGGGGCAGGCAGGCGATCAACCCGGCCGACGCGCCGGCGAGGACGAGATGCATCGCCGCAAAGAGGCACAAAAGGCGCAAAGAGGGGCGTTATCAGGCCGACGCGCCGGCGAGGACGAGCGCCCCCGCATTGACCCCGGAGCGGGTCGGTGCATGGCACCACCAAATGGTGACCCCGCGAGCGGCGCCATGCTTCGCGGCTCTGAGCGAAGCAGGGCGAACAGGCAAGTGAACACGACCGCCCCTGCCCATCGCACTGCACTCTCCCTCAAGGCCGCGAGCGTGCAGTGGCGCCCGCGCCCACCAAGGGGCGGCATCGAACCCCGCCGGGCCGACGCAGAATCCGCTCGGAGTGAGAGTGTGGTCTTCGGATGGGAAGGTCAGGGCAATGGAGCTGATCGGGATCGAACCGACGACCTCTTGCATGCCATGCAAGCGCTCTCCCAGCTGAGCTACAGCCCCGGGACGGCGGCGGGAACTCTCGCCCCGGCCGCAATGTGAAGGTTAGCCCGGCGGCCCGCCCCGTCAACAGGCGCCGGGCCGCGAGGTGCGGAAGGGGCGTCGGAAAGGATACGAAGCACCCTTTGCAGCAATGTACGTCATGGTTTCTTGGGCAAGGAGTGGTTTCACTGCGGGTGCGGCGGGGCGCCACTGCACGCTCGCCGCTCGGGACGAGAGTGCCGCGCAGCGGGCAGGGGCAAACGAGCGCGCTTGCACGCTCGCACACAGCACGCTGGCGCGATGCTGTGTGGCACCCTCTCCCACTCAGGGTGC
>WYBR01000135.1 GCA_011525805.1 Vicinamibacteraceae bacterium
GGCAGAGTCCATTTCCCAGCGAAGTAAACCTGCGGGACTCGACCAGTTCGGCATCGACCCGTTCACTCTGGATCACTCCGCCCTCCGAAGCGCATTTCCCTCGCCCGACGAAGAGGATGGCCTATCCGTCGGCGCCTGGATCGCGACGCACCCCGTCGGCGATGCCGGCTCGATCAACGTGAACACGGCGCCGCTGCCTCTGATCGAAGCGGCGATGTCGGCCGCCGGTCGCGGGGGCATCGAGGCGATCATCGCGGCCCGCCGCGAGGGGCGGCGCGCCCCGTTGCCCCGAGCCATTGAAGGCGGCGACCGGAATGGGGGATCAAGTCTCGCACCGCGCCTCGTGGGCGCCAGTTCATCCTGGGCGGTGCGAATCGACGTTCGCGTCGGCTCCGCCCGGCGATCGTGGTGGAGCGTCTATCGGTTGGTCTCCGGCCAATGGGAGTGCGTGCAGCGCTGTGTCATCCCTGACTGATCCAATCCGGATGTGGCGTCGAAGGCGCGCTATCGCCGGCTCCGCCGGAGCGGTGGCGGCCGGGATCGCGTTCGTCTGGGCGCTCATCCCCATTCGCATCCCTGACCCGGTCAACCTGGAATGGTCATCTCAACAGGGGGAATCAGCATCGACTCCCGGCGCGGGCACTCCAGAACCGCCGTTCGATGCGTCCGTGTTCCAGGTTCGACTGTGGAATGCGCCGACTCAGTCGGATAAGGCGCTGGCCGCGAATCGCGAGCCGCCTCCGCCCCCGCCCAACCTCGAGTTAATCGCCATCATCACAGAATCGCAGCGTTACCTCGCCGCCCTGTACGAGATCGGGGCGGATCGACTCCACATCGCTGCAGCCGGCGATCGCATCGGCCGGCTGGAGATCCTCCAGGTGGACTCCGGCGGCGTCGGTTTGCGCGACGGATCACGAGCGTTCCGGCTCTCGATCACCCCGCCGCCGTCAGGATCTGAGACGCATCTCACGCTCGGCGCGTCGGAGGAGGTGCATCCATGAGGCCGAGCGCCCGACCGCAACAGCACGCCACCTGGCCGGCCCATCGCTTCTACTGGGCGTTACTTGACGCTTCGATACTGCCGAAGAGACTCTTCCAGCGCGGACCCGATCGACGGGCCCTCGGATACTTGTTCGAGTCCGACCTGCCCGTGCCGATCGATCGCATCCATGCGGCGTACCTGCCGCTGGGCGACAGTCGATTCATCGCCTGCGGTATTGAACATGAGCGACTTGCGAAAGACGACTCCCTTCAGGAAGCGCACACGCTCAGTCCTGATGAGATTCCCGAGAACGTGGCGCCAGAGTGTTCCGTTGATCCGCGCTCGATCAACCTGCTGACCGCCCCCCACGAGCCGGCGCCGGTGCGGCGAGAGCGCCACCGGTTCATAGGCGAATCGACGGCGGTAGCCGCGCTGCTCCTGCTTGCTGTTGTGCTCGGCATCGAGCGCCGCATCGTTGCATGGGATCGTGCCACCGCACAGATGCAGGCGAAGAGTCAAGCCGTCTATGACCATCTCTATCCTCCGGGGATCTCGGCCCCATCGACGCAACCAACGCCTCTGCGCCTCGTGGCCGAGTTGCGCCTGCTCGAACGCACCAGAGGTCGCGCCGCTCAATCATCCGATCTCGAGGAGCCCCAGTCCGGACACACACTCGCGGCCCTGCTCCAGCGCTGGCCGACCGACCAGCCGATCATGACCGAGTCGATCAGTGTCACGCCCGCGTCGGTCACGGTCATTGGTCTGCTTCCCACCGCCCCGGCGGCGCAGGGATTCGTCTCCGCGTTCCACCTGCCCGACGAATGGGAGGCTCGCCAGCCCCAGATCAGCGCAGTGACTGATGGGGTGAGGTTGACCTGGCGGCTGACCCGCCGCCCGGATTCACGCGACATCGCCGACGGGAGCCGTCCATGACCCGCATGCGCCCATTCCTGATCATCATGCTTGTCGTCACTGGATCGCTGTGCGTGATCGCCGTGCAGGTCCATCGAGTCGCTGCGGTGCGGCAACGACACGAGGCGGCGATCGCGGCATTTGAGCAACTCCGGCGCGACGCATCCAAGGTCATAGAACTGCGGGCCAAGCGGGATGTCGTCGCCTGGCGCGAGCGTCCCAGGGCCGATGTGCTCGCACTGGTGAACGCGGCACTCGTCGATGCGGGGATCCCGACCGATCGGCTCCAGGGAATCGGCGAAGGCGTTGACACCCCGGTGACGAGCGCCCAGGGCGGCGAATCGACTCTGCGGCGGCAGTCGTTGGCGATCAGCCTTGAACGGCTGACGCCGGCCCAGATCGGTCAACTGCTCGAGCGATGGCACCTAGTTCAGGATCAGTGGTCCGCAGGCCGGCTCGAACTGACCCACCGCCGCGATCCGAAGGAACCCGACCTGTACGATCTGCGGCTCCACATCAGCGCGGTGTATCTGGCGCGAACGTAGCACGGAAGGAATGCGAGCAGACCATGAACAACGACACGCAAGCGATCCTTGGCGCCGCGCTGATCCTGGTACTGGCATTGCTGCCGATCGGTTGCGCCGGCAGCCGAACGGTCGGCCCCTACTCCGCGCCGCGCGAAGCGATGCGCAATCCCCTGGAGGCCCAGCGCCTCGCCCGTCAGGCCGCCGACCTGATGGAGAGCGATCCTGACCGCGCCGAGGAACTGTTCCGCGAAGCGCTCACCCATGATCTCTACCACGGGCCGGCGCACAACAATCTCGGCGTTCTGCACCTCACACGCGGTGAACTCTACGAAGCCGCCAACGAGTTCGAGTGGGCCCGTAAACTCATGCCCGGCCATCCCGATCCGCGCCTCAACCTGGCGCTGACCCTTGAGCGCGCCGGACGCATCGACGAAGCCCTCGCCGCCTGCGATTCAGCCCTGGAGGTCTACCCCGGTCACATAGCGACCACCCAGGCCCTGGCGCGCCTCCAGCTCCGCCACCGCCGCACCGACGACCGCACGCGCAGCCTCCTCGAAGAGATCGCCATGCGCGGCGAGAGCCAGCCATGGCGCGAGTGGGCGCGGCTGAGGCTCGTCCTCGATCGTGAATGAGCGAGGGCTTTCGCTGAGGGAAGCGAACGGGCACGGCTTCAAGAGACCTACGATGATCGCGGATGCGGTTCGACGGACTTCGACCAGTGGGGTTGACTCAAGGGCCCACAGGAGTTAGGGTGTTGTATGGATGCCACGCCTCGTGACAAGCAAAAGCAGACCGGCGCCCACTTCACCCCCAAACCGCTTGCGGATCTGGTAGCGCAGCGGCTGACGCAACAGCTGTGGCGCTTCGAGGGGCCGCTGCGCATACTTGATCCGGCATGTGGAGATGGCAACCTGCTTGTGGCAATGGCGCAGGCGCTACCTGCCGAAGTACGCCGGCGCAGCACATTAGTCGGCATCGAGGACGACATCGGATCCTTTGACACGCTCACCCGTCGGATCGCGACGATGGAGGACATTCCACCTGCGGACTTGAAGATGGGGGACTTTCTCGACCTCGTGGACGATGGCACGATGTTCGCGTCCCTGCCGCCGATCGATCCGGTTGAAGTCGTGATCGCCAATCCTCCGTACGTCCGGACGCAAGTGCTCGGTGCTCAGCGTGCTCAGCATCTGGCGGCCAAGTTCGGGCTGGAAGGTCGAGTGGATCTCTATCAGGCATTCCTCGTGGCGATGGCCGAATCGCTACGACCAGGTGGAGTGCTGGGCGTAATCACTTCGAATCGGTTTCTCACAACGAAGGCAGGCGCATCGACCAGGCGATTTCTCCGCAGCCAGTTTGATCTCTTGGAGATCGTCGACCTCGGAGACACAAAGCTGTTTGGAGCCGCCGTGCTTCCGGCCCTGATCTTTGGCGTGCGACGAGATGTTCCGAGGCTGAGCGACGAGCCGATGCGGGCGGAGTTCACGCGAGTCTACTCGACGACGAGTGAGGGGCCGACTGCCACGCTCGTGGAGTCCATCCCGGCTGCGATCGCCGATCCGAAAGATGGCCGGTATCGCGTGAATGGAACCCTGTTCGAGGTCTCGACCGGCAGACTCGAAGCACCACCGGACTCTTCGCAGCCTTGGACGATGCATACATCAGACGAGGGTGAGTGGGTGCGGGCTGTCGACCGGAGCGCAGCGTGTCGAATAGCGGATGTGGCTCGGGTGCGCGTCGGCATCAAGACCACGGCGGACAAGGTGTTCATACGCGATGATTGGGATGATGAGCCCGCGGAACAGCGGCCGGAAGAACGGCATCTTCGGCCGCTTCTCTCCCAGCGGAATGCGGCTCGTTGGGTTCCGTCCCGAAGCGGTGCCGATCTGCTCCGGGTGCTCTACACTCATGAGGTGCGTGACGGCGAGCGCCGCGCCGTGCGCTTTGCTGAGGAGTCACGGGCTTGGCGGTATCTCGTCCATCACCGGGAGCGACTCGAATCGCGGAAGTACGTCCTTGACGCGGGGCGCCTCTGGTACGAGATCTGGGTGCCGCAAGATCCCGCTGCCTGGGCGGAGCCGAAAATCGTCTTCCCGGACATCAGCCCGGACGCACGCTTCTTCCTCGATGACCAGGAGAGCATTGTCGACGGCAACTGCTATTGGATCACAGCGAACGACCCGCGCGACATCGAACTGCTTCTCCTGATTCTTGGAGTGGCCAATTCGTCAACGATGGCTCGGTACCACGAGCTCTGCTTTCAGAATCGCCTGTATGCCCAGCGGCGGCGCTATCTTACGCAGTATGTCCAGCAGTACCCTCTGCCCGACAGGAAGTCCGCTGAGTCGAACGAGATCATTCGGCTGGTCCGGAATCTGATCCATCCGGGCAGTGGCGAGCTGGATGTCGCAGCCATCGAGTCGGAGATTGACCTTCTCGTCGCGGCCGCGTTTGGTGTTGGTGCAGTGGCCGTCACGGGTACGGCGGGTTGAAAACCGCTTGACCCTCGAATGCGGAGAAGAACGCCATCGGAATGGATCGTTGGCACTTGAAGCTCTGCTCGCCGACATATACAAAGTGAGCGCCGAGTTTGGCGCCCGGGCAGAGGATCAGTCCCTTGCAGGTGCCAGTCGAGGCATCCATCAGCGAGATGAGGTATCGGGTGGTGCGGGTCGTGAACGCGCCGCAGTCGGGCACAGGCTCATCAAACTGCGGAGAGTATCGACCCAGATCGACCGTTGGCGCATCCTGCACCTTGACCTCCAATGCCTGATGCCTGAGATCAGGGTAGCCGCCCGCGAGCAGGTCGCGCTCAGATGGTTTGTACCCCAGGACTTCGGCAACGATGCGCTCCAACTCCTGCCCGCGATTCTTGGTCGCACCGGGATCAATCCGCCGGCCGATCAGTGCGGGGACGACGAGTTGGCGAATGCGATCAAGAGTAAGGACGCCCTCGGCACTGGGGCAGGCATGCATGTCGGCACTCGAGAGGTCGACACGCGCATGGGTGGTCGCCACTTCCGCCTCGTCGGGATAGAACAGCACCGGCGGCTGCCGTTCCAGCACCTCCGCCCTGGCACTATTCGTGATGATGAGCTGCTCCTTGACGGTCTGCTTTCCGAACTTGCCGAAGTGCTCAACGACATAGTCCGGAGTCATCACGATGACGGTTCGGATCACTGCATTGGTTGGATCAACACGAACTAGGATGAGCCGCACATCGTTCGCTCGCAGGTGGGATCCGTTGGCGTACTCGATCTGCGGCGTGGGTTCGCTGGGATTGCGGTTCCACACTTGGAGGTTGTAGGACGACCCAGTCGTGACGATGTATGTGTCCACAAACTCGAGGAGGAGCCGAGGAACACCCTTCTTCTTTGGAACGACGCACCTCCACGCACCTTCCACCGCCGGTGGAGGCAGACTGCCCGCCGCCAGCGCGCTCGTGACGACTTTTCGGAGGTTCGATCCGTCCGTTCTGGTCTTGCCGGTGAGTTTGAACGGCTGGCCGAGGAGGCGTGCCAGCCGTTTTGCGAGACTCGGACCTGGCGACAGGAGGGCTTTGGAGGTCGGCGGAGTTCGGAGAGGGTCGCTCATCATAGCGGCAGCGTATCAGCGCCGAGATGTCGACGCTACTCTCGGTCAGTGCGACGGCAGCAGCCGCACTGACCCGGTGGTTCGCGATCTTGAAAGACTGATGGATCGGTGCCGCACAGGGGTGCTGCCAAGGCGGGATGGGACGGTCGGCCATCCGTGATCGGATCTGACTGATGGACGGACGCGATCGTGGTTCTGGCGTTGGCCGCCAACTTGAGGCAGGACGAGGCACTTGAATGGGATTCTGTGCTCCGATTCTCGGAGGCAAGAATCTGCCTTCGTCGCACGGAGATAGAGATCTGTGTCGCGGCTTGACACCCTAACGTCAACCGACTATATTGGCCCACATCGCTCCACGAAGCCGGTGATTCGGGCCTGAGCGGTCCCCGCTACAACTCACCCCATCGAGGAAACCGTCATGACGCAGGTCTCCGGTAGCCAAGCGAACTCAAACCGTCTCGAAGCCGAGGCATCGACTCCGCAGATCAAGGCCATCCGCATCGTCGGAGGCTTCCTCGACGGCGCCGAGATCGACTTGAGCGCCGGCCTGAACTGCATCATTGGTGGCCGAGGCACCGGCAAGACCACGGTGCTCGAACTGGTGCGCTTTGTTTTCGCCGGGACGTCCGCGCTGGACAGTGACGGAGCGTCGACGCGGGTTGAGTCGCTCCTCGACCACAACCTCGGTGGTGGCCGGGTCGAGGCCACGGTGGCGACCCGTGACGGGATCGAGTTCGTCGTCACGCGCTCGATCGGTGAGGAGCCGATCGTCCTCGACGCGGATCGGAAGCCTACGGAGATTTCGCTTCGCAGAGGCGGCATCCTGCATGTGGATGTCTACAGCCAGAACGAGATCGAGTCCATTGCGGACTGCAGTTCGTCACAGTTGGCACTTCTCGACAACTTCGAAACCGAGGAGATTGAGAAGGTCGGCGAGGAGATTCGATCCGTCGAGCATGCGTTGGACACGAATGCGGGGACCATCGGGCCGCTTCAATCGCAGATTGCGAGCCTCGCGGATGAAGTGGCCGCCCTTCCCAGCGTCGAAGAGAAACTCAAGGGGTACGCAGACCCCGGGGGAAAGGACGTCGATGGCATCGATCGAGCCCACACTCTCAAGGCTCTCCGGGACCGCGAGAAACGAGCCGTCAGCGGCATTGCGGAGTTTCTCTCGGAGTACGCAGCCGCCCTGGGCGAGGTGCGCGGGCAGATCAAGGGCGGCGCTCGGCAGGCCTTCGCGGACGGGGTCCGTGGAGGGCCCAACGCTGAGGCAATCAACGCCGTCAGGAAGATCGTCGGTGACTGCGGCACTGAAGTCGATGCCGCCCTCGCGTCCTGCGTCGATCTCGTGAAGACCGCGCGAAAGGCCGTTCTGTCGGCAGGCAAGGACTTGTTCCTCGCACACGACCAGCAGGAACTGGAATTTCAGGCGATCATGGACAAGCACCAGAAGGCGCGATCGCAAGCCGTGGAGCGATCGCGTATCGAGCGGTTTCGCAATGAGCTGCTCGCCAAGCAGAGGACTCGGGATGAGAAGATTCGCAGGCTGGAGGAGGTGCTCTCAGAGAGGAAGCGTCTGCTCGAGCGCCTTTCCGACCTGCGCAACACGAGATTCGCCACACGCCGGGGCATCGCGGAGCGGATCACGGGCGCCATGAGCGACAACCTCCGCGTCACCGTGACGGAGGCCGGAGATCGCCGCCACTATCGCAAACTCCTTGAGGACGCTCTACGGAACAACCACATCAAGCAGAGGATCGTCGCCGACAAGTTGACCATCGCGTTCTGGCCGGCGCAGTTGGCCGAGATCATTCGGGTTGGTGATCTCAATCGACTCGTGAACGAGGCGGAACTCAGGAACGAGCAGGCGCAGAGGGTCATCGAGGCCCTGAGGGGATCAGAGGCCCTGCTCAAACTGGAGTCGGTGGATCTCCCCGATCTGCCCCGCATCGAACTCAAGGTCGGCGACGAGTTCCGCGAGTCGCAGCGCCTCTCCAAGGGTCAGAAGTGTACGACGATTCTGCCGATTCTGCTCATGGAGAGCGAACGGCCCCTGCTGATTGACCAGCCTGAGGACAACATCGACAACGGGTACATCGTCGAGTGCGTCGTCCGGAGCATCGCGCGGATCAAGGCGATGCGTCAGATGATCTTCGTGACCCACAATCCGAACATCCCGGTGCTGGGCGATGCCGAGCGCGTCTTTGTGCTGGCCGCCGACGAACGGAAGGCCCGGGTGGCCCGGCAGGGCACGGTGGATGAGTGCAGGGACGAAATCGTGAATCTGCTCGAAGGAGGTGACGAGGCATTCCAGCGCCGGCACGAGCGATACGGGGGCAAGTCGTGACGCTGGGTCAGTCCAATGCGTCTGCGTCGGATCTGACTTCCGTGTTGTCGGATCGAGACGCTGTGCCCTGGCCCCGACGCGTCGAGTTGGCGCACTGGCTGCGCGATCACATCGACGGGCCGTCGCCCGCGCCGGATGCCCTCGCCGCGGTGGCGATCCTCGCTTCCGACCCCAAGCCTGAGGTTCGACACGCGGTAGCGGGGCTACTCGACATCGCGCCCGAGCAGGTCTTTTGCGCGCTCAGGATCCATCTCGGTGCCGATGAGAACGCGTTTGTGCGCCAGCGTGCCGCGAAAGCGATTGAGAAGCGCCGCACCGCCGCGCGAACACGAGCGAGAGCCATCGCCGGTGCGGACCAGATCGCTGCGGAACTCGAATCCATCGGGAATCGATACGGCACAGCCGCCGCGCAGGAGGCATGGCGCCTGTGCCGCCGATTCAACGAACAACTCGTGGGCGCGATGGTGCATGATCTGCGGAACATCGCGACGCACCTGAAAGCCAATGTGGCATCGCTGATCAGCGCCGCCGGCAATCCGCAGGCGCGGCGGGTGGTGGATATCCAGGAGGGCCTCAACCACCTTGAACGCACTATTCGGGACATGGGGCAGTTCACCGAGCCGCTCGATCTCGCGTTCAGGAAGATCCCGCTCCGCGCCATTGTCGCCAAGGCGCTCGAACAGGCCGCAGCGAGTGTTCGTCGGCTCGACGGAATCGACCCGAGCGTTGTGACAGTGGACATGGACATCGCGGATCGCATCGTCGTCGAAGCGGCCGAGCACCAACTCGTTGCCGCGTTCGCCAATGTCCTGAAGAACGCCTTTGAGTCGTTCATGTTCAGTGGCGCGACCGATCCCCAAAGTCGGATTGAGATACGTGCCGCCGAAGGCAGCGATTGTGTGAGCGTGATCGTACGCGACAACGGAATGGGGTTTTCGGAGGAAGAAGGCCGGATGCTCTATCCGCACACACCGGGTCGGCGGAACAAGAACAAGAGGAACAGCACGGGGTATGGCCTTCCCAACGCGATGCGGAAAATCGATGCGCATGGCGGCACACTCACGATTGAGAGCGAGGAGGGGGCGGGTACCACGGTGATGATTCGATTGCCTTCCGCAATGGAGGGGAGGTCGACCTGATGGAGATCAGGGCTCTGCTGGTCGAGGACGATGATCGGAACGCTCGATCCATCGAGGATGCGCTGTACTCTCTCGGACATGCGTGCAAGAGCGTGGCCAGCCAGGAGGAGGCGCTCGCGGCTCTCGACGAGGGTCGATTCGACTATGTGCTTCTCGATCTGCACATCCCGGCGCGCAGCGGGAGAGGAGGGGCCTCGATTGACTGTGGCGTCAATCTGCTTCGTCAAATTCGAGATCGCTATTCAGGGGTCGAACTGCCGGTAATCGCGATCACCGCATACGCTCCTGAGTGTGTGAACCTCTCGACGGAGTTGCACCGATTGGGAGTCAATGACTTCGTTGCGAAGCCGTTCGAGGAGACGGGGAGGACTCTCCCGTCCGTCATCCGGAAGGTACTTGAACTGCTGACGAAGTCAGCGGAAGCGCGATCGGGCTCGCAGGCGGAGGCGGTGTCGCCCAGACCCTTCGAGGGTGAGGTTCTGGTGTTCCATCCCGACAAGGTCGAGCTGTGTGGCGTGAAAGTGTGTGGGGGCACCTCAACTGGAATCATGCGGGCGATTCTCGACAAGCTCAGAACGACATACCCGGACGGCCGATACCGGAGTTTCAGTGGCACGGAACTGGCACGAGCCGCGAACGCGCCGCGGGGTCAGAACGCTGTGGCCGAGGCGATCGCCGCATTCCGCGGCAAGGTGCGAAAGCGGCTTCGGCGGGAGCGCGGGATCGAGTGTGGAAACGAAGATGTCATCGAGACCACTGATGGGCTCGGCTATCGGTACACATCGAAGATCACCATTCGAGATGCGTCCGAGGTCGATCACCCGTCAGTCGAGTCCATCCGCACACGCCCCGTGCGGGATGCCATCGGCAATGACCCTGTAAACGCGGCCGATGACCCCGTAAATTCGACCAATGACCCCGTATTGCAGAGCGGAAACGGACATTGCGGCGGTAGGAGCGTGCCTGAAGATCCGCCGACGACACCGGTCCATCGTCCTCATGACCCTGTAAGTGACCCTGTTGCGGACGACGATGCGGATCATCCGAGGGTGGTTGTGCTCAATGAACGACAGCGGTGGGCGCTTGCCGAAATGAAGGCCGGCCGGCCGGTCCGGCGAAGGGACGTTGAACGGGAATTCGGAGTGTCCCGCGAGACGGCGAAGCGTGACTTGGCCGATCTGGGCGACCAGATCGAGTTCACAGGGCCCCCGAAGACAGGCTGCTACCGCCTGAAACAGCCGCCTCGTCAGGCACAAGCCCGCGCGAGGCGATCCGCGAGTCGCCAGTGATCGCCCGAAGGGCCGACGAATGCCGCCACGTACCGGTCGACGAGAGCCCCGACCGGTTCAAACGAGTGCCAGTTGCCCCGATTCGCCAA
>WYBR01000136.1 GCA_011525805.1 Vicinamibacteraceae bacterium
AGGTCACCGGCGGCGCGGATGCGCCGCGGTCGCCGCTGACCCCCCGCCGCGACCCGGTAGACCTCTTCGCCTGTGGCCCCGCTTCGCACGCTCACGAATCCCGCGGGTATGTCCTGGGCCACGAACGCGAAGTCGGGCACACCGTCGCCGGTGACATCGCCGACGCCGCGCACTTCGATGCCGAGCAGGTCCCGCTCCGCTTCGCCGATGAAGGTGAAGAGCGGCTCGCGCCGCGTGATCGAGTACACAAGCACGACGCCGCGAAGCCGCTCCGCCGCGGGCAGTCCGACGATGAACTCATCGCGGCCGTCGCCGTCAAGGTCGCCGACAAAGTCGCCAACTATCCATGGCACGCCCAGCCCCTCAAGCGAGCGCTCGCCGGTTTCGCTGAAGATCAGCGACCCGTCTGAGCCGCTGAAGATGAACCACCGGCCGACGATGTCGTTGCCGACGCGAAAGGCAGGATCGGCCACGAAAATGTCCGGCAGGCCGTCGCCGTCAACATCGCCCCCGCTCGCGACCGAGCGGCCGAACTCGACCGAGCCCTCCGGCGGCTCGATCGTGTAGGGCAGCCCACCCTGCGCCAGCGCCGCGGCGCTGATCGCGCCGGCAGCGAGAAATGCAACAGCCGACCGCGATCGACTCGATGGGAATCGATGATGCATGCGTGCCATCGCCGCTCTCCTTCGCGCTGATTGGTCGAGACCCCGACACGATCGGGCCGTCCGCGGGCACGTGGCGCCGCGGGCGACCCCGGGGCCGGCCGGCCGCGGCGAGGCGGATCCGCCCTGACCCATCCTACAGACTGCAGCGCAGAACGCAAGAGAAATCCCGCAGCCCGACGCGCCGCGACCCCCGCCGCGACGTGATACTCTCTCATTCGCATCCATCCCGACCGGCGGTTCCAGCGAATCAAGATTCCTGCGGGACTTTTTCTCGGGCGGACCTTCGCCCGCGGCGCGGCGTCAAGGCCCCGGGCCCCGGGCCCATCAGCGACTCGGCGGCCGCGCCTCCGCGCGGGTAGACTCACGTCATGGCTTCCTCGTCCGCTTCGTGCGTCGCGCCCGGTTCGCTCGCTGATCCGCCTCGCCTTGTGATTCATCTCGGCGACAACCTGGCGGTGATGCGCCACTGGCCCGGCGAGTTGTTCGATCTCATCTACATCGACCCGCCGTTCAACACCGGCAAAGCGCAGAGCCGCACACAGATGCGCACGGTGCGCGATGAAGAAGGCGACCGCACCGGTTTCAAGGGGCAGCGCTACCGCACCATCCGCCTGGGCACGAAGAGTTACGCCGACGCCTTCGACGACTACCTCGCCTTCCTCGAGCCGCGGCTGCTCGAAGCGCATCGCCTGCTGCGGCCCGCGGGCAGTTTCTTCCTGCATCTCGACTACCGCGAGGTTCACTACGCCAAGGTGCGGCTCGACGCGATCTTCGGCCGCACGAGTTTCATCAACGAGATCATCTGGGCCTACGACTACGGCGCCCGCGCCACGCGGCGCTGGTCGCCCAAGCACGACAACATCCTCTGGTACGCGAAAGACCCGGCGAACTACACCTACCGATACGACGACATCGGCCGCATCCCCTACATGGCACCGGGCCTCGTCGGCCCGGAGAAGGCCGCGCGCGGCAAGACGCCCACCGACACGTGGTGGAACACGATCGTCAGCCCCAACGGCAAAGAGAAGACCGGCTACCCGACGCAGAAGCCGCTGGCCATCATCGAGCGGATTGTGCGCGTGCACTCGAATCCCGGCGATGCGTGCCTGGACTTCTTCGCCGGCAGCGGCACGCTCGGCGAAGCGGCGGTCAGGAATGGCCGAACCGCCGTGCTCATTGATAATAATGAAGAAGCGGTGCGCGTGATGGCCAGGCGCCTGGCGTTCGCGAAACCTCAGATCAGAACCCCCAAGGCCCCAAGACTCAAAGGGAGTGATGCAATGGCCACAAAGAGGCACAGAAGGCGCAAAGAAGAGGAGATACGGATTGCGCTGTAAGGTTTGATTCTGAGGCCTGATTGGAAATCGCCGGTTTTGAGTCTCTTGTGCCTTTTCGTGGCCATTTGCCTTCTTTGAGTCTTGGAGCCTTGGGGGTTTGCCTTTTTGATGAGGATATTCAGCGGGGGATCCGACCCATGCCCATGCTCGATCTTCGATCACAGGCGATGCGCCGCAGCACGGCGGAGATGCTCGGGCACCTTCAGTCATTCAACCTCGATCTGAAGTTTTCCGCCGGCGTCTGGTTCTTCTCACCGGCTCAATCGCGCTTTCACGCGAAGTACCAGCCCGACCGCACGATCGAGCAGCGCCTGGACATCGCCGCGACGCTCGCCGATCACGGCCTCGGCGCCCTCGAAGCGCACTACCCCAACGAGATCAACGAGGAGAACGTCGATCTGTGGAAGACGTTTACGCGCGACACCGGCATCCGCCTGCTGACGGTCATTCCGCTGCTCTTCTGGGATGAGCAGTTTGAGTGGGGCTCGCTTTCGAGTCCGCTTCGGGGGCCGCGGCGGACGGCGATCGAGCGCACGAAGGCGGCGCTGCGCCTCAACCGCCAACTCGACACCGACTTCGCCGTCGTCTGGCCGGGCATTGATGGGTATGAGAACTCCTTCGGCCTCGACTTTGCCGCGATGCGCGACCGCTTCGCCGAGGGGCTGGCGGAGGCGATGGATGCCGAGCCGGGTGTGCGGATCGCCTTCGAGCCCAAGCCCTACGAGCCGCGCGGCCGGATCCTCTTCGGCACGACTCCCGAAGGTCTGCTGCTCGGCCATCAGGTCGAGTCGATGCTGCGCGCGAAGGAGAACCGCCGCCTGCTCGATGAAGGGCACCGGCTCGTGTGCATGAATCCCGAGGTCGGGCACGTGCTGATGGGCTTTGAGGATCTCGCCTACGCCTTCAGTTGGCCGCTCAGTGAAGGCCGACTCGCGCACAGTCACTGGAACAGCCAGCCGCTGGGCAACTACGACCAGGACCTCAACGTCAGCACCCTCTCGCCCGAGCAGACCGAGGCGCTGCTCTACACGCTCAAGATGTACGGCTACCGCGGGTGGCTGGGCATTGACGTCAATCCCGAGCGCATGCCCGTCGAGGTCGCGCTGCGCAACTCGATGGATGCGATCCGCGCGGCGAACGACCGGATCAACGGCCTCGACCACGAGGCGATCCTCTTCTCGCACGAGCATCCCGATCGCGCCCGCGGCTGGCTCGAGGCGCACCTGATCCGCGCCCGGGCGCCGCGGGCGGAAGCGCTGTCGCCCCTGCGCCGGCCGCTCTGACGCGAAGGACGCTCGCGGCGCTAACCTCTCCGCATGGCTGAATCACTTCACCCCGACGCGCCGGCTGATCCGGTCGCACCGGTCGACGGCGTCTCGCCCAACGGAGAAATCTGGGGGCACGCCGCCGGGCCCGACGAGCAGATCCGCTTCCTCCACGGCCCCGAGGCGCGCACCACCGAGTTCTTCCGCCTCTTGCGCATCACGGCGGAGTTCATTCGCGGCTTTCGCCGTCTGCACTTCGTCGGCCCGTGCGTGACGGTTTTCGGCTCGGCGCGCTTCGACGAGAATCACCGCTACTACCAACTCGCGCGCGACGTGTCGGGGCGCATGGCGCGCTACGGCTTCACCGTTATGACCGGCGGCGGCCCCGGCATCATGGAGGCCGCCAACCGCGGCGCCCGCGACGTCGGCGGCCGCTCCATCGGATGCAACATCATCCTCCCCGTCGAGCAGCAGCCCAACCCCTACCTCGACGACTTCATCACCTTCCGCTATTTCTTCGTCCGCAAGGTCATGCTCGTCAAGTATTCCTACGCCTTCGTCGCCCTGCCCGGCGGCTTCGGCACCATGGACGAGATCTTCGAGACCGCCACCCTCGTGCAGACCGGCAAGATCCGCGACTTCCCGCTCGTTCTGATGGGCCTGGACTACTGGCGGCCGCTCATCGAATTCGTCCGCTCCCGCATGATCCCCGAGAAGACGATCAACCCGGAGGACGCGACGCGGATCATCTTGACGGACGATCCCGATGAGGCGGCCCACTGCGTGCGGCAATGCGGCATCGACCGCTTCGGCCTCTCCTACACGCCGCCGGTCAGGAAGCGCTGGTTCCTCGGTGAACGGTGAGGACTTTTCCCGGCCCAATCCCGTGATCGGACGCAAGTGCGGCCGCGGTCTGTCCGATAGGCGCACGGGCCACCCATCCGCCAGAGAACGGGGTTTGCGCCATGGATCCGACTCCGCAGCACCACATCGACCGGCGCTCCAGCCGCCGCATCAGCGCCGTGCATCCCGCCAAGGTCTTCGACCCGAGGGCGCAGCGCTACCACGCGGCCCAGACGTGCAACCTCTCCGCCGGCGGGGCGCTGCTCAAGATCGAGCGCTCGATGCCGGTGTGCGGGGGCGACCGGCTGGACGTGATGATCCGCGCCGACGAGGGCACCTCGCGCCTCCTGTGCCTTGACGAGGCGATCCCGTCGCGCGTCGTGCGGGTGATGGCGATCGACCGCTTCAGCCAGGCCGTGGCGGTGCAGTTCCACGCCGCAAGCGACGCGGCCGGCGACGAGCCCGTCGAACCGGTCATCCACACCCGCGTGAGGCCCGCGATTGCCCGCGACCATCGCGTCGCGGCGTGAGGATCATCTTCCTCGCGTGGCCGCGCTGAGACACCGTACTGCCTGGCTCCTTGAAGACGCTCACGCCCCGTGCGCCGGCCGGTGGATCTCCGCGGCGCGGGCCAGGGCCTTGTCGATGTCGCCGGTGATGTTCTCGATGCCGATCACCCGTTCGAGGCCGGCCTTGGTGAGCACCATGAGCGGCTGGGTGTGAATGCCCGAGAGGACCAGCGTCGTCCCCTGCCGCCGGCACTTGTGGTGGAACTCCTCGAGCGCGTGCAGCCCGGTCACGTCCATCGCCGGCACGTGCCTCATGCGCAGGATGAAGACGCGCGGCGGCGGCTCGAGGCCCGTGAGCGTGTCCTTGAGCCGGTCCGCCACGCCGAAGAAGAACGGTCCGTTGATCTCGAACACCTCGACGTCGTGCGGGACCGTGCGCTTGGACAGCGCCATCGGGTCGCGCTCCTCGGCCAGCTCGCGCTCGTCCACGTGGTTGGCGAGCATCTCGTCGGTGATCTCGCTCACGTTGCTCACCGTGCTCATGCGCTTCATGAAGAGCATGCTCGCCAGGACCATGCCCACGCCGACGGCGATCGTCAGGTCGGTGAAGACGGTCAGGCCGAAGGTCGTCAGCAGCACGAGGATGTCGCTGCGCGGCGCGCGGAGGATGAAGCGGAAGTGGTCGATCTCGCTCATGTTCCACGCGACCATGATGAGGATCGCGGCGAGGGTGGCGAGGGGGATGAGTTTGGCCAGCGGCGCGAGGAAGACCATGAACGCCAGGAGCGTCGCCGCATGGATCATCCCGGCAAAGGGCGTGCGCCCGCCGGACTTGACGTTGGCCGCAGTGCGCGCGATGGCGCCGGTGGCGGGGATGCCCCAGAAGAGCACCGCCCCGATGTTCGCCAGCCCCTGGCCAACGAGTTCGCAGTCGCTCTTGTGCCGCGTGCCGAGCATGCCGTCCGCGACCACCGCCGCGAGGAGCGATTCGATCCCCGCGAGCACGGCGATCGTCGTGGCGTCGGGAATCAGGTCGCGCACCAGCGACCACTCGACGTGCGGCAGGCGCGGCATGGGGAGCATCTTGGGGATCCCCTGCGTGAAGCGCGACCCGATCGTCTCCACCGTGCCGCCGAGTGACTTGTCCAGCCCGGCGAAGTGGACGACGAGCGATGCGAGGATGACCGCCACAATCGCGCCGGGGATGCGCGGCAGCAGGCGGCGCATGAGCACCAGCACCGCCAGCGAGCCGACCGAGACCCCCACCGTCGCCCAGTCGATCGTGTCGATGGAGGCGGCGATGACCTGCAGTTTGTGGATGAACTCCGGCGGAAGCGGCGCCGGCTGGCCGAGATCATCGTGCGGCGACACGCCGAGAAAGTCCTTGATCTGCTGCGAGGCGATGATGACGGCGATGCCGGTAGTGAAGCCCGTGGTGACGGGATACGGAATGAACTTGATCATCGACCCGAAGCGGAACAGGCCGAGGAGGATGAGGATGACCGCCGCCATGAACGTGGCCGTGGCCAGGCCCTCGTACCCGTGCCGCGAGGCGATGTCGTAGATGATGACGATGAATGCCCCGGTCGGCCCGCCGATGAGCACGCGCGACCCGCCAAAGAAGGACATGAGAAAGCCGGCGGCGACGGCGGTGAAGAGGCCCATGGCCGGCGGCGTCAGCCACGGGTGGATCGCCGCGAGTTCGGCCGCCACGTTCTCGGGAATCGAACTGATCCCGAAGGCCATCGCCAGCGGAAGGGCGATCACGCCGACCGTGATGCCCGCGATGAGGTCGCCGACGAACCGCGTGGCGGTGTATCCCTCTCGCAGGCAGACGACCCACTTTGGAGTCAGGAAGTGCATAGGCAGCGCCGCGGTGCGGCGTCGTGGCGTTCCGTCTCGCGTGGCGAAGCCCGGCCGCGCGGCGATTCGACCGACCAGACGCTTCGCCTCCCGCGAACGGCCGCGGAGTGCGAAGCATGATGCTATTCCGCATCCCATGATCGGCACGCCGGGCGGCGCGGAATCAAGCAATCACCCGATGGCCACGCTTCGCCCGCCGCCGCGCCCCCCCCGCTCCGCCCGGCTGTTCCCGCCGCGCCCACGCCCGTACACTTTGCCCGAATGACCGCCTCGCCGTGCATCCACCGCGCGATCTACTCCGGCTCTTTCGACCCCGTGACCCTCGGACACCTCGACGTGATTGAACGCGGGCGGCGGATGTTCGACGACCTCATCGTCGCCATCGGCCGCAACATCGACAAACGCGAACTCTTCCCCCTCCGCCGACGCCGCGAGATGGTCGAGCGGCTGGTGCGCGAGATGAACGACGGCGATCCCCTCGCGGGAAGCGTCCGCGTCGAGACCTACCAGGGGCTGACCGTGGACTTCGCCCGCAGCGTGGACGCCTCGATCATCCTCCGCGGCATCCGCAACATCAGCGACCTGGCCTACGAGTGCCAGTTGGCGATGACGAACCGGCAGGTGGCGAACATCGAAACGGTTTTCATCGTGACCGATCAGGCCTTCAGTTACACGAGTTCGAGCCTGATCCGCCAGATCGCGGCTCTGGGAGGCGACCTCGACAGCCTTAGCGCCATCGTTCCGCCGATCGTGATCGAAGCGCTCAAGGAGATGAAGGCCGCCAGCGGCTTCGCCCACCTGCTCGAAGAGCACAAGGACTGACCGCCGCGCCCGAATCGAACCTGCGCCAAGCGCGCAGCGCGATGGCGCCGGGTGCGAAGCGCGATGGCGATCGCCGCCGGGCGCCGCTTCACTTCAGACGGCGTGTGTTCCACCGCACGCTCGCCGCTCTGAGCGAGAGTGGAGTGCGAATCGCAAGAGTAACCGAACGCGCTTGCACGCTCGCACACAGCACGCTGGCGCCATGCGGTGTGGCATCCTCTCTGGAGAGGTGAATCGGATGAGGGTGCCACACATCGACCCGCTTCCCCGGCCTGAGTTGGACCGAAGGCGGGCGATGTGTGCCGAGGGGCAAGTGTGGACGTTTGCGCCTGCACGTTCGCCATCGATCTCCGCCCAGAGCGGCGGCGATCGATGCCACCCTGCGGTGATACGCCTGCTGTAGAGTGCTCTACGGTCTCGGGCGGGAGACTTCGGCATGTCCGCGGATGGCGAATCGCAAGGGCCATCGAGCGGCCTCGCCGGCGTAGGCGACGCCGATGCGAGGTCCGACCGCGACCTCGGCCTGCGACACCGCCTCTCCGCGCGCCAGCCAGAGGTTCGCCTCGCGCACGCTTCGGCCGTCGAAGGCGCGGTCGATGGCCAGGGCGCGGCACAACCGGCCCGGTCCGCCGGCGATCTGACCGGGGCGCGCGACGCCGTCGAGTCCGCGCAGGCGCTGCGCCGCCTCGCGCCCCTCGACGATCTCCACCGCGCGGATCAGTGCCGCGCCTCCCACCCCCGTGCGTCCGGCGACGACGTTCAGGCAGTGGTGCATGCCGTAGATGAAATACACGTACCAGTGTCCGCCGGGGAGATAGAGCGAGGCGTTCCGGGCGGTGCGCCGGTGGTTCCAGGCATGGCTGGCGCGGTCGGGCGCGCCGAGGTACGCCTCCGTCTCGACGATCCGCGCCACGAGTCGCGTGCCGTCGTCGAGCGTGCGCACGATGAGCCGGCCGAGCAGGTCGCGCGCCACGGCCTCCGCGCCGCGGCGGGCGAAGGCGGCGGAAACGGGCTGAAGCGAAGCGGACATCGATCAGCCCGGCGGCCGAGGCGCCTCGAGCACGACCGTCACCTTGCCCTTGCGGCCGGCGCGAAGAATCTCGAGTTCAATCCGGTCGCCAAACTTGCAAGTGCTGAGGATCTTGCGCAGCGCCTCGGCGTTGGGCGTCGGCTGGCCGTCGATGCTGAGGATGAAGTCGCCGGGCACGAGGCGGCCGTCCACGTAGCGAGCGGGCTGGAGGCCCGCCTTGTCAGCCGGCGAGCCTTTCTGAAGATCGAAGACCATTACCCCGTCCACGCCGATGCGCTGCGGGTATTCATCGTTGAGATACACGCCGAGATACGGCCGGATCTCGCGGCCGTGCGCGATGAGTTGGGGCACGATCTCGTTGACGAGATCGACGGGGGTGGCGAAGCCGATGCCGAGGTTGGTGCGCGTCGGGCTGAAGATGGCGGTGTTGACGCCGACGAGCCGGCCGGCGGAGTCGAGCAGCGGCCCGCCGGAGTTGCCGGGGTTGATCGCCGCGTCGGTCTGGATCATGTCCTGGAGTTCGCGCCCGTCTTCTGTGGGAATCTCGCGGTGCAGGGCGCTGATGATGCCGGTCGTGAGCGTCTGGTCGAGGCCGAAGGGGTTGCCGATGGCGAAGACGCTCTGCCCGACGCGGAGGTTCGAGGATTCGCCCACCGGCAGCGGTCGCAGCGCGCCGCTCGGCGCCGAAATGCGCACCACGGCGAGGTCGTGGCGCCGCGACACGCCCACGGGCGTCCCCTTCCAGTTCGTCTGGTCGGGGAGCGTGACGATGACTTCATCGGCATCGGCGACGACGTGGAAGTTCGTCACGATGTGGCCGAGATCATCCCAGATGAATCCCGATCCCGAGCCGGCGGGCACGGAAAGGACGTCGCGCGTGACGCGGTCGCGGGCGAGTTTGGTGTTGGTGATGAAAACCACGGAGGGCGAGGCAGCCTCGAAGATGTCGATCGTGGTCTTCTCGACCTGCGAGAGGTCGCCGCGCGGCGTGATTTCGCGCGGCCGGGCGTTCATGGCCCGCAGCGCCGGCCAGACCTTGTCCAGTGCGATGTATCCGGCCATGAGAAACAACAGGATCGCCAGCAGGCCGTTGGATGCGCTCGCGCCGCGGTGTTTGCCTCGGGGCATGGGGTGGCTCGCCTTTCCGCCGTGGTCTTCGTCCGGCCGGCGCGCGAAGGGCGCGGGACCGACACCGGATTATTAGCCGATGAGACCCAGACGTTTCGCCGCTTCAGGCGCCGGGCGGGGCGCCGGCGCGGCGCCAGCGCACCCCCGCCGCCGGGCGCGTGCCGAGGCGCTCGGCCAAATCGCGAGGGCAGCCGATGTCGCCGATGACGATCTCGCCGACGAAGGGGACGGCCTGCACCTCCAGAAACCCGCTCTTAGCCCCCACCAGCGCCACGGTCACATCGGCCCGCACGCATGCACCGCTCGCCCCGCCGCTCTGGGCATCAAGCCCGCTGGGCACATCGACGCTCAGCACCGGCGCGGACGAGGCGTTGATCCACTCGATGAGCGCATCAATCGGCGGCCGCGGCGCGGACCGCGACCCCGTGCCGAGCAGCGCGTCGACGACGAGGTCCGGTGGCGGGCCGTGGGCCGCGGCGAAGCGCGCCGCCGCGTCGGCGTCGGCGACTTCGACGCGCTCGATCCCCATGCGCTCAACGCAGCGCAGGTTCATCGCCGCCTCGTCGGAGAGTCGCGCCCGCGCCGCCTCGAACGCGAGAGCAACCGTCACCGCCGCGCCCGCGTTGTGCAGGTGCCGCGCGGCGGCCAGCCCATCGCCGCCGTTGTTGCCCGGTCCGCAGAAGATCAGAACGCGCCGGCCCGAGCCGCGCGCTTCGAGCATCCGCTGCGCCTCCGCCGATACGCTCCGCGCTGCGTTCTCCATCAGCACCGCGCCGCTCAGGCCGAACTCGCTGACCGCGAGGCGGTCCACTTCCCGGATCGCTTCGACGGTGAAGACACGGAGATCATCGCCATCGCCGCGGTGCGGCTGGTCGAGTTGCCTGTGCCTGCCTGGCGCGGACGGGACCATACGATGATGATAACGTCGGGATTCTCCTCACGGATCGGATCGGCCCCGCCCATGCCCTTTTCCACCCTGATCGTCGCGCTTGGCTGGCTGCTGGGTTTGTGGTGCGCGGCATTGCTGGTCTACTGGTCGATGGCGCTGTGGTTCATCCGCCTTGCGAACCGCTCGATGCCGCGCATCCGCGCGGGGCTGGAAGCCCCCGAGCCGCAGGGCGGCTGGCCGCTCGTCTCCATCATCATCCCTGCGCACAACGAGGAGCAGTTCATCGGCCACGTCCTGACGATGCTGCGCAACAGCCGGTACCCCGCCCTGGAGATCATCATCGCCGCCGACCGCTGCACCGATCGGTCCGTCGAGATCGTCCGCCGCCACATCGAAGAACAATCGCCCGACGCCAAAGCCCCGTCTCTCCCGAGCCGGGGCGGAAACATCGCCGCGATCAATCTCGTCGAAATCGCCGACTGCCCCGAGGGCTGGTCGGGCAAGTGCCACGCCTCGTGGCGCGGGGCGCAGGCGGCGCGCGGCGACTGGCTCCTCTTCGCCGACGCCGACACCACCTTCCACGCCGACCTCGTCCACGCCGCGGTCGGCCTGGCGAGCCGGCACCGCCTCGACTTCCTCAGCCTGCTCGGCACGCTCTCATCCGCGCGGCCCTTCGAGCGCACCGCCCAGCCGGTGGCGGCGATGTCGCTCATGAAGATGTACCCGATCCACCGCGCCAACCGCAACGACCGCCCCGGCCGGCGCCCCTTCGCCAACGGGCAGTTCATGCTCTTTCGCCGCGCGGCCTACCAAGCCGTCGGCACGCACGAGAAGATCCGCAACGCCATCCTCGAAGACCTGCGCTTCGCGCGCCGGCTGGACTTCCTCGGCCATCGGATGGGACTCGTCCTCGCCGAAGACATGTTCAAGGTGCGCATGTACGAATCGATGGAGGAGTTCGACCGCGGCTGGCGGCGCATCTTCATCGAGGCGGCGAACCGCAACATCCCGCGCCTCCTCTCGCACGTGTGGCGCCTGCGGTTTCTGGCCGCGGGTCCGGCCGCGCAGGTCGCCGCGCTGGCGCTGGGGGCGGCTGTCGTCGCGCGCGATGCGCCGCTCGGGTGGTCGCTCATCTCGCTCGCGTGCGCGTCAATGCTCGTGCAGGCGCTCGCGCTGAGCCGTGCGTACGCGATGCAGGGCCTGCCGTGGAGGGCGCTGTGGCGCTTCCCGCTCGGCTGCGTGCAGACGGCCCGCGTCTTCCGCCACGCCGCCGCCGACCTCCGCCACGAACGCGGCATCGAGTGGGCGGCGATGCGCTACCACGTGCGCGAGAAGGCGGAGTGAGGGAGGCGGCGGCGGCAAAGTGCCGGGGACCTTCTCACTCCCGCCGACTGCCGCAAGCGAAGGGGGTTGAAGGCGTTCGCGTGGTCTTCACCGTCCCCGCTCCCAGAGGCCTTTTCCCCATCGCTGACGCCCACCGACCACCTTTCTGAGGGGCTTACCCTAATCGCGGAAATAATTGGATGCGATCATCCTTTTCTCTGGACAGCCGCCCCTTCGCGTGGTAGTCTGATAAAGCGAAGGAGGCTCCCATGGCCACGACCACCCTCCGCCGCGCGTCCGGTTCCGCCCGCTTCGCTCCTCTCGCTCTTCTCCTTCTTCTCTGGTTCCTCGGCGATTCATGCGTAGTATTCGCTCAGCGGTGGCGCGAGGAGCCGGGCCGCTGGGAGTTCACAGGAAAGATGGTTGTCCGCCCTCTCCAGGTCGAGCACTGGATGGAGCGCGGCTTCACGCGCGAGCAGGCGCAGGCCCTTTACGCGCGGGCCGTCGCGTACACGGTCGACACGCTCGGCGAACACGTCTACCGCTACCACGAGCGGATGGATGAGTACTGGTTCAACGTCCCGCCCGGCCGGTCGGAAAACGACATCGGCGAGCAACTCATCGAGACGGGGTACTACAGATACGTGTGTCCGAACTGGAAGACGTTTCCGCAGGGGGCGTTGTCCAACGTGTGCCCGAACGATGAGGACTTCGGCGAGCAGTGGCACCACACGCGCATCGAGTCCTGCGCGGCGTGGCAGATTCACACCTCGGGACACGACGACGTCGTGATCGGATTCGTGGACTCAGGCATGCGCGTGAGTCACGAAGACCTCAGCGACCTGGACGAGTTCCGCCGCGTCGGATACAACGTCGAGACGGAGTTGTGGGAGGGGCAGGGCGGCAACATCAATGACACCGTGGGTCACGGGACGCGCGTACTAGGCATTGCGGCCGCAACCGGCAACAACACCGACGGAGTTTCAGGGGTCGGCTGGTCGCTTCGCCATCGCATGCTCAAGAACGGTTTAGCGACCGCCCAAGACGATCTCGCCTGCTTCTGGGTGTCAGCAGAAGCAGGCGATCGCGTGATCTGTTCCACTGCCGGAAGCCCCTATCATGTGAGCTCCACCTGGCAACTGTATGCCGACAATACGGCAGCAATCGGCGAGGAGTATCCAAGCATTCTGATCGTGCATGCGGCGGGCAATCGCTACGATTATCCGCCGTATGACCCCTTCCCAGACATGATCACGGTTGGGGGTACCGACAAGAACGATGAGCGGTTCATCGAAAACGAAGAGGAATACTACGGATCGGTTGTCGGGGCGATGATTGATGTCATGGCTCCTGCGGTCGACATTTTCACGACCAAGCACACCGCAAATGACGCATATGGTGTTCCCGGCGGCCCGGGCACATCCTATGCCACTCCACAGGTTGCCGCTTTATGCGCGCTCATCTGGTCCTATGACCCTGATCTCACTGCGAGCCAAGTCGAAGCACTGCTCTATGCTGGGTGTGATGAAACTGCGGACTACGACCCCGACCTGCACGGTTACGGTCGCATCAATGCGTTCAATTCGCTGGCCCTCGCATCCGGCTCGCTCTGGACGCGCGATCCGCATCCCGGCCTTGCCGGGGAAGACAACATCTTCAAGGCAGCAGGGGCTGAGTCAGGTCGAACGATCCGCTTCTACTACGGCACTCAGACCGGTGAGACTCAGGTTTCGGGCTGCGGTTCGACCATTGTTGTCGGCATCGCCAACGCGTCGATTCTCGGCACAGCTGTCGCCGGGTCAAATGGTGCGGCGCTCCTCGAGGATGTGCCAGTCCCGGGCGGATGGGCGAACACAACTGTATACCTCCAGGCCGTCGAATTGACGACGTGCCGCGTCTCGAACCTCGTCCAATTCACATTTCCTCCCAACTGATCGGTCCCACCCTTCAGGAGAACAAACATGCGAAGTCTAGTCGCTATCTGCTGCCTGCTTGGATACTCAGTTCACGGCACAGATTCCCTCGCTGCAGCTGGGTTTGTCGCCGGACCCGACATCCTGACCATTTCACTCGATGGGCTGTGCCCGGGTCAACTCACTCTGCAGTGGGACGGCGCGACGCCGGATCGTCCTGCCGGGCTGGTCTTTGCCCTTACGCGCGGCAACTACAACATCGGATTCGGGCGCTGCGAGAATACTGTGCTCGGCGTCGGGAGTTCGCTTCGGCTCGTACGCACGCTTGATACCGGTCCCACCGGATCGGGAGTATTGAGCGGTCTCGCCCCGCGCGCGGCCTGTGGCGGCGTGATGCAGATGATCGTCTGGCACGGAAACCCGTGCGAGACGAGCAACGTCGTCGATGTACCGCAGTGAAGGAGGGTCGCATGAACCGCAGACTCCTCGCCACGACACTGGCCGCCCTCGCCTGCTTCGGCGCAGCGCGCGGGGCGCAGGCGCAAGTCGTCATCTCGATCGATGGCGACTGCCCCGGCCGGATCGCTCTGCGCTGGGAAGGCGCGACGCCGCAACGTGGGGCAGGGCTGTGGTTCAGCCGGAATCTCGGCGGCTACACGCTCCAGGGCGCCTGCGCCGGCACGACGCTCGGGTTGGGAAGCAGCGGACTTCGCCTCGTCAAGGTGTTCGCTACGGGTGCCGACGGCGAGGGACGCTTGACCGGAGTGGCGCCACCCTTCGCCTGTGGTGGCTATCTTCAGATGGTTGTCGCGGACGGCAACCCCTGCACGACCAGCAACGTCGTACAGATTCCGCAGTGAAGGAGGGTCGCATGAGAGGATCAATCGTTGCCGCAGTGTTCGCCGCTGTAGTGTGCCACAGCGCCGCGCGCGGCGCCTGCGCGCAGGTCGTCATCTCGATCGAAGGCGCCTGCCCCGGCACTCTGCATGTTCGCTGGGAAGGGGCGAGGCCGAATCAACGGGCGGCCCTGATGTTCTCGCAGAACCTCGGGCGTTTCAGGCTGCCG
>WYBR01000137.1 GCA_011525805.1 Vicinamibacteraceae bacterium
CCCTGGACATCATCAGGTCGACCTGTTTGCGGTGATCGCCGCCGTGCATCAGCAGCGCCGAATCGAGGTCGCTCTCTTTCCAGTTGGGGTTGGCACCGGCCAGGAACTTCGCGATCGCGCCGGCGTTGACGCCGAGCTCGTTCATCGCCTTGTCTTCACCAGCGACGGACTTGCTCTTCGCCGAATCGGTGAGCGCCTTGACCGCGCCCCAGTGACCCGCCAGCAACTTCAGCAGGCCGTCTCCGGCGTCCTTGCCGTAAAACCCTGCTACCGCATTGGCGATCTGTTTCGCGTTCGCCACGACCGAATCGGCCGACTTGTTCGCCGCGGTCTTGTTGCCGGCGAATACGGCCAGTGCGTAATCGCGCGTGGTCACGATGTGGCCGTGCCAGAGCGAGCACATCGCGGCGTGAAGATTGGGTGCGGCCGGCGCCGTGGCCGGAGCTGCGGCAACAGTCGTCTGCGCCATGGCGACCGGTGTCGTGACGGTGAACCCGAGCCCGAGAGCGGCAGCGCATGCGATCGAGAGCAGTTGCATTCTCATGATGATCTTCTCCTTGTAGTTGATCATCCCGTGGTGACTCGTGCATCGCGGGCGAAGCTTCAATTGGGACGGATGCGCGAGATTCAAGGGGCGGGTGCATCGAGGAGAAAGACCACGTCACGCGCAGCGGTACAGCTCTGCTTGATCCGCAGCAGTTACGGGCTGACGAAGCCCGGAGAGGGCTCAGGGAGCGGTTTGAGTGAGGGGGCGCGTCCCCCTGCAGACGGGATAGGTCGAGCAGCCCCAGAACTTGCTTCCGGCCATGGCACCTCGCTTCGCAATGCGCAGGGTCATCGCTGCACCGCACGTCGGACACGGAGGCGACCCTGCGGGACTTTTCGCGTCGCGAGGCGGCGGCTGACCGCCATCGACCGTTGGCTTCTCCGATCGAACCTGCTCCAGCATCCCCTCGAGGCGCGGACCGTCAATCAACCGCAGGTTCCGCCCCTTCGCGAATGACTTCGCCTCGTCGGTGAAGCGCCCCGATGTCACAACGAAACCGCCCGCTGCACCGTTGGCCGCCATCACACCGTACAGTTCGCGAACCACACTGACACCGACCTTGAATGCCTTCCAGTGCTTGCACTGCACGAGAAAGGTCTCACCGCGCCTGGTCAGTTTCAGATCGACGCCGCCATCGGCACCACCGCCTCCCGTCTCCACAACGCGAAAATCCTGCAGCCGAAACGCTTCGCCCACCAGCATTTCGAACTCCCGCCACGACATGCCATTGAGCGCGTGAGCAGTGCCGCTCTTCGTGACTTTGCGGGCGAGGTTCCTTCTCTGCGTGCGGCGCCATACGGAGAGGGCCGCGCCCAGAAGACAGATAAAGGGCACCAGGTACCGGCCCGCCGTAGCGAACCCCCGAAATACTGCGTCGGCTGGCCGGATGGTTTGTGATGTCTGACCCGGTTCCGCGAACGTCCCCAGCACCACGTATGTGCCGATCGCGAGGCCGACGCCGGCCCACCAGGGAAGCGTCGCAACGAGTTCAGTGAGATCGTCGAAAACACTACGCGTTCGCGCTTGCGACATTGGTGCCTCCCCGAGACATGGCGCAAAAGCCGGGGCCGCCCCGGCCTCACAATGCTCGTAGAGAAACAAACATGCGCCGCGAACCTTCGGCCGAGCGGCCGGTCTTCGTTAACGAGTGGTCAATGCTTCATGGCCTTTCGCAACTGAAGGTGCCGTGGCCTCACGCAGCGCTCGCCAGGACAGTGGGCACTCTCCCCGGGACGCGCTGCATGCCGCGTGCCGCACATCGCGGACTTGCCATCGGAAGCAGAGAAGGCATAATGTCCGCATTTCCTCCAGTGGGTGTATATGCATACAGCCTTCACGATTGCGGCGCCCACTCGGGCAGTGGACTACCTTGCCGCGGCTCGCATCCACCATACGCAAGGGTCGATTGCCCGCCAGCTCGGCGTGACCGTTCGCACCGTGCGCCGGTGGGAGACACGCGAGACGGAACCCCCACCGTACCTCGTCCATGCCCTGCAGCAGCTTCTTCCCTTTCAGATGCCCCTGCAGCAGGCAGGCGACTTCACATTCATCGACCTCTTTGCCGGCATCGGCGGGCTGCGCCTGCCGTTCGACGAGATCGGCGGACGATGCGTCTTCACAAGCGAGTGGGACGCCTACGCCAACAGGACCTACGTCGAAAACTTCGGTGCGGCTCATTCGATTCACGGCGACATCACCCGGGTCGAGGCCGACGACGTTCCTGACCACGATGTCCTTCTGGCCGGTTTCCCCTGCCAGCCTTTTTCGATTGCCGGAGTCTCGAAGAAGAACGCGTTGGGTCGAAAGCACGGCTTTGCCGACGAGACGCAGGGCACGCTCTTCTTCGACGTCGCCCGCATCATCCAGCGCAAGCGCCCCCGCGCGTTCGTGCTCGAGAACGTGAAGAATCTGCTGGCGCACGATCGAGGGCGAACGTTCGATGTCATCAGCAGAACGCTGAAGAATGAACTCGGCTATCACGTCAGCCATCGGGTCATCAACGGCGCCCACTTCGTCCCGCAGCATCGCGAGCGGATCATCATCGTTGGCTTCCGCGACCCCGTCGGATTCGACTGGAACATCCTTCGCCTGCAGGAGACCCGGCGCCACACGATGCGGGACGTCCTGCACAGGACAGACGGCACCGAACCGGAACTGTTGTGGGACGCCGGCCGTTACTTCGACCATAGTAAGAAGCGACCGCTCGGGCGCTATACGCTGACGCCGCATCTTTGGCGATATCTTCAGGCATACAAAAAGAAACACCAGGACAAGGGCAACGGCTTCGGCTTCGGACTTGTCGGACCGGATGACGTCGCCCGCACGCTGTCGGCGCGCTACTACAAGGACGGATCCGAGATTCTCGTCAACCAGGGCAGCCGCCGCCCACCGCGACGACTGACCCCACGGGAGTGCGCACGATTGATGGGTTTCCCCGACACGTTCCGAATCCCCGTAAGCGTCTCCGACACCCGCGCCTACCAGCAGTTCGGGAACTCGGTCGTGGTGCCGGTGATTCGCGAAGTGGCGCGAGCGATAAAGCCCTTCCTCGCAGAACAGGTGCTGGTGCAGCCGGAACTGCTGGTCCAGGTCGCATAGTGGTCGACGTCGTCGACAGGGCGACGCGGAGCCGCATGATGAGCGGCATCCGCGGTCGCGACACCGGGCCCGAGCGGTTGATCCGCAGCGCCCTTCACCGTCTCGGGTTCAGGTTCCGCCTGCACCCGGCAGACGTCCCGGGCCGGCCGGATCTCATCCTGCCGCGCTACAACGCGGCACTTTTCGTACACGGGTGCTTTTGGCACGGGCACGACTGCTCGCTGTTTCGCCTGCCGGGCACACACCGCGAGTTCTGGCGTACCAAGATCAGGCGCAACATTGAACGTGACGCGGAAGTCGCGCGGCTGCTCGCGCAGCTCGGGTGGCGACAATTGACAATCTGGGAGTGCGCCTTCCGCGGGCCGGACAGCATTGGCATTGAGGAGGCGGTGCGTCGAACCGCCAGGTGGATTACGTCGCGCCGTGGGCGCGGCGAAATCCGCGGGAGAACCTGATGGCACTGGCTGACGTCGGCGCCTGGCTGGACAGCTGCAGCCGTGAGGATGCAGTCTGGTACGTCAAGCGCCTCGCCGCAAACGACACGCAGGCCACGAAAGCGCACGGAGCCGGCCCCTACATACCGAAGGACTTCCTGTTCGGCGTGCTTCCGACCCTCAATCGGCCGGACGTGAAGAATCCGGACGTCCGCTTCAGGCTTGGAGTCGACTCGCACGGCGAACAAACCCTGGTCAGGGCCATCTGGTACAACAACAAGCTGTTTGGCGGTACGCGCAACGAGGCGCGACTGACGAATTTCGGCGGCCGCTCCTCGGCGCTCCTCGATCCGCAAAGCACAGGATCGATCGCAGTCTTCGCATTCGTGACAGGCGGCGCGGAGCCTTCAGCGCGGGTGTGGGTTGCGCGTAGCTCCGACGAAGAAGAACTGATCGAGGATCGGGTTGGCCCCGTCGAACCCGGCCGTTGGGTCGTCTGGTCGCCCTCGCCGCAGCTGCGACTGAACCTGCTCCCCGCGGGAATCCCGGCACGCACTGACTGCAGCCTCTCGCCCGCGGAGATCCCCGCCCAGTGGTTGGCGAACTTCCCGTCGGGCGCGGAGCTCATCCGAAAGGCGATCGAGCTGCGGCCGGTGAAGGGGCTCGCGGTCGACGCTCGACTCCTGCGGCGACGCGAGTGCGAGTACGAAATCTTTCGCAGCGTCGAGGCTGCAGTCGAGTTGCCCCGCATCACCGAGGGATTCACCAGCATCGACGAGTTCGTCGCCCGTGCCCAGACCGTGCTGCAACGGCGCAAGACGCGCGCGGGGCGCTCGCTCGAGCTGCACACGCGCGAGATCCTGCTGGAGGAGGGCCTCGAGGAAGGGCGTGCCTTCTCTCACGGGCCCGAGTCCGACCCCGGCAGGCGGCCCGACTTTCTATTTCCTTCGGCTGAGGCGTACAGGAATCCGGCGTTCCCGTCGTCTTCACTGCGAATGCTGGCCGCGAAGACGACCTGCAAGGATCGCTGGCGCCAGATCCTCAACGAGGCCGATCGCGTGCCAACCAAGCACCTTCTGACGCTGCAGGAGGGAGTCTCGGAGAGCCAGTTCCGTGAGATGACGGACGCGGGTGTGAAGCTCGTGGTGCCCAAGGCTCTTCATGAGGCCTATCCAGCGGCCGTGAGGCCGGGGCTGATGACCCTCAGGGACTTTCTCGAGGAAGTACGCGGTCTCGGTCGCAGATAGTCAACCGGGAGTCCTGCACACAGACCCCCGGACATTCCCGCCGGTATTGACCAGAAACCCCACCAACCCCACCATCCCCCTCACATCCATCCCGCAATACCTCCTCAACCCCTCCCCCAGCTCCTTCTTCCTCTCCTCCGCCGTCCCCTCGCTCACCGCCTCCAGGTAAGCCGCCTGCGCCGCCGTCCCGTCCTGCACCTCCCCCAGCTCCGCGTGATCGAGCCCCGCGCCGATCGTCGGCAGCACCGCCTTGATCGAGCGCGAGCCGCGCATGTCCGGGTGGTAGAAGTGCGCGCGTACCACCGGCAGCAGGTCGAACAGGCGCGCGGCGATGCCGCGTAGCGGCTTCGCGAGGTCGGGATACCGGTTCGCGAGCTGCTCGATCACGCCGCGCTCGAACTGCGCGTTGTAGGCGATCACCGGGCCCTCGGCCGGCAGCTCGCGCACGAGCGCTTCGGCGCAGGGGCGGCTCGGGTCGGCGCCCGAGAGGTCGAGGAACTCGCGCTGCTCTAGCGGGCCGCGCGCGGCGTCGCCGCTTGCGTGCTCGACGATGCAGGTCCACTGGAACGGCACCTGCTGGTACGGCCGCGTGCCGGCCCAGCGCGGCACCGCGAAGCCGATCGTCTCGAAGTCGAGGTAGCTGCGCGGGTACGGCAGCGCGCGCACGATGCGCGCGGCCTCGGGGTCGAGGCGCGGGCGGCCTTCGCGGGTCACGCGCGCGATCATCGCGAGTTCGGCGTCGTCGATGCGTTCGGGCGGCACCTCGCGCAGGTCGGCGTAGCCCTCGGCGAGCAGCTCGGCGGCGAGCTTCTTGCCCTTGTTGTTCGGCAGCAGCGTCACCGGGTACTCGGGCTGCGGGCCGGC
>WYBR01000138.1 GCA_011525805.1 Vicinamibacteraceae bacterium
GTGGAGTCCCTCGAGAAGATCCTCGGGGGCAAGGTCAGCGCCGCCGAACTCGCCAACGCCGCCGTCTGGTATCGGCGCGGCATTGACCGGATGAGTTCGCTCGACGAGGCGTGGAAGCAGGCGCTGGCCGCGCTCGATCCGGCGCAACCGCTCGCTCAGGAGGTCATCGATGCTCTTGCGCCGGGGGCGGAGGATGCAGCCGCCGCCATCGAGCAGTTCATGCACGGCTCGGGCATTCGGCGCTGCGACTTCTCGCCGGGGCGCGATCCGCGCGAGGTGTTCATCCCTCTCTACGCCGACGGGATGCGCGATGGCTTTCGTCTGCTCGCGCTCGAATCGCTGCGAACCGAAGCGGCGGGCGACGGCCCTGCGGCTGCGGCGGCGCTGAGCGCGGCGATCCGCATGGCAACCCACCTCTCCGATGACCGCGTCCTCGTCAGTTCTCTCATCGCGCACGGCGGGTTTCGCCTCGCGCTTCAGACGGCCCACGCTCAGGACGGACGCGCGCCCTTCGCGCCCAAGCCGCTGGCCGAGTTGAGCGCTGCGCTGCGCCAGTGCGGAGCGGGCGATCCCTTCGGCTACATCGCCGCCGCCGCCGAGTCGCGGCAAGCCGTCCGCGCCAGACTTCTCGAATGGGTGATCCTGACGGACCGGCCGGCGCTGAGCAAGCCGCTCGACGCCTGGCTGGCGGGAATCGACGCCGACGGTCTCGCGTACCTATTGGCGATGCAGGACCAGATGGAGTATGGCTACCAGCCGCGCGAACCGTTCCACCGCGCCGGCGCAGAGCGGCTGAGCGAGTCGCTGCTGGCAGAGACGATCGACCTCGCCGCGATCGACGCGCCGGCCTTCGCCGATCTCATCAAACAGCGCCGCGCTGAAGAGTACACTCTTCCGGAAACGATTGTCATTCTCGGAGCATCAGAGCGCATGGCCTCCGCCCGCCGCGACCTCTGGGAAGCGCTGCAATGGCTCCGCCGCCGCGAGGCGGCGATGGTCCGGCCGGATGAACCATGACGCGACGGTGCGCCGAATGCAGATCCACGGCAAGAGAGAGGTTCGCATGAAGAAGCGTGACTTTGCCCGGCGGTGCTCACGGTACATCTGGCTGATCGCAGCAGCGGCTGTCACCCTCTCGACCGGCATCGCGCACGCACAGCACGGCGACACCAGCAACGCGGCGACGTGGTACCAGCGCGCGTGGGAGCAGCAGTGGCGCATCACCAACGAAGAGTGGTTTGCACTCGACGCCTTTCGCACTCAGGGGGGCAAGCCTTCCGAGGAAGTGCGGGCCGTGCTTCGCAAGATCGCCCCGTTGCTCGATGACGCCCGCCGGGCGACCAACCTCGGCTTTGCGGACTTCAGCGTCCTGCCCGGCGATCCTGAAGGCCACCGCGTCGAGCACACGAGCAAACTGCGAAGCATCATCCGCTGGATCGACGCCGACGTCAAGGCGAAGATCGCGGACGGCGACACGATGGGCGCGGCCTCGCAGATGGCGTCGATGTACCGGCTCATCGCCCACGCCGGCGACGGCCGCACGATGGTCAGTTCGCTCATCTCAGCCGCGATGATCAACACCGTTGAATCGACGCTTGACTTTGCGATGGAGGATCGCGCCCTCGGGCAGGCGGAACTTGCGACCGTCCTCGGCGCCATGGAGGCGCTCGACCAGCGCGACCCCTTTCAGGTCGTCAACGGCATCGCCTGGGAGCAGGCGGCATTGCAGCAACTTATGCAGGAGTACCAGCAGTCCGGCGTCGATCCGAGCGTCGAGGGACTTCTGAAACTGACCGGATTCACACCCGAAGGCGTTTCGGGCATCGAGGATTTCAGTCCGGCGCAGATGCTGCAGGAGGTCACTGCCTACCACGACCTGCTCGGCCAGTTCATCACCATCCACGAGAGCGATGATCCGCAGTGGGCGGCGCAGGAGATTGAGCGGTTGAAGGCGGCTGCGGCGAACGGTGAACTGGGGCCGCTCTGCACGGCAACCGTGCCAGTGATGACGCGCGTGTACGAGGCGCGGGTTCATTGGCAGGCAACACTCGACGGCCGCAAGGCGCAACTCAAGGGCCTGCTCCAAGGCGAAGTTGACGAGTTGGATCTGGCCAACGCCGCGGCGTACTACCGGCGCGGCATCGCCCTGCTCCACGCGATCGAAGCGCCGTGGGAGGAGGTCATGGATCGTCTGCGCGCGCCGGACCGGATCGAGCCGGACACTCCCGAGGCGCGAGTCTATGAAGAGGAGCGCCGTGTGATTGACGCCGCGCTCGCCCAGTTCACACAAGGCTCGCTCATCCGGCGGTGCGATTTCTCGACGAGGCGAATGGATGAGGAGCACTTCATTCCGGACTATGCGCCGGGAATGCACCTCGGATTCCTGGTTCTGCTTGCAGAGGCTATGACGCTCGACGAGGCCGGGCGCGATGATGAGGCGCTGGCGCATCTCGCCACCTGCTTTCGCGTCGTGCATCACCTTGGATCGGATGGTCTGCTGCTCTCGGCCGTGGAGGCTCACGAGGCGTTTGTGAACGCCCGGCGGATCGCGCAGCAGTTGATTGATTCCGAGAATCCGGGCGTAGGCGCCAAGGCCCTCGACCCCGAGCGTCTCGCCGAACTCGCCGCCGCCATCCGCCGCACCGGGCCGCGCGACCCCTTCGGCTATGAAGCCGCGATGCAGCAGATCAACGTCAAAGCCGATCGCTACCTCCTCGGGCGAGTCGCCTTTGAGTTTGATGAGTGGCGCGAGGATGCGGTGATCTCCCCGATGCACGCGGCCGCGGCGAAGCGGGCGCGTGAGTGGCTGCAGGGGCTTGGCCCCGCCGAACGGTGGTATCTCTTCGGCCTCATCATGCTCAACGACGATCCGGACATCGGCACAGACAGGCGGGTCCGCAGCCGCGCGGGGCGATACCGCCGTCCGACGATTGCAACCATCACCGATCTCGCCGAGATCGACGCCGAGATGCTTCCCAGGGTCTGCCGCACCGGCCGCTTTGAAGACCTGACGCTGCCGCCGGTGGAACAACTGCTCGATGTGTCCGCTCGCCAGGAGCGAGCCCGGCTCGATCAGCGGGAAGGGGCGAAGTTTGCGGAATCCATCACCGCGATTGGGCGATCCCTCATGCCCCATACGATTCAACTTGTGCGGCACTCAACGCACGAGTGGGAGGAACGTCGTTGAGACTCCACACCTTGTCCCGTTCTTTCGTCCACAGCATCGCCGCGGTGTTGCTGCTCCTCGTAGCGCTGCCCGGCCCCTTCGCCCGCGCCCAGGGCGATCAGTCGCGCAACGCGGCGGCGTGGTACCAGCGCGCCTTTGCCGAACTCGAACGGTTCACCCCCGAGGAGATGGAACTCATCGAGCAGTATCGCAGCGGCGGCGCGACGGCGCCGTCGCCCGAGGTCCGGGCGCTCATCAACCGCGCGGCCCCGATCATCGACAACGCGCTGCGCGCCTCGGCTCAGGGATACAGCGATTTCGGCCTCGACTATTCGCAGGGCTTCGACCTGCTGCTGCCGCACCTGGGCAAGATGCGCTCGATCGCGCGGCTCATGCAGGCGGACTCGATGATGCGGCTGGGCGACGGCGACGGGGCCGGCGCGGCGGAGCGCATCGCGGCGATGTACCGACTTGCCGACCACACCGGCGACGATCACATCCTCATCAGTTCCCTCGTCAGCCGCGCCGTCTTCGAGGTCGCGGACACCTCCGCCCAGATGGGCTTCGACCACGGCGCGTTCGATCCGGCGACCGCCATGGTGCTCCTGCGATCGACGCAGAGTTTCGACCAGCGCGATCCCTTCCAGATGCTCGAATCGATCATGATGGAGCAGACGCTGGCGGTCAACATGATCCGCGACCACTTCATGGGCGATGACCCGCAGAAGCGGTCGGCGATTCTCGAGGGACTGGCGCGCGAGGGAGGACTCGACGACGAGTTCGCCGCCTTGTCGCGCGAGTCGCTCGAAACGGAACTGGATCGGTACAGCGCGCTGATGAACCGCTACGCCGAGATCTGGGCGGGCGACGATCCTGAAGTGGTCCGGTCCCAGATCAAGCAGTTAGAGGAGGAACTTGAAAGAGGCGCGCATGGACTCATGGCGCAACTGCTCATGCCGGCGCTGGGCCGTGCGTACGACCTCGGCCTCCAGAGTCGCGAAAGACTCCACGACCGCATCGAACTACTCGAAGGCATCACGCAGGGGCAGGTCGACGTCCAGACGCTGACGAACGCCGCCGTCTGGTATCGGCGCGGCATCGAGCGGCTCGGCGATCTCGACGAATCGTGGATTGAGGCGATGAAGTCCTTCGACCCGCGCGGCGAAGCGTCATCCATCGTGATCGAGCAACTGACGCACGCCGGGGCGGCGGCGCAGGAGGCGATCGACCTGTTCGTGCAGGGGTCGAACATGCGCCGCTGCGACTTTTCCGTCGGCCGCAACGCGCTCGAATCGTTCATCCCGACGTACGGCGACGGGATGCGCGATGCGTTCATCCTGCTGAGCCTCGAGGCGGTGCGGCGCGCGGCGCTGGAGGATGAGGCGGGGGCGAGCGCGATGCTCGCGGCCGCATTCCGCATGGCCGGGCATCTCGCTGACGATCGCCTGCTCGTCAGTTCGCTCGTGACGCGCGACGGTTTCCTGCTGGCGTCGACAACGGCGGCGGCGATCGACCGGCGGCGCCGCTTTGACGAGCCGTCCCGCCAGGCGCTGGCCGCGGCGATTCGGCGCAACGGCACGAGCGATCCCTTCGGCTTCGTCGAGGCCGCGATGGCGACCCGGGAGAATATCGTCAAGAGCATCGTCCAGTGGGGCGAGCCGAAGGAGCGCGAGGCGCGGGAGGCGCGGCTCGGGGCGTGGCTCAAGACGCTCGACGCCGACGAACTGCTCTACGTCCAGGCGATGCTCGACGTGATCAACTTCGACCTCACGCCGCGCGAGCCGTTCAATCGCGCCGATGCGGTGCGCCTGCGGGAGTTTCTGCTCGCGGAGACGATGGACCTGGCGGCGATCGATGCGCCGGCGTTCGCCGAGCTGCTCCGCGCCGGGCGAGGGGATGAGTTTGCGATTCCCGAGACGGCGCAGATCATCGGGGCGGCGGCCCGCATGGCCGGCGCTCGGCGGGACCAGTGGGCGACGATCGCGTGGGCGCAGGAGCGCGAGGGAGGGGAGGCGGAGTCGGGCGCGGCGGGCGACAAGTGATGCGGGCGGTCGCGAAGCCGCAAGCGGCTCAAGCCCTACCATCTCCGCGATGCCGCGGCGTTTCCGCCTGACAGTCCGTTACGACGGGTTCGAGTTTCACGGGTGGCAGAAGCAGGGCGCCGAGGAGCAGCCGCTGCGCACGGCGCAGGGGGTGCTCGAATCGGCCGTCGGCCGCGCCGTGCGCCGGCCCGTGACGCTCATCGGCGCCAGCCGCACCGACGCGGGGGTTCACGCGCTCGGCCAGATCGCGGCCTTCACGGCCGAGACGACCATTCCGACGGAGCGCCTGCACCACGCGATCAATCGCTACCTGCCCGAGGACATCGCCGTGGTCGCGGCCCGCGAGGTCGAGCCGGGCTTTGACCCGATCGCCATGGCCCTGCGCAAGGCGTACCGCTACACGATCCACAACGCCAGCGTGCGGCCGGTCTTCGAGCGGCATCGCGTGTACCACTGCTGGCACGCGCTGGACGAGCGCGCGATGCGCGAAGCGGCGCAGCATCTCGTGGGCACGCACGACTTCGCCTCCTTCGCCAATGCCCACCACGGCCGCGAATCGACGGTGCGGACGATCTTCGGTTGCGAAGTCAGCCGGCGGGGCGAGCGGATCACGATGGACATCTGCGGCTCGGGCTTCCTCTACCACATGGTGCGCATCATCATCGGTACGCTCGTCGAGGTCGGCCGTGGGGCGATTGGGGTGGAGGATGTGCCGCGCATCCTCGCCGCGCGCGACCGCGCGCAGGCGGGACCGACGCTTGAAGCCGCGGGGCTGTGCCTCATGTGGATTCGATATCCCGGAGATGAAGCGGGCGGCGACGCGAGGAGCGGCGCCGCGCCCTCAGGCGCGGCGGATCGCGAGCCAGGGCTGGCCGTTGACGACGGGGCGATTGACGCGTGAGACGGCCAGGCCGCGCTCGCGGCAGGCGCGGGCGATCCATGTGTAACTGTGCCGAATCATGCCGGACTGGTCCGACTCGTGGCTTCGACCGACCCATCCGACGCCGGTGTAGTCATCGTTGCGGTACCAGTGGGCCGGGCGGTAACTGGCGAGGAGGACGGCGTCGGGGACGCCCGTCTTCGCCACGCCGTCGAGCATCGCGGCGATCTGCGACTTGTCGGCGTGGGTCCAGACGCTGCGCGCGATGAAGTGAGTGAAGGGTGTGTTGAAGACGGTGAAGTCGAAGCGGTCGTTGTGGTCGAAGCGCGGGCGGCGGATGCGAATGACTTCGGGGTCAATGACGTGCGCGAGGCCATAGGCCAGCATCTCGCGGTTGGGTTCAATGCCGCAGTAGTGTCCGCTGTCGAGCAGGGGGATGATCCACCGTCCGCCGCGCAGGCAGCCGCAGCCGATGTCGAGGACGGTGCTCTCGGGGCGCAGGCCGAAGTCGAGCAGGGCGGCGAGTTGCTCGCGGCCGACGGTGTCGAAGACCTCCGGCGGCCCGCCGAGGAACTGCTGCTCTTGTGGGGACGGCGATTCGCTCATGGGACGGGCAGACGGTAGAGGCGAGGCGCTGCGGCTTCAACCTCATGCCCGATGGCGCTTGCGGCGCTTGTGGGGCTTGGCGACGCCGGGGGGGGCTTCGCCGGGCTGACGGCCGGGGGCGGCGGAGCGGCGATCGAGGTCCGAGCGCCTCACCTTGCCATCCTCTCCCGACTGCCGCAGCGACCGGATCTGGTCGCGCAGAGTCGCGGCCTTCTCGAAGTCGAGGCGCTGCGCCGCTTCGAGCATCTCCTTCTCGAGTTCGGCGATGAGTTCGACGCGTTCGTACTCAGGCTCGGCCTGAGTGATCGCTTCGCGCACGGTGCGGTTGGCGCGGACTTCGAGTTCGATGCCGCGGCGGATCGCCTTGACGATCTGCGTGGGCGTGATGCCGTGCTCGGCGTTGAAGGCCAGTTGCTTCTCGCGGCGCCGGCTCGTCTCCTCGATCGCCTCGTTCATTGCGGGCGTGACGCGGTCGGCGTACATCACCACCTGCGCGTTGACGTTGCGGGCGCAGCGGCCGATCTGCTGGATGAGGCTGGTGGCGCTGCGGAGGAAGCCCTCCTTGTCGGCGTCGAGGATCGCCACGAGGGACACTTCGGGGAGGTCGAGGCCTTCGCGCAGGAGATTCACCCCCACGAGCACGGAGAACTCGCCCTCGCGCAGCGCGCGGAGGATCTCCCAGCGGTCGAGCGTCTCGATGTCGCTGTGCAGGTAGCGCGTCGCCAGGCCTTTCTCGGTGAGGTAGCGCGTCAGGTCTTCGCAGAGGCGCTTGGTCAGGGCGGTGACGATGATGCGCTCGTGACGCGCGGCGATGGCCTGGCAGCGCGCGATGAGGTCGGGAATCTGGCCGTCGGCGGGCAGCACCGTAATCGGCGGATCAACGAGACCCGTGGGGCGGATGACCTGCTCGGCGATGAGCCCGCCGCTCTTTTCCAGTTCATAGGGAGCGGGGGTGGCGCTGACGTAGACGACGCGCGGGACCATCCGCTCAAACTCGTCGAAGCGCAGCGGGCGATTGTCCAGCGCGCTGGGCAGGCGAAAGCCGTGATCGACGAGCACCTGCTTGCGCGCCTTGTCGCCGTTGAACATGGCGCGGACCTGCGGGATGGTCACGTGCGACTCGTCGATGAGCAGCAGCCAGTCGCCCTTCTCGCGGCCCGGTACATGGTTGAAGTAATCGAGCAGTGTGTAGGGCGTCTCGCCGGGCCCGCGGCCGTCGAAGAAGCGCGAGTAGTTTTCGATGCCCGAGCAGTAGCCGACTTCCTCGATCATCTCAAGGTCGTACTTCGTGCGGGCGAGGAGGCGCTGGGCTTCGAGGAGTTTGCCCTCGTGGCGCAACTGCATGACGCGGGCGTCGAGTTCCTCGCGGATGGACTGGAGGGCGTGGTGCAACTGGTCCTCGGGCATGACATACTGGACGGCGGGAGTGACGAAGTAGCGATCGACGTCGGCGATGAGTTCGCCGCTCGTCTGGTCGATGACCTGGAGCGTCTCGATCTCGTCGCCGAAGAGTTCGATGCGCAGGGCGTGGGTTTCGTTGGCGGGGTGGACTTCGATGACGTCGCCGCGGGCGCGGAAGGTGCCGCGGGCGCGTTCGAACTCGTTGCGCTGATACTGCATGTCGGTCAGGCCGAGCATGAACTCGCGCCGGTCGAGCACGCCGCCCTTCTGGAGGTGCATGACCTTGCGCTTGAACTCCTCGGGCGAGCCAAGGCCGAAGATGCACGAGACGGACGCGACGACGATGACATCATCGCGGCTGACGAGGTGGCTGGTGGCGGCGAGGCGGAGGCGGTCGAGGTCGTCGTTGCGCGAGGCGTCCTTCTCGATGTAGATGTCGCGCTGGGGGATGTAGGCCTCGGGCTGGTAGAAGTCGTAGTAACTGACGAAGTAGGAGACGGCGTTGCGCGGGAAGAGTTCCTTCATCTCCTCGTAGAGTTGGGCGGCGAGAGTCTTGTTGTGGCTGAGGATGAGGGTGGGCTTGCGGAGGCGCGCGATGACGTTGGCCATCGTGAAGGTCTTGCCGGTGCCGGTGGCGCCGAGGAGGCAGATGTGCCTTTGCCCGCTCTGGAGCGCGTGCGCGATCGTGTCTATGGCGGCCGGCTGGTCGCCGACTGGCTGGTAGGGCGCGACAACCTCGAAGGGGCGCGAGGACATGGAGCGATTGTATTCGAGAGGCGCGTTGTGAACGTCGGGCGCAATCGCGCCGCGGGGACGCGGCGGCTCGCGGCGTCGTCCTCGACGCGCGGGTTCGTGCGATGTGCAACGGCGCGTGCGCGCTTCATGCGATATCAAAAAGCGCGTACGCACTTTCGTGCGTACGCGCGTTGTGGATGTCGGGCGCGAACGCGCCGCGAGGACGCGGCGGCTCGCGGTTTTCAGCCTTCCGCGCCTTCCGCGGCGGGTTCGACGGGCGGCGCCGGGACGGGCAGGCCCGCCTCGCGCAGCAGCGCGTCGATGAGATCGGTCTTCTCCTTGAGGGGTCGGGCGGGATGCAGGCCGCCGTGCTTCACCTTGCCGTCGGCGCCGATGATGGCGACATGCGGGATGCCGCGCACGCCGTACTCGGGGTTGAAGACATCTTCGGCCGAGAAGACGACGGTCCAGGTGATGTCTCGCGACTTCATGTAGGAGGCCATGAGCGCGTATTCCTTGTCGGGATCGCCGGTGGTGTCGATGCGCTTCTCCTCGGCCTCGCTGTCATAGTGGGCGTTCTGGATGCTGGTGACGCCGATGATGCGGACGGGGTATCCCTTGTAGTGCTCGACAAGTTCGCGCACCTTGGGGAAGGAAGCGACGCACGGGCCGCACCACGTCGCCCAGAAGTCCAGGACGACGACCTCGCCCTTGCAGTCGCCGAGTCTCGTCACGCTCGGATCGCTCGACCAGTTGATGGTGAGTTCCGGCGCCGGGTGGCCGATGAGTTCGCCGCGGGCGAAGGCGCCGTTGAGGTAGGCGGCGATGCCGTTGTAGGACTTGGCGAGGCGCTCGTCAGTCGCGTTGGCGGCGGCGCCGGAGGCGAGCGTCGCCATCGTCTCGCGGATGCGCTTCTGCTCGGCGGGGTTGTCGGGGTTCGCGGCCTTGTAGAGCGTCAGGTAGCCGATGTAGCCGCGCGCGAGTTTGTCGGCGTACTCGGGCTTGAGGAGGCGTTCGAGACCGAGGATTTCCTTGCGGGACTGCTCAATGACGGCGGGGGTGAGGTTGCCCACCATCGAGAGGAGGTTGTTGGCCAGTCCGGTCTTGATCGCCTCGTCGAGGGCCGGATGGCCGAGCATCTTGCGAAGCATGTCGATGCGGGTGTCGTCATCCTGGGCGGCGCGGTAGTCGAAGGTGAACATCGCAATGCGCGAGACGGCGCCTTCGACGTCGCTCTTGTTCTGGAGGGAGCGAAGGCGGTCCTGGGCGGCGCCCCACGCCTTGGTGTACTGGAGCATGGGCGTGCGCGACATCATGCCGGCGAGTTGCAGGCCGGTCATTTCCGAGACGTTGAGGTCGCCCAGGGCCTCGTCGGCGATGCGGCGGTACTCGTCGACGTTGGCCGGCCGCGGGTTCATGCCCGCCTCGAAGGCCTTGATGGCGGCGTCGATCTGCTCATCGGTCGGAGGCGCCGCGTGGAGCAGACCCGCTGCGCAGGTCAGCGCAGCGGCAGCGAACAGACTCGTGGTGATCCGGATCATGACTCTTCTCCTGATAGGCCCCAGTGGGGCAAGGGTGGGAAGGTACGCTCGGGACGAGCAGGCCGTCGGGGCGACGGGCTGAAGAACGCTACGCCTCCCGGAGGGGAAATTCATGCCTCCGCCGGACCGGGGCCGAAGATTATCTGACGGCCGGCTGCCCGGTCGCTCCCCGTCCAGACACTGAACCATTGCATGGAGGCCGGAATGGCTCAGCACCCGCAGGAACCGTCTACGAGTCAGCCCACGGTGATCGGCGGCAACTGCCGCCTCGTCGGCGAACTGTTCCTGGAAGGCAGCGCCATCATTCACGGCCAGATCGAGGGCCAGATCGAGGTCACGGAGACGCTGGAAATCGGCGAGGGCGGGCTGGTGAGCGGCACCGTGCGGGCCGGCGCCATGGCGGTGCATGGCCGGGTCGAGGGGGAGGTCTACTGCACGGATGCGCTGCACCTCGGTTCGACGGCGAACCTCACGGGGGACGTGTTTGCGGCGGCGTTCTCGGCGGAGGAGGGGGCGGTCTGCCGCGGGCAGGTCGTCATCGGCCAGCAGGCGGCGGAGGCGGGGCGCGCGGCCCGGGGATCGGGCCGCGACGCGATGGCCGACGCGGCGGCCGAGGAGCAGGTTGTGGCGGGGCACATCGAGCAGGGCGCGCCGACTTCGGTGAGCACGAGTCCCAACGCCGCCAAGTCGCTGCTGCGCCGCCGGCCGAGCATTCTCTCGACGGGGCCGCGCAGCGCGGCCGGCTGACGCCGTCGTCGTCGGCGGCGGATGGATGCACATGCTGGCAGGATTCGGTCGATCGCGTCGGGAGGCGGAGGATGGCCGCGGGCGCGGCGCGTCGCCGGGACCGGTGCGCGAGGTGCGAGCCGCGGCCGCGCCAGCGCCGTCGGCGATGCGGGCGGTGCGCTGCCCCTTCTGCGAAGCGCCCTTCGAGGTGTCGAGCCGGGCGATCAACGCGCGCTGCCCGAAATGCACGAAACCGATGCGCTTCGAGGACGCCGAACTCAACGGCTTCTGCAACCAGAACGTGACCACGATGGGGACGGTGCGCATCGGCCGCAAGGGCGTGGTGCGCGGCCGTATCGAGTGCGGGTCGCTGGTCGTGAGCGGGCAACTCGACGGCACCATCCGCATCAACGGGTGCTGCATCGTCCAGCCCCGCGGCGTGCTGCGCGGCGAGATCGCGGCGCGGTCGATGTTGATCGAGCGCGGCGGCTCGTTCGAGGGAACGGTGGAGATCGGCGGCGGCGCCGCGGCGCGCCCGGCGGCGTGAGATCAGCGCCACCGCGCATGAACGGATGCGAAGACGCAAGCGACTCACGCGCCGAAGACCACCGAGCGTCTCAAGCCTCACGCCCATAACGCAACCACCCGCGTTCGTCATGAACGCGGGTGGTCGAGAATCGACAGGTCATCCGTGACCTGATGGAAGCGCGAGGCGCTCAGGCGGCGCGGCGGCTGTAGCGGCGGGTGCCGTAGCGGTTGCCGGTGCCGACGAGGCGGAGGCCCGTGGTGCGGCCGGTGCGGCGGCTGCGGGTCTTGTTCGTGCGGCGGGTCTTGCCCTTGTAGGTGCGGGTGGTCTTGCCGGTCTTGCGCGTGGTGTTGCCCGTGCCGTAGCCATAGCCGGAGCCATAGCCGAAGCCGTAGTTGTTCCACGTGCCGTTGCTCGTCCAGTAGCCGGGGCATCCCTTGACGGGCTTGAAGTTGCCGCGGACGTTGGGATTGAAGCCGGCGGGCTTGTGGAAGCACTTGTTGAAGCAGTTGCTGACGTGCCAGCAGATCTGGTTGGTCGTCCAGTTGTAGCACTGGGCGGGGGTGATCCAGCCCTGCTGAAGGGCGTACTGGATCATCTGCGGCCAGATCGTGTTCTCGGTCTTGCGGCAGTTGGTGCTGTTGGTCTTGCAGTTGAAGGAGGGGAACCAGAAGGTCTTGCCGTTGAACTTGGTGTTGAACGCGTAGCCGTTCTTCTTGAGGTTGTTCCAGACGAAGGTGGTCGTCTTGCGGCAGTTGCCGGCGATGTTCTCGACGACGCTGTAGGGCGTCTTGCCGTTCTGAACGTTCGTCTTGAAGGTGCGGCCAAAGTTGTACGTCTTGCTCATGATGACTCCTCAGTCATGCGGCACGGGTCGGAGTATTCGACCATTGGTGTGCCTGGTTTGCGAATGTCCGGAGGACTGTCGCGGATTCGGATCACCCGTCGGCGTGCGGCAAGCGCGTGGGCTCGTCGTGCGGCCTTGTCGATCCATCCATCCCCTTGACGGCCAGTCTGCTCCCGACGCCAATGAACCCTTGATTCCTGCGGCCACGGCCGCAACGCAAGTGCTTATCGACCGCCGGGGGAGGCAAAATCACTCAAGTTGGAAAACTTGTGCAAAGCGTCCGGTAAGGGCGAGGCGCGATCAGGCCGCGCTTCGGCTCGTCGGGCGGCGCGCAATACGCTTGCCGGCAAGGCGTTGCGCGGCGCCGGCGAAGGCAGCGGGCGGTGAGCAGCGCCGCCGGCGGCTCAGTCCGGCGCGTGGTACACCTCGACGCTTCCATCCGCGCGGAAGATGCCCACGCGCGTCGGCCGCTGCGACCAGAGGTGGCGCGCGAGGTCTTCCGGGCGGATCCAGCGCTGCGGAATCTCCATCTCCTCCTGCGCATAGCGCTCGAGGAAGCGGCAGACGGCGCGGCAGCAGAACAGGCCGACCGTCGTCGTCTCAAAGTCGATCCCTTCGGCCGTGCGCGTGAGGATCGCGGCCAAGCGCCCGGCACGCGCGCGGTCGAGGCGCCACTCGAAGATCGTTACGGCGATGTCTCCCGCGCCGTCGAAGCGCCAGGCGACGTAGTCGGCCGAGGTCGGGGCATTCTCGCTGAAGACGTCGCGGCGGCGCACGAGATCGTCGCGGTCGCGGCCGAACTGGCCGGCGGGATCCCAGAAGATCGTCTCCAGCGGCGGCCGGAGGAGGCGCAGGCCGGTGTGCGTGCCGTGGGTCCGGCCGTGGCAGATGAGCACCTGGAGGGCGGGGACGAGTTCATCAAAGGAGTCGGGGTCGGCCGAGACAGCGGGCCGCGACGCCCACTCTGCGGGAGCGGCGGGCGGCGCCGAAGCGCATCCGAGCATCGACGGGCCGAGCAGCAGCGCGACCAGCAGCCAGGCGCCGAGCGTTGCGGCGGCGTGTCGGAGGATGGTGAGCATCGCACTCGGCTATGGTTACGGACAGGGATTATGGGTCGGGGCATGGTATGGCCTCGATCGGCCGTCGTGCAATACCGCCCCGTCCCGGACGTTGACCTTCGTGGATTCTGCATGGCTGAGGCTCTGGACACCACGCTCCGGTCGGCATGCTGCGGTGACCAGGACGCCTGGCGGCGGATCGTTGATGAGTATGCGCCGCGCGTGTTCGGCCTGCTCAAGGCGCATTGCCGCGATGCGGAACTGGCCGAGGAGATCACGCAGAGCGTCTTCTGCACGCTGGCGGCGAAACTGACGGGAAACGAAGGGTATGTCGAGCAGGGCAAGTTCGAAGCGTGGGTCTTCCGCATCGCCGTCAACCGGCTGCGCGACGAGGTTCGCCGCCGACGGCGGCAGGCGGTCAACGCCGATCAATCCTCGCTCGACGGGAGAGCCGGCTCTCCTGCGATCGCGTCCGACGACGACTCGGAAGGCCGGCGTTCGCGAGCGCTGCGCGACGCCATCGAGCGGCTCTCGGCGGCGGACCGGCAGATCATCGAGTATCGCTACGTCGGCGGGCTCAGTTTCCGGCAGATGGCGGAGGTGCTCGGCGAGCCGCTCGGAACCGTGCTCGCCCGCCAGCACCGGGCGCTGCGCAAACTCCGCGACCTGCTCGACGGCGCCGCGCTCGAAGGGACGAACCGGATGCCCGGTGAGATGAAGAGATCGACCCATGACGCGTGAACGAAGCGAACAACCCGATCGCGATCCACGGCTCGAAGCGCTCGACGCCGAGTTGCAGCGCCACCTTGCGCCGGGGGCGGAGGCGCGGCTGGTGGCCGGGCGCGTCTTCGAGGCCAGCCGTGGGCGCCTGGCGCGCGCCGGCGAGCGTCGGCCGCTGCGACTTGTGCCTGTCGAGGATGAGGGCGCATCCATGCTGCCGTCGCGCTCCTCGTCGGCCTGGCCGGTGATGGCGGCGCTGGCGGCGATGGTCGTGCTCGCCACCGTCATCACGATGCTCTTCAGCGTGCAGTCGGCCCGCAACAACGAGATCGTCGCCGGCCCGGGCGCCGGGGCGGAAGTCGCCGCGGCGGCGGAGTACGTCGCGATCGACGGCGCCTTCGAGAGCGAGTTCACCCTCGCCACGAGCACGCTGCTGAGCGACATCACCGCCTCGGTCGATTCGCTCGTCACGACGGGGGACGAGTGGGCGTTCGGCTCGCTCTCGAACGAGTTGCAGATCGCGACGACGAGCCTGTGGGAAGAGATGGAGTCCTTCTGAACCTTGCCAGGCTCGCGACGGGCCGGGAGTGAACGACGTGGGGAATCGAATGAACATGCGGCTGGCGTTGACGGGGCTTGCGGGGATGCTGGCGCTGAGTGTGATCGCGGCGGCGCAGGATCCGCCGGCGGAGGACGCGCCGCCGCCGCGCGAGGCGATGCGCCAGGAGCGGGGCGCGGGCGAGGTTCAGATCACGCTGCGGCCTGTGGGGGAGGGGCGATTCGAGGTGTACATCAACGGCGAGCGCGTCGAGGGGCGGGCCGGGGAGCGCATCCTCCGCGCGCTTCAGGATCGGCCGCTCGAGCCGCGCCGTCCGGGCGGCGACGATGCCGCGCCGCCCGACCGGCCGATGCGCCGCGGAATGCAGGGCGAGGGCGGGCGGCCGGGCGGCCCGCCGGGAGCCATGGGAATGGACCGGCCTGAGAGCGACGCCATGCCGCCCCTGCGACAGGGCGTCGGACAGGTGTACACCGGGCAAGTGCCGGAACTGACGGATGAACTCGTGGCCGAGGTCCTCGCGGTGATCGCCGACTTCGACGAAGTGCTCCACGCCCGGCTGACCGCCGCGCTGGAGACCAACCCGGAAGTTGTTCGCGGCCGATTGCAGAACGACCTGCGCCGATGGATGGCGGCGGTCGAACTCAAGCGCAACGACCCCGAACTCTACGAACTCAACGTGAAGGATCGGCGACTCTCCCACGAGACGGCCCGCCTCGTTGGCGAGTGCCTCGCGGCGCGGCGGGCGGGCGACGCGGAGAAAGTTGAGTCCATCCGCGCCTCGCTCGAAACGCTGGTCGGCGAGCACTTCGACGTCCGCCAGAAGATGCGCGAGCGCGACCTGGCGCAACTCGAGCAGCGCCTCGAGTTCCTCCGCACGCAGGTGCAGCAGCGGCGCGAGCGGCGGCAGGAAGTCATCCGCCAGCACCTCCAGCAGTTGTTCGGCGGCCCCGCGGACGAGTTCTGACGCCGCGTGCGGCTTCGCAACCAATCGAAGCGCACTATGATCGCCTCGCATGAGCGATCCTGCCGCGATGCCCGCCTCGATCTCCTGGCGCCCCGCGCGTCTGCGCCTCTGGATCGTCGGCGGCGCGGTGCTCGCGATGATTGCGATCGCGTGCGTCGGTTCGCTGCCGTGGACGCTGGGCGCGGCGGTGCATCCGCTCGATCCCGCCGGCCGCCCCCGGGCGCGCTTCGACATCCAGGCGCTGGATGTGAATCTCCTGCCGCCGCGCTGGAGCCGCCAGCCTGCGGATGACGCGACGCGCTATGCCGCGTTCGTCGAGCGAGCCGAGTCCGCGGCGAAGGAGGCGAACGTGGCGCCGGCCGTGCCGCGCTACTGGCTGGGCACCGATCCGCTGGGGCGCGATTTTCTCACGCGCCTGCTGCTCGGCGGCGCAATCAGCCTGGGCATCGGCGTCGCTGCCGCCACGATCTCAGTCCTCATCGGCACGCTCTGGGGGATGATTGCCGGATACGCCGGCGGCCGCACCGACGCGATCATGATGCGCATCGTCGATGTTCTCTACGGCCTGCCGTACGTCCTGCTCGTCGTGCTGCTCGCCGTGGGGATGGACGGGCTGATTGAGTCGATCGAGGCGGAGGAGATCGGGCGGCAGGCCGAAGCGGTCGCCGCCGGCGCTTCGTTCACGCCCTCGTGGAAACTGACGTTCATACGCAACAACGGTTCGCTCATCAACATGCTGACGTTGCTGATCGCCATCGGCGGCGTGAGTTGGCTCACGATGGCGCGCGTCATCCGCGGCCAGGTGCTCAGCCTCAAGGCGCAGCCCTTCATGGAGGCGTGCCGGGCGATCGGCGTGCCCGTGCGCCTTCAGTTCACGCGGCATCTGTTGCCCAATCTCATGGGGCCGATCATCGTGTATGCGACGCTGACAGTGCCGCAGGCGATTTTGCAGGAGTCGTTCCTGTCGTTTCTGGGCATCGGCATCCAGGCGCCGATGCCGAGTTGGGGCAACCTCGCGGCCGAAGGACTCACGCAACTCAACCCCGTCGAGTCGCGCTGGTGGCTGCTGCTGTTTCCGTGTCTGCTGCTGGCGCTGACGCTGCTGGCGCTGAACTTCATCGGCGAAGGCCTGCGCGAAGCGCTGGATCCGAAGCGAAGGACGATGTTGCAGGCGTAAGAGGGGCGGCGATGCAGATCAATCGCGCTCGGTCGCCGCGCCGTGAAGCCTCGATCGTCGAAGACTACACCTGCCATCGCTGCGGCTACATCCTGCGCGGGTTGCGGGAAGACGGCGTCTGCCCCGAGTGCGGCGAGGCGGTTGCGGCCTCGCTCGATCCGAATCGCCTGGTGCGCGTCGAGCCGTCCGTTCTTCAGCGCGTCGAGTGGGGTCTGCTCGGCCTGATTGCCGCGCCGCTGCTGTCGATGCTCGGCTGGTGGATCGGCGCGGGCTTGAAGGTCGAAGGCGTCTGGCTGGCGCTCATCGCGACTTTGACGGCGTGGTTGCTCGGCTCTGTGGGTCTGGTGACGATGTCCCCGCAGCCGCTGGACCTTCCGAGGTCGGCCGAGACATCGCGGCGCTGGGCCAGACGGCTGGCGCTGCTGACGGGCATCGCCATCGCGGTGACCACGCTGACGCCCGATGTGGCCGTCATCCCCAAGGCTCTGGCGCGAGTGGCGTCGATGACGCTGGGAACCTCGCTGGCATGGATGACGCTCTCGTACGCCGCGTTTCTGGCGCGGGGCGTGGATCGGCCCGACCTTGCTCACAATTTCGAAGGGACGATGCCGTGGATGGTGATCCTGGCGATCGGCGTCTACTTCGCCTCCGTGGCGATGATCGTCTTTGCCACGCTGCGCCAGATCAAGGGACCTTCGTCGGGTGATGCGGAGTGCCTGGTGATTGCGATCGCCTTCCTCCCGGTGGCGATCGGGTCAATTGCCGGCGCGGTGCTCGTGATCGCCGCGTGGGTGCTCCTCATCCGACTCGCCTGGGCATTGCATCGCGTAGTGGAGCAGGCGACGCTGCTGCACGGGAAGTGAAGCAAGCGCTCGAGACCAGGCCGAAGCGCCAGCGAGGATGGATCGACGAAGTTGAGGCGCGTGGCGTTCGTGGCGCTTCGCTCCGTATTCCTCGCTGGCGCTTGGGGCTGGTTGGACTCCTTCTCACTCGCGTATCGGGCGATCGCCGACGTTGTTCCCTCCATACGGCCGGCCTTTCATTCATACGTGAAGCCCGCACCGCACACTCCTGCCGCACGCTTCGGCGATCCTTTCCGGGTGGGAGGAGTGACGTGTATCAAGTGCGGGTACATTCTCCGCGGCCTGCGTATGGACGGCCGCTGCCCGGAATGCGGTGGCGCGATTCGCGACTCGCTCGAACAGTACCGCCTCCGCCATGCCCATCCATTCCGACTCCGACTCGTGCATTGCGGCGTGATCGGAATCTCGTTGTGGCCGGCCGTCGTCGTCGGACTATGCATGCTCGCGGGCAATGTGACCTCAACGAGCCTTGCGCAGCAGGCTATGGTCGGAATCGGTGTCTGGTTCGTGTTGGCCGTGCTGTTGGCCACAGTTCGCCCAGCGCGGTCGGCCGAAGCATATCCACTGGAGCAACCGCGGCAGGCCGCTCGCACGAGAATCGCGGTTGCCCTCGCATCAGTGGGAGCAATGTGGCTCTCTTACCAATTGGATTCACTGACTCTCTTAGTCGCTGCCGTTGTCGTTGGAGTGGCGTCCGTGCTTTCACTCGGGTGGACGCTGCTGGATTACGCATGCAGTATCTCTCGAGTGTGCTCGGCATCCGTCCTTGCGGCGCAATTCAGTCAGCTGGCGCCGTGGTACAAGGCCTTTGCGATCACATCGACGATAGCGTCAGTCGGGTTCGCAATGGGAGAGATGGCGAGCGTGTCGGACGTTTACCTGCTGGCCATACTCACCGTGCCGCTGTCGCTTCTCGCCATACCGGTTGGGATACTCGCTGGGGTATCAGGCTTCGTCCTCACGATCATGGTTCCAGTGCGCAGTCTCATGCTGGCAATGGTGCTTCACCGGGCAATCACTGATGCGATCGCGCTCCGTGACGCGCCGGATTGAGTAGCCCTGGTGCCGTTCGCGTCGCGGCGCTCCGCGGTCCTTGCTGGCGCTGCGGGCTCGGTGGGGGTGCGCGATGCGGCATACGATGAGTGACCCATTCGCAAAGGACCACGCCATGCCATTTGAGATCATCTCCGTCGACGCCCGGCAGGTACTGGACTCGCGCGGCAATCCGACGGTTGAAGTCGATGTCACGCTCGCCGGGGGGGCGATGGGGCGGGCGGCGGTGCCCAGCGGGGCGTCCACCGGCGAGCACGAGGCCTGCGAACTGCGCGACGGGGACGAGCGCCTGTTCCTGGGCAAGTCCGTCCTCAACGCCGTCGCCAACGTCAACGACCGCATCGGGCCGGAGATCATCGGCTACGACGCGCGCGAGCAGGAGCAACTCGATGCGCTGCTCATCGAGATGGACGGGACGAGCAACAAGTCCAACCTCGGCGCCAACGCCATCCTCGGGGTCTCGATGGCGCTGGCGAAGGCGGCGGCGGCGCAGGCGAAACTGCCGCTCTATCGCTACCTCGGCGGGGCCGCGGCCCGCACGCTGCCCGTGCCGATGTTCAACATCCTCAACGGCGGCAAGCACGCCGACAACACCGTCGACTTTCAGGAGTTCATGATCCAGCCGTGGGGCTTTGACGACTTCGGCGAGGCGCTCCGGGCGGGTGTGGAGATCTACCACCATCTCAAGAAAGTGCTCGCCAAGCGCCGCCTCTCGACGGCGGTGGGAGATGAGGGCGGCTTCGCGCCGAACCTCGCCGATAACGAAGAGGCCCTGCGCATCATTGAGGAGGCGACGGAGAAAGCGGGTTACACGTGGGGCGAGCAGATCTTCATCGCCCTCGACCCCGCGACGAGCGAACTGTGGAACGAGGCGGCCAGGCGCGGCAAGACCGGCTACTGCTTCTTCAAGAGCAATCCCGAAGAAGTGCTCAGCAGCGACGACATGATCGCCATCTGGAGCGACTGGTGCGCCAAGTATCCCATCCGCTCGATCGAGGACGGCCTGGCGGAGAACGACTGGTCGGGCTGGGCGAAACTCACGGCGAAACTCGGCGGGCGCGTCCAACTCGTCGGCGATGATCTCTTCGTTACGAATCGGAAGTTTCTTCAGCGCGGCCTGGATGAGAAGTGCGCCAATGCCGTGCTGGTCAAGGTCAACCAGATCGGCACGATCAGTGAGACGTTCGACACGGTGGGGCTGGCGATGCGCAATGGTTACGGGGCGGTGCTGAGTCACCGCAGCGGCGAGACGGAGGATGCGACGATCGCGGACCTCGCCGTGGCGACGAATTGCGGGCAGATCAAGACCGGCGCGCCATGCCGCAGCGACCGCACGGCGAAGTACAACCAGTTGATCCGCATTGCGGAGGAACTTGGGCCGGCGGCGGTGTACGGCGGGGGATTCGCGCGCGGGTAGGGCGCTTTCGCCACGCTTCGCCCAGCGAGGTGCTGCATGGCGCCGCACGCGGGCGCGGTTGCACGTTCGCCATCGATCTCCACCCAAGGCGGCGGCGATCGATGCCACCCCCGCTCTTGCGCGGGTGGCACTGCACGCTCGCCGCTTTGAGCGAGCGTGCAGAGCGAACGGCAAGCGCCCTCGCGTCCGACTCGCGTGCAAGCGGGAGAGCCTGCACCACCGGCATGGAAAGTCGTCCAGCCGGCAGGCGGCGCTTCAGGGTCGATCGCCGGCGGCGGGGGTGACATCGTCCACGGGTTGCTTGTCGCTCACGAGGCGGGCGAGCATCGCTTCGAGGTTGGCGAGGCGCGCGTCCAGGGCCTCGAGGCGCAGTTCAATGACGCTCACTTCGATCTTCCCCTCGCCGGGGGCCGTGAACTGGAAGAGTTGGTGAAACTGCTCGCCCGGCGCGACGTAGTTGCGGAGAACCTGTCGCGGGAGGAGGACACCGCGGTCCATGCCCTTGTCGAAGCGGATGACCGGGCGCTCGTCGGTCGGCAGGCCGAAGATGAAATCGCCCTGTTCGAAGGTGCGCTCGCTGACGGTGAAGGTGCGGTTCATGCCGCCGAGGATTTGGCCGCTCTGCGGAATGTCGGGGAAGAACTCCCGGATGACTTCGGCGCTTTCGAGGGGCTTGACGGCTTCGACGGTGACGGAGAGTTCAAGCGGCTGAGCGCGGCGGATGAGGCGCAGTTGCACCGGCTCGCCCTCCTGCTTGGCGGAGACGATTCGGCGGAGCGTCACGTCGGTGACGGGCGAGACGTTGTCCACGGCGGTGATCACGTCGAACTGCTGCACGCCGGAGCGGAACGCGGGCATGTCCTCGACGACGCTGGTGATGAGCAGGGCGCCGTCGGGATCGAGATCGAGTTGGGCGGCGAGGGGAGGGGAAAGTGGCGAGGTGTAGACGCCGATGGCGACGCGCGGCGCGTTGGAGCCGACGTATTCGAGCCACGTCCCCGGCCGGACGGCTTCGATCTTCGAGCCTTCGCCGAGTTTGACCTGGAACTGGCGCTGGCGGCTTTCGTCGAAGATCATCAGGAAGTTGTCCGCCTGCCAGGCAACGCGGTCGGGGGGGACGGGCTGGCCGTTGAGTTGAACGCGCAGGCCGTTGTCGTCGACGACGATGCTCAGCGAGCCGACGGACTGGAGCGTCGCCTCCCATCGACCCCTGGGCGGATCGATGGTCCGGAGGTCCTGCGCGATGAAGATGGTCGCGGCGCCGGTGGTCGCGGTGGCCGTCGTGATGCGCTCGCCCGCGGCGTCATCCGCGGGCGGAGCGACGAACGCGCCGATGGCGGCAAGGGCCGCGGCGCCGACGGTGCTGCACATCAGGGAAAGGGCGTTCATGTGAAACCTCCATTGCGGACCGCGGCGCGCCGAGGCGCCGGCCCGCGCGAATCGTCAATACAGAACCGACCGCGTGTTGACGGGGTTGCTCACGCGCACGGCGCCGGGGCGGCCGCTTTCGTCGGTTGAGAGTTCGAACAGGTCATTGACCACGGCGCGTTCGAGGAACTGCCGCATGTAGGTGACTTCGGTGCCCTGGCCGTCCGCGGTCGGCCGGGCCTCGATGAGAAGTTGAGGCAGTTCGCGGATGAAGCGGTTCTCGGCGGTGCTGCGCTCGATGTAGGCGGCGAGGGCGGCGTCAGCGCTGAGCGAGGCGGGCTGCACGGCGGGTCCGATCGGGCCGCTGTTGGGCAGAGGCAGCCGGCCGAACCAGGACCACGCGAGGACGAGCGCCGCCGCCGCGGCCCAGCCCGTCCATCCGGCAAAGCGAAGCGGCGCGGAAGCGGCCGGGGAGTGAACCGGGGCCGCGACCCGATCGGCGACGCTCAGTGCTTCATCGACGGCGAGAGCGAACGCATCGCGGTCGCGCTTCGCCGCTTCGAAGCGATCCCAGAGGGAAGCGTCGGCGGCGGCGAGGGCGAAGAGATCGCGCAGATCGTCCTGGCAGGACTCGCCGTCGAGAATGCGGGTGATGAGGATGTCTTCTCGAGATTCGATTTCGTCGGTCATGGCGTATGCCCCGTCAAAGCGCCGCCGCGGGGCGGGCGCTGGGTTGCTTCACTGGGCGATTCTCACGGCGCTTCCGGCGGCCCCTTGCCGGCGCTCCCGCTGAGCCTCTTCGTTCTCGACCTGCTCGCGGAGCATGCGCCTCGCCCTTACAAGACGTGTCTCCACGGTGGTTTCCGGCAGGTCCAGCATCTCCGCGACCTGTTTCTGAGACAATCCCCGCACCGCCCGAAGGAGCAGCGGCTCGCGATAGGCTGGGGGAAGGGTCTGGGCCGCCTCCATGAGGCGCCGGCCGCGTTCGAGCGCGGCGGCGTTTTCGCGCTGCGAAGCGGAGAGCCCGGCCCCAGCCCCGTCGATCGCGTCGAGATCCTCCGCCTCGCGGAAAAGGCGCATTCGGACCTTGCGCTTGCGCCCGGCGGAACGGGAAGTATTGATGGCGATGGTTCGCAGCCAGGGACGCAGGGCGCGGAGGTCGGTGAGGGTGTGAATCGAGCGAACCACGAGCAGCGCGACGTCCTGGAGCAGGTCCTCCAGATCGGCGTCGCGCGGCATGTGGGCGAGGATGACCGCCGCCACCCAGCGGCGATGCTCGCGCCAGAGCGCATCAATCTCCCCCGCCGTCAGCGAGGCGGGCGGGCGCTCCGACGCGGAATCATCGGGCGGCGTCGGGCTTGATTCCATTCGCTCCATGAGGACGCTCCAGCGGTCTCCTTCCGGCCGCAATCGATCGATTTCCTTGCGGATCGACCAACGTTCTCGGACTCATGGAGTGTAGGGGCGCGGGGCGAGGCCTTGCGAAGCGGCGAGATCGCAATGCCGGTCAGCGCGATCTCAAGGCGGGTTGTCCGGCGAGGTCGGCCCGGCCGTCGCGGTCAAGGGCGATGCGCCCGCCGACGATGGTCATGACGGCCCGGCCGCGGACCTGCCAGCCCTCGAAGGGGGTGTTGCGCGACTTGCCGGGGAAGTCGGCGGCGCGGATGGTCCAGGCGGCCTCGGGGTCGATGACGGCGACGTCGGCCGGGGCGCCGACGCTGAGTGTGCCCAGGCGCCACGGGGCCGCGTCGAGGTTGCACAGCCGCGCGGGGTTGATGGTCATGAGTTCGATGAGGCGCGGCCAGTCGATGATGTGCGTCTCGACGAGCGCCTTGACGTAAAGCGCCAGGGCGGTTTCGAGGCCGACGATGCCGAAGGGCGCTTTGTCGAAGGGGAGGGCCTTGCGTTCGGCGGTGTGCGGCGCGTGATCGGTGGCGAGGATGGTGATCGTCCCGTCAGCCACGCCGCGTCGGACGGCCTGAACGTCGGCGCTGCCGCGAAGCGGCGGGTTCATCTTCGCCATTGTGTTGTAGCCCTCACACGCTTCGTCGGTGAGCAGGAGGTGATGGGGCGAAGCCTCGGCGGAGACGGGCTGACCTTCGGCCCGCGCGCGGCGGACGATCTCGACCGCGCCGGCCGTGGAGATGTGCTGAACGTGGTAGCGGCAGCCGATGCCGGCGTTGAGGCGAATGTCCCTCTCGATGACGAGTTCCTCGGCGACGGCGGGCCAGCCGATGAGGCCGAGTCGCGTGGCCGTCGGGCCGGCGTTCATCGCGGCGCCGTGGGTGAGCGTCGGCTCCTGGCAGTGCTGCATCAGCGCCAGGCCGGTCAGTTTGATCTGCGCCAGGGCGCGGCGCATGACCGCGGCGGACTCGACGACGTCGCCGTCGTCGCTGAAGCCGACCGCCCCGGCCCGGGCCATGAGGCGGATCTCGGCGAGTTCCTGGCCTTCGCGCCCGGCCGTGACGGCCCCGACGGCAAAGACGCGGCACGAGCCGTGCAGCGCCGCCTGACGGTTGATGAACTCGATCATCGTGCGGCTGTCGAGCGCGGGGCGGGTGTTGGGCATGCAGCACACCGTCGTGAAGCCGCCGTCGACCGCCGCGGCCGACCCGCTGGCGATCGTCTCTGCATCTTCCGCGCCAGGCTCGCGCAGGTGAACGTGCGGATCGATCAGGCCGGGGCAGACGATGCAGCCGGAGACGTCGATCACCTGCTCGTCTTCGTGCGGCGGAAGCGGCTGGCCGACATGAGCGATGCGCGCCGACGTGCCCGGGCCGCGCGACTCATCGTGTTGGCGCGCCCCACGATTCGAAGACTCATCGTGGGCGTTGTCGACTACGACGTCGCCGAAGGAGTCGATTTCGTTGGCGGGGTCGATGATCCGGCCGTTGGTCAGGACGAGGCGTTTCACGGGGGCGCCGGCTCCGGTTGATCGGCGTGATGATAGGAGCCCCGCCGCGGCCGTCAGGTGCGGCTGTGGAGCCGGGGTGCAGTTGAGGATTATGGCGATCACTCCACCGCCGGGAGAATCGGCGTGAAGTCAGCCATGTGCGCCGATCGCGCGATGCCTTTCGCCCCGAAGGGGCGCGCGAGTTTAGCCACGGGTGAAGCGAAGCGCGGGCGCAGGCCGCGCGAGCGGAACCCGTGGTCAGTGGTGCGCCCAACTTTCTTTCGCCCCGGCAGGGACGGAGGAGGCGCACGTCTCGCGTTGCGCACACGTCGAGAGATTAATTACGCGACTGCACTTCCATCGCCTCCATCGCCCCTGCCGGGGCGAGTTCATTTCAAGCGTGCTCACTTCCACGGGTTCCGCGATGCAAGCATCGCTCCACCCGTGGCTACACTCCGCGACCCCTCCGGGGTCAGATCCGGCACGTCCGCTGTCGAGCGCACATGCCATGATCCTGGACTACTCTCAGGCGCGGCTGCGGAGCATGTCATCGCAGGCCTGCACGACCTGGTCGACGGTCAGTCTCGTAATCCGCCGATCGGGCGCGATGACCTGCCGCTCGAGCGGATAGTCGATCGCGGCCCAGCGCGGGTCGGTCGGGCCGAAGAGCGTCACGATCGCCGGCATCGGCGCGTGCGGGCGCTCGGCAGCGCATGAGAATGCGGCGGCGGCGGCGATGTGGCGCGTGCCGGTGTCGTTGGTTACGACCAGGGTTGCCCGCGGCAGGATCGCCTTGAGCGAGCCGAGCGTAACGTCCTTCGCGGCGAGATCGACCGGTTGCGATCGCGCCGCCGAGACGATCTCACGAACGAGGGATCGCTCCACCGGCGAACCGCTGATGAGCACGTTCAACCCGTGCGATTGCGCGAGATGATCGGCAAGCGCGGCGAATCGCACAGCCGGCCAGCGCTTCTCCGCTTTGCTCGCCCCGGGGTTGAGCAGGGCGAACTCGATGCCTTCGACAATTCCGGCCTTGTCGAGCAGCGCCCGGGCCGCCTGGGCCTGCGCCTCTGAGGGGCGAAGCATCATCCGCCGGTCCGACGAGTCGATGCCCAGCGAGCGCCCGAGGGCGAGGTAGTAGTCGATGGCGGAGATCGGCTCCTTCCACCCGCCGGACGTCGGACAGGGCGGGACGTTCGTGAGCAGCCAGCCGCGGGCGTCGCGGTTGTAGCCGATGCGGGTGGGGATGCGCGCCAGGCGCACCGTGGCGGCGAGTCGCCAACTGTTGGGCAGCAGGATCGCCGCGTCGAAGCCGTGCTCTGCGAGTCGCCGGCCTTCGCGCCACGGGCCGAGCAGCCCCGCCGGACGCCCGACGATCATCTCGTCGAGCAACCTGCCGCCGTCGAGCAACTCGTCCAGCCCCGGCCGCATGTAGCCGGCGAAGTGTGCCTCGCGCAGCCTTTCATGATGGCGCAGCGCGCCAAGCAGCGGCGTGGCCATTGTGGCATCGCCCACCCACGACGGCAGCACGACAAGAATGCGCCGCAGGCGCGACCAGTCGAGTGGTGCGGGATCGTTCATGTCCGCGGCTCGCCCCAGAGCGTCTCCACGCCGAACTTGTGCCGATACCAATTCGTCGTCAGGCGGCGCAACTCCGCCGCAAAGCCGATGGCCACGATGCGGTCGGCCGCGAGCGTCGCCGTCACGCTCGAGGCATCGGCTTCGAGACTGAGAATCTTCACGCCCTGTCGCTCGGCGAGCGCCTCGGCCGTGGCGAGCACCATGCGCTGCACCATCTCGTGCTGAAGGGGGGTCCCCTCCAGCGCCGAAAGGGTGATGCGCGTCGCCGGGACCGCTGCGTCCGTCATGGCGTGGCCGGCTTCTCCTCCCGGCCGATGCAGTAGAGGTGTTCAGCGGTGCGGATGAGCAACTGCCCGCCGTCCGCCACGATGTTCGATCGGCTCGGATAGGAGGCCATGTCGATCGTCGAGATGACGCGGAACTCGTCCCCGGCCGCGAGCACCACCACCAGCCCGTCGGCGTCGATCATGTAGATCTTCCCGTCGGCGCCGGTGGCCGAGGCGCGGATGAAGGTGTGCGTTTCGAGATCCGCCTCCCAGAGCGCCTCGCCGGTGATGGGGTTGAGGCAGGCCATGCGGCGGCGGCGCTTGCCGTCGGTCACATAGAGCCGACCTTCGTAGAGCAGCGGCGTCATCACGTCAGGCGTCGGCCTCTGCCAGACCCACTTCTCTTCCACCACGTCTCCTTTCACCTGGAGCGCGTGCAGGGGGTTGCTCTGCGGCTGCACGACGTAGATGAATCCCTCGGGCCCGACGAGCGCGTTCGCCACCGCGCGATAGTTGCGCCGCTTGCCGGGGTTGAGGTTCGACCAGCGCCACAGTTCCTTACCCGTCGCCGGGTCGTGCGAAGTCAGGCAGTCGGCGCCGAAGATGAGGATCTCCTCGCGATCGCCGTTCACGAAGGGCAGGGGAGAGGTGTAGGCCTGCTCCGATTCGCCCTCGGCCTCATCTTCGCGCACGTGGCGCCAGATCGTCTCGCCGGTCTTCGGATCGAGCGCGAGAAGGAAGGACTCGCCGGTGCGGAGGACCTGCACGTAGAGCCGGCCATCGTAGAGCAGCGGACTCGATGCGTAGCCCCAGTCGATGTGCAGCGGGCCGAACTCCGCGGCGAGATCCCTGGCCCAGAGTTCCTCGCCCTCGAAGTCGTACGCGACCAGCCGGCCGCTGCCGAAGAGGAAGCACGCCAGGCCGAGCGAGGCGTCGGCGACGGGGGAGCACTCAGCCATCGAGTTTTCGTGCCCGCGGCGGCGGTCGTCGCGCCCCGGGCCGTTGGGCCGCTGCCAGAGGACTTCGCCCGTGGCGCGGTCGAGGCAGATCGCCTGGAGGGTGAGGTCTTCAGCGCAGGCGGTGAGGAAGATGCGCCCGCCGGCGACGCTGGGCGTTCCCGCGCCGGGCCCGGGCAGGGCCGTCGCCCACGCGACGTTCTCCGTCGTGCTCCACTGCGTCGGCAGGCCGGTCTCCCGGGCCGACCCATTGAAGAACGGCCCGCGCCACTGAGACCACTGCTCGAGTTCCTGGGCCGGGGCCGCGGCGGAGAGTGCGAGCGCCGCAAGAAGCGGACCCGGCGCGGCGATCCGACAGAGTTGACTGGTCCGCATGAGGCCTCGATTCATTTGCAATGGGGGACGAATGAACCAGCGGGCCAACCCGTCGGGCGGGAACGGGCCGCAAACCTGCCTCTGAGTGTACCGCACAGACGGCCGCGAGTTCCCGCGGCCAACCCGCGCCGAGCGTACAACCGGCTCCGAAGCGAGCCCGAAGCGTGAGCGAGGATTGCGCCTCAACGAGCCGCGCTTGTAAGGAATCGGGCATCGAAGCTGGCAGCGCGCCTCCCTCCCCCGGCTCTGCGGGGGAGGGCGGGGGTGGGGGCGCCTTGTCGCAACGCGACACGGACGAGCCGCGCGTGTGAGCAAGCGGCACACGGCGTACGAAAGTCCAACGCCGCTACTTCAGGGGCGCGGCTCGTTTGCAAACCGAACCGCACACCGGGCACACGTCATTCGCGTTCGAAAGGCTGTTGATGCGCCGGAGTGGTGAGCCGACGGGAGTTGAACCGAGCCCCACGCGTCAGCACGGGTGTTGGGAGTGCGCCGGGGCGAAGGCTGGTGGTCGGCGAAGACCCTCCCTCACGGTCGGGGCTCGGATCATCGCAGCGCGATGATCAGAACCGCCCCGTCCGCCAACGCCCTTCCACCAGGATGTGGGCCATCGCCTTTGCGGCAACGGCTCCGCCCTCACTCCTGCCGCAAGGCATCGAGCAGGTGGCCGCGGAGGGCGAGGCGGGTGGCGAGGGTGACCCAGAAGAGGCCGCAAGCCAGCACGAGCCCGATGATGAGGAGGGTGGTCGCGGCCGAGCCGGCGGTGGCGGACTGCTGGATGGCGGGCCAGACGGCTGCGATGGCCGCCGCGACGCCGCATGCGACGCCGAGGAGCAGCAGCAGGCCGTGCTCGAGGAGCAGCAGGCGTCGCAGGGCTTTGGGAGTGAATCCGACGGCGATGAGCAGCGCCAGTTCGCCGCGCCGGTCGCTCACGTTGCGCAGGACGACCATCGCCAATCCCGCCGTGCCGATGATCAGCCCGAGTCCGCCGAGAACCTGAAAGACGGCGAGGTAGGTGTTCTGGACGGCGTTGAACTCGGCGAGCCGCCGGACGGTCGAGACCACTTCAAGGCCGACGTCTTCGAGGCTCCTGGTGAGTGCGGCCGCGACGGTCTCGGCGCGCTGAGGCGCGGCGTCGATGAGGAGCATTCCATGCCCGGATTGCGAAGGGAAGTGCCGCTCGAAGTCGCGTTCGCTGATGATGAGGCTGCCCTGGAGGATGGAGTTGGAGAGGGCGCCGACGAGTTGGAGGCCGACGCGCTCGCCGCGGTCGCTCTCGTACCAGATGATGTCGCCGAGGCCCTTGTGCATCGCCCACATCATCGAGGCCTGGTCGACGATGGCGGGGACGATCTGCTCTGTGGTTTGGGGCTTGGGGCTTGGGGGTCGGGGGTTTGTGTCCGAGGCGCTGGACTCATGATCGGGAGCGGTCAGTTCCAGCCACGGATCGTGGCGCGCGTCGCGCTCAAGCATGGCGGCGAAGGCGAAGGCGCGGCGGGCGCTCAGCGCGCGTGGATCGACGCCGAGGATGCGCGGCTGCTGGGCGCGATTGAGATTGAGGCAACTCGCCTCGTCGCCGCCGCGCACGCGCAGGGGCACGAAGGACACGTCGGCGAGCAATTCCGCGTCGAGGTTGAGCGTCTGGCGAGCCGCCGGATCGTTGAGATCGACGAGCAGCGGGATGGAGGATTGCGCGAGAAGCGCAAAGCCGCCGGTGCCGGAGTCGCGCCGGCCGGGCTCGGGCGTGCCAAGGCGGTTCATCCCGACGGCGACGACGAGGAAGCAGCCGCAGGCGAGCAGGGCGATGCAGGCGGTGGAGCGTCCGGGGCGGCGGGCGGCGCTTTGCGCCGCGAGGCGCCACGCGCTGAGCGCCGCCTCGCGGCCCGGCCTGAGCATCCGCGCGAGGAGGAGGCGGACCGCGAGTATGCCGAAGATGAGCAGCAGCGCCCCGCCGGCGAAGAAGGCCGCGACAGCGCCGCCGCGATCGGCCTGCGCCCCGAGCGCCAGCGCGATCCCCGCGCCGATGAGCGACGTTGCCGCACCGATCGGCGCCAGCCGGCCGCGCTTGCGGCGGCCCGCGAGGTCGGTCGATCCCAGTTCGCCCTGGAGCAGTCGCAATGTGCGTTCGCGGAGGAGCGTGCGCGCGGCGAAGTGCATGGCGGTCATTGCGGCGGCGAGGGCGAGCGCGGCGCCGAGGCCGATCGACATCGGCGAGATGTGCGGTTGCAGCGCCGCGCCGGCTACAGCTCTGCTCCAGATGGATGAGAGGGCGCCGAGCAGCAGCGCGCTGTAGGCCACGCCGAGAGCAGAGCCGACGATCGTGCCGGCCACGGCTACGAGCAGCGCCTCGCGCGCCAGCCAGCCGCGGACCGTGTTGGGCGTCCAGCCGACGGCGAGGACCGTGCCCACCTGCCGCGCCCGCCGGTTGACCGCAAAGGCGAAGAGCAGCCCGGCGAGCAGCGCGGCTGAGGCGATCAGAAAGAGGCTCAGGCCGATGAACAGGCCGCCGAAGTCCGTCGTCGGATTCGCCGCCGCCAGCGCCGCTTCACGCACCGGAGCGAAGGAGAAGCCGAACGAGGCGGGATCGAGGCGCCGCATGAGTGACTCGGCCGAAAGCGGCGAATCCGGCGGCACGCGAATGGCCGTGAGATCGCCGAAGCGGTTCGCCCAGAGTTTTTGCGCGGCGGCGAGGGTGATAAACGCCTTGGGCGCGCCGCGGAACTCGTCCCAGTACGCCTCGTCCTTGTCGCGGATGCGCTCGAGGTTGATGGGAATGCCGGGGTTCCAGTCGCGGCAGTCGGCGCTGTCGCTCAGGCCGGGAATGTCGGGCATGAGATCGGGGTCGGCCGCGGGTCCGGTCTGGTCGATGACACCGGCGACGCGGAAGGTGGCGCTTCGCTGAGCGAGCATCCGCCCCGCTTCGAGCGCGAAGTACGTCAACTCGACGGTGTCGCCAACGACCGCCTGGAGGTCGTCCGCCGCCCAGCGAGTGAGGACGACTTCGTCGTCGCCCAGCGAGTCCGGCACGATGGCGCGCCACGGCTCCGGCAGCGGCGACTCGCCTGAGAGCGACCCGATGCCGGCGACGGTCGAGTAGGGCGTCGCCCGCTCGCCAAGGCGCATCTCGTTGACGAAGTAGGTCAGCACGCCGAGGGCGCGCGGCTCGATTTCCGCCGCGGCGCGGACGATCGGCGCATCGAAGAAGACGCGCGGCGTGCGCCACTCGACCAGGCTGTCCGCGCGGCTGTCGCGCTGCTCGAGGCCGAGGTCTGCGGCGGTCCAGACCGCCTTGACGTGCTCATCGAGCGATGGGCCTGGCGGCTCGTCGGCGGCTCCACTGAACGCCGCGAGGAGCAGGTTCGCCCGCCCGGGCTGCTCCGCCTGCCGCGCCAGCCAGTCGAGTGGCACGAAGAGGTTGAAGGGGGGCGTCTGGTCGGCGGTGAGACTGAAGCGGCCGAACTGAGCATCGCCCGCGACGCCTGCGACAGTGAGGCGCAGCGCGAGCACCGCATCATCCGTCGCAGCGAAGGTGAGATCGCGCGAGAGGGTCGAAGGGCGGCTGACGCGAAGAACGATCGTCTCGCCGGGGCCGACGGCGAGTTGCGCTGCGAGGCGTTCGCTCAGCAGCGCTTCGCCGTCGCGCAGCGCCGGGAGTGTGTCCGACCGCGGCGCCATGCTGAAGAAGCGAGCCTCGACCCCGCAGACGACGACGTTGAGCGCCCGGCGCGAGCGATCGGTGGTGGAGGCGATGCCCTGGAGTTGCAGCGCCGGCGCGAGGCGAAGCGCCGGGTCGCGCTGTTCGATCATCTCCGCCAGTTCGCGGCGCACGAATCGATCGCCGGTGATCATGGCGGACTCGACAGCACCGAGGCGCGCCAGGGCGGCGCTTCGCAGCGTCTGTCGCACCGAGTCGCCGACGATCAGGGCGCCGACAAGGACCATTGCGGCGAGGACGATGCCCGCGAACGTTCCGGAGAGCGCGCGGCGGTCGTGCATCGCGCTGCGCCACACCAGTCGCCAGATGGTCATCGCACCGCCCCCGGCGCGGCGCCCTCGATGAGGCGGCCGGCGCGCAGGTTCAGCGTCCGGTCCATCTTCTCCGCGAGCGCCGCCGCGTGGGTGACGACGATGAGCGCCGCTCGCTTCTCGCGGCTCAGGCGCGCGAGAATCTCCCACACCTCCTCGGCCGAGGCGGCGTCGAGCGAGCCGGTCGGCTCATCGGCGAGGATGACGTCGGGCCCGTTGATGAGCGCGCGGACGACGGCGATGCGCTGGCACTCGCCGCCGGAGAGTTGCCCCGGCCGGTGGTGGAGGCGGTCGGCGAGGCCCACTTCGGCGAGCAGATCTCTCGCCCGCTGCGCCGCCGTGGCCCCCCGGCCGGCGGCGCCGGGCGCGAGCGTCGGAATGAGCACGTTCTCCAGCGCCGTACACTGCGGCAGGAGGTGGTGCATCTGGAAGATGAAGCCGAAGCGGTCGCGCCGCAGCGCTGCGCTCCGCGCCGGCGGGAGCGAGTCGATGCGCTGCCCGCCGAGGCGGATTTCGCCGCTCGTGGGCGCATCGAGCGTGCCGATGAGATTGAGCAGCGTGCTCTTGCCCGAGCCGGAAGGGCCGACGATCGCGATCGACTCGCCGCGATCGACGGTGAGCGAAACGTCGTCGAGAATCGTCAGCGTCGGCGAGCCTGCGGCGCCTTCGTAGCGCTTGACGAGATGATCGGCGCGCAGGAGCGGCTCGGAAGCGGTCACGGCCGGCACTCGTTCGCGTGATGAAGGGGGGAGCGGGCCACGACCCAAGCGTATGCCGTCATCGCGGCGAAACGCCTGCGGCGGCGGAGGCGAGCGGCCGGCCGTGCGGCAGCGGGTCGGGAATGTCGGCGAAGTCGCGCGCCGCGGCGAAAAGGGGGTCGAAGTCCTTCTCCACGTTGCCGATGAGGCAGTCGGTCAGGTCGCGGCGGAACTCGGGATGGGCGCGGAGGAAGTCGCCGAAACTGAACTGCGTGTCGTAGAAGGCGTAGACGAGGCGGCGCATCGCCTCGATGCCGCTGCGGAACTTCTCGCCGTACTCCGCGAAGCGGGCGGCGGAAAACTCGCCGGCGCTCAGCGCGTGGTGAACCGCGTCGCCGGCCATCACGCCCGAGTAAAGTGCCAGGAACACCCCGCTGGAAAACACCGGATCGAGAAAGCCGAAGGCGTCGCCCACCAGCAGCAAGCCGTCGGCCGCGCAGTGCCTGGAGCGATACGAGTAGTCTCCCGTTACGCGGTACTCGCCCTGCTGCGTCGCGCCGGCGAGGTGCGTCCTGATCCACGGCTGGATGGCGACTTCGCGCTCGAACATGCCGCGCAGATCAAGGTCGCCGTCGCGGTAGAGATAGTCCTTCTCGCAGACGATGCCGACGCTGACGACGTCATCGGGCAGGGGGATGTACCAGAACCATCCCTTGCCGGGGAGGTAAGCGACAGTCGTGGCGCCCTCGTCGATGCCGGGGTCGCGCTTCGCGCCCTTGTAATAGGTCCACAGGGCGATCTTGCGCAGTTTCGGATCGCTGATGCGCCAGCCGAGTTGCTGGGCGGCGAAGGAGTCGCGTCCCGTGGCGTCGAGCGTCATCGAACCGCGGAACTCGATCTCGCTGCCCTGCTCATCCGCCGCGATGACGCCGGCGATCGACCCTCCTTCGCGAATCAGCCGCCGCGCGGCGAGACCCAGGCGCACCTCCGCGCCCTTGTCCCGCGCGTTGTCGAGGAGAATCTGGTCGAAGGCGCTGCGCACGACCTGCCACGTCCGCGCGCAGTCATGGTCGATGTGCTGTCGGAAGTAGAAAGGGACAGTCTGTGTGCCGTCGAGGGCGACGAACTGGACACTGTGTTTCTGGACCGTGCAGGGGGCCCGATCGATCTTTTCGACCAGACCGAGGCGTTGAAGCGGAAACCACGCGTAGGGAATGATGGATTCGCCGATGCGGTAGCGCGGAAAGGCGGCACGGTCGATGATGATGACGCGGCGGCCATGCTCCGCGAGAATCGCGCCCGCGGAGGCGCCGGCGGGACCTGCGCCGATGATGACGGCTTCGCATTCGACGACGCCGGGCCGGGCGGAGGTCATGGCGAATCGCTCGATTCAATCGGGGGGAGGATCTCAACGACTTCAGCCAGGGTGCGCTCGCCTCCGTCGTAAAGCAGCGTGTGCCGGCCGTAGAGGGTGGTGTCGCGCCGCAGCGCAAAGACCGATCGCGTCGTGGGGTCGCTGCGGAATCGGAAGAAGGCGCTGGGCCGGCACTGGTGTTCGACCTTGTGTTCGTGAAGGATGGCGCCGAGGGGTCGGCGGCACTCAATGATGCTGCGAACCGCCATTGGGGCGAAGGCGCTGAGGTCGATGCGGATGGCGCCGTACTCGACGGGCCGCTCGTCGGCGTCGCGCAGGAGGACGACCTGCCGCCGCAGCCATGAGCCGTCCCGACGCACTTCGAGCAGGCGCAGGCTGATCGGCCCACCGAAGCGGTCTTCGAGCGTGGTCGTCATGTCGCGGTCGTGAACGAGGAGGTCGCGGTAGGGAGGCGGCACGAGCGCGGCGTCCACCGGCTCGACCGCGGGCATGGAGTCGCCGCGCTCGACGTAGAATTCGTCGAGGGGGAACATGAGGTCGGCGATGCGGTGCGTAAGCGGCGTCATGCGTCGATCCGGGAACCGTCGGGGGACGATCGGCGGCCAATGGTAGGAATCGCCCGGTGCAGCGTCCGCTCGCGGCTTCCACGTTCCGCGGCCGCCAGGCGGGCGGCGCAGCGCCCGCGTCTATACTCCATCACCTCGCTCCACAGCCTGAGCGCTTCATGTCCCCTCGAACCCGGAGATGCATCATGCAGTTGGCAGCCTTGGCGCAGCGTGTCGGCCGATCACCTCATCTGCTTTTCGCGCTGCTGGGCGCGGCGCTCGTGGCGCTTCACGCGCCGATGGCGACCGCCCAGGAAGGCGGAGGAGAAGCGCCGCCGGAGATCGGCACCCCGCCCATCCCGCCGACGCTCAACTTCACCATGAAGGGCATCGACGGCAAGGAGGTCAGACTCAGCAAACACCAGGGCAAGGTCATTCTCATGGTGAACGTCGCCAGCCGCTGCGGCTACACGCCGCAGTACAAGGGCCTGCAACTTCTGCACGAGAAGTACCACGAGAAGGGCCTGGTCATCCTCGCCTTCCCGGCCAACAACTTCCGCAACCAGGAGCCGGGCACAAACGAGGAGATCAAGGACTTCTGCACGACCAACTACGACGTGAAGTTCCAACTCTTCGAGAAGGTCTCGGTCAAGGGCGAGGACATCTGCCCGCTCTACAAACTGCTGACCAGCAAAGAGAAGACCCCGGCGAGCGAGGGGGAGATCAACTGGAACTTCGAGAAGTTTCTGCTCGATCACAACGGCACGGTGGTGAAGCACTTTCGCAGCAAGGCGACGCCCGAACAGATCGAGCCGGAGATCGTGAAACTCCTGGGAGCGATGCCGGAGTCGGCGGGACGGATCGAAGCGCCGCAACTTGCCGACGCCGCTCCGCGCGATCTGCCGGGCCTGCACAACGTCGTCGCCTACCACGAGGGGTACTGGTCGGGCAGCGCCCCCGACGGCGCGACGGGTTTCGAAACGCTCGCCGCGCTGGGAGTGAAAACGATCATCAGCGTGGACGGCGCGGCGCCCGATGTCGAGACCGCTCGCGCGCGGGGCCTCCGCTACATCCACCTGCCGATCGGGTACAACGGCGTGAGCGAGGAGCGCCAAGTCGAACTCGCCCGCGCCACGCGCGACGCCCTGGCCCAGGGACCCGTCTACATCCATTGCCACCACGGGCGGCACCGCAGCGCCGGGGCCGCCGGCGCCGTCGCCGTCAGCCTCGGCTGGCTCACGCCTGATGGGGCCGTCGAGCGCATGAAAGTCTCCGGCACGGCGGCGAACTACACCGGCCTCTACGCCTGCGTTGCACACTCAGCGCCGCTGGACGCCTCCGTCATCGACGCTGTCAACGCTGACTTCGCCGAGGTGTCGCGCCCCGTCGGCTTCGTGAAGGGCATGGTCGAAGTCGAACTCGTCGCCGACAACCTCGAGGCAATCGAGAAGGCGGGTTGGACGACGCCGCGCGAGCATCCCGACCTCGTGCCCGCGGCCGAGGCGGGGCGGATGGTCGATCTCTTCCGCGTTCTCGCCGAGGGCCGCCGCGCCAGGGATGAATCGGCCGAGTTCCGGGCGATGCTCGTCGAGAGCATTAACATCGCGCAGCAGATCGAGGATTTCCTCGTCGCTACGACCGCTTCGCGCGCCCAACTCACCGAGCAGTTCCAACGCCTCACCGCCGCCTGCAACGCCTGCCACGCCCAATATCGAGATTGACCGCGGTCAGGGTGGATGAGAATCTTCCAGCAAAGCGGCCGGATTCCGACACCGCCGCCGCCATTCTGCTGTACAATGCCGACACGATCGGGCCGCCGGGGCCGCGGTCCGCCGCCGTTCTCGGAGGATCATCATGCCGCGTTCATTCACTGCATCCGGCGTGTCCATCCTGCTCATCGCAGGTGCGATTGTCGCGCCCGCTTCGACTGTCTTTGCCCAGCGCGGCTCGCCTTCTGTGCGGACCTCGGAGCGCGTCGAGGCGATGGCGCTGCCCGTCGATCCGATCCGCCCGATCGCCGAGCGCGCTCTGCCGCCGCGCTTCGATCCGCAGGGACCGCGGCCGGTCATCATGCTCACGGGGTACTGGCCGCCGACGAACGAGGCAGTGCGCCGCTTCAGCGCCGATCCCGCCAAGAACCCGCAGGGCTGGATCGGATCGAACTGGGAGGGGCGGGGCTACGACGTTTACGCCTACTTCCCCGAGTTCAACCCGCCCAACTGCAACAACTGCGGGCGGGGCTTTGGCGACCTCGAGGTGGACTACCAGGACACGTCGGCGGACTGGTGGAAGTTCGTCGCGCGGCACAAGCCCATCGCCATCATCACCTTCAGCCGCGGCGCGATCAACCTGTCGTGGGAAGTGGAGATGAACCAGTACAACCGGGCGCAGTGGATCAACGACTACCTGCCGCCGTACCAGCCGACGCCGGTCCCGCCGGATTCATCCGTGCCGCCGGGGCACCTGCGCCTCTCGAAACTGCCGGTGCAGGAGATCGTCGATGCGATCAACCAGTCGGGGCTGGGGCTGAACGGGTTCATCTGCTACAGCGGCGACGGCGGGGGATTCCTCTCCGAGTTCATCGCCTACCACGGCGTGTGGTACCAGGGCCTCAACGCCTCGCCGGCCAGCCCGGAGTGGTGCGTCTCGGCCGGGCACGTTCACGTCGGCGGCTCGATCACCTGGCCCGTGGCCGAGCAGGCGGCGCAGATCACGCTGCGCACCGTGATGGACCACGTCGATGCGGTGCTCGCTCGCACGGTGGTGCAGGAGGACATCGGCTATGGCGGTCCGGGCAGCGCGAAACTCGCCGTCGCGGGCGATGAACTGCGCGAAGGCGGCGTGGCCGACCTGCTGCTCTACGATGCGCCGGCGAACGCGCGCTTCGTGATTCTCGGCTCGCGGCGGTTCGACCCGCGGAACTACATGGGCGGGGTCGTGGTACCCCTGCCGCCGAGCGTGATGCACGAGGGCGTGACGGATGAGAACGGGCGCTACCTGCGCAGCGGCATCGCCGGCGGCCGCGGGCGCTTTGATTTCTACGTTCAGGCGATTGTCCACGACCCCTCGCAGCCGCAGGAGCGCGGTTTCTCGAACGCGGTGCGGATGGAGTTTTTTCCGTGAAGACGTGGTGAGTCGCTCTGATTGGCGCGACGCGCAGCGCCGGAGTTGTGAGACGAACGCTCAATAGCCGTCGGCGGCAGCCGACGATTTCAGCGAGATCAGTCAAGACTCGCTGGCTCCCTTGGGCTGCCATGACTCGGTCGACTCACGAGACTCTCGGGATAGGATCCTCATGACGTGGCGCGCCGACTTACCATCAAACCCTCCACTCAGCCGGCCATCACGGTCACTCGCCGCGCCGTTCGATCTTCCAAGCTCGTTTATGTGATCTGTACACCAAACCCGCGAAAGTACCCGCAGAAGCGATCTCGCATCATTTACATCGGGACAACAGAGAAGGGTGTACATCGTGTGGCGGCGAGCATGTCACACAAGGCCATAGAGTTTCTCGAATCGTGGGGGGTGCGCCAACTGGATGTTTACATCGTAACCTGTCCGCCACGACCGGGCACTCAGTCGTGGCTCCGGCTTGAGCGCGACTTGCTGATCGCATTCAAGTTCATCTATGGTCGTGTCCCCGAGGCGAACAAGACCGGAAAGAACTTTACGCCGGATCGGTTGTCGGGCTTGTTCCAATGGTCGCGTCTCGTGAAGGTGTTGGCCTCTTTCGGGTGAACAACGGAGCAGCTGACGCTGGCGCGTCCCCGCCTGCCACATTGGCAGACGTCACATCCCCGCTGACCGCCGCTGCAGGGTGCGAACCATTTCGATCTCAATCCAGTAGACTTCGTTCAGGCACAGCGCTTGCAATCCCAATGATGAATGACGCCTCGCGCTGGGCCGGGCGTCGAGGCTGCACACGGAGGTGTTCCCGCGATGCTTTTCAACCCGATGTACTGGATCTTTCTCGGCCCGGCGTTGCTGCTGGGGATCTGGGCGCAGATCAAGGTCAAGTCGGCCTACGCGCAGATGAGCCGGGTTCCCGCACGCAGCGGCGTGACCGGCGCGCAGGCGGCGGCGCGCCTTCTCCGCGACGCCGGCTGCACTGATGTTGGAATTGAAGTCAGCCATGGCTGGCTGAGCGATCACTACGACCCGCGGCACAAGGTGCTTCGTCTGAGCCGCGAGGTCTATGCCGGGCGGTCGATCGCCGCGGTGGGCATTGCCGCCCACGAAGCGGGGCACGCGATTCAGGATGCCCGGCGCTACGCGCCCCTCGTGGTGCGCAACGCGATCGTGCCCGTCGCGGGCCTGGGCAGCAATCTTGCAATCGTCCTGATCGTGCTCGGGGTGATTCTCGCGATCACGCAACTGGCCTGGGTCGGAGTGATCCTCTTCGCCTCGGTCGTGGCCTTTCAACTCGTCAATCTGCCCGTGGAGTTTGACGCCAGCCGGCGGGCGCGCGATGAACTTGTCCGCACCGGGGTCGTTTCGGTGCAGGAGGATGCAGCGGTGGCGAAGGTGCTCAACGCCGCGGCGCTGACGTACGTCGCCGCAACGCTCACGGCCATCCTGCAACTCATCTACTTCATCTCCCTCGTGTCGGGGCGGCGCGACTAGCATCACGGCATGAGTGAACCACGCTCATGCTGCCGGCGCTCGCGGATGGTTATTCGATGCGTCCTCGCCGCGCTGGCGCTGCTGCTGGCGTATCTGCTGTTCTGGCCCATCGAGGCCGATCCGCTCGCGTGGGAGCCGCCGGCGCCGCTTGCGGTTTCGCGCGCGGCCGATTCCGATCTCTCAGCGGTGCAGTATCTCGGCGTCGGCGCCGGCGTCGGCCCCGAGGACGTCGCCATTGATGCGAGCGGCCGCCTCTACGCCGGTATGCTCGACGGCCGCATCATGCGCTTCGACCACGACGGCAGCGGCGCCGAACTCTTCGCCGATACCGGCGGCCGGCCCCTCGGCCTGGACTTCGACGGCGATGGCAACCTCATCGTCGCCGACGCGATCAAAGGACTGCTGCGCATCGATCCGGCCGGCGCGATCACGGTTCTCGCGACGGAGCACGACGGCGTGCCCTTCCGATTCACCGATGACGTCGATGTCGCGCCGAGCGGGATGATCTACTTCTCCGACGCCTCGTGGAAACGCGGCCTGCACGATTACCCGATCGACTTCATCGAGCAGCGCGGCTACGGGCGACTGCTGCGCTATGACCCGGAGAAGCAAACGACGAAACTGCTGATGGCGAATCTCAACTTCGCCAACGGAGTCGCGGTCAGCCCCGACGAGACCTTTGTGCTCGTCGTCGAGACGGCGCGCTACTGCATACACCGCGCCTGGTTGAGCGGGCCGCGGGCGGGCGAGTCGGAGATCTTCATCGACAACCTGCCGGGGTTTCCCGATGGCGTGTCGTGCAACGGCGTCGATCGATTCTGGGTGGCGATCGTCTCGCCGCGCTCGCCGGTGATGGACTTCGCGCATCCCCGGCCGTGGCTCAAGCGGGCGATGCTGCGCCTGCCGCGCTCGCTGCTGCCGGCGCCGAAGCACGACGGGCACGTGATCGGCCTCGACCTCGACGGCCGGATCGTCACGACGCTGCGCGATCCGACGGGGCAGCGGTTCTCACTCATCACCAGTGTCGAGGAGCACGAGGGGATGCTCTATCTCGGCAGCCTGACGCGCGAAGCGTTTGCCCGCATCGCCCGGCCGGACCGGTGAAGGGCTAGGTGGAATGAGCGTGCCTCCCGCGCCTCGCAGCGACGCATGAACGGCCGGCGCCGCCGTTCCACCAGGACCGGTGCTCCAGCGGCGCGGAGTTCAATCGAGATCGAAAGGCGTCTCCGGCGTGGCCGGCTGATCCAAATCAGCGGCGCCGGGCGGCGGGGGTTGCATCTCCTCGGCCGGCTCGGCGCTCTTCAACGCCGCCCCGCCCGAGGGCGTTACCGTCTCGGACGGATCGATCGCGCCGGCGGCGTCGGTCGAGAGGCGGATCGAGAACGTCGTCCCTTCGCCCTCGGTCGATTCGAACCAGATTCGCCCGCGATGCTCCTCGACAATCTTGCGGGTGACCGCCAGGCCGAGGCCAGTGCCGCGCAGCCCTTTGCTGGAGTGGAACGGCAGCCAGACGCGGGCGTGCTCCGCCTCGGGGATGCCCGGCCCGTTGTCGCTCACGTGTATGAGGACGGCGTCCTCGAGCATGCTGTATTCGCAGCGCAGGGTGATGATGCCGGTGCTGGGCTCGACGGCCTCGATCGAGTTGATGAGCAGGTTCATCAGGGCCTGATGCATCATGTTGGGATCGAGGGGGATTGGGGGCATGTCGGGATCGAAGTCGGCCATGAGCACGATGCCGCGGCGGTCGCACTGCGGCTGGACGAGCGCGATGACGTCGGCGAGGAGGGTCGAGAGTTTGGTCAGTTCGATCTCGACCTGGCGCTGCTTGGAGTAGGTGAGCATGTTCATGGTGAGCGCGTAGATGCGGTCGAGGTTGCGCGAGAGGATGTCCCAGCCGCCCTGCGCGAGGGCGAGGTCCTGTTTCTTGAGGGCGCGGCCGACGACGTCCGCCCCGCCGCGCAGACCCTGGAGGATGTTCTTGATGGAATGCGAGAGCGAGGCGACGGTCTCGCCGACGGCCGCAAGGCGGGCGCTCTGCAACTGCTGCTCGTAGAGCCCGACGTTGGAGAGCGCCAGGCCGACGTGCTGGCCGATCGCCGTCAGGAGGCGCAACTGGCTGTCGCTGAAGGTGTAGTTCTTGAGCGAGGTGTCGATGTGGATCACGCCGTAGGTCCGCTCGTGGTAGCGGATGGGCACGCAGATGGCCGAGCGGATGCCGAAATTGCGTACCGAGTCTCCGGCGGAGAAGCGCCGGTCCTTCATGGCGTTGGAGGAGAGCACCCCTTCGCCGCGGCCCAGGACGTGGGAGACGATGGTGCGGCTGACGTGAATCTGCCCCTCATCGGGATTTCGGGGCGGCGTGCGGTACTTCACGACCGCAGGCTCGGGCTTCTCCTCGGGACGCTCCTGGAGGAGGATGAAGCCGCGCTCCGGCTCAAACTCGTCGAAGATCAGTTCCATGACCAGTTCGAGCAGGCTTTCGCGGTCGAGGCTCTGCGTGGTGATGCGCGTCAGTTCGTAGATGATGCGCAGGTGCTCCTGCGCCGCTGCGGCGGGATCGGGCACGGCCATGATCATCGAATCTTCGTTGGACTCGAAGCGCTGCTCGACGACGGCGTCCATGAGGTCGTCCTGAAGGGCGCGGACGGGGTTGTTCGCCCCGCCGTAACGCCGCGAGCCGAAGACGAAGACCGTGGACCCCGCGCGGATGAGATCGCCCAGGCGCAGCCGCACGCGGTTGGAGCCGATGCGCCGGCCGTTGACGTAGGTTCCGTTCGCCGAGCCGAGGTCGCGCACAAACCACTCGCCGTCGTCGGGGGTGAGTTCGGCATGTCGGCGCGAGCAGGTCTGGTCGCTGATCTTGAGCGCCTCGCTGGAGCGGCCGATGAGTTGCGGCTCCCAGTCGGGCACGTCGAAGCGCTTGCCCCTGTCCGGCCCGTCGATGATCTTGAGTACGAGCATCGGGGGATTGTAGAGGAAAGGAGATGGGGAAGTGAGTGACGCGAGGCTTCGCTCCGAAGGAGCGCCGGAATGTAGCCACGGGTGGAGCATCGCGAAGCAAGTGGAACCCGTGGTCATGGATCGGTAGAGCGGTTCCGCCCCGACGGGGCGGCGGAGGCGCGAGTCACGCGATAACGGAGATCGACCCTGGCGCAATCGGGTGATTCCTTCGCCCCTCCGGGGCGAGATTTCGCTTTGATACGCTTTCCACGGGTTCCGTGATGCTCTGCATCACTCCACCCGTGGCTACATTCCGCGACCCCTTCGGGGCCGACTTCTAGAAAGAGTGGTCTACGCGCTCGCCAGCCTTCGTGCGATCAGGAACGACATCTCCAGCGACTGTTCGTAGTTGAGACGTGGGTCGCACATGGTGCGGTAGTTGGCATCGAGATCGGCTTCGCTCAGGCCGCGGGCGCCGCCGGTGCATTCGGTGACGTGGTCGCCGGTCAACTCAAAGTGGACGCCGCCGAGATACGTGCCCGCCTTCGCGTGCAGGTCGAAGGAGGCGTCGAGTTCGCCGAGGATGTCGGCGAAGTCGCGGGTCTTGCGAGCCGCCGCGTCCTCGCGGCGGATCGCGTCCGACGTCCCTGTGCCCGCGCCGAGGACGTCGCGGCTCGCGGCGCCGCCGACGTCGCGGCTCACGGCTTTCGTATTCCCGTGCATCGGATCGCAGACCCACAGCACGCGGCGATCGGTGCGGTTCACCGCCTCGAGCAGCGGCGGCAGGCAGCGCTGCACGCTCGCCAATCCCATCCTGTGAATGAGCACGAGGCGGCCGGGTTCGTTGGCCGGATTCAGCCGATCGATCAGCGCCAGCACGTCATCAGGAGTAGCGCTTGTCCCGAGTTTGACGCCGATAGGATTGCGCACGCCGCGGAAGAACTCGACGTGCGCGCCGTCCAGGGCGCGGCAGCGGTCGCCGATCCACGGCAGGTGGGCGGTAAGGTTGTAATGTCCCTGGCGCCGCGGAACCGTACGCGTGCCCGCGCTTTCGTAGAGCAGGTGCAGCCCCTCGTGGCTCGTGAAGAACTCGACGCGCGTGAGGTCGTCGATCGCCTGGCCGGCGATCGTCTCCATGAAGCGGACCGAGTCGGAGAGGCGCCTCACCATCGAGTGGTACTCCTCGTGGAGCGCCGCGTTGTCGCAGAAGGCCAGTTCCCAGTATTCGGGATGGTGCAGGTCGGCAAAGCCCGCGTCGATGAGCGAGCGGATGAAGTTGAGCGTGAGCGCGGCGTGCTGGTAGCAGCGGACCATGAGATGCGGATTGGGCCGGCGGGCCTCGGGCGTGAACTCGATCGAGTTGATGAGATCGCCGAAGTAACTCGGCAGCGTGAGGCTGCGGCCGTCGGGGCCGGTTCGCGTCTCCGTCGCGCTGGAGCGCGGCTTGGCGTACTGGCCCGCGAAGCGGCCGATGCGCGTGATCGGCTTGCGGGCGCCCTGCACGAGCACCAGGCTCATCTGGAGAAGAATCTTGAGTTTGTTGGTGATGACGTCGGGCGTGCAGTCGGCCAGCGACTCGGCGCAGTCGCCGCCCTGGAGGATGAAGCGCCGGCCCTGCTGCGCCTCGGCGAGTTCGCCCTTGAGGCGCTCGATCTCCCAACTGGTCACCAGCGGGGGAAAGGAGCGCAGGCGGGCCACGGCCGTCTCGACCGCCCGCGCGTCGTCGTAGGCCGGCTGATGCAGCGCGGGACGCGACTTCCAGGATTCAACCGACCAGTCCGACACGGCAACTCCGTCCGATAGAGCAGCAGGGGCGGTTCGACAAGAGGCAATCGTACGCGCCCGGTTGCGGCCCTGACGCTGGGGAGCGATCCGGGGTGCAGTCCATTCTTCGGGTGCATTCGGGGTGCCGTGGTCAAGCGACGCTTTGGGAGCGCGGGCCACGCGAGTGCAGTCGCGACGATCGAATCAGGTTGATCGTTCGTCCGCACAATGGCGTGGCCCTCCGGTCGCAAAGCCTCCCTCCGGACCACGGCACCCCCGCGCTGTTTTCTATCGGCCTCTCATACAATCGACTGGCCGCCGGCGGAACTTCGGCCGATGTGTGCAGGAGCAGGAGAAGGAGCGTTTGCCTTGAAGAAGTCCTCCGGCGTCATTGCCCAGCCCGCGGCGCAGTCCCCCGCCGCCGCCGCGTCGAAGGTCAAGCACTTCGTGATCGACACCAACGTCGTGCTGCACAACCCCAAGAGCCTCTTCATGTTCGACGACAACGAAGTGGTCATCCCCTTCGCCGTCCTCGAAGAACTCGACCTTCTCAAGCGCGGCAACGACGACATCGGCCGCAACGCGCGCGAAGTCATCCGCCAACTCGACATCTTGCGCGGGCGCGGCCGGCTCATGGATGGCGTGCAGTGGAACGAGCGGGGCGGGATGATCCGCGTCGCCCTCGATTCCAATGAACTCGCCCCGCACCTGCGCACCGACAGCCCCGACAACCGCATCATCTCGATCGCCTGGGCGCTGAGCCGGGAGGGCAAGCGCACCGTCTTCGTCTCCAAGGACATCAACGCGCGCCTCAAGGCCGACGCGATCGGCCTGACCGCCGAGGACTTCGAGAGCGAGAAGGTGGATGCGGCGAGCCTCTACACAGGGTACTGTACGCTCGACGTGCCCGGCGAGATCATCGATGAACTTTACACCGAGCGGCAGGTCGTTCTGGATCGCATCGAGCCGCACCTGCTCGTGGATGCCGAGGGCCAGAGCGGCGCGATCCATATTCACGCCAACGAGTTCGTCCTCCTGCGCGACCTCGCCGACCAGTCGCACACGGGCCTGGCGCGGCGCCTCGCGGACACGAACCACATCATCCCTATCACGGGCCCGCGCCGGCCGACCTTCGGCGTGATGGCGCGCAACCTCCAGCAGACGATGGCGCTGGACCTGCTGCTCGACGACGACGTGCAACTCGTCACGCTGCTGGGCACGGCGGGGACGGGCAAGACGCTCCTGGCGCTGGCCGCCGGCATGACCAAGGTCTTCAACGAGGAGCGCTACGACAAACTGCTCGTGGCCCGGCCGATCATGCCGCTGGGGCGCGACATCGGTTATCTGCCCGGCGACAAGGATGAGAAGTTGACGGCGTGGATGCAGCCGATCTTCGACAACCTGTCCTTCCTGCTGAGCAACCGCGGCACGCGCTTCGACGCCGCCGAGAGCCACTCGACCGAGCAGCGCGTGCAGAAACTGATGGCCGAGGGCAAACTCGTCATGGAGCCGCTGACCTACATCCGCGGCCGTTCGATCCCGCACCAGTTCATGATCGTCGATGAGGCGCAGAACCTCACGCCGCACGAGGTGAAGACGATCGCCTCGCGCGTGGGCGAGGGGACGAAGATCGTGCTGACGGGCGACGTGGGCCAGATCGACAATCCGTACCTCGATGCCGAGAGCAACGGCCTGAGTTACCTTGTTGAGCGTCTCAAGTACGAGGGGATCGTGGGCCACGTCACGCTGGCCAAGAGCGAGCGCAGCGACCTGGCGCGACTGGTGGCGGAGACGCTGTAGACGGGGGCATCGTACTGCGAGCGGAGAGCGGGCCGCGAGGGAATTACTGCCCCGACTCCCAGAACACCATCCACAGCGCGCGGCCGTTCACCGGCTCGTTGGCGGTCTGTTGGATGTGATCGGGCACGTCGTAGATCGCGTGGACCCAGAGGAGGTCGCCGGCGGTGAAGGTCGGTCCGTTGCTGCCCGGCATGGCGACGGAACTCTGCATCGCGCCCATGTCGAAATGCCCGGCGTGGGTGTGCCAGGTCGTCGGCGGCTGGTCCGGCTCATTGCAGCGATGGCCCGCGGGCTGGTTCTGCGGCGGATAGGTAGGGGTCGCCGTGAAGAGAATGTCCTCGTTGCGCATCAGGCGCATCCACGATGCGTGATCCTGAAGAAACGGAATGGCCGCAACAATGCGGCCGGAAACGCCGGATGGGATTTCCCATTCCGGCCCGATCTTCTCGGATTCCTGCCCCGAGGGCAGGCAGAAGTCATGGCCGCAGTACACGGCGCTGACCCATGAGACGTTTACATCGTGATACTCCTGCTCGACATCGAGATCAAAGACGAGCGTAAACCGCAGGTAGGCGGCATCGAACAGGTGGATGGCGATGTCCGCCGGATTGGCCCAGAGCCAGTTGGACGCCGTTACCGTGTCGTCCGGATCAAACACCATCGCGTAATCCTGGTTCCCACCGATGTTTCGGAAGTCGTAAGAAGTCAGTTCGTGCCCGGCCGCGACGGGCCAGACGCGATTGCAGGGATCCTTTGCCGGTCGGCCGTTCATCTTGAGGACGCAGCGATCAACGAGGCGTCGATGCTCGTCATCGGAGGAGTAATCACTCGTCGGAACGGTTTCGTACTCCGGATGAGGGCCGAACATCAGGCGGACGTCCTTGACCCCTCTGAACCAAACGTAGTCGCCGATCTCTTCATCATCCAAGAGCAATTGGCGAATCGAGAAGAGAGAGGTTTGACCGGAAACCTGCCCGAGGCTTGCGAGGTGCGTCGGCGAATCCTCATGGAACATCCGGGCAATCTGTTGACTCGGTTCAAGATCGAAGCCGGCGATCCAGACGAAGACGTCCCTCTCCCGCACATTCTGGGCGTCCGCGGACCGTGTGCCTGCCGCGCAGAACGCCGCCACTACGACCGTGACCGCGACGAGTCGACCCATCACTTTGAGATTCACGGTTTCCTTCCTTTCCGAGCGGGGCGCTTTCCCTTCGGCGCTTCGCACTATCATCGGACAACGAGGAATATCCTTCGAGCCCTACTGGTTTTGCCCGAGGGAGTAGATTGCACTCCATGGCGTGCCTGAAGGGAAGGCAACCGATGACTCCGCTAGGAGAACGGGCTGGTCGGCAGATTATTGGGGTGATGTGCATGGTCGCCTTGACCACTCCGGTTATGGCTCAGCGCTATCGGCTCATAGAGGTCGGAACGCTTCCGGGACATGGGAACGCATATCCGGTAGCGATCAATGATGGGGGACAGGTGCTTGGGTATGCACTGCCCGTCACGACGGCGTTCGTTTGGATGGACGGACAGTTCCGCGTGTTGCCCTTCCTGAACCCCCAGGATCCCAGTTCCATTCCACACGATTTGAACAACCGGGGCGACGCGGTCGGCTGGTCGCGCGCGCTGGCGCAAGGCCATGCCGTCCTTTGGCCGGCGGAGGGGGGGATCATCGACCTTGATCCGCCGGGCGCTAACGACAGCCACGCAAGCGCACTGAATGAGGACCGGCTTGTCGTCGGCTTCGCGCGCAACTGGAGCTCCTTCACTTGGGAGAGCGGGAAGTGGACCGACTTCTATGACGCCGGCTGGCGCTCGATGAACAATCTCGGCCAGATGGTCGGCGTCAAGGATGGAAACGCCGTGATCTGGGAGAACGGCGAGTTGCACACGCTTGCGAATCTTCTGCCCAACGGGCAGAGCGGAGCGCGGGAGATCAGTGAATCGGGACGTTTCATTTCGGGTTCAACGACGTTGCCGGGCGACCTGTGGATTCCCGTCCTCTGGGACAACCGCCGCATCATCGTGCTCGGCGTGCTCCAGCCCGGTCTCGGCGGCTCGTCGGGCGGAACCAATGAATCGGGCGAAGTGGTCGGCACGGCCTCGATTCAGACCGGACCGTTTCGAGAGGAACGGGGATTTATCTGGCAACGGCACGTGATGCACGATGTGAACGATCTGCTCCCTGACGGCGTGAGCGACGAATGGCTCGTCATCGCCGGCCGCGACATCAATGAGTCGGGGCAACTGCTCATGCACGCCTATGCGCGCTCGCGCGACCTGCGATTGCCCGTCCGCCTCGACCCCGTCGATGAAGGCCTGACGGTGTGGTCGTTCGCGCCCAACGCGCCCGGCGCGGTCAACACGCTCGAAGTGATTCACGCCACGCCGCACGGGCGGGTCGTCTTCGTCGCGGGCACAGCCCGCGGCGAGGGGCGCAGCGTCCCGCAGTGTCCGGGCGCGACGGTTGAACTCGTCAACCCGCAGGTGATCGGCACGACTGTCGCCGACGCCGACGGCCGCGCGACGCTCGACCGCTTCATCCCCGCCGGCCTCGCCGGCAAGCGTTTCGTGGTGCAGGCGATCGACTGGAGCACGTGCCAGACCAGCCCACCGGGGTTCATCCAGATTCAGCCGTAAGGGCGTCTTTGACCCTGTTTGGCCGGGTCCGGCCCGAGTTTTTCCGGAATTCGCCTTTTTTCTAGGGTGAAGTGGCGGGTCGGGCTTGCTTCCTGCAGCGGAGACCCTATAAAAACCGACATGAAAGCCACGGGTGGAGGTTCAGGGTGAACCGCCAGCCCGGCTCCGTCCTTCTCTTTTTCAATGGAGAACCAGCAGTGGCCAAGAGCAAGAAGACCCCGTCGTACAAGTTCACCAAGGCCGACAAGCCCCGCAGCAAGGGCGACATCTACACAAACCTTGCGACGAACACGGGCCTGAGCCGCAAGCAGGTCGCGGGCGTCTTTGACGCGCTCGCGGCGATGGTCGGCAACGACCTGAGGAAGAACGGGCCGCAGATCTTCACGCTGCCGGGCATGGCGAAGATCGTGGTGCAGCGCAAGCCCGCGACCAAGGCGCGCGAGGGGATCAACCCCTTCACCGGCCAGCCGACCATCTTCAAGGCCAAGCCGGCGCGCAACGTCGTCAAGGTCCGCCCGCTCAAGGCGCTCAAGGACATGGTCTGAGCGATTCAGATCGAGTCGCGTCACTCAAGTGATTCCACGCCGAAGCCCACGTTCATTGAACGTGGGCTTCGCGCGTTGAGCGCGCTGTGTGCGTTCCTCATGCCCCCGGCGCCCGCAGGATCGTGCCGCGCACCTCGCCCAGCCCGATGCGCGGCAGGTCGGGGCGGGCGGAGTGGCCGGTCATGATGACCGTGTCGCCGTCGGCGAGGAAGCGGCGCTGCTCGCCCGTGGGCAGCGTCAGCGGCTGCGTGCCTTTCCAGCAGATCTCCAGCATCGAGCCGCGCGAGTCGGGCGTGGGGCCGCTCACCGTGCCCGAGGCGTAGAGGTCGCCGGGGCGCACGTTGCAGCCCGTGATCGTCTGGTGCGCCAACTGCTGGCACATGTTCCAGTACATCAGGCTGAAGTTGTTCCGCGTGACTGGGACGGGCGCGATGCCCTGCTCGCGCATCTTCGCGGATTGCAGGCGGACTTCGAGATTGAGATCGAAGTTCCAGTCCCACGCGCCGTCGAGGTACTTCTGCACCGGCGGATCATCCGGGCCGCGCGGCGTGCGCACGCGATACGGGTCGAGCGCCTCGATCGGCACGACCCACGGGCTGATGGATGTGGCGAAGTTCTTGGCGGTGAAGGGGCCCAGCGGGACGTACTCCCACTTCTGAATGTCGCGGGCGCTCCAGTCGTTGACGAGCACGAGGCCGAAGATGTGCTCGTGCGCCTGGTTGACGTCGATCGGCCGGCCGAGCGCGTTGCCGGGGCCGGTGATGAAGCCGACTTCGAGTTCAAAGTCCAGCAGGCGGCAGGGGCCGAAGGTCGGCGTCGGTGCATCCTCGGGGTTCGTCTGGCCGCAGGGCCGATGAATGTCGGTTCCGGAGACGACGATGGAACTTGACCGCCCGTGGTAGCCGACGGGCAGGTGCTTCCAGTTGGGCAGGAGGGCGTTGGCGGGATCGCGGAACATCATGCCGACGTTGGTGGCGTGCTCCTTCGAGGAGTAGAAGTCGGTGTAGTCGCCAACCTCGACGGGCAGGTGCATGACGGCCTGGTCCATCGGCACAAGGCAACGGGAGCGCAAGTCCGGGTTGTCGCGCAGTGCGGGGCTGGACTCGCGAAGCCAGCGGCTGATGCGATGGCGCACGAGGGTCCACGTCTTGCGGCCGCGGTTCAGGAGCGGGTTGAGCGAGTGCTGCGCGAAGAGCGCCGGGCCGAGGTCCGCGAGGTCTGGGCACAACTCCGGCCAGACGATGGAGAGGTCGAGGACGTGTTGCCCGATCGCGACGCCGATGCGGTGCGCCCCGGGCGACTGCCCGCGCAGCGTGAAGACGCCCAGCGGGAGGTTCTGGATTGGAAAGTCGCACGCAGAGTCGTTGGCGTCGTCGAGCCAGCAGCGCAGGCCGGGGTCGTTGGTCTCAATCATTTTGGTCGTCCGGAGAATCCAGGGTTGACGAACGGCCGCCCCTCACCGCCCGCCCCGCGCCCCGGAGGGAGCCGGCAGCAGGCCCATTGAGGCGAGATCCTCGACAGGCTCCGCGATCGAGCACGAGCCGAACGAAACGGCGAAACGACGGGCGCGGAGGATGTCCTCGACGCTGAGCACCCAATCGAGCACGCGGCACCGGTCGTCGGCGAAGGCCACGGCTTCGGGCGATTCGCTGCGCAGGACCGCGGCGACGGCCTCGGCGGGCGCTTCGCGCTTGAGGGCGACGGCCGCGGCGAGGAACACGTTGAGAAACCCGTGCATGCGGCAATTGAGCGGCGCATGAAGGTGGCGAAGAGGATGGTGCAGCCCTGCCGTCGCCTTGAAGGGCACCTGCGCCTCGCGGCAGGCAAGAATGAACTTCGCTACCTGATCGACGCTCGGAAAGAGGTCGGCGGTAACGCCGCCGGTGCGGATCTTGGCGCCGTGCCGGGTGCCCGCGAGCGCGGTGAGCAGTCCGCGGAAGTCCTCCTCGATCGGAACTTCGAAGTAGGCGGTTACCCCGTCTTCAACGGTCTCAAGGGCGTCGAGACAGGACTCAAGATGGGCCGGGGAGGAAACCCGAATCTCAAGCGATGGAACGTCAAAGCGGCCGGCCGTCTCGTCGAGGAACCCGGTGATGGAATCGAGGTCGCGTTCGAGCGGGTCGCCGGCCAGGACGGAAAGGCGCCAGTGCTGGTCGGGGACGTTCTCCGACTCGCGGGCGAGTTCGCCGAGGCGTGCGACGGGGCAGACGAATCGCCCAAGGATCCATGCCTGCGGCGCCGCCGACCAGCGCTGGTATTCGGCCGCAGCCTCGCCCATCGGGAGCGCGGCGGGGGGGAAGAGGCCGGCGTAGTCGATCAACTCCGACATCAGGGCGTGAAACGGACTCATGCCTTCAACGGTACACTGGAGTGAGCAGCCCGTCGAACGGATATGATCAATTTTGCCCCAACCGTTCGCCGAGGCGCCGCGACAATCGGCCGGGGGCGACTCCCAATAGGTGATTGGGCGGTCCCGGACTGCTGCGGGGAGCGGTGAGCGGACGATCGGACATCGACGGAGAGTGCGGGCGTGCGAGTTTTCATCATCATCGGCGTGACGCTGCTGGTCCTGGTCGGCTTGGGCGCGCTGCTCGGGCCCGCGGCCGTGAGCCGCATCCGCGAGGCGATGCCCAAGCCGCAGGGCACGGTCGTGCGCCTGCTGAATCCCGAGCGGGGCACGCTGATTGAAACGATCAAGGCGCCCGGCGAGATCGAGCCGCGAACGAAGGTGGAGATCAGCGCCCGGCTGTCGGCGCGGATCACGGCCCTTCCGTTCGAGGAGGGGTCGGAAGTGACCAAGGGCGACCCGACGGCCACGCCGCCGGTTGAGCCGTCGCTGCTCGTGAAACTCGACTCGACGGACCGCGAGGCGAGCCTGCGCGCGGCGGAGGCGAGGCGAGCGGCCGACGCCGCTTCCATCGAGGTTCAGCGCGCCCGCATCGAAGGCACGCGCGCCTCGATCGAAGGGACGCGGGCCTCGCTCCGCCAGGCGGAGATCGAGCACCAGCGCAACCTCGACCTGCTCTCCACGCGCGACATCGCGCAGTCGGTCGTGGATCAGTCGGACGCGCGCGTCAAGGAATTCAGCGCCAACCTGGCGTCGCAGGAGCAGACCCTCAAGGGAGATGAACTGAATCTGAAGGTGATGGAGTTCAACCTGCTCGCCGCCGATGCCGCCATCGAGCAGGCCCGTGATGAACTGAGTTACACGACGATCTACTCGCCGATCGACGGCACGGTGACGCGCCTGAACGCGGAAGTCGGCGAACTCGTCGTGACGGGCACGATGAACAACCCGGGCACGGTGATCATCGAGGTGGCGGACCTGAGCGTCATGCTCCTGATCGCGCAGGTGGACGAAGCGTCGGTGGGAGGCGTCGAAGTCGGCCAGCCCGCGGCCGTGCGCATCAACGCTTACCCCGGCCGCGTCTTCCGGGGAACCGTCCAGGCGATCGCCCTGTCGCACGACCGCGCGACCGATGGCTCGAAATACTACAAGACGGAGATCCTCCTCGACACCGAGGGGATGCGCATCTACTCCGGCCTGACCGCCGACGTGGAAATCGAGACGCGGCGCCACGAGGAGGCGATCATGGTTCCCAGCCAGGCGGTGCTCGCCCGGCCCGTGGACGATCTGCCGCTGAGCATCCGCGAGAACAACCCCGACGTGGACATGACCAAGAGCGTCGCCACGGTCGTCTATCGCTTCATCGACGGCAAGTCGGTCGTGACGCCCGTCACCATCGGGCCGAGCGACGCGGCCGACACGGTGATCCTCTCGGGAGTGAGCGAGGATGATCGCGTGATCGTCGGGCCGTACCGGGTGTTCGAGACGCTCCGGCACGACCAGGACGTCAAGGACGAGAAGGTCGTCGAGCAGGAGAAACTCGACAAGCAGCGCAAGGACGAGGCCGAGAAGGCGGAGAAGGCCGAGGCGGACAAGAAGGCGGCGTCCACGCCCTGAGACGCGAGCGCGCATGATCATCCGGCTGCGAAACGTGACGAAGATCTACAAGATGGGCGCCGAGCGCATCAGCGCGATGGCCGGCGTCGATCTCGACGTCGCCGCCAACGAGTGGGTCGCCATCATGGGGCCGTCCGGCTCGGGCAAGAGCACAATGATGAACATCATCGGCTGCCTCGACCGCCCGACGAGCGGGACCTACGAACTGGATGGCCGACTCGTGAGCCGCATGTCCGCCGCCGCGCTGGCCCGCATGCGCAATGAAGGCATCGGTTTTGTCTTCCAGTCTTTTGAACTCATGGCGAGGCAGACGGCGCTCAAGAACGTCGAACTCCCCCTCGTCTACTCGAAGTCGGGCTGGTTCAAGCGGCGGCGGCGCGCCAAGGCGGCGCTGGAGCGCGTGGGTCTGGGCGACCGCATGACGCACAAGCCCAATCAACTCTCCGGCGGGCAGAAGCAGCGCGTGGCGATCGCCCGCGCCCTCGTCGCCGAGCCGTCGATCCTCCTCGCCGACGAGCCCACGGGCAACCTCGACACTCGCACCACCGCGGAGATTCTCGGCCTCTTCGCGCAACTTCACCGCGAGGGGCAGACGATCATCATGGTCACTCACGAAGAGGACGTCGCCCAGCACGCCAGCCGAATCGTGCGCATGCGCGACGGTCGCATCCACTCCGATCTTCCCACCGAGCAGGACGAAACGAACCGCACGGCGGTTTTGCTGCACCGTTCGACCCACCGGACGTCAGGCCGGGAGGCGGAGGCGGAAGGCGGCGACGGCGTCGTCGCGCACGTCGCCCGCCGCGACTCGATCGAGGCGCGATCATGACGGTGCTCCTCTGGCCCATCACGGTGCTTCGCCTGCTCCTTCAGAGCATGGCCCTGGCGACGGGGCAGATCTGGACGAACAAACTTCGCTCCATCCTGACCACGCTGGGAATCATCATCGGAGTGGCCGCGGTGACGGCCGTGATCGCGGCGCTCACCGGCCTGAAGACGTTTGTTCTCGACGAGTTTCAGACGCTCGGCACGAACAAGATCTTCATGTGGCCCGACCGGCCCGACACGGGGCGATTCGCCACGGCCTCGTGGCGCGTCATCCGCTTCCGGCCCGAGCACTTCGACGGCTGGAGGACGGAGTGCTCCAGCGTCGCCGCGCTTACGCGCATGCAGGAGATCCGAGGCTCGGTCCGTTTCGGCGATCGCGTGCTGGAAAGCGCGCAGGTCACGGGAATCGAGCCGGACTGGCACACCATCGAGAACCGCTTCGTGACGATCGGCCGGCCCTTCAGCGAAGGAGACCAGAGCCGCTTCGAGCAGGTCTGCATCATCTCGACCAAGGCGCGGGACGACCTGCAGATGGACCGCGACTGCACCGGTCAGTCCATCCTCGTCAACAACCGGCGCTTCACCGTCGTCGGGCTGGTCGAGCCCAACCCGGAATCCGCCTTCGGCTTCGGCGACTCGAGTTCCCGCGCGGAGATCTACATTCCGTTCAGCACGGCCTGGAGAATGAACGAAGGCTGGATGCAGGCGGTCGGCGCCAGCCGCTCTCCGGAGGTCTCCGAGGACGCGATCGCGGAACTCCGCGCCCTGCTGCGCAAGAACCGGCGGCTGCTGCCCGACGATCCCGACACGTTCGAGGTCGAGGCGGTGCAGCGGGCGGTGGACCAGTTCAAGCGCATGTCGGCCTCGATCTCGATCGTGGCGTTCGGCATCGTGGCGATCTCGCTCATCGTCGGAGGCATCGGCATCATGAACATCATGCTCGTCTCCGTGTCGGAACGGACGAGGGAGATCGGCCTGCGCAAGGCGGTCGGCGCGCGCCCGGCGGCGGTCCTGCTCCAGTTTCTCGTGGAAGCCGTGACGCTGTGCTTCTTCGGCGGGCTGGTGGGGCTGGGATTCGGGCAGGCGGCGACGATGCTGCTGGCGCAGATTCCCAACTCCGGGCTGGGCAAGGCGTACATTCCCGCGTGGGCGATGGCGATGTCTTTCGGTTTCGCCGCGCTCGTCGGCGTGGTTTTCGGGATGTTTCCGGCCATCAAGGCCGCACGGCTCGACCCCATCGAGGCTCTCCGTCATGAATGAATCAACGGGTGGATGGCGCCGGGCGCGCGGCATGGCGGCGCTCGGCGCATGCGCTCTGCTCATCACCGGATGCGAGGGCGTGCTCAGCGAAGGCTCGCGCGTCTCGATTGATCCTCAGCGCCTGCGCGACGTTCAGCCGCTTGGTCTGGCCGATCGCGCCCGATCGACGCAGACGCCCGACGAGGCACGTGAGGAGTTTCTCAAGTCTGCGCCCGGGCTGCGGCGCACGGCGGAAGAGGCCGGGCGCGTTGAACTCTCCATCGAGCAGAGCCGGGCTGACGCGCTCGCCAACAACCTCGATCTGGCCGTGCAACTTCTTGAACCCACCATCGCGCGGGAGACCATCACGCAGGAGGAGGCCCGTTTCGAGGCGGTCTTCTTCGGCAACGCCCGCCAGTCGCGCTTCGATCAGCCGACAGACACGGCCCTGAGCGGCTCGAATGTCGAGTCGCTCGGCGGCGACGCGGGTCTTCGCATCCCCCTGCGCACCGGCGGCGCCATCACCATCGACCTGCCTTTCAACCGCACTGAGACGGACAACCTCTTTTCGACCCTCAATCCATCCTACTCGACCGATCTCTCCCTCTCGCTCAGCCAGCCCCTGCTGCGCAACGCCGGCGTGCGGACGAACACCCACGCGATCCGCGTGGCACAGTACCAGTCGCTCATTAGCGAGGCGCGGACGAAACTGGAGGTGATCCGCGTGATCGCGGACGTCGACCGCGTCTACTGGCGCCTCTACGCCGCGCAGCGCGAACTGGAGGTGCGCAAGCAGGAGTACGACCTGGCGGTGGCGCAACTGGAGCGGGCTCGGCGCCGCGTGGCCAAGGGCGACGCCGCCGAGGTCGAGATCACCCGGGCCGAAGCGGGCGTGGCGCAGCGCGTCGAGGCGATCATCCTCGCCGAGAACGCCGTCCGCGACGCTGAACGCCTCCTCAAGCGCATCCTCAACCGGCCGGACCTCGGGATGGAGACGGCGACGATCGTCGAACTCTCCACCGCCCCGAACCCGATGCGCTACGAACTCGACGCGATCGACCTCGCCGATGCGGCGCTGGCGACGCGGATGGAGATGCTCGAACTCGAACTGCTCATCGCGCAGGACGTGAGCAGCATCGACTTCGCCCGCAACCAGAAACTGCCCCTCGTGACGCTCGACTATCGCTACAACATCAACGGCCTGGGCAGCGTGTGGAATGACTCGCTCGACCTGATGCTCGACCGGAGTTTCGAGGATCACGTAGTGGGGCTGAGCGTCGAGGTTCCGCTGGGCAACAACGCCGCGAAGAGCCGCTTCAACCAGGCGATCTACACCCGCCTGCAGCGCCTCGCGACCAGGGACCAGCGCCGCGCCCAGATCATCAACGAGGTCTTCAACGCCCTCGACCAACTGGAGGCGAACTGGCAGCGCGTGCTCGCCAGCGCCCGCAGCGCGCTGCTTGAGGCCCGCGTGCTCGAGGCTGAGCAGCGGCAGTTCGACCTCGGCCTGCGCACGAGCACGGACGTGCTCGACGCGCAGGCTCGGTACGCGAACGCCCGCAGCGCCGAGATTCGCGCGCTCGCGGAGTACCAGATCGCCCAGGTGGACCTCGCCTTTGCCACCGGCATGCTCCTGGGCGCGTCAAAGGTGCGCTGGGAGCCGGCCGCGCCCGATCTCCGAACCGGCGCCGACGCCGTGAACTGAGCCGCAGGGGGCGGGCGCATTCAGGCCGACACCCGATCCTCCGACCGGTGGCAGGAGGGATCGCCTTCTGATAGAGTGTCGCGGCAGAGAGTTTGCGAGCGACATCAGAAAGCGGGGGCGTCCATGTCGGAAGTCAGATCGATCGCGGTCATCGGGGCGGGGACGATGGGATCGGGCATTGCGCTGACCGCCGCGATGAGCGGCCTCCGGGCGTACCAGGTGGACGTGGCCGACGCGGTTCTCGATCGGGCCCGCGCCTCGCACAAGAAGATCGTGGCGCGCAACGTCGAAAAGCAGCGCATGACGCAGGCCGAGGCGGATGCGGCGCTGGGCCGCGTGACGTACACGACCGATCTCGCCGCCGCGCGCGACGCCGACTGGGCCGTCGAAGCCGTCCTCGAGAAGGCCGACCTCAAGAAGGCGGTCTTCGGCCAACTCGTCGAGACCATGCGCCGCGACGTCGTGCTGGCGACCAACACCTCGTCGATCTCGATCACGCAGATCGCCGCGTCGGTGGGCGAGCACGCGCACCGCGTCATCGGCATGCACTTCTTCAACCCCGTGCCGGTGATGAAACTCGTCGAGGTCATCAAAGGACTGGCGACGAGCGAGGAGACGGTCAGCCGGACCATCGATCTGGCGAAGAAGATGGGCAAGACGCCGGTGCCGGCCAACGACCGCGCGGGGTTCGTGAGCAATCGCGTCCTCATGCCGCTGATCAACGAGGCCTTCTACGCCTGGATGGAGGGGGTGGCGGAGCCAGAGCACATCGACGAGATCATGAAACTGGGCTGCAACTTCCCGATGGGCCCGCTGCGCCTGGCGGATTTCATCGGACTGGACGTGTGCCACGACATCATGATGGTGCTGTATCACGAACTCGGGGACCAGAAGTACTTCCCCTGCCCGCGATTGCGCCAACTCGTCACCGCCGGCCGCCTCGGCGACAAGTCGGGCCGCGGGGTGTTCGAGTACGCGACAAAATAATTCGGGAACGACGCAAGTTGCCGTAGACAAACCCGGACGATTTCGGTATCTTGTTGCGCTCGAACGGGCCGCCCGGCCCGGAAAGGAAGCCAATGAGACCGACGCCGGTGTTGATCGCGGGCCTGATTGCGGCTGGACTCGGCGCCATTCTCTGGGGGGTGATCGGGTTCTACCTGCACCTCGAGATCGGCTGGATCGCGATCATCATCGGATCCGTGGTGGGCCTGGTCTGCGCGGCGGCCGCCAGAGAGGAGGCCGGAGTTGAGTCCGGCGCCATCGCCGCGGGATTGACAGTGGCCGCCATCGTCTTCGGCAAACTCGCGATGGCGTACGCCTTTACGCACCGGTACAGCGATCGCGACTACGCGCTCAGCGCGATTGCGGCTCAGATTGTGTACGAGCACTCCCGCGAGGGGAAGTCATACCGCTTTCCGAAGGACGTTTCGCCGAGCGAAGCGGTCGGCCGGGATGAGCACCCCGCCGAACTCTGGCAGCAGGCCGAGACGCGCTGGTCGGCGCTCAGTTCGCAGGAGCAGTCAGACCTGCTGGCGTTCCCGGATCTCGCGAATCCTGAGTACATGACGTCCCTCGTGGCGGACGAGGTGGTCGAAGAGTGGCGGGATGCGGGGCGTCAACTTCGCTGGCCGGGCGGCGCCGAGCCGGACTATCCGGAGCGCGCATCCGATTACCCGGCCGACGTGTGGAAGGAAGCGCTCTCCCGATGGAAAGCCTTGAGTGACTCGGAGCGCCGCGCGCGAATCGACGACGAGGTCGCGTATCGCGAGTCGGTTTTGAAGGACTTTCAATCGTCGGCATTCTGGATCGTGTTCAAGTCCACCTGGGGTGTGTTGGACATCGTCTTCGTCGGCGTCGGGCTCCTCGCGGCCTTCAAACTCGGCGGCGGACTCACCTCCGGCTGAAGCGCGCCAAGCCATCGTTGATAGAGAGATGGACCGCCATGGGCGAGGCAACGATTCTTATCGATCGGTTCGGCGAAGTGCCGACGCTCACCCTCAACCGCCCCGCGCAGCGCAATGCGCTTTCGGTCGAGATGATGGAGGAGATGATCGCGGCGCTTGAGGCGGTGGCGCACCGCGAAGACGCGGCCGTGCTTCTGGTGCGCGGCGAGGGGCCGGCGTTCTGCGCGGGTTTTGACCTCGGCGCCGCGGTCGATCGGCCGGACATCATGGCCCGGTACATCGAGCAACTGGCGCAGATCACGCGGGTGCTGCGCCGCCTGCCGCAGGTCGTGGTTGCGGCGGTCCACGGGCCGGCTCTGGCCGGAGGGTGCGCCATCGTCGCCGCGTGCGACTTCGTCTTCGCCGGGCCCGAGGCGCAGTTCGGCTATCCCGTGCATCGGCTGGGCATCTCGCCGGCCGTCAACATCCCCGTCCTGCGGCAGGCGATCGGCGACGGGCCGGCGCGCGACGTGCTCCTGAGCGGGCGGCTCTTCGGGCCGATTGAGGCGCAGCGCCTCGGACTTGTGTCGCACGTCGTTGCCTCGACCGACGCCGTGCAGCGCGAGGCGGAGCAGTGGTGCGCCGCGCTGTGCGACAAGGGACGCGTCGCCCTGCGCGCCACGAAACAGTGGATCGGCGAGATCGACGGGTCGCTTGATGATGCGCCCTTCGACGCGGCGATGAAGGCGTCGGCGCACGGGGCCCGTCAGGAAGAAGCGGTGGAGATGTTGCGAGAGTCCTGGCGCCGGCGGCGTACGAAGGCGTGATCGGCGGGAGCCACGCCGATGGCTGGTCGTCGATCGTCGATCCGCCTCAGCAAACACTGCGACCCCGCGAGCGCACAGCCTTCAGACCGAAGGTCTGGTCGTCAGTAGCCGGGGGTGAAGCGAGTCTTTGAGCGCCACCCCCGGACAGCGTCGCGACCCGAAGTTCCTGGACCCCGAAGGGGTCCTTGTCGTGGACGGCGGTTCCCGGACATCGAACGCGAGAGATACGATCGGCCTCTACTTCCACTCCTTCGGAGTGGAGGATGGGATTGCTGCATGTCGCGTTCCGGGGGTGGCGCTGCGCTTCACCCCCGGCTACTGACGAAGAGGCCTTCGGCCTCGGGGTTGCGCCACTCTGATGATCACTCTGCCGAGCACGATTGGAGGCTCCGATTGCCAGCGCGATGGTCAATCGGCACGCCGCCAGCGATCTTGATCTACCGTCGCGTTCGTAGTTGTTCACCCCGACTACAATGCCGGCGCATGTCTGATCTGGCGAAGGTGATTCATTACGACGGGGGCGCGATCGCGGAAGTGCGCCTCAACCGGCCGGAGGCGCGCAACGCGCTGAGCAAGGCGCTGCTTGAGGCGGCCCGCGCTGCGCTCAGGCCCGTCGCGGCCTCGCCCGACGTCCGCGTCATTCTCATCAGCGGCGAAGGCAAGGCGTTCTGCGCCGGCATGGACCTCAAGGCCCTGCTCAACGATCCACCCGCCATGGGCGAGCTGCTGATGCTCATCAGCCTCCTGCTGCGCGAGATCCGCCGGGCGCCCCAGCCGACGATCGCCTGCGTGCGCGGCGCGGCGGTGGGGGGCGGGTGCGGGCTGATGTCGGTGTGCGACTTCGCGTTCAGCCACCCGGAAGCGCGCATTGGCTATCCGGAAGTGGATCTGGGCGTGTGCCCGGCCGTCGTCGCGCCGTGGCTGGTGCGCAAACTCGGCTCGGGCCGCGCGCGGCAGATCCTCCTCTCCGGCGGAACGATGACGGGAGAGCGGGCGCTTGAGGTCGGCCTTCTCACGCATCTCGCTGCGAGTGATTCGCTCGAGGCGGAGACCCTCGCGTTTGCCCAGTCGCTCGCGCGCGGCGGTCGCCAGGCGATGGCGGCCACCAAGACCTGGCTCAACGAACTCGACGGCTCGATGGCCGACGACGTGCTCGACAAGGCGGCGAGGATCTCGGCGCAGATCGTGCAGGGCGAGGAAGCGCTGTCGCGACTGGCGCGGCTCTTTGCGCCGCCGACACGGGAATGAGAGTCTCCGGGAGGGCGTATGGTCAACGCGGCCAGACCTTCGCGCGATGCCGCCGGCGCATCGGGGTCTGACCCGATTCGCGTCGCCATCGCCGGCGAGGGACCGGCCGCCCGGTTCATTCAGGCGTCCCTCCCGGCCACTTGGTCGTGCCGGCCGCTGAGCGAGTGCGACGGCTGCTGGGGCGTTCACTTCTGGATCGAGGCCGGCGGGGAAGCGAGGCATGCTCAATTGGGCGCCCTCCGCTCGATCAGCGCCATGGCGGCCGAGGGCGACGTGATCATCTCCACCTCACCGATCCTCTCGATAGACGAGATCGGCCAGAGCGTCACCTGCGCCGAGCGCATCGTCCGGCTCGTGACCTGCTGGGTCGAGGCGGCGGGCTGGTGCGAGGTTGTCGCGGGCGAGCAGACGCTTCCGGCGGCTCTCTCCGCGGCGGAGCGAGTGGCGGCAGCCGCTGGGTGGCGCGTCTTCCGTGAGTTCGACGCCGGCCCCAGCGCCCTGACGCGGCTGTTCGGTTCCGTCGTCCTTGCGGCGTGGAACGCGGCGATGCGCAGCGGCCGGCCAGGCGAAGTGGATGAGTTGGCGCGCCAAGCGGGGCTGTCGTGGGGGCCGCTACGAGAGCTGGACCGCTTCGGCGTTGGCCGCGCGGCGGCGATCTTCGATCGCGGGCCGCAAGTCGCGGGCATCGAGACGGTGTTCGGGAGCGCGAGTTCGCCGGCGCCTTCGCTGGGGTTCGCCTCGAAATGCGGAACTGACCTTATTGCACCGGCGGAGATGATCGGGTATTTCATTGCCCGTGCGGCGGAAGCGTGTTTGTCAATGCGGCGTGAGGGCGTTGTCCGGGAGGCCCGCCTTCTTCGCCGCATCCTCGCGGCCTCGTTGGGACCGCGCTTCGCCCGCCGCGTGCTCAGCCGCCCGGAAGCGCGATATCCTGACGCGGTCGGATCGTCCGCCCGCGGGGCCGAACCAAGCCGGCCCGGACAACCGACCTGACCTGACCGGGGCCGAAACTTCGGCCGGCCCCGAAGCCCACGCGAATCGAACCGGATCGACAAGGAGCACACGATGGCCGGGAAATCTCTCAGCGACATGAAGGGACTCTCCGAGAAGGACCGCAAGCAGATCAAGCAGGCGGAGGAGATGCTCGGCCCCGATCCCGACACCATGGGGCTGGTCAAGAATTTCTTCTGGGGGAACATCCGCGAGGAACTCGCCTTTCCGTACCCGAGCGTCAGCGCCGAGGAGATGGCGCGGTGTGATCAACTCCTCGCCGAACTCGACGACTACCTTCGCAACGAGCATCCCTCGGTGCAGATCGACCAGGAGCAGGAGATTCCGCGCTGGTGCATCGACCGGCTGTTCAAGATCGGCGTGCTCGGGATGATCATTCCCCGCGAGTACGGCGGGGGCGGATTCGGCGTCACCAGTTACAACCGCGCGCTGGAGCGCATCGGGCAGTCCTGCGGCTCAACGGCCGTGCTCGTCTCGGCCCACCAGTCCATCGGGTGCAAGGCCGTGGTCCTCTACGGCACGGAGGAGCAGAAGAAGAAGTGGCTGCCGCATCTCGCCAATGACATGCTCGCGGCCTTCTGCCTCTCCGAGCCAAACGTCGGCTGCGACGCCGGCGGACAGGAGACGACCTGCCGCCTGAGCGAAGACGGCACGCACTACATCCTCAACGGTGAGAAGAAGTGGGCGACCTCGGGCGCGCTCTCGGGCATGTTCACCGTCATGGCCAAGCAGCCTTTCACCGACCCGAAGTCCGGCAAGGTCAAGGAAAAAGTGACGGCCCTGATGGTCACCCCCGACATGCCCGGCGTAGACATCTTCAGCCGTAACCGCAGCAAGTGCTCGATCCGCGGAACGTGGCAGGCGCGCATCCGCTTCACCGACGTCAAGGTGCCTCGCGAGAATCTCCTGCACCAGGAGGGCCGCGGCCTTAACGTCGCGCTGACCTGCCTGAACTACGGCCGGTGCACGCTTTCGGCGGGGATGCTCGGCGGGGCCCGGGCGGCGTACCTCCAGGCCGGCAAGTGGGCCCAGACTCGCTACCAGTTCGAGCGCCCCATCGGCGACTTCGAACTCGTGCAGGAGTACCTGATGGAAATGGCGGCGTTCGTCTACGCCTCCGACGCCGTCCTCTACCTCACCACCGGCATCCTCGATCGCGGCGACGACGATGTCATGCTCGAGACCGCCATCTGCAAACTCTTCTGCTCGGAGTGGGGCTTCCGCACCGTCGACCGCGCCGTGCAGGTCATGGGCGGCGAGTCGCAGATGACCGAGAACCACGTCGAGCGCATCTGGCGCGACAGCCGCATCAACACCATCGTCGAAGGCGCCAACGAGGTCATGCACTCGTTCATCTTCGCGTACGGCAGCAAACAACTCGGCGAGTACCTCATCCGCGTCAAGGAGAACGCCCTCAAGCCCGGCTTCTGGGGTCCGGCGGCGCGTGTGGCGTCGGAGATGTTCCTCGGCCTGCGCCCGGCGGCGCCCGCCGTCACGCGGCTGAGCCCGCAACTCGTGGAGTACCAGGCCCTCTTCGAAAACAACGTGCGCGAACTCTCCCACCAGGTCAAACTGATGATGAAGGAGCACGAGGAGCGCATCGTCTCCAACCAGACGATTCAGAAGCGCCTCAGCATGGTCGCGGTCTACCTCTACGCCAGCGCGGCGGTGCTCGGGCGCCTCGATCGGACGATCCGTTCGGGGCAGGACGGAGCCGAGGTGGAATACGAGAAGGCGGTCGCGGGGTACTTCCTCCGCCACGCCGACCTCCAGATCCGCAATGAGATCCGGGCGCTGCGCGACAACATCGACGAGCACCTGCGCGCCTCCATCGGGACGGTGCGCAAGTTCATTGACAGCCTGCCCAACGACCAGTTCGTGATCCCCGAGAAGTCCCCGAACGCCCGCGGCACCGGGCGGCCGCTGGGACAGGACGGGATCAGGCAGTTCGGGAGCGGTTCGCTCGCCCTCGAATGGGCGCGGGACGCCTAGAGTAAACCGGCACGCGGCGCCTCGGGCGCGCCTCACTTCCTCAATCCGCAAGGAGGAGCACATGGTCTTCGAGCGCATGGCCAATCGGGGGCACGAGCGCGTTCTCTTCATCCAGAATCGCGCCGCGGGCCTGCGGGCCATCATCGCTATCCACAGCACGACGCTCGGCCCGGCGCTGGGCGGGGTGCGGCGCTGGCATTACGCGTCCGAAGAGGATGCGCTCGAAGACGTGTTGCGCCTCAGCGAGGCGATGACGTACAAGGCCGCGGCGGCGCACCTGCCCATGGGCGGCGGCAAGAGCGTGATCCTGCTTGACGCCGCGCTCGCCGAGCCGCGCGAGGTCGCGGCCAAGGCGATGGGACGCGCCGTCGACACGCTGCGCGGCGACTACATCGCCGCCGAGGACGTCGGCGTCAACGAGCAGTACATCGACTGGATGGGCGAGGAGACCCGCTTCGTCATGGGAGGCGAGAAGAAGTCGCGCGGCGGCGATCCCTCCCCCTACACCGCGCGCGGCGTCGTCAACGGCATGCGCGCCGCGATGCGCTTCCTCAATCAGGAACCCACTTTCAAGGACAAGCTCATCGCCATCCAGGGCATGGGCCACGTCGGATGGAACGTCGCCCGCATCGTCATCGGCGAGGGCGCCAAGGTCAAGGCCGCCGACATCTCTCCCGAGCGCCTCGACACCGCCAAGCAGCAACTCGGCGTCGAAGTCGTCAACGTCGATCACATTCTCGCCACTCCGTGCGACATCCTCTGCCCCTGCGCGCTCGGCGGCGTCATCAACGGCAACACCATCGCCGACGTCCAGGCGCCGATTCTCTGCGGGGCCGCGAACAATGTCCTTGACGATCCCTTTGAGGATTCCTCCGCGCTCATGGCTCGCGGCGTGCTCTACTGCCCCGACTTCGTCGTCAACGCCGGCGGCCTGATCCAACTCGCCGGCCTCTGGCTCCAGTACACCCAGGCCCAACTCGATCAGAAGATCGCCGACATCGAGTCCACGACCCTGCGAATCCTCGACCGCGGCCGCGTCCTCGCCTCCAATCACGCCGCCGCCGTGGACTACGCGCGCCGCGTGATCGACGGCGGCATTCCGAACCAGCCGCGCCAGGGAGCGATCCATGCCGGTTGAGACGGTCTACTCGGCGAAAATCGAGCGCTTCTCCATCCTCGACGAGAACGGCAAGTTCGACGCGAAACTCGGCAAAGATGTCATTCCCCTCGACCACGCCGTCGCTCTCTACGAGCACATGTCGATCTGCCGCGAGTACGACACGGTCGCCTTCAAACTCCAGCGCAGCGGCCGCATGGGCACCTACCCGCAGAACTGGGGGCAGGAGGCCACCAGCACCGGCGCCGCCTACGCCATGGACGAGCGCGACTGGTTCGTCCCCGCCTACCGCGAGAACGCCGGGATGTTCTGGCGCGGCCTGCCGATGGAGTACGTCCTCTGGCACTGGATGGGCGACGAGCGCGGCAACCGGATTCCCGAGGGGATGCGCACGATGCCCCTGTCCGTGCCCATCGGCACGCAGATGCTTCACGCCTGCGGCCTCGCGTGGGCGGGCAAGTACCGCGGCGACGGCTCCGCGGCCGTCACCTTCTTTGGCGACGGCGCGACGAGTGAAGGCGATTTTCACGAGGCGATGAACTTCGCCACCACCCTCGAACTGCCTGTCGTCTTCGTCTGCCAGAACAACGGCTGGGCCATCTCCACGCCGCGCAAGCGCAACGCGGGCGGCGAAACCGTGGCGCAGCGCGGCCTTGCTTACGGCGCCCACTGCGTGCAGGTCGACGGCAACGACATCTTCGCCGTCGTCAAGGTCGTGCGCGAGGCCCTTGAGCGCGCCCGCCAGGAGTTCAAGGTTACGTTCATCGAAGGCGTCACGTACCGCATGGGCGACCACACCACCGCCGACGACGCCCGCCGCTACCGCGACAGCGCCGAACTCGAACTCTGGGCGAAGCGCGACCCGCTCGCCCGGCTGCGCAAGTACCTCGAAGCGCACAAGGCGTGGGACGACCACCGGCAATCAGCGCTCGAGGCGCGGGCCAAGGACCACGTCGGCGGCGTCGTCGCCCGGGCCGAGGGGATCGCCGCGCCGGAGCCGGCCGACATCTTCAACTCCACCTTCGCTTCGCCGCCCCCGGCGCTCGCCGAGCAGCGTGACATGATGCGCACCAACTCGCTTTCGCTCAGGGATGCGGTCAGGTCGGAGTGACGGCGTAGCGCGTCGGGTCGGGCACGCCCGCATCCACGAACCCCTGCCGCCTCAGCAGGCACGCGTCGCACGTGCCGCACGCCAGCCCCGCGCCGGGCGGATCGTAACAACTCGTCGTCAATCCATAGTCCACCCCCAGCGACGCGCCCGCGGCGATGATCTCCGCCTTGCTCATCGAGATGATGGGCGCATGTATCGCAAAGGGCCTGCCCTGGACCCCCGCCCGCGTCGCGAGGCTCGCTGCACATTCGAAGGCGCGGATGAACTCCGGCCGGCAGTCGGGATACCCGGAATAGTCCACGGCGTTCACCCCGATGAAGATGTCGAACGCGCCCCGCGCCTCGGCGTGCGCCAGCGCCATCGAGAGGAAAATCAGATTCCGCGCCGGAACATAGGTGATGGGAATGTCCGACCCGATCTCCGACACGCTTGCATGGTGCGGAACGGCGATGTCGTCGGTGAGCGCCGAGCCGCCGATCGCCCGCAGATCAACGCGGATCACTTTGTGATCGACTGCGCCGAGGGCCTCGGCGATGCGCGCGGCGCAGGCCAGTTCGCCTCGGTGCCGCTGGCCGTAGTCGATGCTCAGCGCATGGCACGCGAACCCGTCGCGCCGCGCCATCGCCAGCACCGTCGCGCTGTCCAGCCCGCCCGACAGGAGCACGACGGCCCGCCGCCCGCTCCCGCCGTCTTTCGCCTTGCTCGGCCGTGTGCCGCTCATGCGGTAGGATATGGGCGATGAAGCCCGCGCGATCCACCTCGACGCTGCCGCTCTACGAAGATGCGCTTCGCCTCGTCCTCGAACGCATCCGCCCCCTCAACCGCATGGAGGAGGTCCGCCTGTCCGACGCGGCCGGCCGCGTCCTTGCCGCCGACGTGCGCGCCGACCGCGACTATCCGCCCTTCAACCGGTCCGCGATGGACGGCTATGCGTTGCGCGCCGCCGACGTCGGGCGGTACGACTCGTTCGAGGTCGTGGGCATGGTGGCCGCGGGGAGTGCAGGCAACCTCTCGCTCCAGCCCGGACAGGCCGCACGCATCGCCACCGGCGCGCCGCTGCCGCCCGACGCCGACGCCGTCGTTCCCCACGAGCAGTCGGACCGCGGCGAACCGGTTCGCTTCACCATCGGCGCCGTCGAAGCGTGGTCGAGCGTGCATCGCCGAGGCGCCGACGCCCGCGCCGGCGAGATCGTCATTGGCCGCGGCGCGATCCTCGGCGCCCAGCACCTCGGCATCCTCGCCACCGTCGGCTGCGCGAACGTGCCCGTTGTCGCCCGGCCGCGCGTGGCGATCCTCACGAGCGGCGATGAGGTGCTTCCGTACGATGCGCCGCATCTCGCCGACCACCAGATCCGCAACTCCAACCAGCCCATGCTCGCGCACGTCGTTCCAGCGATGGGCGGCGCACTTGGAACCGTCACTCATCTGCCCGACCGCGCCGGCGAGACGACCGCCTCCCTGCGCGGCGCCATTGAGGCGCACGACGTCGTCATCACCGTCGGCGGCATCAGCGCCGGCGAACGCGACTGCTTCCACGAAGCGCTCGCGGCGTGCGCGGTCGAGACGATCCTCAAGGGCGCGTCGATTCAGCCGGGCAAGCCGATCTTCGTCGGCCGGGCGCCGCGCGACGATTGCCCCGCGCTCGTGGTCGGCCTGCCGGGAAATCCCGTCTCCGTCCTCGCCACGGCGCACCTCTTTCTGTGGCCGATTCTGCGCACGCTCTGCGGGCTCGGCGCTCATCTGCCCTGGACGCTTGCGTGCCTCTCGAAGCAAGCGCGCCCCAACGCGCATCGGCAGGCGTTCCGCCCGTCGAAGTGGGACCGCGGCACCGGCGGTGTCGAAGTGCTGCCCTGGGCCGGCAGCGGCGATCTCATCCACACCAGGCGCGCCGACGGCCTCTGCGCCCTGCCCATCTCCGACGCCCCCATCCCCCCCGGCTCCATGCTCCGCCTCCTGCCGTGGTGCTGGGGAAAGTGAACGGCGTCAGAAGCGTCCCCGAAGCACCGCCAGCCCCCTCGACCCCGTCACCAGGCGCGGGGTGAAATCCTCTAATTTGATTTTTTGCTCCGGCTTTCGGAATTTCGTCGGGCGAAGCGCTGTCGAGCCGGTACATTGAACGGAGCCGTAACTCGCGTCGCAGCCACGACGCACGAAGGAGCCGGCCCACAGCAATCACGCCGGGTGGAGGAAGGCGCATCGTGCTGGGGGACGAGTACACGAAGGGCGTAGCCGGAGAATCGCAGGATGAGAGGAGACAAAGTGAGTCGCGAACGGCATCGAGCGCCCAACCCGGTGCGTTTCGCCGAGCCTCAACGCACCCTACGCCTACGCCGGAATCCACGCTACTCGCTCATCCAGGCCACGAACAAGTTCACCGAACTCAAGACCGTGTACCAGGACGAGGCGTACTCGTACCTGATCGCCAACTTCCAGCCCCATCCTGCCGCGTGCAGCGGATGCCCGCAGCAGTAGCAGCGGAGAGCTCAGTCTGATCCCGCGTCAGCGCGGGCGGAAGTCCGCGCCGACCCTTGACCAAGTGCAGGAGATTCAGCGATGCCGAAAGTGAACGATTCATATCGTCGATGGGTGCCTGGTACAGTGACCGTTTTCATACTCGCATTGTCCTCGTCCCGCCTCTGCGCACGGCAGAGCGATTTCCGGTATGCAGTGCTGCCGCTGGAGACCCTCGGAGGTGAGAACTCGTATGGTCGGGCGCTCAGTGAAGCGGGCAACGTGGTGGGCAGTGCCTCAGTGTTGCCGGACAGGAGCCACGCGTGTGTCTGGATCGGTGGCATCGGCACCCCGGTTGATCTCGGTACGCTGGGTGGCCGACAGAGCACGGCGCTAGGCGCGAATTCGCAGGGTTGGATCGTGGGACGGTCCAATCCGCCGGGCGGGTCAATCTTCGATGAGCGGGCCGTCCTCTGGCGCGATGGTCAGATGATCGACCTCGGCACCTTCGGCGGCGATCACGCCGAAGCGTACGCCATCAACGAGGAGGGACACATTGCCGGTTGGGCCGAGTTTGTCCCGGGGCAGAGCAGTCCCAGGCACGCGTTCCTGTGGATCGATGGAGAGATGATCGACCTCGGAACGCTCGATAGCACTGGCAGTCAGGCGTTCGGAATGAACAACGCTGATTCGGTGGTAGGTCAGTCTTGGAGTAACGCCTACACGGGCTGGCGGGCCTTCCTCTGGCGCGATGGCGTCATGGAGGATCTCGGCACCCTCCGCCAACTCAATGATGGCCAGTCCTATGCCTACGACGTGAATGACTTCGGCTACGTCGTGGGTGGAGCCAACATCGATGCCTATCACAAGACCAATGCCTTCGTCTGGTTCGACGGCCGCATGTATGACCTCGGCCGTCTGCCAGGCACCAACGCCGCCTACGGCAACTCGATAAACAACCAGGGCCAGATCGTCGGCACTTCGATCATCGCATTCCTCAATTCGGACGCCTTCATCTGGGAGCAGGGCCAGGGGATACGTGCCCTCAACGATCTGATTGCGCCGAACTCCGGCTGGCGGCTGCGCAGCGCCTGGGCGATTAACGAAGCGGGCCAGATTGCCGGCCACGGCACACGCTTCGGCCAGAGCGACCCGACCATCGGTTTCGTGCTGACGCCGGTGAATCCGTCGATGACGCTCTCCCCCCCTTCACCGGGAAGTGCCGGCGTTGCGAATACGATCACGGTAACCGGCGCAACTCCGGGTGCCCGCGTCACATTCACATACTCCCGAAGAGGCGGCGGCACCCGCATCCCCGGCTGCACCTTGCAGCAGAACGCGATCCAACTCGACAGCCCGACCGTCATCGGCACCGCTGTCGCCGACCAGAATGGCGTCGCCACCATCACCCGCACCGTCCCGCCGATCGTGCGCGGCCAGACCATCCTCTTCCAGGCCGTGGTCCAGAACGAATGCGCCATCAGTCAGCTCATCGTGCATCAGTTCGAGTGAAGGCCAACCACGGAGGCACAAAGGGCACGGAGAGCGCACGGAGGAGAGACCAATGAACGAAAGGGGCATCCATGAGCGAGGCCGCGCGAGAGGAAGCGAACACGATGCAGCGCGCGATCGCCGCCCAACCCGGTGCGTTTCGCCGAGCCTCAATGCACCCGACGCCGGAATCCGCGCTACTCGCTATCGAACCGTCTGCCTGGAACTCGCGCCGAAGTTGAACGAAGACCTCGGCTGGTGGACGGGCGGCGGCAGCGACCTGTTCGATCACCTGATGGGCATCCCCGAGTGCAATGCGCAATACGGCACGTGGAGCGACTTCCTCATCGGGGAGAACGGGTGGCATCAGGCGCAGTTCAACAACGAGGTCAACTTCGGCTGGGGGGACGCTGTGGGTCCGCTCTACGATGCGCGCCTGACGATCGTCTGCTATGGCAGCACGCTCCAGGGGCCCGTCGTTGATCCGCTGTGGGATCTGGCGGCCCTGCGCTGCCAGAACGCCTGCGCCGAGAACTTCCCGAACAACGAGCCTCGCTTCAGCCCGTTGAAGGGGTACTACGAAACGGCGGCCTCCAACTACCAGATCCCTGACTTCGACCCGCACGAGAACGCCTGCGCCTCGTGCCCCGGAAACTGACGAAGCCCTTCGACCTCATCGGGCGGCGGGCGAGAACCCGCCGCCGGCATTGCTACATTCTCTCTGGAACCGCCACGACCTCATACAGAGGACTCATTATGTTCGGTCTTCTTCAACAATTCGCGCAACGTCCGTGGTTCGCCTTCGTCTTCGCGACAACGTGGACGACATTCGTCACTCCACCGTCGTCCTTCGCCCAGGTCGGCGGAGCGCGATATCCCTACGCCGTCTTCGAAGTACCGAGCCTCGGCGGGGACTTGAGTTTCGGGTGGACGCTTGACCAGGCGGGGAATGTGATCGGCAGCGCGTACCTGAAGGGCAATCGTGACTTTCATCCGACGCTTTGGCTCGACGGACAACTGCCCGTGGACCTCGGAACGCTCGGCGGTCGATGGGGCAGCGCGCGCGGCATCAACAACAACGGCTGGATCGTCGGCCGGGCGCAAGTGGAAGGCCAGATCGGCGGCAACTTCAGCGCCTTCGTCTGGCGCGACGGGGTGATGGAGAACCTCGGCTACCTCGGCACGGGCGACTTCGCCGGGGCCTACGGCATCAACGACCACAACCAGATCGTGGGATGGTCCACTCTGGAGAACACTTCGCCGCCGCCGCGCCCGGCGCATGCGTTCCTTTGGGAGGACGGTCAGATGACCGACCTCGGAACCTACGACGGTGGCCGATCGAGCCAGGCCATCGCCATCAACAACTCCGGCCTGATCGTCGGCCAATCGACGAGCAACACCTACGGCGTCTGGCGGCCCGTCATCTGGCGGGACGGGCGGATCATCGACGTCGGCACCTTCCTTCCTGATAATAGCCGCGACGGAGTCTGCATCGGCGTCAATGAGGCGGGAGATGTCGTCGGCTACACCTCGCGTGACATCTGGACCAACCAGGCTTTCATCTACCGCAACGGCGAAAAGGCGCCCTTGCCTGAGAAGCCGTACTGGACGAACTCCTTCGCCTGGTCCATCAATGACCACCGCCAGATTGTCGGCGCGGCGCGCACGCGCGGCTGGCGCACGCAGGACATCGGCGTGATCTGGGAGTGGAACAGGCCCGTGCGCTACCTCGCCCACCTCATTCCCCCGCGCTCCGACTGGTTCATCGGCCTGGCGATCGGCATCAACAACGCCGGGCAGATCACGGGCA
>WYBR01000024.1 GCA_011525805.1 Vicinamibacteraceae bacterium
GCGAGATCGCCGCCAAGGGCAAGGACGCACGTTTCGCCAAGGTGGACAAGGGCCGCTTCACGGCGGCCGGGAAGGAGGCGTGAGCGATGAAGTTCGTCGTCCTCCTCAAGAAGTCCACGCTCCACGCGCTGAGCGAGCATGCGGTCACCGAGATGGGGCCGGTCGTGGAGATCAACGAGACCGAGGCGCTGGTCATGCTCAGCGCCGAGGTCGTTACGAGGCTCATCGCCCTCGCCCGGCCCGAGGATGAACGCATCGACGATGTCATCACGCGCCTGGCGCTGTGAGAAAGGACCAACAACCCATGATCTGTCAACGCAACGATGATCTGGTCGACCCCGAGGACGCCTGCCCGACCTGCGGGCAGCGCTGCATCGACCGCCTGATCTGGATTGACGACGGCGAGCAGGTGCGCTGCGCCGCCTGCTCGACGATCTACGCGCCGCCCAGCCGGCGGCCTGCGGAAGGAGGCGATCCCCATGCCGCGACAACTCAATGAGACCTTCATCGTGGACGGCCCGAGCGGCGCGCTGCTGCGCCGCGTCATCCCGAAGCGCGGCACGCCCTACGAGCATGCCTGCACCAAGCAGGTCTACGACGACGTCGCCTACGCCATCGAGCAGATGGGCAATGCGTCCTTCACGATGGAGGACATCCGGTTCAAGGCCGGCGGCGGCGACGAAGCGCAGATGCCGCCGTGGTCGCAGGTCGCGGTCGCCATCGCGTTCCTCAAGGAGCGGTCGTGCATCGTGCCCGCCCGCAATCGCAAGCACGTCGCCGCAAGCGACTTCGTCTACGAGGACGCCCTGATCGAGTACCACGCCCTGCGCGAGAAGGGGCCGGAGGAGGCGGCGGCACCGGGCGAGTAGGCCGACAGCCCACCTCCACAATTCACAGCCGTAGCGTTCGCCGCTACGGCTGTGTCTGCGGGAACATGATTCGTCGTTGCACCATGCCGCGCTCCTCACCGCATCTTCTCCTCGCGCGGCTTCATCGGAATCGGCGACTCGCCGGTGCGTTCGAGCACGGCCGGTTTGCCCATGAAACGCTGGTATCGATCCACGATGACATCGCAGTACGCCGGGTCGATCTCCATGAGGAACGCGCGGCGACCAGTCTGCTCGGCGGCGATCAGAGTCGAACCCGAACCGCCGAACAGATCAAGCACGTTCTCGCCGGCGTGCGAAGAGTACTGCATGGCGCGCACCGCCAGCTCAACCGGTTTCTCGGTTAAATGGCACATTGATGCGGGGTTGACCTTCTTGACATGCCAGAGGTCGGAGACGTTGTTGGGGCCGAAGAAGCGGTGCGCTGCGCCCTCGCGCCAACCGTAGAACGCGATCTCGAACGCGCCCATGAAGTCCTTGCGGGTGAGCACGGGATGCTGCTTGTCCCAGACGATGCCCTGGCTGAAGTACAGCCCGTTCTTCTTGAGGTGCGGCGGGTAGTTGCCGAGGTTGGCGTAGCCGCCCCAGATGTAGAAGCCGCCGCCGGGAATGAGCACGCGCGCCATGTTGCCGAACCATGCGTCGAGCAGCGCATCGAACGCTTCGTCGGTGACGAAGTCGTTCTCGAGCGGCCGGTCCTTGGCTCGCATCTTTCGGGTGGTCCGGCGCTTCTCTCCCTGCCGCGCCACGTCGAACGACTGGTGATGGGTGCGCTTCTTCTTCGAGGCGCTGAACGACGAGTTGCCCGCTGCGATCGCGTTGTTGGATCGAGGCTCAACCTTGACGTTGTAGGGCGGATCGGTGTTGACCAAGTGGATCGGCTGGCCGTCGAGGAGTCGATCGACGTCGGCCGCGCTCGCGCTGTCGCCACACAGCAGACGGTGTTCGCCGAGAATCCAGAGATCACCCGGCTTCGTCACCGGCTTATCGGGCGGCTCGGGAATGGCGTCGGGATCGGTCAGTCCGTCCTGCACGCCAGGGTCGAAGATCTTCGCGAGGTCATCGGCGCTGAAGCCCAGCGAGGACCAGTCGATGCCGGCGCCCTGGAGTTCCGTCATCTCCAGCGGGAGCAGTTCCATGTTCCACTCGGCCAACTCGGCGCTCTTGTTGTCGGCGATGCGATAGGCGCGCACCTGCTCGGGCGACAGGTCGGTGGCGACATGCACCGGCACCATCTCCAGCCCGAGCCGCTGCGCCGCCTTCCACCTCGTGTGGCCGCAGATGATGACGCCGTCGCCATCGACGACGATCGGCTGCCGCCAGCCGAACGAGGTGATGCTGTTGGCCACCGCCTGCACCGCGTCGTCGTTGAGGCGGGGGTTCTTCTCGTACGGCTTGATCTCGGCCAGCGGCCGCAGTTCGACTTTGAAGGCGTTCATTGGTCAGTTCTCCGTGTACCGGTGGTTGGCTTGGCCTGGGCGCGAATCGGATGGATCAGGCGCCGCCTTGTCGCCGCCCTCGTTGGCCCCTGTGGCGAGATGTTGGGCTTGGGCGTCGCCGCGGCCATCCTTGACAGCCCGAATGCCCTGTCGGGCAGTGGCGTAGGTGTACGGCTCGGCATCATGGGCCGGCAGGGGCAGCAGGCCGATCTCGCGCTCCGAGCGCGGTGCCGCGGCGAGGCGAATCTGCATGGCGTGCGCCCCCTCGCGCCAGGCCTGCGCGCAGCCGTCCGCGCTGCCCACGACGCTCACCTCCGGGGGCGGCGGGCCGGCCACCGCAGCACGCCCCGCGTCCGTGGGCGAATACGACACCCGGCCTTGCAGGTCAGACCCGCTTTCCATCCAGCCGCGAACCAGCGCGGGGATCGTCCGCTCCTCAAGTTCCGACAGCAATCGCCGATTGGCGCGCCCCGCCTCGTCGTCGCCGCAACCGGCCCAGTGCGGCGGAGTGCCCGCCAAGGACCACTCGGCCGTCCAACGCAGCCGCTCATCGATGTCGCCGAGCGGCAATCTCAGAACCTTGCTCGTGACCCTGCATATGTCCTTGAACATCGCCTGGCGCGTGGCCAACCCGCAGCAGACATCCCACCCATCGCGCCAGCCCGCTACGCCCGCCAAAGCGCACGCCCGCTCAATCCCGCTGTTGTGCAGCCGGACCGCCACGACCTTGGTCTTCTCGACCCGGCGAGTGAGCAGCGAGCGCCGCTCCAGCCGGCCGAGCGCCTCGACGTTCTCATCGCGCTCATCCCGGTCGCGCCCCTGATGCCGCCAGCGAAGCCCCGCCCCGGACCGAAACGACCTCCGAGCCAGGTACGCAGCCGCCGCGCCGCCGCCGGTCCACGGCCCGCGCCACGGCGCGAACACGGCCCACAACTCGCCCGCCAAGCGGCAAAGCAGCATGTCATCGGTGTTTGCGGCCATCACGTCACCCCCTGTCCGGAATTGCCGGCGCTGCATCGCAGGCCGAACGCTGTTTTTGACTCAATAGGGCCGTTTCCATGTCTAGCGTCCGCCAAGTCGGACACCCTCCGCGTTATCATGTGCCAGTCTACCTTTGCGGCTGTTCCCGCGGGCCTCACCGGCGACCAATTCCCGCCAAGTACCTATGGCGCGCTGAAAGAAGCGCCGCGCGCTGAAAGAAGTTGGAGAGCGCAAGTCGAGAAGAGAGATAGACATAGAGAGAGTACTACTACCTTCTTTCATTCTTCAGTCCCTCTCTTTCTCCGCGCGCACTTGCGCTTAAACACACCCCGTAGAATGAAGAAAGAAGTGAAAGAAGGGTCGGGCGGCATGGTCACTCCGTGAGCACATACACCGTCCGCGAGCGTCCGGTGGTCTTCTCGATGATCTCGGCCACGCGTTCGGTCTCGAGGAGGTTGTCGATGACCTCTTCGCGTTCGCGCTTGCTGAGATGCTGCGTCGCCCGGCACAGTTGAGATCGCGTCATGCGACCTCCCGCGGCGCGCATCGCCCGTACCACGGCCTTCTGCCGCGCATCGAACTCGCTGTGCGAGACGAACTGGTGGGCGAGGAAAAGAACACGTCTGCTCATATGTTCCGACAGCTCGCACGCCCAGAGCGCCGCAGATTCATCGACGACGGGCTTTTCGCGATCACGCGAGCAGGCGTAGAGCAGCGCGAGTCGACACGCTTTCTCCTCGACACGGGCCCAGATGGAGCGGACATCCTCGCGCGGCTCGAGCATCTCTTGGTCGGCCCGGGCGGCGAGCGCATCGAAGATGGCCCGCGCTTCGTCGGTGGTGGGGACGAGGATGGGTTGAGGATGCTCGCCAGAGAGATTGCCGCCGGGTGAGAACTCGTGCCACCAGCGGGCGGCGCTGACGATCGATTCGGGCGGGTTGAGATCCGCCAGCCAACGGCGCGGCGGCATGTCCTCACTCTCGAAGATGAGCAGCCGGGCCATGAAGCCGTCGCTCATGGCTTCGGGGGTCAGGGATTCCCGGAAGTGCGCCGAGGCGGTCGTCGCCAGGAGCGAGACACAGGGCTGATCGACGATCTTGTTGCGGCGGGGGTCGGCGTACGCCTTACCTTTAAAGATGCCATGGGCTGACGAGTAGAGTTTCATCAGCGTGGAAACGATGTTGAAGAGATGTGGAGAGCGCCTCGGATCCCCGATGGTGCGCAGGAATCGGCCGAATTCGTCGATCTGGAAGAGGATGGATGGCTGGGCCTCGACGGCGGCGACGAGTCCCGCATCGCTGGCAAGTTCGCCCTGGCCGTCAAGTTCGGGCGCTCCGGCGAGGTAGAGAGTGCGGGTGTTGATCTTGCGCGGATTGTCCTTGCCCGAGCCTGATCCGGCGAGACAGACAACGTAGAGATTGGTGCGGTTGCCACGCTCATCGCGCACCTTGCGGCCGGCGAGCACGGCCTGGAGGCACAAAGCGGCAGCGAGTGCGAGCCAGGGCTGCCAGCGCGGGGCGGTGGCGCGATTGAACTCCACGACCTCACCGATGAGGCCGGGGACATCGAGAAGATGATCGGGCAACGGTCCGGGATCGGACGGTGCGCCGGATGCAGGCGCCAGCGCCGAGGGTTCCTCGGTCGAACCGAGGATGCCTGCGAGATCGACGTCGTTGTGATCGGTGGGGGATTTCGAGTCGCGCAGCCAGCCGCGTGGTCGATCGTGCGGCTTGGTCGCGGCATCCTCGACTTTGTGCCTCAGTTCCTTCTCCGACCACGGTGGCTCGCAGCGCGGGTTGTAGCGCTCGATGAGCAGCTGCAGCGCCGCGTCGCGGTCAAGGCAGAATCCATGCACCATCGCAGTCGCGGCAGCGAAGGTCGTGCTGTGTCCGCCCTGGCCGGAGATGGCCGGCGGCATGGCGTCGAGGTACGCGGCCGCGCGCCGCAGCACCGCGTCTTCTGAGACGAAGGGTGTTGGAGCGTGGATTTGTGGCGGGGCAGCAGGGGATGCACCGGTGCGCTCGACGACTGCGGCCACGAGCGCATCGACCGCCCCGCGCAACGTCTCGTGCGTCACCGACGCCGGCTCACCGGTCAACCAGTCGTAGGTCTCACCGCACGGGTGAATGCTCGGGCCCACGACCGTCTGCGCGCCGGTGCTGCGGATCTCGACGATCATCCGCTTGGCGCCGGGGAAGTGATGCTTCTTCGTGGTCGCACCTTCGCAGATGTACCACCAGTGCGAGTGCGGCGCACCGAGGCGGCCGCTCACCGCGAGAGTGGGGGGCAGGAAGCGCGGCGCCAGTTCGATCGCTTCGGGACAGTCGAGATCGACATCAACGAGCCAGCCACTCGGCTCTCCAAGCAGCAGACCGATGTTGCCGACGCAGTTGAAATGCTGGGGCAGTTCAGCCTCGGTGAGACGCAGCGACTGCCAGGCGGTAAGCACCGGCGCCTTGCTTCGCACCGGAATCGGCACGACGCGGTAGCCGCGCGCGGTGTACGAGCGGGCGGCGTCGAGGAGGGTCGAGCCGGGCTGGGTCACGCCGCCTCCTTGAGTGCGGACTCGCATAGCATGTGCCGAGGAGGCGCCGCAGTGGAAGGATCAAACCCTGAGAAGGTCATCGCGGTACTTCGGTCGGATCCGAGCCGCTGGCTTTGCGACGACTGCATCGCACATCTCGCCAGGATCAAGAACCGCATCGCCGTGAACCCGATCGCGACGACACTCGGTTTGACGTCCGACTTCGACCGCGAGCGATCGGAGTGCTCACGGTGTGGTGAGACCAAGTTCGTGACTCGTCCTCGTCGCGCCTGAGCCAGCATCAGAAGGGGATCTCGTCTTCGGGAATCCCGCCGTACGCTGAGGCGAC
>WYBR01000025.1 GCA_011525805.1 Vicinamibacteraceae bacterium
CGCCGCATGACGGCGGGTCTTTCGGTTCCGCGCATCATGCGCCACCCCCTTGCTCCTGGGCCAGGCGGCGCCGGCGCTCGGCCATGCACTCGGGGCAGTTGCCCGGGGCGTCGTGTCGGGTGTCGTCGAGGTGGCGGTCCATCGTGGCGAAGCGCCTGCACAGCGACCGCTGTCCGATGAAGTAGTGCGCCGTTTCGCCGCGCGGCCAGCGGTGCCAGCCCCGAGGAGTGCAGGCGGCTGAGGCCGTGGAAACGCTCACGACCCACCTCGCTTCGCATCGAGAATGGCGTTGATGCGGCGGCGCACGATGACCGCCCGCGTCTTGTGGCCGCGACGCTGCGCCTCGCCCCAGAGCAGGTTGAGGAACTCGACGTCGGTGATGTGCGCAATCGATGACCGGCAGTCATCGACGCTGGTGTTGAGTAAGCTCTCCACATTCCATTTACGCCGTTTACTCATCATCCCTTGCGCTCCCTGAGTTCGTAGTGCCAGTAGCACACCATCCAGTCTCGATCAGGGTCGCGCTCCATCAGCAGGCGCTTGGCCCTGCACGAGTCACCGTCATCAACGACCACTGACGGTCGCTCACTGTTGTGCCCGCAGCAGGACGAGTAGGTGCGGACGCCGTCGGCCCAGAGCATCCTGATCTGCTCGGCGATGCAGGAATCGATCGCGATCTCCGTCTTGCCTGTCGCCAACTGCCGGAGCATGAACTCCGGAGTCGGCAGGATGACGCTCGGCGTCTTCTGCCAATTCCTCGGAGCGCCGACGCTGATGCAATCACACATGTGACGAATCGGCTTCGTGGCCCCTCGTGTCCTTCGCGCCTTGGTGGTGAGTGCCTTGCTCACGCGGCACCTCCACCCTGCGATCGTCCACTGATTGCGCCCTTGCAGTTCGGGCGCGAGTCCCAATGCAGTGGCCGGCCGGATCGCATGTTGCAGACCAAGCACTCGTCCATCGCGTATGCGATGTTCGGTCGATGAGATTGAGGGGTGAACGCTTCCTGGCAATTCACACATCGCGCCCGCCGTCTCCGTAATCTCGTGGCCTCCGTGGGGAGTGCCTTGCTCACGCTCCACCTCCGAACTTCGGCGCCGTCAAGCCGAGCCGCCCCGCCTCGCGGCGCATCATCGCCTTGAAGCCCTCGATGACGGGGATGAGTTCCGCCGCATCGAGGTCGGCGACTTCGCGCGTCGGGGGCCGGTCCATGTACTCCGGGCGCCTGGCCGTCATGCGTTCGACGAAGCCTTCGAGCGCTCCGGGTTTGCACAGGCCCATCGACACGCACTTCTGATAGAACGCCTCCAGCGCCCGGCGCATGCGCGTCGCGGCGAGGGTCGCCTTGTGCGCCCACTTTGCCTCATCCTCGCCCGACTCCTCGTACATGGAGAGCCGATGCATGATGGTCTCAAAGGCTTCATGGCCGTTGCGCGGGTGGGCGAGCGAGGGCACGCCGTCTTTGCGGTGACAGCCCGTCTGGAGCAGCACCACCCGCCACAGGTGATCATCGCGCAGCGCATAGATGCGCTTGCGCACGGCGTTGATGTAGCCGATCTGTCTGCGGGTGAAGGCCACGATGCTCCTCAGGCGGAAGCCGTCCGCACGGGCGGCAGCGTCTGCGCCGCGTTGGCGACTCGCGTTTCGCTGATCTCCTGGTAGCTGGCGCTCTTGATCTCCCGCATGGCGCCCCACAGGTCATCGGCGCTGATCTCGCGCTCAGTGATCCCCGGCACCCGCGCGACGTTGCGGACGAGTCGCTGGCAGGTTCGCATGGCGCCCATCGATGGCGTGTTGGCCAGGGTGTAGAGCATCTCGATCGCGTCGCCGGTGAAGCGCAGCCGTCCCGCGCCGCAGATCCTGATCACATCCTCGACCGTGTACATGACGCGGCTGCGCCGCTGGCCCTGCGGGCCTTCTTCGGGCAGGAGCAGATCGCTGAGATTGCAGATGCTGGATGCCCGGCTGTAGAACTGCGATCCCTTGTCGGTGTCGTCGATCGATCCGTAGAGGTGCATTGTGCCGGCGAGGACGATGGCGATCTCAGCCTCGTCATGGATGTCGCGCACGACTTCAAGCGCTTCCTTGCTCAGGTGCTGCGCCTCGTCGATGAGCAGAAGCCTTCCCGAGCCCTTGAGAATCTCGATGATCTCTATCAGCTTCCCGAGTGTCGTCGTCTGCGTGATCCCCTTGCCCAGTGCCTTCAAGAGCAGGTTGACGAACGCACTCATTGAGCGGGCCGGCTTGAGGCACCGCACGTACACCGAGGCGGGAATCTCGCGATGAGCCGCCTTCATGCAGGACGTCTTCGAGCACCCCGCCGGCCCGACAATCACCGCGATCACGGCGTCTCCGTGCGCGAGGCGGATCGTCCGCATCATCCGCTGGACGACGATCGGGCTGTCGATGAACGTCGGTTCGATCCGGTTGCTGCTCGCCTCAAAGTTGTCCATATGGACGAGGATGCGCCGCACCTTCGCCTCGACTTCTCCGGCGTACTTGCCGTTGAGAATCTGTGTGAGCGTCGGCCGTGAGAAGCCCACGCCCAGCTGGTGCGCGAGGTCACCAATACTGATGTTGCGCAGCCGCATCCACTCCTGGATCTCCTTGGCGGCGGCGGTGAGCGCCTTGTCACTCAGTGGGGCATTCCGTGGCAGCATCCGTGCGTACCGTCCTTCCACCCTGTCAGCCTGGAGTCGATCCAGGAAACTCTGTTCATCGCCCGTGTTCATCGGAGGCCCTCCTGGGGCGCATCCGTGCGCTTCTTGATGCGCGTGGACGAAGCGTCCACCGTCATGTCTTCAAAGGTGATGGTGCTGCGCCGGGTTTTCCTGACCTCGGGCATCGGCACCGTGGAAAAGTCGATCGTCGATCGCCGCTCCGCCCCCGCGGCTTTGCGCACTTCAGCGCGTCGAACGGCCGTCAACTCCTCATCGACGGGCGTTCGAACGAGGCGCATCGAGCCTGGAACGGCCTCGGGCGCGATGCCTTCGCGCTGGCGCTCGCGCCTCCGGTCCTCGTCGATGACCTGCTGCGCCTCCCGCCCCGCCTCGGCGGCGCTCA
>WYBR01000026.1 GCA_011525805.1 Vicinamibacteraceae bacterium
CGGACTCATGCGACGCTGGCTTGTCATCAGCCTGGGCATCGTGGTCGTGCTCATCTTCGGCCTGAGCGTCGCGGTGCGGGCGCTCTTTCCGCCGCCGATTCCCGAGCCGCCGACGCCGGCCGACGCCTCCGCCGACTTTCACATCAACGAGATCGACCTCGCAACGAGCAGCGCGATGTTCGTCAGCATCGACAATCGCACCGACGGGCCGCTGGTGGTCGTGCAGGACCGACTCAATGTTCACAAAGCCGTCGTCAGTCGCTGGCTTGCCGGTCGCCCGCCCGATGCTCCTCGCGTGATGGTCGAGTGGCTTCCGTCGTACGCTCCGGAACTCAACCCCGCCGAGCAATTGTGGAACAACGGCAAACGGGTGGATCTGGCCAACTTCGCCCCGACTGACCGCGATGATCTTCGCAGCCGCGTTCGCCGCTCGCTCATCCGCCAGCAGTGCTGCCCGAACCTGCTCGCCTCCGCCTTCGATCACGCCGGGCTTCCCCTGTGAACAGCCACGTCTATATCGGCGCAGAGATCAATAGGGATCTTCCCCTGCCCGATTCAGCGGCATGGACGAAGCACCGCGAGCGCATTCCGCGGTATACTCGATTCGTGTGGATCGAAACCGGGAGGACGTGCCATGAAGCGCTCCTGCATGTCGTTCGATTGGGCGTGCGTTCTGCTGTGGGCGACGACTTCTGCGGGCCTCGCCCAACCGACCGGCGTGCGGGGTTACGAGGCGATGGAAGTCCCGCCGCTATCTGGCGATTCCTCAACCTCAATGGTGGCGATCGACGAATTCGGCCGAATGGTCGGCGAGTCTCGCGGCATCGGAGCTCGCGGCTGTGTCTGGGTGAATGGCCAGCTTCTGGCGCTACCGGTGCCTCCCGGCGCAGAATCGGTGTACGTCAGTGGCATCAGTCCAACGACCGGCGTGCTGGTTGGTTACTCTCGCATCAACTCCATCACGCATGGCGTGGCCTGGGTGATTGGCTCTGGACTGTTCGTGCTGGACAACCTGCCCGGCAGTTACAGCGTCTGCTCGGCAGCAACGTCGAATGATTCTGGCTATCTGGTCGGCTCCTGCTCATTTCCGAACCGCTCGGCCCTCTGGCCGCGTCTCGATCCGCCCATTGACCTCGGCACCCTCGGTGGGCGCGGCCTTGAGTACGCCCTCGATATCAACGAACGCGGCGAAGTGGTCGGCTCATCCGCCAACGCGCTGAGCAACGATCGGCCCTATCTCTGGCGCAACGGCCAGATGATCGACATCGGCGGTGAGCCGTACGATGCGACAGCCTACGGGTGGGGCATCAACAACTTTGGCGAAGCTGTCGGTTATGCCGTTACTCGCAGGACTGCCTTCTATTGGGCTGACGGTCAGGTCGTCGACCTGCCGGACCCATACCCCTGCGGCAATGCCATCAGCCGCGCGCGTGACATCAACGACGGTGGACTCATCGCGGGAGAAGCTGCGGACGGCACATGTGCAGCGTTCAGGCCGACTGTGTGGGAACGTGGCCAGGGGTTCCAGCCCCATGTGATCGCGGAGTTCATGCCGCGGCACTCTGATCTTGACCTGCGCACGGCGTTGGACATCAACGAGGCGGGTCAGATCGCGGCGTTTGGTGAACTCCCCAGTGGTGAAGGCCGAGGGTACCTCATCACGCCATACCTCTTCGAGATGTCCGATCCCGTGCCGGGCCGCGCGGGGACGCAGAATACCATCACCATCACCGGCCTCGCGCCGAATCAGCGCGTGCATCTCGTGTGGGGCACCCGCGAGGGGGCGCAGAAGATCCACAGCGGCTGCGCCGGCGGCACGCTGCTCATCCGCGATCCACAGGCGCTGCCGGCCGTGCGCGCCGACGCGAACGGTGTGGCGACGATCACCGTCAACGTTCCCCTCGTCGCCCGCGGCCGCACGGTGCGCATGCAGGCCGTCGCACCGATCGAGTGCCAGATCAGTCACACCTTGACGTGGACGTTTGAGTAGTCGTCAAGGCGCTGGGGAGTCTGCTGCGGCGCAGGCGGGAAGACCCTCGCACGAGCCGCAGTCGTCGCCTTCCTGTTCGGCGCTCCAGTTCGGGACGTTGGGCGCGATGATCTCGCGCACCGGCTCGACGCCGCAGTCCTGCCGCACGATGGCGACCCAGGCGCGGAGGAGGTCGGCGACGCCGTCGAGGGCGCTGAGCAGGTCCGCGACGGCCGCGCCCTCGGGAGTCGATCTCAGACGGGTGATGCGGCGCTTCACGCAGCCGGCGAACGTCGGCATCCACCACGCGGCATGGTCGCGCACGAACGCGGCCAGCGCCTCGCGGCATACCGAGACGTGCTCGGCTTCTCCCGACTCGATCGCCAGGGCGAGTTTCTGCTGGAGGAACGCGACGAACTCGATTTCGAGCGAGACGTGATCCTGCCGCTCGGGGCGCTCGCGCCGCGGCTGGAGGCCGAACGCGCGGTAGAAACCGCCGACGTCCGCCATCTGGCTGGAGCGGTACGTCGGATCGTTCCAGTGGCAGAACTCGGTTTCGTAGGGCGGACAGTCCTTGGAGATGATCAGGCCGAAGACCGCTTCGTGCGCGGCGCCGCGGCGCGCGGGATCGGCGGCCAGCCAGTCGATCAGCGGTTCGATCGAAGCGCGGTCGGACGTGAGTTCGCCCAGGCCCAGTTCGCTCATCTCGCGCGCGGCGGTCGAGGCGATGACGGCCCGCCAGGCGCCGGCGAGGGAGTCGAGTTGCTGCGGCGCCGCGGCGACGAGTTCACCCCCCGCCGCGCGCGGCTCGCGCCACGCCTCGGCCAGGAAGACGCCCACCAGCGCGCTCTGCGCCAGCGCGAGGGACTCTTCACGAACGTCGGGAATGGCGGGGACCATTGGAACCTCGTTTCAGATGCTGTTGGCATGCAGCGCGGCGTCGCGTTCGAAGACCGGCTCCTCCACCGTCGTCCGAACCACCTCGACGCCGAACTTGTTGTATCCGAGCACCGTGTCGTTGTAGATCTCCTGCACGCGGCTCGAACCGTCGGGCATGGTGACCTCGATCTCGGCGACCTTTGGCCCCTTGACCACGTCGTAGCGGAAGATGATCTGCTGCGTGGCGCGGAAGAGTTGGAGGACGGCGAGCAGGTCGCGGTCCGGGCAGGAGTACTGCTCGATGGCGCTCTGCACGCCGGGGCCGAACATCTGCGTGAGATACGCCCGCGGCACCCAGCGCGGCGGAATGTAATACCCGTTCGGCTCGGTGCCGAACTGCGGATAGAGCGGCAGGGCGACCTGGCGCTCGCGGATGAGGTAGTAGAGGGGGTTGGTCGGATCGGAGGCCCAGCGGCCGGACTCGTCGATCTTCACGAGCCCCTGCATGCGGATCTTGCCGACGCACACCGACATGCAGCGGGTCTCGACCGGCTCGCCGTTGGGCGAGAGTTCGGGGTCCTTGCCTTCGATGCGCGGATAGCAGCCGACGCACTTCTCGCTCGTGCGCGTCGTGGTTCGGTACATGGCTTTCTTGTAGGGGCACGCCTCGACGCACTTGCGATAGCCGTTGCAGCGGTTCTGGTCGATGAGGACGATGCCGTCTTCGGGGCGCTTGTAGATGGCCTGGCGCGGACAGGCCGCGAGGCAGCCGGGGTAGGTGCAGTGGTTGCACAGGCGCTGGAGGTAGAAGAACCAGACCTTGTGCTCGGGCAGTTGCGTGGACTGGCCGAACTGGCCGAGCGAACCCCACTGCCCGCCGCGGGCGTTGTCCTCGAAGATGTTGGGCGCTGACCACTCCTGGTCGGTGGGGAGATAGCCGAGGACGCGCTGGGCGCTCTGCTCGTCGTAGTGCTTCTCGGCGGCCTCGAAGATCGTCTTGCCGTCGAAGGCGCCGAAGGGGGCTTCGTGCGACTTTTCGGCCTTGTCGTTCCAGCGCTGCCCGCCCGGATTGGCCTTGTCGAGGAGGTTGAGAATTTTCGCGTCCCAGTTGTGGGGGTAGCCGCCGAAGGGCTTGGTCTCGACGTTGTTCCACCACATGTACTCCTGCCCGCGCGAGAACGTCCACGTGCTCTTGCACGCCATGGTGCAGGTCTGGCAGGCGATGCAGCGGTTGGTGTTGAAGACGAAGGCGAACTGAAGCCTCGGGTGCGCCTCGTCGTAGGGATAGGACATCTTGCGTCCGAGTTGCCAGTTGTAGACCTGCGGCATGGGAGTTCCTTACCTTCCTGCGGCGTTGACGGTGAGCGAAACGGCCTGCACGTCGCCGGTGTGTTCGATGGTGCGGTGCCTGTGGCGCCCGACGCGCTGCACCGTGCGGTCAAGAATGGCGTCGAGCCCTTCACCCATCTGCACGCGCATCGAGTAGAGCGCCTGGTAGGTCGGGTCGTGCGAGAGGGCAACGAGTTCCTCCGGCGAGACGCCGACCTGGAGGAGTTCCTCGAAGAGGCAGCGGGCCATGATCTCGACGTCGCCAGGGACAATCTGGCCGTTGAGCATCATGGGATGCTCGGGCTCCGCGGGCCGTTCGGCGGGGTGCGTGGCGCCTTCATCGTGGTCGTGATGCGAAGGCGCAAGCGGACTCGGTGATGCGCGAAGTTCGCTCGCGCCTCCCCCTTCGGGGTTGGTGAAGTCAATAGCCATACTCATCCTCCTCGGCGCGTCCGACGGTGGTGAGCGATCCGGTGAGGTAGGCGAGGTTCTCGGGCGAGTCGCCCGTGGGTCCGAAACCGGTGGTGGCCGGCTCCCAGACACCGACGCCGCCGAGTCCGCCCGGCTCCGCCTTGGTGATGCGCACCAGCGTTTCCTTGGGGACGGTGTTGACGGCGTGGTTGTCCGCCTCGCCCCCGAACATCAGCGCCATCTTCACCTTCATCTTGTGGAAGAGGGTGTCCGTCTGGTGCATGGGCATGAGCCAGTTGCGCGTGAGGGATTGCTGGCTGCCGTAGCGGAGGTTGGCCTGGTAGCCGGTGTCAGCCGAGCGCGCCAACCCGTCGGCGCGCGTCTCGTGAGCGAGCACGGTCTTCTCCGTGGCGATGAAGGGAGCGTGCTTCATCATCACCACGCCGCGCGGATAACTGCTGTTGATCGTCACGCGGAGCATGCACCGCGCGGCCTTGGCGCGGAGCGGATCCTTCTGCCAGTCGCGGAAGGGACGGTCGGCTGGATTCGCATCCACATAGACGTAGTCGCCGTTGCTGAGGCCGAGTTCGGCCGCATCGTCGGGGTTGAGGTGCATCTGGTGCTCGCCGAAGCCAGGCGTGCGCTTGTCTTTGCGATAGGCGTCGCCGAAGTTGGAATCCCAGATCGAGTGCCAGTCCACCGTGGACCACTGCGAGTGGACGCGGTGCCGCGTCTTGGGCGTCACGCAGTAGAAGCGGAAGCCCTGCGCCCAGAGCGGATTGACCGTCTTCTTCGCCTCGCTCCAGGGCAGGCGGATGTTGCGGATTGTCCGCTCGTCCCAGTGCATCGCCTCGCGCGGGATGCCGAAGTCGTCAGGGCGGATGAGCGGGTTGCTCGAGACGATGACGTTGGGGAGGTACGGCGTGGCTTCCGGCCCTTCGCGGTGCACGATGAAGTTCTCGCCGTGCATGATCGCCTCGGGAATATCGCAGTAGGCGTTGAGGCGGCCGGTGTCGGTCCAGAAGGGCTTGTAGTCGTGGAGGTTTTCCCAGAAGGGGATGCGCGGGTAGGTGCGGAAGAGGAGCAGCACTTGGCCCGGCTCGCCGAACTTGCCGTCGAGAATCTCATCGACCTTGTAGCCGCGCGTCGTCGTCGAGCCGTCGAACAGCCGCTGCATGTAGATCTTGACGCCGTCGGCCGGATCGTCGAGGATGAACTTCCAGTAGCGGGCGAAGCGGTCGTCGCCGACCTCCTTGCCGAGGACCTCGGCGGTCTGAGCGAGGATGTGCACGTCGTCGCGCGTGTTGTAGGGGCTGTCGATGCCGCCTTTCCACACCTGGAGATAGGGGTTCGAGCATGACGCCGTGACCTCATAGGTCTGGAACTCGAGCCAGGAGTTCGCGGGGTAGACGATGTCGGCGTACTCGCACGAGGCCGTCATCTCGATGTCCTGCGCGATGATGCAGTCGATCTTGGGATTGACGTTGAAGAGCATGTCGTAGGCATGCTTGGCGTTATTGAAGAGATTGACGTTGGTGAACCAGAGGAACTTGGTCGGCGTGGGCATGTGCGTGTCGCCGGTGAAGCACTTGCGGCCGTACTTGGGCGTCTGCACGATGAGCGGGCGCTCGCCGTGGTTCCAGTAGGCCGGCTCTTCGTCCTTGGTTCGCTTGTTCACCTTCACGTCCCGGCCGTCGAGGGACGGATCGAGGTTGGGGCTGAACGGGTCTTCGGCGATCCAGCCCATGAAGCCCGGGCCGACGCCCTCGGCTCCCTGGAACAGCGCTGCCTTGTAGTTGCCCGCCCAGGTGTGGCAGCCGCTGCCCGGCTTGCCGATGCAGCCCGTGAGCATGAGCGGCAGGTACTGCGCCCGGTTCGCCAGCGTCGCGTGGAACCAGTGGTTGATCCCCTCGCCGATGTGGATCGCCACGCCGTGCCCGGCGCTGGCCGTCTCCCAAATGTCGCGGGCGAGTTTGGCGATGAGGCTCTTGTCGGCGCCGGTGATTTCAGCGACAGAGTCGAGGTCGTAGTCGCGCAGATTGATCTGGTACGCCTCCCAGATCGTCATCACTTCGAGCTCCTCGCCGCTGACGAGTTTCACCTTGCCGCGGAACGACAGGGTCGGGTTGATGCCGGCTTCGGCGAGTTTCGGGCCGATGTGGTCGCGCGTGAGCGCCGTCGGCTTGCCGGTTGACTTGTCAATGACGACGTAGTCGCCGATCTTCGCGTACTGCTCGTCGGTGAGGTGCTGCCAGGTGTAGGAAGGGCCGTCCTTCTTGAGGCCCGGCTTGTAGTCCTTGAAGACCTCATCGGCGCGGAGGCGCTTGAGTGTGTCGGTGCGCACCAGCAGCGGGAAGTCGGTGAAGGTCGTGACGAAAGTCTCGTCGTACCACTTGTTGTCGATCATGTGCCGCGTGATGCCGAGAAACAGGGCCGTATCGGTGCAGCCGGGGCGGACCTGGATCCAGTAGTCCGCCTTGGTCGAGGCGGCGGAGTACTCGGGCGTAATGACGACGATCTTGCCGCCGCGCTCCATCATCTCGATGAAGAAGTGCGACTCGGTCATCTTGTTCTCGACGAGATTCTTGCCGCACCCGATGTGGAGTTTGGCGTGGCGCATGTCGTTGAAGTCGCAGTCGGAGGCCTGGAGACCGTGGACGAAGGGTTGCCCCGGCGCCTGGTCGCCGTGCCAGGTGTAATTCGACCACAGCCGACCGCCGAGGGCTTCCTTTTCGCTCACGCCGCGGACCTTCTGGTCGAGCAGGGCGAGCATGTTGGACCAGCGGTAAAAGCCGTACTTGCCCATCACGCCCAGCAGCCCCATGCCGCCGCGGAGTTTCATGCAGCGCGTGCCCGCGCCGTGGGCGGCTTCGATCATCTCCGGTTCATAACCGTCCTTCTCCAGGCGGCGCTTGCCCGTCTCGCCGCTGTAGGTCTTCGCAATCGCCACCGCGGCCTTCGCGTGATAGCGGTACGCCTCGTCCCACGACACTTTGACGAGCGTGTCGCGGCCGCGGGCGTTGAACAGGTACTTGTCGCGCAAAGCCGGATTGTCGGAAAGCGACGGGCAGCCGTCCTCCACCCACTGCTTCCAGCCCTTGCGCATGAGCGGCTGGCGCAGGCGATATGGGCCATACATGCGCCGCTGCATGGAGAAGCCCTTACCGCAGCCGCGCGGGTTCCAGTGAACCGTGTCGGTGTTGCCGTAGAGGTCGCCGCACTTGCCGCCTTCGTACGCCTGCTCCGAGCGGATCACCACGCCGTTGCGCACGTAGGCGCGCAGACGGCAGTTGTGGGTATCGTTGGGCGCGCAGACCCACGCGAAGGAGCGGTCGTAGCGGTACTGGTCGCGGTAGATGCGCTCCCAGCCGCGCTGCGGATAAGCGAGCAGCGGATTCTCCACGCCCACGATGGGCACGAGGCCTCCCAGCGCGCTCGGCCAGGCGACGGCGGCGAGCGAACTGGCGCCGACGAATCCGATGAAGTGGCGGCGCGAAACCTCGAGAGGCTGGCCGGCGCTCTCGCGGCCTTCGGCACTGCCTTCGCTCCGCCCGTTGCGTGCATGGTCCTGCTTGCTCATGATTCAGGCCTTCCCGTTGACTGCAATGCCCGGTTGAGTCACTCCTTGACGCCGTCGCCCGCGCTTCAGCGGCCGAGTTCGAGCCAGTGCCAGCCGGAGATGAGTTTGGTCCCGTTGCGGTCCATCGCCGCGCCGTCCCACACGGCGAACGCGACGGGCACGCGCGCCATCGTCGCAAAGTCCACGTCTCCCTCATGGTGAGCGTGCAGGTCGCGCACGAAGACGACGCGCCACACTCCGTCGCGCCACCGCCCCACGCCGTCCACGTTCTGATCATCCGGCGGCGCGATCGTCGTCGAGCCGAACCCCGCCGCGTTCATGCACAGCACCGGCCGCTTCATCAGGTTCGGATCCGACTGCGGATTGCCCGCACCCCACGCCGAGACGTAGGTCGGATCGTGCTCGGTGAGCGGCCCGGCCACCAAGGCGCCCTTCTTGAACGGATACGTGTCCACCGGCTGGTCCTCGCTCAGAACGTCGATGTCCTGCCGGTCGCCGGCGTCGGCGTCAATCTGCCGGCTCGCCTTCCACTGCCAGAGGTTCACGACGCTCGGAGCGTCCTGCTTCGCCAGACCCATGGTGAGCGTTGGGATCTCCGGCGTGAGGCTGAACATCAGCCCGACCGAGTCTGTCGCGCTGCTGAGCGTCTCGGAGCCGTCCACCGTTTCGTCCGCCCACTCGACGCAGAACGCGACGCGGTCGCCCGCTCGTGCCGCGCGGACCTCCGCCGAGCGGGTCGAGTGCCGGCGCTGCCAGAGCGGCTGGAGCGACACGGCCACGGGCTCGATGCCGTTCCAGGCTGGATCGAACGGATCCGCGAGCATCTTCGCGCTGCGCGACGCGCTCGCGGTAATCGTGGCGCCCGACGTGATGCCATCGCGCTCGCGCGGCTCGGCGAGGCTCTGGATGTACGCGACGAGCGCCCAGACCATGTCGGTGGAGGGATCAAGCCCTTCGACCTTGATGTTCGCTTCCATCGCCGCCTTGAAACTCGGCATCGGGGTTCCCGGAACGCCGACCAGCACCGTGCGGTAGAGATCCTCCGGCGTGCGGCCGGCCTTGAAGACGCCGGTCGTGAAGTCCGCAGGGGGCAGTGGATAGTCGTTCGCATCGAGCAGACCCAGCGCCGAGGGCCCGTCGCCGCGCCCGGTCTCGCCGTGGCACGGGGCGCATCCCATCGCGACGAAGACGCGCTGACCCTGATCGATCAAGCCGGCATTGAACTCCGGCCGCGGCGGGATCGCGGCGGGCTCGACCGACAATCCCGGCCATGGGCGCTCGTTGAGAGACAGGACATAGTCGACGAGCGACGCGATCTCGGCATCGCTCAGAATGCTGTTGAACGCCGGCATCGCGGTGCGCGCGATTCCGTTGCGGATGTTGCGCTCGAGGTCGGCCTTCGTCGGCGGCGCCTGGTCGTAGGTGGACTTGAAGCGGTAGACGCCGCTGGTGAAGTCGCGCGGCTTGGGGAAGAGGAGATAGGACGCGGGTCCGTCGCCCTTGCCCGTCGTTCCGTGACACGTGGCGCAGTGCGTGGCAAACGTCTCCGCCGCCGGCGCCGGCGCCGCCGGCTGCTGCACTCCACCGGACGCGGCGCCGGTCGCGGCCGAGATTACGACGGTGCCGCTCTGCGGTGGGCCGCTCAACGCCAGCAGCGGGATCGCGGCGGCGCCGAAGGCCAGCGCTCCGCCAGCCCCGATCAGGGAGAGAATGCGGAGTTGCGCGGAAGCGGGTCGATGGCGTCTCATGGGCGGCTCCCGAGGGTCGGTGGTGCAGGGCGGCGCATCTAAAGAGGATGAACCACTCCATTTGTCCTCAATATCGTACCCGCGGCCCAGCCGCTTTCGAGCAAAGTAGCAGGCAATCCACTCCTATTCGGGAATCCGCCCTAGATCCCCCCGCTTCCCGCCCTCGACCCCGGCCCCTCCACCGTGCAGGCCTCTCCGACGGCGAACCCGCCTTTTCAGCCCCATTCGCCCGGCGATCAACCTGCCGCCCCTCTCTCCACCTCGTTGAACAGGGCAATTGACATTCCGCTTCCGCCCGTTGAGCGGGCTCCACGTCGGCTCAATAACGGGGCGGCTTCCTTGAGGCGCCCGCGGCCCCGCCCCGACGGGCGGCCCACCCGACGGGTGGCACACGGCATCGCGCCAGCGTGCGGTATGCCATCGTCCGAGTGTGAACGAACGCCCCCGCCCGCCACACTGCACTCTCGCTCAGAGCAGCGAGCGTGCAGCGGAAGCCGCCACCCTTGAAGTGGAGCGCCTCTCGAGTTCCTTCACGAAGATGTACGCCGCCGGCATGAAGAGCAGCGCGACGAGCGTGGAGCCTGCGATCCCGGCGGCAAAGATGTCTAGGACTTCGGTACGCCGTTGGGACGGCGGGAGCGTGCCCATGCGGCGGCGGCGGCGAGAGCGGCGGGCGGGTGGCGGTTCGTGCATGCGGTGAGTCCCGTTGCGGGGAGTTCACCCTCTGTATCTGCACGAAGTCGCGAGAGTGTCGCAGCGATGCTGGCAGATTCATTCCCGCCACGCGATCACCGGTTTCCCGCGCTGTGGTTTCCCTGTTTTGCGAGACGTCGGCGCGTCGCTCGCCACCTCATTATGGGCGCGCTGGTATGCTGGAGCAGCGTTACAGAATGCTGTCGCCCATTGCTGGCGCGGCCGCTGGTCGCGGAGGCCCCGGCCGCCAATCTCAGTCGGTATTGCGGTGGATGGAGTCGCCGTCTTGTCGATGGCGATTCGTCGCCGCCTTCTTCGAAGGAGGCGTCCTATGAGACGTCCTTTCAAGCGCGTTCACGGTGGATTCTCGACCATCTCGCTGCTCGGAGCCAGTACAATCTTGCTGGCGGCTGCGGGTGAAACCGTGTGGCACGCGAACTCGGCGGCCACATCGGAGGGACAGTGGGCCGCACCGACAGTCGGGGTGGAAGCCGCTGCTGCCGCCGGTTCGGCGGGCAGCGCGGAGGCGGAGAGCGAGATGCTGACCACGCCGATCTTCAAGCCGTTCGTGCTCGTGCGCATCCCACTGCCCAGCGGCTATTCATCCGGCGAAGTGATGGATGTCAATGAGTCCGGCCATGCCGTTGGCTGGATGCACCATGACAACCAGAATCGAGATCACGGCTTCTACTTCGACCCGGCGGCCGGCGTCACAATTCTCGATATCGATACGCAACAGCACGACTCCGCCACGGCCTACGCAATCTCCGATGAGGCCACGCTGGAGATTGCAGGCGCCGTTATGTGGAAAGGACAGCCCAACTACCTCCGAGCCTGCACCTGGGACCGCCCCAGCGGCGATCTCGAAGTTCCCTTCGCCGGCGGCGTGGTCAGCGAGGCATTCGCAACGGCGACTGTGAGCAGCACACAAACGCTCGCAGGGCGCTATGAAGTTTCGTCGCAACCGCGATCGGTCGTGTACAACGGCAGCCTCGCCTACCCGGCTTCTGGTATCGAGGGCGAGGCCCGGGATGTCAACTCGAGTGGCAAGGTCGTCGGCTGGCACACGGTGAGCAGCGTATCGCACGCGTACGCATGGGTACCCCGCACTACGACGGACATTCATCCGAACCCGTACGATGCGAGCGGAGCGTTTGCGATCAACGACTCGGGCTACATCGGCGGTTGGGTGGATGACGAGGGCGACATCCTCCCGGCTCTGTGGACGCCTCTGACCCCGGGCGTTTACACCGTGGAGCCGTTCGATGATGCGGGAGCGGACGCCACGGTGACAGCCATCAACGGAGAGGGGGAGATGGCGATCATGCGCACCGACGCCACGCCGGGCGTGGCGATCTGGAGCAAGCGCGCCAGCGTCAATCATGCTGATCTGCTCGACAATGTCACGCTCATGCGCGGTGGGAGCGACCTGATCTACAGCGCTCATGCGATCAACGATGCCGGCTGGATCGGCGGCAGTTATCTTGCAGGAGGCACGGGCGACCCGCTGCCGTGCCTCGTCATCCCATACGACATCAACAACAACGGCGAGTCGGATTATCGTGAAATACTCGACGGCGTCGAGGACGATCTGAACGAGAACTGGCTCATCGACTGGGCGGAGGACATGCGGGTAGGATTGCACGCGCCCGGTCCGGCGGACCGCCCGGAAGGCGGTCTCGATCCAGTACAGGTGGTGAGGACGCGCATCAACATCAAGCCGCGGGAAGGCGTCGGGCCAGAAGGAATAGTCGATGACATCTACATCGACGAAGTGGTCAATCCAGCGGTCGACTGCGAGCCCTGCGAACGCTTCACGGAATACGTCGACGGCTGGGGCACTGGCGCCGTCCGACCCAGCCCGGCGACGGATGAACAGTCTGAGATCATCGCTCGTGTCCATTCACTCATGGGCGAGGACGATGAGGACTGGGGCGACCACGAAGGGCTGCCGGCGAACGGCACGGTCCGCGCCGAGGCGCTGGAGGACATCCACTCCTTCGCCTACCGCTTCGCGCACTGTATTGACTGGCTCCAGTGGGGCAACGAGTCCTATGGCGGCGCTGCGGGATACGGATTCCGATACACGGACGTTCCATCCTGTTCATGGGATCCTGAACAGGGGCCAAGCCCGTACCGGCTCTTCAGCAGCCTTCCCAGTGATGATTGCCGGGAAACCGCGCTCGACCTAATACTCGAGTGGCAGGTCGAACAGATGTGGGCGGCGCTTGAAGGGTCGGCGCTCGCGGGCCGGCCGCTGCGAATGACCAGTTCCGGCGTTGCGATGATCAGCGTCATGAATGGCTACGACTGCGAGAACAACCCGGTCGGCTGCAATGTCGTCTCGCGTGTGAGTGAGACGTGCAATGCGAATCAGATGTACATCGCCCAGCACATGCACTACGAAGTCGTCTCGCACGTGCAGCAGACGATCGACAAGCTCACGGGCACGGGCAACTTCACGTCGCCGCCGTGGGATGTGCCCAACTGGCGCGTCTGCACGGAACTGGGTGCGGCGGCGGATTTCGGCCACGGATGGTGGTCCACGCCCACACCGTACTGGTTCAACCAGTACAAGGACTACTTCTTTGAAAACCGCGATGCGCCGGACTTCTTCTGGGAGGAGTTCATCGAGAGGTGGGCGGGAATCGGTGAACTCAACGGTCAGTTTACTGACGGCATCGAACTCGACTCTGTGCTGAACTCGCTCGCAACGGGAGGCTTCGTTACCGCCTGCCACAGCGCGCTCCAGTTCGACTCCGGCACGGAGGCGGCCCCGAGCCGCCACCAGGTCGAGGGCCTTCGCGCCACGCAATTGATCGACCCGGAGAACATGACGAAGCGCCAGTATCTGTTCACTCCAGCCTCCGACTGGTACCTCGACCAGTACGCCGCGCCCGCGCACAAGATTCAGAGCTTTAACCCGCATCCCAATTCATGTGATCCAAGTCACACATGTCCGGGCTGCCAATAACGACGTCGGTTCCACTACAGCGGAAGGGGCTATCGCCCCTCCCGCTGTTTCAAGTCTCGGAGATAAAGCAATGAAAGACACTATGTGTAGAATGGCGCCTTGTGCTTTGCTCGCAATGGGTCTGCTTGCTGGAGCATCCTCCGGCCAGGACATCAAGTACGCGCTCTTTCGCCTTCCGCTGCTCAATCCGGAAGATCCCCAGTATGCTCCACTTGCGCTGAATGCATGGGGTCAACTATGCGGGCAGGCAAATACTCCAAGTCAAGACTTGCATGCTGCGATCTGGGAATTCAATTCGGTACTCGATCTAGGAGCGATCGGAGGTGACAACAGCGCTGCCCACGGCATCAATGACCTCGGTGAAGCCGTTGGGTGGACTGGCCGAGGCCCAAGCGACGGTCGGGCGTTCCTCTGGCAGAATAACCAAATGATTGACTTGGGGACACTCGGCGGTCAGTTCAGCGCGGCATATGGAGTCAACAATCTGACGCAGATCGTGGGCGCGGCGGGAAACGAAAGCGGCTCGAGTGATGCGTTTCTATGGGAGAACGGCGAGATGCGCGCCTTGCCCAGCCTTGTGGAAGGACGACCGCAGTCCGCCAGAGCCATAAACGAGCATGGCCAGATCGTCGGAGACGCTTGGCCCGAGTCCTCGGAAATTGCGGTCATGTGGGAGGACGGGCAGGTATTCCAGCTACCCCACCTCGGCGACAGTCCCAGCATTGCTCTCGCAATCAACGACAACGGCCAGGCAGTCGGCCAGTCGCGGATGAGTGGAAAGACACACGCGGCGGCGTGGGTGAATCGCCAGGTGTTCGACCTCCATCGCTCCGGGCTCGGCAAACACAGCTCAGCGTGGGGAATCAACAACCTCGGCTACGTCGTCGGCTGGGTCGGCGAACCACCTATTTCGACGAAGGCCTTCCTCTGGACGCAGGCGACAGGCATGCAGATTCTCGATCCGATGGTCCCGCCCCGGTTGCGCGAGAACTGGACGCTCACCTTCGCACGCGACATCAATGACGCCGGGCAGATCGCAACGCAAGGGGTAATTCACGGGCGCCCGCTGACGCTCTACGCCTTTCTCCGCAGCCCCGTCAGCCCCTCGATGGAAATGACCGCTCCCGCGCCCGGCGCCGCCGGCGTCGCCAACACCATCACCGTCAGCAGCGTCACGCCCGGTGCGACGGTCACCTTCCTCTACTCCCGCCACGGCGGGGGGACGCCGATTCCCGGCTGCGACCTACAGCAGAACGCGTTGCAACTCGACAGCCCGACGGTCATCGGCAGCGCGATCGCCGACTCCAACGGTGTCGCGTCGATCACGCGCTCCGTCCCCCTCCTCGCCCGCGGCCAAACCATCCTCTTCCAGGCCGTGGTCCAGAACGAGTGCGCGATCAGTCAACTCGTGGTCCACACATTTGAATGAGGACTCGTGACTGCGACAGCGGATGGAGGATCGTTCTGACCGCACCCCCGATCCCCGAAACCTGTAAACCAAGAGCCGAGAGGCCGGGAGAGCGGCTCGCCAAGGCTGCCGTTTGAGGGCGTTCTTATCGGCACCCCTCGCTCTCACCGCGAAACGGAGAGCGCCGAAAGGCCGCCCCAGCGTGCAAACGGGGCCGATTGGCGGACCCGGCTGTAAACGACACGGCCTCCGCCGAGATCGGGCGGAGGCCGCGAACTCCCCGATCAGAACGGTTTCGAACCGTTGGCTAATCGGGAACCGGGCATGATAGCGCTCGCGCAGCGTTAACCAAGCCGGCCTAACCGCCGTGGCGCTGTCAAAAACGCGGTTCGTCAATCCGCTGCTGGAGCCTCGGTGACCAGGCTGTCGGCGACGACCACCTGCCGCTTCCGCCGTCGCGCGAGGTCCGGACCCGTCTGTCCCGCGCTCGCGCCGCGTTAACCAGACATCGCGTTCGAACTCATCGCGTGCGGGTTAACGGCGCACGAGCGCGGGGGAGCGAGAAACTCGATGCCGCTCGCATCTGATGCGCGGCATGCTGAGGCATTGCTTCCGGGTCGTGGGGTTGCCAGTTCAGTCCCAAGCAACCTCAGCGGCCAGGTACTCGCGGATCACCATTTGTACTCGAAAGCCCTGAGTCCACTCGATCCGATAGCGGTACATTTCGGGCTGTACGACGATCCACTCACCACTGGACAAGTCGGCACCGGTCGCCAGCCGGGTCATTGCCCGAGATCCGACCTCGGGCCAACCAGCGAACTCGAGCCCCTTCGATCCGATCTCGAACCGACTGCGATCCTCCGTTGACATCGCCACGAAGGGCATGAAAGCAACTGACCTTGGACTGTCAGTGCGTGGTTCATTGTTCTCGAACGCTGCATGGCCCCTCGCGAGTTTGACGAGAACTCTCCGAACTCTGTCCTGCTCGGGTGTGAATCCAGACTCCTGCGCTCCTTGGTAGCGTGCCGCTTGCAGTCGCGAAGCGAGGGCTGGCGACCTCGCCAGAAGTTCATCGACCTTTCTGCGGCGCTTCGCTGTCTCAACTGAGCCAGCGAGAGCGCACTCGATCAGGCAAGTCAGATACGCTTCGTCCGCGGAGAAGGAAGCATTGCACTCCGAGCATGCCGGCACAACAGGCAATTCTACTGGGTACGGCTCATCCAGCAACACTCGCGAGGGAACATGATCTCGCGTTTGCCCTGGACCACCGCAGAGGACACACCACCCCTTGTTGCGGTCATCACCGAAGTCCTTGATCTGCTTCATGAATCAACCTCTTATCTCGCTTCTCCGACGCCATCAGGCGATAGTGCATCGACTTCATTCGAATGCGCCGTTCCGGGCGGGTCAGCACCAAATCCACGAACTCTGAAGCGAGCCACTGCTCCGACCGTCAAGGTTGGGGATAGCGAGCAAGCGGACCACCTCTTCTAGGAGAACCGCCGGGTCGCGGCAAACATGGAACCGCCACTGCCCGAGGCGCCCCCAGTTGTTCACGGCACTGATCCAGCGCTTCGCGGCGTCGTGCTTGGCCCCTGTCTCGTTGTCTTCGAAGCCCTTGATCTCGAGCACCAGCGTCGTGCCGTCGGCCAGGCGCACGAGGAAGTCGGGCTCGTAGCCGTGAGTAATGCCCTGATACTCGTACGGGATAGAGAACGCCATTCCCTCGTTGCGCGCGTAGAACCTCACGTGGCCGGCATCGACCGCCGACTCGAGCCGGAACGCCGCCGACGCCTCCCAGGTCTCGGTGTCGAGGACCACCTGGTCGATGTGACTTGACCGAGTCGCCCGGCAAGGCCGCACCGTCTTGAAGTCAACATCATCCGTTGATCCCGTTGGCTTGGTCCGGTTCAACACGGGCAGCAGCGGCGGCTCGCCCTGCTCGTCATCGGGCTCGATCCGATCGACGAGCCTCTCGATGATGGGCCGGGCGTATCGCTCAAGCCCGATCTCCTGCAAGGGGCAGCCCCGGTCGTCGACCTTGCTGCGGATGTACTCATCGACGCACCGGTAGACCTGCGGGAACAACTGGTGCCTCGACTGCAATCTCAGAACCCGGGCGTGCCGTTCCGACTTCTCTGATCCGGCCACGCCCACAAGCAGACACTCCATCACGCGCCGGGCAATCTCAAACTTGATCGTCTCGATGTGATTCCGCTCGTAGTAGGTGCCGCGCGTCTGCCGGGAGATCGGGAACGGATTGGCCAAGCTCGTCGTGTGTCCCTCTGCGTAGCCGACAGTCATCGCCACGACCGTCTCCGTCGGCTCGATGTTCGGCTCCAGCGCGAGCGGCTCCATGCTCTCGATGTCGCAGCGGATGAGGTTCCGCCGCAACGCAAAGACATACCCCTCCACGACCGGGAACTCCATGCGCATGTGCGCCCGCTCCGGCAGCGCACGGACATGGTTCTTCGGCCGGTCCTCGCCCGCTGTGGCTTTCGTCGGCCGTCCCTTGAAGGGGATCACGCTGAAGGGGATGCCGTAGACATCGACATACTCGGGGTGCAGCAGACCCGTCTCAGGGTCAGGCGTGTAGTCCATGCGCCGCAGCCCGCGCCCAACCACCTGCTCGCAGAGCAACTGGCTGCCGAACGCCCGCAGGCCGAGGATGTTCGTGACGTTGTTTGCATCCCATCCCTCGGTCAGCATTGCGACCGACACGACGCACCGAACATGCTCGCCGGGTTGGCCCCGCTTGCCGACTGTCGAAACGACTCGCCGCAGTTCATCCGCGGCGTCGCTTCGCTTCTTCCCCGGCTCACCGCTCTCCGCCTCGGCCAGTAATCTGGAGTCGATGCGGATCGTGTACTTCCTCTCGGCCGTGTTCGAGAAGTACTCGGGGAAGACCTCGCCGCGCCCGTACACCGTCCGCTTCTTCGGCTTGCTCGACCTTCCGCGGCGGCGGGGCTGCTCATCCTCGTCGTCGCCGTTCTCACCGAGAACATCCTCGACATCCTCCTCGGTGACGATCTCCTCTTCTCGCTCTCCGCTGATCCGGCGGAAGAACTCCTCGGCGACATCGGTGTTGTCGCAAACGATGATCAGGACGGGAGGCTCGCGCTCCTTGCCCGGCGTGGCCTCCTGGATCAACTGGAATCGCTCGAGCCACTGTCCCGCCAGTTGCGTCAGCGCCCCCTGCGCTTTGCGGTAGACGACCTCAGGCTTGGGCTTGCCCTTGCGCTTGCCCGGCAGCCGTTCACCCGGTTCGAGGTCATCAGTGATGTTCTGCCACAGCCGGAAGTACTGCGGGTCGGGCCGGCCCGTTGTATCGGAAACCGGCAGGCGCGGAATCTTCACGATCCCGCTCTCGATCGCGTCAACCAGCCCGAAGTCGCTGATGAGCCACGGAAAGGGCGAACCCTCCGGATGGCCGCTGCCCTTGATGTAGAACGGCGTGGCCGAAAGATCGACGCACGCCGAAATGCCGCGCTCGCCGGCGCCTGCCGCGCTGCAGTTGTTGATGCGGTCCAGCGCTCCGAGCCAGATGCGAGCCTCTTCGACATCCTCCTCGGTCGCCTCATCCGTGGCCGCGTCATCTTCCGCGCCGTCCGCCGCGTCATCCGGGCGCTGGCGATAGCAGTGGTGTCCCTCGTCGTTGAGCACCATGATCGGCAGCCGGTCGAGGCCGCCGATGTCGCGCAGGACACGCTCAGTGAACGAGCAGGAGTCCTCCTCGCCCTTGTCCACGACGCGGTACGTCGAGCCGCTCTCTGAGTGCTCCGAGGCCAACGTCAGCGCGTGCCAGTTCGTCACAAGCACCTTGCCGCAGCCCATCAGGTCGCGGTGCTTGGCGGGCACGATGTCAAACTCCGCGTAGTAGTTGTCCCCGTGCTCCGGTCGCAGCACCTGGAGTCGCTCCTTGATCGTCAGGTTCGGGCAGCACACCAGCACCGCGTTGGGGAACTCCGCGCTCCGCGGATTGCGGCCGCGGTTGCAGAACGCCCAGGCGATGAGCATTGACATGACGACCGTCTTGCCCGAGCCTGTCGCCATCTTGCAGCCGATCCGCCTCAACCCGAGCAGCGCCTCGTCGGCCGGCTGATCGACGAGACGCGGATACCAGTCTTTCGAACCGCCAGTCGCCTTGAACGACGGCCGCTCACCCCTGAGCAGTTTGTCGAGATCATCGTCGGTCAGTAGAGGATTGAAGCCCAGCGACCGGCCCCGGCCGGCGAAACGCATCTCCGCGAGGTAGATCACCGTCTCGACCGCCTCGCGCTGGCAGAAGAAGAGCCGGCGCGGCCTGTCCGTCCGCGCCCAGTGGCGCAGCAGATCCTTCGTCACCGGACTGGCGCCGCGATAGTCCGCCGCCCGCCATCGCTTCACATCATCCCGCAGCGCGTTGACGAGCGGCAGGTCGTCGAACTGCTCATCGGCGAAGAGCCGCTGCTGCTGCGACCCGGTGCGCTCCGTCTTGAAGTAGTATCCCGCAGGCCGCCTGTGCCCCGCCCGCTTCGGCACGCCGGTGTCGCGGTCGTACAGCCAGTGGTCCCCCGGCTCCTCGTAGGGGTTGCAGAGGATCGGATTCTCAACGGGCTGGAGCGGAATGTCCTCTGCTTGCCTACTCATCCAGATTCCGATCTGTGCTCCTTGGCGTTCGCACCCATTCACTCGAAAATCGGCGCGGAACCCAATGGAGGTGGCTGATACTCCGGTACCTCATACAGCTCTCGTAGCAGTTCATTAAACCTTGTCCCCCGCCAATCAACACAAGACATATCAATATACTTGGCGCTCCCTAAGTACGATGGGAGCAGTGATCCGCGACCCGGTGCCTTCTTTCGTACAACAGGGACAAACCTCCGCTTGTTTGCCTCTGCTTCCGTGTAGAGCGAAGCACTTACGACTGTTTCGAACCCGACGCCTCCCTTCCGCGCGTTCGCTTTCTCGACATATTCGGGAGTGCATACGATAATAATCTTGTCGCAGTCGCGACATCCTCGTTCCATGAAATGCAAGACTTCTTCTCCAGCATGAAGGTGCCACCGGTCTAGCATTACCCATACGCCTTGCCGCACGAGCTCCTCGGCGAGCCTCACAACCCAATCCGTGTGCTCCTCATCGTCCCACGAGTAGGAAATGAATGCCCGCGGCGTCTTTGGATTTCGCATTTGCGCATCTTTCTCAGCAACACCAAGAGGCGAACGATGTACACTCTCGATGACCTCCAAGCCGCCACCCCAGGGGCTCGAGCTGAACCGTTTGCCACGCGTCAAGAGCGGCCGCCATCGACGCGGCTTGTACAAGTGCTGCGGTGACCACACTTGTGCGCGCATGTCGTAAATGCCAAGCGCGAAGTCGGGCGGAACAGTCCATCGGATCGTTGTGCTGCGCACCTGTCCCTTGGGAATCTGATGGAGTCTGGCGTGGCTCCGATCAGCAAATGGTGAATCGCGATCGCTATCGAAGAGAATCGTGAACGGTAGATAGGGGCTTCGCAATTGCGCGACCACATAGATTGTGCCCTGGCGCAGACCGTTGTTTCTGACCGTAGTTGCGAATGTGACGATGTCTCCTTGGTGAACGATACGGCGCACTGAGCGATGTTCTGTGATCTCAAAGCTCCATCCGCGAAACGTAATCACGTTCCACCACTTTTGCAGAGTCCTTCGAAGTTCTCCACGACGGTATCGGGTTGACTGCGATTGGTTATCCACGACGGCGCGAACTCCCTACAGCCCCACCACCCGCATCACCTCATTCCCCCTCGGGTCAATCACCTTCACCGCCACCGTCTCGTGCCGGCCCTTCGGGAACGGCAGGCTCGTCGTCCCTGAGAACGCCTCGAACCGCTCCGCGTCGATCGGGCCGCCCGGGCCATTTAGCGCCCGGCTCAACTTCTCCCACGCCGAGCGATCGGGGAAGAACGCCTGGCTGATGCAGAACGTCCGGCCGTCGTAGTCGCTGTCGAGGAACCACGCCGCCACCTTGTCGGCGTTCGTCGGGATGACCTCGTTGCTCACCGGGTCGTAGAGGTCCACGCCCTCCATCGTCACCGTGAACTCGCCCTCAGGCGGCTCGCCCTTCGCCAGGTCGCCGAACGACCCCGCCGGGCCCGGCCCGTTCACGCGCACCCGCGGCTGGCCGAACACGGTGAACAACTGGCTGCCCGGCTGCTCCTTGAGCAGGCCGTTCATCCCCGGATTCACATCGGGCCGGATGTTGGCCATGTGGACGCGCAGGCGATGCCCGCCGGCGGTTCGCAAGCCCTTCTCGCCGCCGACCTCATCAATCACCGAAGTCGCCGCTCCATCGAAGGAGAAGCCCGCGAGCACGAGGTCGTCGTATTGCACCCGCGCCGCCGCCCGCACACACTGCTCGACCATCTTGGCCGTCACCGGACCGTACTGCGGGCCGAAGACGACGACGACGTTTGCCCGCCCCTGCGGGTCGCTGTCCTCTTCGCCTTCGATGGTCCAGCGCCCCTCGGCGTGGAACACCTCCCCCGAGCCGCTCTCGTAGAGCGGGTCGAGGCGCGACCAGACCATCTGCCGGTTGCCGAGGAAGCGCACGCCGTCGCGGCGCAGGTGATCGAACATCTGCTTGAGGTAGGCCGCTGCGTTGCGCGCCTCGACATCATCGCGCCCCTCGACGATTCGCATGACCCGCGCCGGCTCTCCCTCCTCGTGAAACGCCCCAAGTTCCTCAGGCGCGCCGGCGAACTCCGGATCATCCGTCCGCGCCGCCACCTCGCCCAGGCTCATCTCCGGCGGCTGCACCGCTTCCACGGTGAACGGCCCGCTCACCCGCGTCACGCCCTTGACGATTTCCGGCTGATCGACGAGTTCCTCCTGATCGGCGTTGGCGGCGATGCAGGCGTTCACTTCATCCATCTTCGCCCGCCACGCCTGCCGGTACGCGCTCACCGCCTCCGAGAGCGCCGACGGCCAGTCGGGATCGGTGTCGAAGGGAACCTGCCAGTGCTCCCAGCCCGTTCCGCCCTCGGCCACACTGCTCGGGCCCACCTGCGCCCGCGCGGGAATGCGCTCGGTCAGTGCGGCGACCTGCTTCTTCGTCGGGCTCTTCTTCGTGCCCGCGAAGGCCGCCGCCAGGGCCGATTCGATCATCGCCCGCGTCGCGCCGGGCAAAAGCCATCGACGGTGGTCGGCGTCCGTCGGCGCCCTCCAGCCTTCAGCTGCGATCTTCGCGGCGAGTTTCCCCGCGAGCGCGGCCCGCTGTTTGTCCGTCACCTTGACCAGCGCTGCATTGCACCGGGCGAGACGGTCATCGAGGATCGGCTCGTGCCGTGCGAAGATCGGATCGAGTTCGGACCGCTGGGCGATGCTCCGCAGTGTGATGTGCGGCACCGTCCTGCACTTGAATGTGCATGGGCCCTGCACGCCGTCGGCCCCGTTGCTCAGCCAAGGGCCGGCGGGGTTGCGCTTCTGGTCTTCATCGTTGATCGGCCGCAACTCGTGATAGTCGAACTTGACGGTGAGAAGTCGCTGGCGCGCGATGGCGAGAGCGACGCGGCTGGTGTCGATCGTGATCCACCGCCGGCCCCACTGCTCAGCGACAAACGCCGTCGTACCGCTCCCGCACGTTGGGTCCAGTACGAGGTCGCCGGGGTCGGTGGTCATGAGCATGCAGCGCTTGACGGCTTCTGTCGCCGTCTGTACGACGTAGACCTTTGGGTCGGCGCGGCTCTGTATTCCGCCAATGTCCATCCACACGTCGCTGAACGGGAATACCGGAAAATCATCGAGGAATCGAACGTATCCAAGGGAATCGCCCGTGATCGCGACTCGGTCGGCCGCCAAGAGTCGGCGCATTCCTTCCTCGTTCGTTTTCCATCGATTTCGCATGCTCGGTAGGAACGAGCGTCCACCCACCGGAACGGGAAACCAGCAGGCCGCGCCTTCACCCTTCTCTCTGCCAATGCTTTGACTCGTGATATTGTCGGTACGAAAGACCCTCGCGGCGTCATCACTTTCAAGTTGTGAGGATGGAGCGCGATATCCCGTCACGGATTCGGCTTGATCGTACTTGCCGCCCCCGGCGCCGCCCACAACTTTCGTTGCAAACATCTCGCGATACTTCACCGCTTCCTTGTCGCGGGCATACCAGATCAGATGATCGACGGTACTGGGAAGGAGCAATACTGTCGCACTTGACGTCTTCGAGAACGCGATCTGCGCAACAAAGTTCGTCGTTCCAAAGACCTCGTCAAGCAGATTGCGCACACGATGCAGATTCTCGTCGCTGATCTGCACAAGGATGCTGCCCGTATCCGCCAACAGCTCACGGGCGACAATCAGTCGATCACGGAGGTACGCCAGGTATGAATGAATCCCTAGATGCCACGTATCGCGATAGGCCTTGACCATCTCCGGCTCGCGCGTTAGGTCGCTTTCCTTGTCCCTGACATCGCGCCGGCCGACTTCAGACTGAAAGTTGCTCGCGAATTTGATCCCGTAGGGCGGGTCCATGTAGATCATCTGCACCTTGCCGGCGAGGCCCTCGCGGCGGGCCAGCGAGGACATCACCGCCAGCGAGTCGCCGAGGATCAGCCGGTTCGTCCAGTCGATGTCGTGGCGGTAGAACTGCACCGCCTCGTGGTACTCCTGCTCGGGATCGGCGAAGAGGCTGCGCTCCACATCCTGCCGCGCGGCTATCTTCAGAATTGCCTGGGCGCTGACGCGCTCGTGGATGTGCAGGGCGACGGGATCGACCTCGAGATGGCCGCGCTCGTGCTGCTCGCGTTTGCCCGCCCACTCGAGCCACGGCTCGCGATTGTCGAGCGCCTCGCGGAGGATGGCCGCTTCGTCTTCACTGAGCGGCTCGCGGCCGGCCTTGTCGATGAGCGCGGCGATGGCGGCGGCGGCGCGATCGGCGTCGGCCGAGGGATCGAACCGCAGCACCGGCGCCAGATGGGGCGAGTAGGCGTAGCGGGCCTTGGGGATCGCCGGCACCGTCCCCTCGGCCGCGATCTTGGCCGGCGGATTGTTCTTGCGCGTCGAGGTCTTGTGCCGGTAGTCGGCGGCGGGGAGCGACGCGTCGGCTGCGGTACGGGACGAGCTGGACGCGGAGCGGGGTGGGCTGGGTGCGGCAAGGGGCAGTTCGCCGTCGGCTGCGGCCTTGCCCGCGAGCCTGTCGCCGGAGGCGGCCCCGCCGCCGCGCGGCCGGGGGGTCGTCCGCTTCGACCGCCCCGCCCCGCCCGACTTGCCGCCGCTCTGCGCTTTGCGTCGTTTGGCCACCATTCACTCCAAGCCACAGGCGGGCCGCCCCGTTTCGACTCTAGCGTCTCATCGGGGCGATTTGGCCGAATCCACCTCGTGTACAGGGTATGCCAAACTGCTGCGGCCGGCAGCGAGATCACTGACAGAGCACTGCTGACGGCGCAGCCGCTCCGACTGCATCGTCGCCGCCGAGCAGGACGTACCCGAACTGACCCCATATCATGGCCGGTGCGGCCCGCCCCCGTTCCCCGGCGATTCGCAAAGGGGGCGCCGCTATAGCGCCTGTGAAGCACGATGCTGGATTGGGATGACGATCAACGCGAAGTCATTGAGACCGATCCGGATGCACGGATTCTGGTGGAAGCCGGTCCGGGCACTGGCAAGACCGCTGTAGCGTGCGCGCGAGTGGCTTCGCTGATCAATGACTGGGAGGTTCAGCCAGCCAACATTTTGCTCCTGAGCTTCACTCGCACCGCTGTTGCGGAAATGCGCAGCAGAATCGCGAGCTATGTGGGTGATCAGCATCGCGCAGCGGCAGTCAAGATCAGTACACTCGATTCAGCAGTATGGTACCTGATCTGTGGCTTCGACCAGAAGGCGGCGGATGTGTTCGGGGGATATGAAGCAAACATCCTGGCCATCCTGCAAAGGATCGAGGCAGGCGACTCTGATCTGATGGACTATCTGAGCCGCTATCAGCACATCATCGTTGACGAGGCGCAGGATCTGACCAGTGCGCGGGCGAAGCTCGTAATCGCGCTGATCAAGGCACTTGCCCCGGACTGCGGCGTCACCATCTTTGCCGATCCCCATCAGGCCATCTACGGCTTTACGAACGACGCTGATGAGCGAGAACCCGATGCAACAATCACCTTCCTCGATCTGCTGCGGCGCGAAGGAGCCTTGAAGTTCAGGGGCATGGAGCTCAAGACGCTCCACCGCACAAACGAAACTGCTCTGGCATCGCTGATGTCGACGCTGCGCTGTGTAGTGTCAACCAACAGCTCACCCCCGGCGGACCAGCATGCATTGTTGAAGAATCGCCTGCACAGTCTTGCGGGGCCGATCGAACAGAATCGAACAGATCTGCCGAAGCACGCTGACGGTCGATCCGACCTGCTCATTCTGTACCGCCGCCGAGCGGAGGTGCTGTTGACTTCTTCGCTGTTCTGCTCCGCCGGCATTACACACAGGCTCCGACTTTCCGGGCTGCCCTCGTGCCTGCAGCCGTGGCTCGGACGCGTGTTCTTCGACTGCCGTGGTGCCCGGATGTCCTTGACGGAGTTCCGCACTCTCTGGGCTGAGCGCGACTGCGCGTCGCTTGGCGGCACATCGGCGGAGCAGGACTGGGCTATGCTTTATCGAATCGCGTCTGTCGACAAAGATTCGATCGACATTCATCGGCTCCGTCAGGTGCTCGCCCGATCCCGACCTCCATCTGAATTGTGCGTGCAGGACTGCGTGCGCGAGGGGCCGATCCTAGGGACCATTCATGCCTCTAAGGGGCGTGAGGCGGACACGGTCTACCTCTTTGTGTCCGATGAAACGCCCGAGGAGGCGGTGGAAGAGGAGTCCCGCGTGGTGTACGTCGGCGCAACCCGTGCAAAAAAGAAGCTTCATGTGGCAGCCCCAGGGCCGGTCTATGCCAAATCGTTGAAAGGCTCTGGCCGGGCTTTCTGGGTCAGGCCCGACGGCCGATCTGCCCAAGTTGAAATCGGGCGGGACGGCGACCTCGTACCCTCATCGCCAGTCAGTAAGCGCCTTCATGCGAAACAGGCTGACGCGTTCGCTGCACAGGACATGCTGGCGACCCGCGCCAACGCGACCACCAAAGTGACGGCGCACACAAGCGCAGAGTACGACTGGAAGTACCGAGTCAGGTACGCAGAAGGCGTCGGAGGTCCGTGGATCGGTGAGTTCTCGGAGGACGTGGGGCGCGATCTCTGGGCCGTCATCAAGATCACCGGACATTACATGCGGCCGCCATTGGAGATGAATCACCTGTTCGCAGTATCTACACGGACAGTCGTTCTCGATCGAGATCACCCCGAGCTCAGCGATCTCCACTTTCCATACCAGTTGTCGGGATTCCTGCTTGCTCCAGTCATTCGCGCGTGGACGATCGCATACTTCAAGTTTCGTAAAGGTAGAAGATGATGCACGCTGCTTTCAGGGACTCACTGCTGCGTCAGATGAGCGAGGACTTGGTCGGGCCGCTTACTCCGGATGAGCGCCTGGATGATCGGCCTTCCGACCGCTATCTCACCGGAATCCTGTTTCCACAACGCAGCATGATTCCCGAGGAAGAGGACGAGGCGCTGCGTGGTGCGGAGGATGATGCTGAGGACGCGAGCGATTCGGCACAGGAAGCGGTCGCGCTGAACCGAACCGCGAGGCCGGCCGTCGCGGGCATATCCTTCGCGGTCAGCGAATCGGAAGGCACCATGCCGGCGCTTGCTGCCCGCGTCACGTGCGGCACATATGAACCACTTTGGCTTGACAGTGACGGGACGCCGTTGCAGCAGCCGGGACCGGACTACCTGGCGAGGTGGAAGAGGCACGCTCACGATATCCAGTTGCCGCCAATACAGCTGCGATTCGGCACGCTACCTCCAATCGATCTGGCGACACACGGTCTCACGGGTCTGCAGCTGCGCTTGCAGGTTGCTCCGGCAGCAGCCTGCATTACTGTCACAGCGGTTCTCGTCAATGCTTGGGACGACGGTGAATCCCGGCTGGAAAACGAGAAGCGGACATTCTTCCAAGTTGAACTGAGCATCTGCGTTGCAAGCGGTGCGTCACTTGTGGCTCGCCCATCCAGAAAAGGAGCGGAAGAACCAGAGTTCCAGCTGATATATCGTAACTGCTGTGAATATGCCGTCGGCCACACGTGCTCCGCACGATGGGACCTTGATGCCGGCGGCCGGGTTGTTCGTGTCGCAACGACTTGGCTTCCATCCCAGGCGGTGCCCGCGGTTTCGGCGGATGGCGATCCGTGCCTTCGCCGACTTCAGCTGGGCGAGCGAGTCAAGCCGCTATCGGCGGAGTGGCTCGCCACGGCTCCGAAAGACGACATCATTGCCAGCCTGCGAATGTTTCCTGACATCTATTCGGCGTGGCTAGATGATCGTGAGGCAGAGATTGAGGCACTCCCAGCCACTCTGCAGGCACAGGCCGCTCTCCACATTCGTACATGCCGGATCGGGTGCGCAAGGATGCGAGGTTCAATTGACCTGCTGAGGGATGATCAGCACGCGCTCAGCGCTTTCCGGTTCGCAAATCGCGCGATAGCAGTTCAGCGTCGCTGGTCTCGCGGCGATGTCGATCTGAAGTGGCGTCCCTTCCAGATCGGGTTTCAGCTTTTGACGCTGCAATCGCTCGTTGATCGATTGCACGCCGATCGCCAGACGATGGATCTGCTCTGGTTCCCCACAGGTGGTGGGAAGACCGAAGCATATCTCGGTCTGGTTGCCTTTGTGCTGGCCTACAGGCGCTTGGTGCACGGCAGCAGTGGCGCTGGCGTCGGCGTCATCATGCGCTATACGCTGCGTCTTCTCACTATTCAGCAGTTTCAGCGGGCGGCCGCGCTGATCTGCGCATGCGAATACATGCGCCGTGGCAATCAACTACCCGAACAGCACCTTGCTCTCGGCGATGTGCCCTTCTCAATCGGCCTCTGGGTTGGGGGAGGTGCCACACCCAACAGCGTCGATGAAGCAGCCGGGAAACTCACGGCTTCGAGTGATCCGACGCCATGCCAGGTCCGATCGTGCCCCGCATGTCGACAGGAGTCTCTGGAGTGGTTCTGCGAGCATCGAACCAATCAGCGTGGGCGACAGGTGCCCGACCGCATTCTGGTGAAGTGCACCGACACGACGTGTCCAATCGGAAGCTCCGGCAATCCGTTCCTTCCCTTGTGGACCGTCGATGAAGATGTCTATAGGGAGACGCCCTCGCTGCTGATCGGCACGGTGGACAAGTTCGCGCAGATTGCGCGAAAGCCGGCGGCAACGGCCTCGTTCTTCGGGGCGCACCATGATCCGCCGGAACTGATCATTCAGGACGAGCTACACCTGATCTCTGGCCCGTTGGGAACGCTCGCCGGACTATATGAGACGGCGATCGATGAGCTTTGCGCGCGCGTCGTGCGACGCGGCGAAGATGTCATTCGGGTTATCCCGAAGGTTATTGGATCAACGGCCACCATCCGGCGCGCCAGCGATCAGATCCAATCGCTTTTTGCCCGGTCGACGTACCAGTTCCCTCCGCCAGTGCTCGATGCGGCGAACTCGTGCTTTGCGGTACATGACACCGAACGGCCCGGACGTCTTTATGTCGGAATCACATCTGCCGGACGGTCGCCCAAGTTCGCGCTTCAGGCGGTCAGCGGTTCGCTTCTTCAGGCCGCGTGCGATCCCACCGTTCCGGATGCAGAACGTGATCCGTGGTGGACGCAGGTCGTCTATTTCAATTCACTCCGGGAACTGGGCGGAGCGCTGGTGATGCTGCAGGACGACGTGCCCGCATCGATCAATCTGTACGCCAAGGTTCGCCAGCGATCCCCACGTGTCGTCAATCTGCTCGATGAGCTCACGAGCAGAAAGACGCAGGTGGAACTTCGGGACACACTGCACGATCTTGAGAAGGACTATGCAAGCGGTGCGGCGTTCGATGCTGTACTGGCGACCAACATGATCAGCGTCGGAGTGGATGTCCCGCGACTGAGCCTGATGGTAGTGAACGGGCAACCCAAGCAGATCGCGGAGTACATTCAGGCGACAAGTCGCGTCGGACGCGAACACCCGGGTCTGATCGTAACTGTTTATAACAGCGGCCGTGCCAGGGACCGATCGCACTTTGAGACATTCGCTTCTTGGCATGCCGCTCCTTATCGCGACGTTGAGGCGACGAGCGTGACGCCATTCGCCTCACGTGCACAGGACAAGGCGCTTCACGCAGTACTCGTTACTCTTGTCCGACATCGGATGCCCAGTCTTCGGGACCGACCGGTACTTACGCCAGCTCTGCGCCAGCAGATCGAGCGCGAGATTCTCCCGGCCATTATCGCTCGTGTTACCTACACCGACTCAGTCGAAGTGGCGGCCGTTCAGGCGAAACTGCAAGCTCTGCTCGATCACTGGGAGACTCGGACGTCCCGCTGGACTTCAGGAACCGGCCAGCCGAACTACTGGTGGGACCAGAGGCCGGATTTGACTCTTCTGATGTCAGCGGAGCAGTATGCGGCACGAGCGGCAGCCGGCTGGTCGAACGGTGAAGTGTGGAGCACCCCCAACTCAATGCGTGATGTCGAGCCCGGAAGCCCGTTCAAGCTGATTCCACGTCTTCGCGTCGGAGGGCCCGCAGATGCCGGTTGAGCTGAACGAAATACGACGCAGCCAAGTGATTACGACGTTCGGGCCAGGCGCCATCGTCGACTTTCGCGCAGGCAAACACGGTGGTGCAGCCGTATCGGTCGTCGTTGCCGGCCTTGACGGATGGGACGAGCATGCGCAACCCGCGGGACTGAATCATCCGCAGACAACAAGCGAGCCGCGCCTCGAACGGCTGCTTCACACAGATGGCTTCCGGCTGCCGCCGGCTGTTCCAAAGGAGAACAAGGTCTACGTCAACGGTGCCCGATTGCCTGGAATTCGCTTTCCGCGCTGGCTTCATTGCCCAGAGTGCTATGGCCTGCGAGAGGCTAGGTTCTGGAACGAAGATCCCGGTGACGCGGCTCTCTATTGCGGAACATGTTCATCGCGACGCGGAAGACACATCCATGTCGTTCCCGCCCGGTTCATCATGATCTGCGAGAATGGCCATCTCGACGAATTCCCTTGGCACTGGTGGGTGCGCCACAGGGATTCGTGCAAGAACAAACAGGCCTTGACTTTGAAGAGTGAGGGAGCCGGCCTTGCGGGCTTGCTCCTCAGGTGTACGGCCTGCCAGCAGGCACGGTCAATGGATGGCTGCTTCTCTCGCGATGCGATCACGTTTCGCTGCAGTGGAGAAAGGCCTTGGCTGGGCGATCGGGAACCGGACTGTGACAGACAACCGCGGGCCGTACTGCGTGGAGCATCCAACGTCTACTTCCCAGTGGTTGTTTCAGCTCTGAGCATACCACCGTGGTCAGATCAGATTCAAAAGCACCTTGGCATCTTTTGGCCTCGACTTCTGCATGCAGACGATGACACCAAGCGACGCGCCATCATCGAAGCGATGGATCTGGCGGTGCCACTGCAAATGTCTGTCGATCAGCTTCTCGAACAGGTACGCACGCGAATCCGTCAGATCGAGATTCAGGATCAAGAGGCGCTGCGATTCGACGAATACACGCAGTTCACGCTGGGTCAGACTGCCGGCGGGGTCCACCATGACGAATCGGAATTCGAAACACATCGCGAGAACGTTCCTCCGGAACTTCGGCGCTTCTTTGACCACCTTGTGCGTGTGACTCGGCTGCGCGAGGTTCGCGCGTTGCGCTCATTCACACGGATACGCCCGCCCGCCGACTGGCGCGACGGCGGAGATGTTACCTTTGCGCCGATCACGCGGCAGCAGAGAAACTGGCTGCCCGCCACGGAGGTTCGGGGGGAAGGAATCTTCCTGGCGTTCAACGAGCAGGAGCTTGGCGCATGGGAGGGCCGATCGGCCGTTCTGCAACAGCGAGCTGCCGAACTCCACGAAGCGTATGCCGCAGAATATCGAGAGCGGCATGGTTCCAAGGCTGTCGTTCCGCGAACGATCAGTCCACGGATGCTGCTCGTTCACTCGTTTGGACACGCCCTCATCCGGCAGCTGTCACTCGAGTGCGGCTACTCCACATCTTCGCTCCGCGAGCGCCTGTACGTGGACAGCCATCCGCAGCGCCGCATGGCTGGCGTGCTCATCTACACCGCCACTCCCGATTCCGATGGAACACTGGGAGGTCTGTGTCGCCAAGGCTTGCCTTCCCGAATCGTGCGGCTCGTGGAGGGAGCCGTGCAGGCGATGCAATGGTGTTCAAGCGATCCGTTGTGCATTGATCGCGTGCAGTCTCCCACCGAAACCTTGAACGCAGCAGCATGCCATGCCTGCCTTCTCGCCCCGGAGACGTCATGCGAGGAGTTCAATCGGCTACTCGATCGCGCGACCCTAGTGGGAATCCCCGCGGACCGCACCCTCGGATTCTTCAGCGCTTTGTTGCAACAGCCATAGAAAGAAGCACCTTGGGCCTTCCCCGCGACATTGTCGAGGTATCACGAACGCTTATGTGCGATCCGTTCGATAGCGGCGCAAGCGAAGCTATCAGCGGAATGGCACCCACATCGGCGTTGTTGCCCTACCTCTCGCATGTCAGCCGTGATGCCGACCCTCCCTCAATTCTGCTGTTGATCTTCCAGTGTCTCGCAATTCAGCGTGCCGAGCTCCAACGTACTGCCTTGGCCGCGGAGTTCATTGCGACAGTACCTAGCGGAAGCGCTCCCGGCATACGGCCTACGGGAGTGGTCGTGCGCGAGATGGTATCCGCGGCCAAGCGCAGCATACTGACGCTGGGTTATGTCATCACGGCTGAAGGCGGGATGCTAAGTCTGCTGCAGGCAGCGGCCAGCCGATTCGTGGCCATCGACGTTGTGTGTGATCGAGAAGTCAGGTCGGCCGGTCTCATTGCTGCGGCATGGCCCCAAGGGATACCCCTTCCGAATCTCTTTACCAATGCCCCAGCACCGGGAGCATCATCGTTGGCGAAGATGCACTGCAAGCTGTTACTGGTCGACTCAAGTGACCTGCTGATTACATCCGCTAACTTCACTTTTCACGGCATGGCCGCCAACATCGAGTTCGGCATTCGTGTGCGCGGACAAGAAGCCATGCTTGCTCAGAGATTCTTTGACTATCTGCGACAACAACAGCTGGTGCTGCCAGTCGCTCAGTCTGGCGCATAGCCGCTGATGCTCTCGAGCAGCTCGGCAAGTCGATCCTGATGGCGCGTCTGACACTCCCACACAACGACCTGACGCCAGCCGGCCTTCCGGAGAAGCGCCCTCGCTTCAGCGTCCCGAGCTGTGTTTCTCCGGAACTTCTCCTTCCAGAACGAGACGCGCGTCCGCGGGGTATAGGCATATCTGCATCCCGGATGCCGGTGCCAAAAGCAGCCATGCACGAAGATCACAGTTCGGTACTTTGGCAGGACGATGTCCGGCCTGCCCGGCAGATCTCTGCGATGCAGCCGGAATCGATACCCCATGCGGTGAAGCAGCGAGCGAACCACCTTCTCCGGCTTCGTGTCGCGCCCCCGAATGCGCGACATGTTCCAGCTTCGATGTTCTTTGCTGATCCGGTCCATTACTCGCCAAGCAGGTCTGCAACGATTCCCGCAATCTGCCGCGCGAGAAGCGGAGGCACGGCATTTCCGACCTGCGCGTACTGTGCGGTGCGGTTTCCGCAGAAGAAGTAGTTGTCCGGGAACGTCTGAAGCCGCGCCGCCTCGCGCACCGTGAGGCTGCGGCACTGTGAAGGATCGTAGTGAATGTAGTAGTGACCATCTTTGGCGATGTGCGCTGTGATCGTCGTCGACGGACGGCCGCGAGTCTGGACTCGGAAGCGATCCGCAAACATCCCGTGCCCGTTCAGGGCGTGGACTATATTGGTGTGGCTCGGCCAGAGCGATGCGGGGAAGTCGCGAAGCACCGGTGAACGCCCATGCACCCTCGCGAAGCACGCGGCAAAGAGATAGCGATGCAGGTCGCTGTCCATGTGGCCACGGGTTGCGTGATTGCATGCTCCGCCGATTCGCGGATCGACATACCACTTGTGGGCCAGCCCGGAGTCGACCTCGCCCGGAACATGCTCTCCTCCCCTGTCCTGTCGCGGCCGCGTGAGCGAATCGAGAGCCGCTTCAATCTGCGATCTGACCGACTCATCAGTGGATCGACGCAGCCACGGCGAGCGCCGGACGGCTCGCAGAGTGTCGATCCAGTCATCCGCAGTGTCCGTGCCCTTTGACCGTCCGCTTCGGAGACGCGGAAGTCCGTCCAGCACAGCCTCGGCTGGGACGGCCTCCACGCGAGGCAGCACACCGGGCTGTTCCCGAGCATGGTCGTCACGCACACCGAGCAGGATGATGCGGTGCCGGGCCTGTGGTATCCCGTGATCCTCGGTCCTCACGACGAAGTCGGCGAGATTGGAGTCTTCGAACATGCCGTGCCGCACAACGGAGAACACCTGATACTCGTGCGCGCCGCCGTTCCGGCGGATGCTGCGGCCCTCACGTCGAAGTGCGTTTCGAGGCGACCGCAGATCATCCAGTATGCGCTGAAAGACTCGCTGATCGTTCAACGTCGCCGACAGCAGGCCCTTGACGTTCTCCATGACGAACACGGCCGGCCAGTGGTCGGCGATGATCTGGAGGTACTCCACATACAGGGTCTGCTTCTCATCATTCGCGGGATCGTACTTCTCAACACCCTTGTTCCGGGAGCGACCGATGAGTGAGTACGCTTGGCACGGCGGACCTCCGATCAGCACCCATGGATCGCTCTTGCCGATCGCAGCTTCAACGCGCCGCCGAACCGTGAGATGTTGTTCCGCTCCAAGCGTGGCGCGCCATGCCACGGCCGTTGCGGCGTTTGCGGCCGCCGGGTGTCGCTCGAATAGCTCGAATTGAGTGATCTCGCCGCGAAGCGCCCGGTAGTAGTCCTCGGGTATCGAGTCCGGATCGAACTGCCGGAAGAAGCACCTCAGCAGAAGCGTCTCGTGGGCTGCAGCGTCCTTCTCAATCGAAAGCGAGACCTGGAAGGGACTCCTGCCACCCCTGGTGTACGAAGCGAATCCTTCGCCGAGGCCTCCGGGGCCGGCAAAGAGGTCAATCACGGGAATTGACGCGGATGGACTCATGTCTCGGTTCTGATCCGGAATCGTACGATCGGTCCACTCATCGTCAGTAGTCTCCATGCGCGGGACGGCGTATCGAACTCTCCACCGGCGCCGCATCTGGCGTCGCCCTCATCGGACTCGGCCATCACGGCGGTGCCTGCCCCGCCGACACACCTGTCTCCTCCGTTCACCGTACCAACCGGCGTTCGCCGGACCCGACGATAGGCGGCACGCCGACCAGTGAGATCGTGTTCGCGTCGGCCGGCTGTTCACCAGCCGATGCGGATGGTGATCGTGCCTTCTTTTGTTGGCAGCGGCATCGTTGTTCCTGCCGCGAATCTGCTAGGTCCAGGGCCGTCGCATCGTCGACGCGGTGCGGCGCGATTGGCGGTCCGGAGGAGAGTGATCGACTCGATCGCTCGCCGGGAACTTCCGCTTCAGCAGAGTGGTCAAGAGTGTCGCCGCTTATGGATTCCGGCTCAGGCTCCGCCACCCACGGCTTTCCGGTCCACAGGTCGATGATCGGGATCTCACGACGTGGGGCATTCATCCTGGCAGGTCTCGTGGAGGTGGAGGGTGACGGTTCCGCCGGTGGCGAAGACGCGCTCGACCAGTCCGCCGGGGCAGGGGCAGTTGCAGGAGCCCAGCGCATTGGTAAAGGTCAACGGGAAGGCGCTGTAGGATGAGAGGTTGCGGGCGTCGAAGGC
>WYBR01000002.1 GCA_011525805.1 Vicinamibacteraceae bacterium
ACCACTTGACGAGCAGCACCGGCGGATCACCCGCGCGAGGCATGTCTGGCGCTCCCCCGAAACGCGGGCCGCGCGGCTTGCGCCGCGCGGCCTCGGACAAGGGTCCAAGGGCAAGAGGTCAGAGGGCTTTCGCGGGGCGCTTGCGCCGCAGCGCCAGACCGGGGACTCCTGTCATCACGAGCAGTCCCGTGCCGGGCTCGGGGACGAGACTCGCGACACGAAAACCGACGTAGTAGCCCTCGAACGTCGGGCCGTAGAGGATCGGGGACGACGCGGCGAGGTAGCCGGCGTAGCCGTACCAGCTCCCGCCCCGGAAGCCCCGGTACGAGCCGTACACGATCTCCTCGTTCCACTCCGACACGTTCCCGCCCTGGTCATACGTGCCGTAGGGGCTGTCCGAGAGACCGTAGGCACCAGCGTCCGTGAGCACGGACCCCGCGCCAGCACAGTTCGCCGAGTTCCCGGTATCCGAGCCCGGCGCGACGCAGCCCGTCATGCTGTTCGTCCCCGTCGGGTAGTCGAAATAGACACCGCCGGGGCTGTAGTACGCCGCCTTGTACCACTCGTTCTCGCTGGGAAGAACGATGTTGGCGCCGGCGTTGCGCGTGACCGTCAGGCCGTTGTTCGGCGTCGCCGTCCCGCCGAGCAGCGTGTACGCGCCCGTCTCCGTGCTCGCGCTTCCCTGCCCGTTGTTCAGCCAGTTCGCGAAGCGCAGCGAGTCGTAGAACGACACGTACGTCACCGGCTTGTTCGCGAAACCGGGCTTCACCGCGTAGCTGTAGCTGCCCGAGGAGCCACTCCGCGTGATGCCACCGAAGGTCGCGCTGCTACCCATTCCCGTGTTGTAGAGGCCGAGCGGGTCCGCAGCCGCCTTCGCGTTGAGCAACTCCGCGTACTGGGCGTTCGTCACCTCGTACTTCGAGATCCAGTAGTCGTACGAGACCGAGCCGCAGTTGGCCGCGTAGCAGTTGCTCGAGGGGGTATCGGCCGGGTTGCCCGCGTTGCCGATCGGCACCCAGTCGATGATCACGGTGGCCGAGGCCGGGGTCGCGAGCAGCGCGGCGAGTGCCGCGAGGAGCAGGGATTGGCGCAAGGTAGGCTTCCTTTGCTGGCGGAGTACTTGTGCACCAGCACGGAAGCGCCCGCACCGCGCGGGCGCACGCCTTCCCGCCCCTACACAAATTCAAGTAGCGCGCCGAGAGAGAGGGAGGGAGAGAGAGAGAGAGAGAGAGAGAGAGAGAGAGAGAGAGAGAGAGAGCCTTTTGAAATCAAAGGGTTGGCCGCTTCGGCCCGCGCGCGACCCCGCGCCGCTCACCGAGGCGTGACGGAACCGCTTTGCCGAAACTGGGAACGCGCGTTCCTACGAGCGCGCGGAGGACGCCGAGGCCCGACACCTGGTCACGACACCCGCGCGTCCGCAGATCTCTGGTGACACCGAACGCGGCGGCGGCACCAACGCGCCCTCCGGCCGTACAACCCCGGACCGGGTCCGGGCCGACAGGAGGAACGGGACGGGTGGGGGCGAGCACGGTCGAGCCGAACGCGCGACGCGGTTCCTGCCTGTTTGTTTGGCCCGGCAGAGTGTTTGGCCCGGCAGAGCGCCTCGTCGGCGCGATGCGACTCGAGTTCGGATAAGCTGCGCGGCTGCTTTGCGACCCTCGGGGGATGTGCAGTCTTGTCGAACTTCGAACTGTCGATCGCGCTCTTTCTGCAGTTCGCCATCATCCTGGCCGCCTGCCGGCTGGTCGGTTTCCTGGTGCGGCCGCTCGGACAGCCGCAGGTCGTGGCCGAGATGATCACCGGGGTGCTGCTCGGACCGTCGCTCTTCGGCCTCGTCGCCCCCGGCCTCCAGGCCCAGCTCTTCCCCAGCGAGAGCCTGCCGATCATCTACAGCATCGCCCAGATGGGGCTGGTGCTCTACATGTTCCTGATCGGCCTCGAGTTCGACCTCGAGCTCATCCGCAAACGGCTGAAAAGCGCGGTCTTCGTCTCCTGGGCGGGGATCGTCACGCCGTTCACCCTCGGTGCTCTCCTCGCCTGGGGCCTGATGGACCGTTTCCCGCTCTTCGCGCCTGGCGTGAAGGTCTGGGAGGCAGCGCTCTTCCTCGGTTCGGCGATGTCGATCACCGCCTTCCCGATGCTGGCGCGGATCATCTCGGAGCGCGGACTCTCGGGGACTGCGCTGGGGACGCTCGCGCTCGCCGCCGGCGCGCTCGACGACGCGGCGGCCTGGTGCCTGCTCGCGGTGGTGCTGGCGAGCTTCACCGGCAAGATGTCGATCGCGCTGCTGGCGCTCTTCGGCGGGGCGTCCTACGGCCTGTTCATGTTCACCGTCGGCCGCAAGCTCCTGGCGAAGCTCTTCGCCTGGCTCCTGGCGCTGCCGTCGCGCGAGCCGCTGGTGCTGCCGGCCGCTCTCACCCTGCTGATGCTCGCCGCCTGGTTCACCGACCGGCTCGGCATCTACGCGGTGTTCGGCGCCTTCATCCTCGGCGCCGCGATGCCGCGGGGATTGCTGCAGAAGCGACTCGAGAGCCAGATCGGCCCGCTCACCACGGTCTATCTGCTGCCGATGTTCTTCATCAATTCGGGGTTGAGCACGAAGTTCTCGCTGATCGCCTCACCGGTGATGCTGGGCATCGCGGCTCTGCTGCTGGTGGCGGCGATCGCCGGCAAGGGGATCGCCTGCGGCCTCGCGGCGCGCTTCGCCGGCGAGTCGAGCAAGGACGCCCTCGCGATCGGCGCGCTCATGAACTCGCGCGGACTGATGGAGCTGATCCTGCTCAACATCGGTTACGAGCGCGGCATGATCACGCAGACGCTGTTCACGATCCTGGTGATCATGGCGGTCGTGACGACGATCATGGCCGTGCCGCTGTTCAATCGCGTCTACCGCCCCGGCGACGCCGCACCGGCCTGATGGGCGGCGCGGGACACACGTCCCCTCTCGAGTCTGCGCGTCGGACACCCGCTCGCCCGAGCGCCGAGTGCACCTGCGCCCGGCGGCTCCGTCGGCCGCAGGCAGCCGCTCGGCACCGAAGTGATTGCCTCAGGGACCTGCCTCGAAGCCGCCGAGACATTCCTCGGGGTCGGGGATGGCTGGGGCCGTGGGTGGAGACCGGCCCCCGCGGGAGTAGACGGAACGGACCTGATCGGACCTGAATGAAAGGATCGCACTGTTCGTCCTGTCCGCCGCGATGGCTCCGCCGCTGGCACCGGCGAACTGGTTCGCAGCAACGGAGCGGGCCGCCGACCTGCCGATTTCCACGAGTAGCGCGAAAGTTTTTCCCATAACTATGAAAAGCTTTTCCCGCCGCGTCACGAGCGGACCCGGTGCACTCCAGGGAATTCAGCGACTTACGGAGTGCCTTGCCCCGGCATGCGAGTTGCAGGTTCTTTTGGCGGGGAAGGGAACGCGCTGCGCGCATTGGCCGCAACGGTCGCCCCCCCTCGCTGAGCTGGCGAACTTATGACAAGGGGGACGCGTTCCGTGAAGATCAGTACTCGCATGGCTGGCGGTCTTACTGGCCCTGAGCTGCGCCGCGCCGTGAAGCTCGGATCGTTCGTCCTGGCCTTGGTGCTGGGCACGAGCAGCGGGGCTTCGGCCACTCCGTTCTACGACTCCTTCGGTCCTCTCCCCGAAGCAAACTGGGGGGGGCGTTGGTATCCCCAACGATGCGGTAACGGCCTCCAGGCAGTTCTATGACGGCAGCAATGTCCTGATCACCATCGCGATGAACGCCCACGGGCGATACTCCAACCCCGACGTGACCAACGACGGCGCCGGAACTTATTTCGCGGGTCCGGGGAGCAACACCGGCGGCGCCGGGGAGAGTTCGACCACGGGCGCCCTCTGGAACTTCAACACATTCATCAAGGTCGAGGGCTTCAACGGTGCGACGCCCAAGCTCACCGACTATCAGTTCAATTTGTACTACGACTTCGACCCGGGCCTGGATACGCCGTTCGGCTCCTTGGGTGTCGTCAACCTGACGCAGGTAGTCGCGCTTTCGCCAACTCCGGGAGCAACGCTCGCGCAAGAATCCCAAAATCTCCTCTTTGGATACCTTGCCGTCCCCATTGCTGGGATCGTGACGCCGCCGGCGGGTAGCTTCGACCCCAACGCTCTCGGTGAGTACAACTTCGGTATCCAGGTCAGCAAAGGCGGGTGGTATCTCGACGGCCTCGCGATGGACGTGCAAGTCGTGCCCGAGCCCGCGACCGCCGTTCTCCTCGGCGTGGGCTTGATGGGCTTGGCGGCGAAGCGGCGCAAGAGCCAGGCGAACCTGGAGCTCCGAGCGAAGTTGGCCTGATTTTCGGTCCCGTGCGCCCATCGTCCCCTCGGAGCGATGGGCGCACGTGTAACGGATTGAAATTGCGCCCCGCTTGTTTGTCCTCTGTCCGCTCCGCGGCTACTGGCGCGTAAGGACGAAGACGCGGGCGATCGAGGTCCGATCGCGCCGGAAGTGGCAACTCGTCCGAGGACTTCGCCCGCGGAGGACCGTAGTCGGCCACAGCACGCCCGCGTAAATACCGCCGACGATGCGGAAGGCGATGACGACCGCATAGGATGACGAGAGGCCGACGACGCGATTGGAGGCCGCGAACCCGATCGGCAGCGCCACCAGCAACGTTTTGCGGTGGAAGGTTTCCGTAGCTGCGATTGTTTCCCTTGTCGGAGCCGTCCGTCCGCCGAATGCGGAATCTACTGTCGCGCGTTTCTATCCGGCGTTCTTCAGGACACCATGCGGATCGATGAGGAACTTCTTGGCGACGCCCTCGTCGAAGTCGGCGTAGCCGCGCGGGGCTTCGTCGAGCGTGATGACCGTGACGTTCACCGCTTTGGCGATCTGGATCCGGTCGTGCAGGATGGCCATCATGAGCTTTCGGTTGTACTTCAGCACCGGCGTCTGTCCGGTATGCAGCGAGTGGCTCTTGGCCCAGCCGAGCCCGAAGCGGATCGACAGCGCCCCCTTGCGGGCTGCGGCGTCCTTCGAGCCGGGGTCATCGGTGACGTAGAGGCCGGGGATCCCGATCGAGCCGCCCGGGCGCGTGATCTCCATCGCGGCGTTGAGCACGACCGCGGGCGCTTCGGTGTTCGCTTCCGCGCCGTGCCCGCGCGCCTCGAAGCCGACGCAATCGACCGCGCTGTCCACTTCGGGCACGCCGAGGATCTGCGCGACCTTGTCGGCGAGAGAGCCGGTTTCCGCGAGGTTCACGGTCTCGCAGCCGAAGGTACGCGCGTGCGCGAGCCGCCGCTCGTTCATGTCGCCGACGATGACGACCGCAGCGCCCAGCAACTGCGCCGACACGGCGGCCGCGAGGCCGACTGGCCCGGCGCCGGCGATGTACACCGTCGAACCGGGGCCGACGCCCGCCGTGACGGCGCCGTGATAGCCGGTGGGCAGAATGTCGCTCAGACAGGTCAGGTCACGGATCTTCGCCATGGCCTGGTCCTTGTCGGGGAATTTGAGGAGGTTGAAGTCGGCGTACGGGATCATGATGTACTCGGCCTGTCCTCCCACCCAGCCGCCCATGTCCACATAGCCGTACGCGCCGCCTGCCCGCTCGGGATTGACGGTGAGGCAAATGCCGGTCTGCTGCTCCCTGCAGGTTCGACAGCGGCCGCAGGCGACGTTGAATGGAACCGAGACGAGGTCGCCAACCTCGAGGAACTCGACATCGCGTCCAGCTTCGATGATCTCCCCTGTGATCTCGTGACCCAGCACCAGGCCGATAGGAGCCGTGGTACGGCCCCGCACCATGTGCTGATCACTGCCGCAGATGTTCGTGGCGACAATCTCGAGGATCACGCCGTGCTCGGCTTGTTTGCCCTGGGGATTCACGAGCTTGGGAAAGTCGATGCCCTCCACCTCCACCTTGCCCGGGCCTTTGTACACGACGCCCCGATTGGTTGACGTGCTCGCCATGCGTGCTTCTCCTTCTCCATGTCCAGGCGACGATCGGATCGAGCCTCAGCGCGGAGTGTGATCCCCCATGCATGATCCCCCATGCATGAGGATGGCCGTGGTCAGCTCGGCACTCACTGATCACATGGTTCGATGAGAACTACGCGGGCGAGTGAGGTCCGATACCGCCGGAAGTGACAACTCACCCGAGGGCTTCGGCCTCGGAGGACGGTCGACGACCGTCTCGCCGATCGGGCCGGCATCGGCGAGACGCTGGAAGGGGGAGACCGACCTCGCAGCCTCTCGCGGTGGCTCGAGACGCGAGGATGCTCCCGATCCGGATCCTCGTTGCGGAGTGCGCCGGCGAGAGAATCCGGACCGGGAGCGGGAGTCGATGCGCTACTGGCATGCGGGGTGGCCGCAGACACAGAGGTCGCCCTGGCGGCGCTGCGCAGCGGCCTCACAGGCCTCCGAGCAATCCGGAGATCCCTCCCGCGCGAGGCATCGACACGATCCGTGGCAGCAGCGTTCGGCGCCGGTCATCTCGTCCCTCCCCTGCCATCGCAAAGCAAGGATCGGGCCAGGGGTGAGAACCCCCTCCAGCGTCCTCCGCGTGCCCCGTTCGAGCTGTAAATCGCAGAATCGACGCACCTGCGTGCAAGATCGGGTACGGCTGCTCGAGTCCGGCGCGATTCGATCCGCGGCGCGGTGACGATGAAGCAGCGAGAGCCGCGCGGTGAAGGTGGCTCCTTGCTTGCTCTCCTCGCGGGCACGAAGCAGCCGGAAGGAGCAAGACCATGGGACAAATGATTTGTGGGCTGATGACCGGCAGGCCCGTCGCACTCGATGTGCTCGTCCCAGCGCCGCAGCAGAGAGGCGGCGGAAGCATTCTCCGAGAGGAACGGAAGGTCGCGCTGAAACCTCGTTGACGCGGTCGATTCGTTCTGATGGTCATCGGCGCGTGCCGGTGTTCTCGTCGTCGCGCGCCGTTGCCACTGCCTCGCCATGTTCGTCCGGGTCGAGCTCGACGCCGTCGATCGCTGCGGGACGAAGGTCGAGTCGGCGCAGGAGCTGGGCGTTGAGCGCGACCACGATGGTGGACACGCTCATGAGGACTGCCGCGAGGGCGGGCGGCATGGTGATGCCGGCCCACTGGAGGGCGCCCGCCGCGATGGGAATCGCGAGCACGTTGTAGCCAGCGGCCCACACCAGGTTCTCGCTCGACTTGCGATAGACGGCCTCGGAGAGGTGGATGATGGACATCACGCTGCGCGGGTCGTCGCTGACGAGGATGAGCCCCGCCGACTCGATGGCCACATCTGTGCCCGCACCGATGGCGATGCCCACGTCGGCCCGGGCGAGGGCGGGGGCGTCGTTGACGCCGTCACCGACCATCGCGACGCGCAGACCCCGGTCCTGGAGCTCGGCGACCTTGGCGGCCTTGTCCTCGGGGAGGACCTCGGAGAAGACCTCGTCGATGCCGAGGTCGGCTGCCACCGCGTCGGCGACCTGGTGGGCATCGCCGGTGATCATCACGACCTTGCGCCCCGCCGCGTGGAGCTGGTCGATGGCCTGGCGGGCTTCGGGGCGAACCTCGTCTTCGACCGCCAGCGCGCCGAGGATGCCCTCGCTGGAGGCGAGGTAGAGCACCGACGACCCGCGACCCTTCCACTCCTCGACGGCGGTGGAGATCGATGCGGGCACTGCGAGGCTCCGGTCGCGCAGCATCGCCGGGCCGCCGACGGCGTACACCATGTCGTCGATGCGCGCTTCGACGCCGCGGCCGGTGAGGGAGCGAAACTCGGTGGCTGTGGCGATGCCGTCATGATCGTGGGCGGCGCTGACGATGGCGCGGGCCAGCGGGTGTTCGCTGTCGGCCTCGACGCCGCCGGCCAGGCGGAGCATCTCGCTCTCGGTGACCCCCTCGGTGGCGGCCACGCCGACGACGACATGCTCGCCCTTGGTGAGGGTGCCGGTCTTGTCGAACAAGACGGTATCGATCTTGCGGCTGGTCTCGAGGGCGAGCCGGTCCTTGATCAAGATGCCGTTGCGAGCCGCCAGGGCACTCGACAGCGATGTGGTCAGCGGGATGGCGAGCCCCAGTGCGTGGGGGCACGAGATCACCAGCACCGTCACGACCCGCACGACGGCCTCGTCGCCTTCGCCGATCACGGTCCAGACGATGGCCGTGATGACGGCTGCGGCCACCGCCACATAGAACAGCAGCGCTGCGGCCCGATCGGCCAGGACCTGCGTGTGCGACCGTGACTCCTGGGCTTCGGTCACCAGCCGGCCGATCCCCGCCAGCGCCGTGTCGTCCCCGATTGCGGTGACCTCGACCCGCACCGCGGAGTCGGTCGACACCGAGCCCGCGACCACGGAATCGTCCGTCGACTTCGGAACAGGGCGCGATTCGCCGGTGATCATGGACTCATCGAGCTCGGCAGCGCCCTCGATGATCCTGCCGTCGGCGGGGATCCGGCTCCCGGATCGCACGAGGACGACGTCGCCGACCCGCAACTCGTCGAGTCGGACGGTCTCGACGGAACCGTCCGCGGCGATGCGTTCCGCTTCGTCCGGAAGCAGCTCGGCCAGGGCCGCCAGCGCATCCTGGGCCGCGCCGAGGGCCTTCATCTCCTGCCAGTGACCCAGCAGCATGATCGTGATCAGCGCGGCGAGCTCCCACCAGAAGTCCAGGCCGAACCAGCCGAGCGATGTCGCCATCGACGCCACGTAGGCGACGGTGATCGCCATGGCGATCAGCAGCATCATCCCGGGTTGACGCTGCTCGGCCTCTCGTACACCGCCGGCCAGGAACGGCCACCCGCCCCACACGAACAAGAACGTCCCCAGCACCGGCCCGACCAGGCTCACCCCCGGGAAGTCGAGGTCGTAGCCGAACCAGCCCATGACCATCTGACTGGTCACCACCAACGGGATCGTCAGCAGCAGACTCCACCAGAACCGCCGCCGGAACATCTCCACGCTGTGCCCGGCGTGCTTGCCATGACCCCCGTGCGTCCCACCGGACCCGTGCTCGTCGTGCTCGCCGCCCGCGTGGCCGTCCGGCTCCTGCCCGTCGTCTCGGAAGTTCTCTGCCATCGCAGTCTCCTCCGTCGAGATGGACCGCATCGAGGCACAGCACGCGGCCGACCGCTTCTCGTGGACTCAGACGCGAACCACGGCCATAGGGTACTCCGCAAGGCTGGCGCGACACCTGGTCGTCGCTTGGAGCCTGGCCGTGCTATTGCCGCCACTGGTCGATGGAGGTTTCGGTGCAGAAGCGCGCAGGACAAAGAGGCGGGCGAGCGAGGTCGAGCCGAGTGTCGCCGGGCCGAAGCGGCCACAGGATCGGGGCGTGCTGGCGGCCGTGGCGCAGTCGTTCCGGTCGGCGGCCGAAGGCGTGGCGGCACAGGTGAGTGAAAACGAGATCGCTCGGCTGGTCGCCGAAAGCGCCGGCGCGGCTCGGCGTGAAGGCCGTCATTGCCGAGAGCTACGAACGCATCCACCGCAGCAACCTCGTCTGTAGGGGGGTGCTACCATGGCAGTTCAAGGACGGCGAAGCGGCGCGATCGCTCGGCTTGACGGGCGATGGATCGTTCCCCTCAGCGACATCGCCTCAGCGACATCGCGGACGGTATCGAGCCGCGTCAAAATGACACAGTGTCGGCGAGCCGGCAGGAGGGGTCACGAGCTGCTGCCGTCGCCGTCGCGTTCGTCAGGTCGCCGGCAAGAGCGAGGCGGGGAAGGGGATGCATGACACGCGGGTCGCGCTAGCAACTCGGCGGCCCGCTGATCCTGCAGACCGTGATGGCGGTCGAGCTGGTGCTGCTGATCGGCTGGCAGTTCGGCGGCGACCGTCTCTGTCAAACGAAGCCCGCAGCTCCTGCGCGGCTGACAACCTTCTGGAGGAATCCATGCATTCACTCACCCACGACTATCCCGCCGTGTTGCTGGCCGACCGCGAGGCGCCGTGCCTGTCGCTCTATCAGCCGACCCACCGGCAGCACCCCGACAACGTGCAGGACCCGATTCGCTTCCGCAACCTCGTCAAGCGGTTGGCCGCATCGCTGCGCGCGAAGTACCCGGCACGCGACATCCCGACGCTGCTGGGCCCGTTCGAGGCGCTCGCCGAAGATCACCACTTCTGGAATCACGCCGGCGACGGACTCGCCGTTCTGGGCGCGCCGGATTTCTTTCGGGTCTACCGGCTGCAGCGGCCGGTTGCCGAACTGGTGGTCGTCGCCGACAGCTTTCATACCAAGCCCCTGATGCGCATCGTACAATCGGCCGACCGCTACCAGATCCTCGGCTTGAACCGGCACGCGTTCAAGGTCTATCAGGGCAACCGCGACGCGCTCGATGAGCTGCCGCCGATCGCCGGCGTGCCGCAGACTGCCGTTGAAATGCTGGGAAAGGCACGCGACGACCGGGAGGGCGCTCACCGCACCCACGGACCGATGGGCGCCACTCGCGTAGCCCACCACGGCACCGACGTCTGGCAGGACCTCGAGGACCGCGACACCGAGCAGTTCTTCCGCGCCGTTGACGCGGCCGTATCGAAGCACCGTTCACAGCCGTCGGGGCAACGTCTGATCCTGGCGGCGCTGCCGCAGCACCATCATTTGTTTCGCACCATCAGCGCGAATCCGTCGTTGATGGATGAAGCGATCAATGTCCATCCGGATGCGCTGTCACTGGACGCGCTGCGTGAACGCGCCTGGCAAGTCGTGCTGCCGCACTACCTGCAGCGACTGGCCGGGCTCGTCGAATCCTTCGGCACGGCCGTCTCGCACGGTCGCGGCGCCGACGACCTGCCCGGCATCGCCGAAGCGGCGCTCGCCGGGCGCGTGGAGACGCTCCTGATCGAGGCCGACCGACTGTTTCCCGGTCGCATCGACGCCAGCAGCGGCGAGATCACGACCGCTGATCTGGACCACCCGGAAGTCGATGACGTGTTCGACGATCTGGGTGAAATCGTCCTGAAGAAACGTGGCGAAGTGATCGTCGTCCCCAGCGACCGCATGCCGACAAACTCCGGCGCCGCTGCAATCTACCGGTTCTGATGACTGTTCTGATGACTGGGTTCGCCCGACTGCACGCAGTGCTCGTCGACGATGACCAATTGGTGCAGGTGTGCCGCGACCTGCCCGAATCCGCGTGCCGCGAGCAGCCGCACAACTACGGCGTGCACATCGTGTCGCTGAGCCTGACGAAAGTCGGTGAAGGCCTGGCCGATCCCAAGCTCGTGCTCGCCTGGTTGCTCGACGCCATCGGCACGCCGACCTGGGCGCTCGGCCTGCTGGTGCCGGTGCGCGAATCGCTGGCGATGCTGCCGCAGCTGGTGATCTCGGCACGCATTCGGCGACTCTCCATTCGCAAGACCGTCTATGTGTTCGGCTGTGTCGTCCAGGGCGCCGCGATCATCAGCTTCGGCCTGATGGGGTGGTTCGCACAGATGTTTTCCGGCGCCCTCGCCGGCATCGTCGCAGTCGCCCTGATCGCGATCTTCGCTCTCGGTCGCAGCCTGTGCTCGATCAGCCACAAGGACCTGCTCGGCAAGACTGTGGACCGGGGCCGGCGCGGCTCGGTCAGCGGCACGGCGGGCACCATCGCCGCCGCGGCGACGCTGCTGCTGGCGATCGGGTATTCATTTGGTTGGATTCCGCTCACGGTGCCGGTCGTCGCCGGCATGGTCGTGTTCGGCGGCATCTGTTGGCTGCTGGCCGCGTTCGTCTTCGGATTGCTTCGGGAAGAGCCCGGTGCGACGGCAGGCGGCATCGACGGTCTGGCCGCGGTCGTCGCGCAACTCGGCCTGCTACGCAGCGACCGACATCTGCGCCGCCTCATCGTGACGCGCACATTGCTGCTGTCGACGGCGCTGGCGCCGCCGTTCTACATCGCACTCAGCGGGGATCGTGCAGCGAGCGGCCTCGGCACGCTGGGCCCTTTCATGGTCGCAGCGGCGGCCGCGAGTCTGGCCAGCACCTACGTCTGGGGGCGGTTCGCCGACCGATCGAGTCGTCTCGTACTGATGCTCGCGGCGACGCTCGGCGCACTGGCGAACACGGTGGCTGCCTTCGTTGCACTGGCCATGCCGACCGTGCTGGAGGAAGCGTCATTGCTGCCGGCGCTGTTGTTCGTGCTCATGATCGCGCACCAGGGCGTGCGGCTCGGGCGTTCCGTGCACGTCGTCGACATGGCGGAACCCGACCACCGCGCAACGTACACCGCGCTCAGCAATTCGGTGGTCGGTCTGCTCCTGCTCGCCGGCGGCGCCTTCGGCGTCATCGCGCAGTGGTTCGGCATCGGCGCGGTGCTGGCGATCTTCGCGTCCATGGCAGCTCTGGCGATCCTCGCGGCGGCGGGTTTGGACGACGTTCAGGCCGCTTAGCCGATCTTTCTCGGCTCGCGACTGACGAACGGCGCACGTTGTCGATTCTGCTAGACCGAGTACTCGGACGTCTCCACTCCATGGCTGGACCTTCCTTGGAATCCTGGAGACCTCGGAGGGTAGGATCGAGCTGGCCAAAGGGACGTCCTGGCTCAGCAATGTGACACGCCGAAATTCAAGGACGAGGTCGTGCGCCGGTGCGCCGGTGCGCCGGCGCGCTGACATCGCTCCGCGCTGGCGTATTCCAGGCGACGGAACTGACGAATGGGGTACCTGGTCAGAATCTTGAAGTACGTCATCGTCTGCATTGTTGCGGTGCTCCTGATCCTTGTCGTGATCGGCTGGTGCAGCCGGTTACCTTCGCTGGACGGTCGCACCACTTCCTCGGCTCTACTGGATACCGCCGGTACGCGGCTCGGAAGATCCATCACACCGCTGGTTGAAGCGCATCCCGGGCTCTGCGGAATCTATCCGCTGGCGGATTCGCGCGAAGCCTTTGCCGCGCGTGCGCGCTTGGCCGAAGTCGCGGAGAGGACGCTGGATGTTCAGTATTACATCTGGCAGAACGACATGACGGGCACACTGTTGTTCGAGGCTCTGCACGCGGCGGCGGATCGCGGCGTTCGTGTCCGCCTTCTCCTGGATGACAACACAACCCCGGGTCTCGACCCGATCCTGGCCGCGCTGGATTCGCACCCGAACATCGAAGTACGGCTCTTCAATCCGTTCGTGATTCGGAAACCGCGGATCGGTTATTTGACCGATTTTGCGCGCGCAAACAGGCGCATGCACAACAAGTCGTTCACCGTCGACAATCAGGTGACCGTGATCGGCGGCCGGAACATCGGCGACGAGTACTTTGGCGCGGCGGCGGAGGGTTCGCTGTTCGTCGATCTCGATGTCGTGGCGGTGGGACCGGTCGTGACGGAGGTGTCGAAAGATTTCGATCGGTATTGGGCGTCTACTTCGTCTTACCCGCTCGATCGCATCGTCCATTCTGTGGAGCCAGCACGAATCGCGGAGCTCGCGAGAGCGGCGGCACGCGTCGAACACGATCCGGCGGCGCTGGCCTACACCGCCGCCATTCGTGATTCTCCCTTCCTTCGTGCAGTGCTGGAGAGGCGACTCGACTTCGAATGGGCGGTCACGCAGATGATCAGTGATGATCCAGTCAAGGGCCTTGGGCGTGCTCCGTCGCAAGAGCTGTTTCATCACCAGTTGACGAGGATCATCGGCGATCCGGTTTCTGATCTGGAGCTGGTCGCCCCATATTTCGTTCCCGGGGAGACTGGCACCGACTCGTTCATCTCGATGGCCAGACGCGGCGTCAAGATCAAGATCCTGACCAACTCACTGCAAGCTTCCGATGTACCGGCGGTCTATTCCGGCTTTGCGAAACGCCGCAAGCCTCTCCTCGAAGCCGGCATCACCCTGTACGAAATGCGGCGCTTATCGCCGGATGCCGGCGAGCGCGAACTCACCGGACCCTTCGGTAGCTCCGGATCCAGCCTGCACGCGAAGACGTTCTCGGTGGATCGCTCGCGCTTCTTCGTCGGCTCGTTCAATTTCGATCCGCGGTCGCGGAAGCTGAACACGGAACTCGGGTTCGTCATCGACAGTCCGGTGCTGGCCCAAAGGATCGAAGCCGCATTCCACGACAGCATTCCGGCGAACTCCTACGAGCTGCACCTGTCGAACACCGGACAGCTCTATTGGACCGAGCATCACGAGGACCAGGTGCTGCGGTATGACCGCGAACCGGGCGCGAGCTGGTGGTTGCGAGCTTCCGTTTGGTTCCTGTCGCTCTTGCCGATCGAGTGGCTCTTGTGATTGCGGCACCGTCGCCGCTGCTCGGCCGGCTGCTGCACAAGAGCCACGTGCTCGACATCCGCGGCCGGAGCTACCGGCTGCGGGACCTCGATCGGACCGCGACGGCGAGCCGCAGCCCGGGGTGAAGCCTCGGTGATGCCGACCGTCGTCTCGGGAAACCTCGATGCGGCCGTGTCGAGGCTCGGAAGAGAACGGAGCCGAGCTCGTCAGTGGATCCCAGGCCGATCCTCGACGGCGCGCCCGGCGTTCAGCTGCCGATTCGCAGCACCGGCTTGATGACGGCGCCCGACTTGGAGTCGGCGAGGGCGCCTTCGATCTCCGTGAAGTCGTAGCTGCGGACGAGTTCGTCGAAGGGGAACCGCCCCTGCTCGAAGAGTTGGACGAGAGCCGGGATGAGCTGACCCGAGCGCCCGCCGCCGCCGAGGACTCCGATCACCCGCTTGCCCCACAGGGTCGTCAGATGGTCGAGGGAGAAGCGAGCGCCGGCAGGAGCCCCCCCGATCAGCACCAGAGTGCCGAGCATCCCGACGCTGGTGGCGAGCGTCTCGATCACGGAGATGACTCCCGTGCAGTCGAAGGCGAAATCGACGGTGGAGCCGGTGATCTCGCGCACGGCGACAGCGAGGTCGGTGCGCTTCGAGTTGACGACGTGGGTGGCGCCGAACTGCTGCGCGAGTTCGAGGCGGGAGTCGTGCACGTCGGCGGCGAGGATCCGCGTCGCGCCCGTGCAGGTCGCCGCCGCGATCGCCGCCAGGCCGACCGCGCCGACACCGCACACCAGGATCGAGTCGCCCGGCCGGGGTCGCGCTTCGTTGAGTACCGCGCCGGCGCCCGTGGCGAGACCGCAGCCGAGCGGGCCGAGCAACTCGAGAGGGGCGTTCGTCTCGACGCGCACCAAGGCGTCGGCGGTCACGATCGAATGGGTGGCAAAGGACGACTGGCCGAAGAAGTGGCCGTGGATCGGCCGTCCGTCCAGTCTCGAGTAGGCGGAGGTGCCGGCGAGGTCGCCCTTGAAGCGGTGCCCGGAGACCAACGCTTCGCCCGTACGCAGGCAGTAGCGCGGCTGCCCGTCGAGGCAGTTGCGGCACCCGCCGCAGGAGGGCCAGCCGATGATCACCTTGTCGCCCACGTTGACCTGGCTGACTCCGGTGCCGAGCTCTTCGACGATTCCCGAGCCTTCGTGGCCGAGAATCGACGGGAAGGGCATCGGCATGTCGCCTGCGCGGGTGATGGCGTCGGTGTGGCAGACGCCGGAGGCAACGATGCGCACGCGCACCTCGCCCCGGCCTGGAGGCGCGAGCTCGAGTTCCTGCATCAGAAACGGGCCGTCCTTCTCCTCGACGACCAGGGCCTGGATTCTCATCGGCGCCTCCTGGGCTCTCGGCTCTTCCCTTCCGAGCATGGATCGTGAGTGCCGACAAAGGGCGAGCCTGGTGGCCGCCCTCTTTTCAACGCACCGCACGCTCAGGTCTTTTTATAGGTATCCAGATCGATGCCCGAGCGGCCCGGCGCCAGAATGTTGTTGGGATCCAGTGCGCGCTTGATGGCGTGCTCCACGTCCCGCTTGATCGGGCCGTAGCTCTGCGCAACACGCTCCTGGAAGCGCGTGTTCACGCGGTATACCGCGTAACCTTCCTTCTCGAACTCATCCAGCAGCTCGTTGAAGCAGGCATCGGCACGCTTGGACTCCTCGTCATTGGTGCGGTCGAAGAGGACATCGATGACGTGGTGCATGTCGCGTGGAGCGACGATGAACTCGGCCACATAATCCAGACCGTGCTTGTGCAGGATGCCCTTGGCCAATGCCGCCTGCTTCTGGCACTCGCTTCCACGTGCTTCGCTGACCGGTGCAAACCACATGGAGCCGCCGCCCCCGCGCCAGTTGTACAGACCGAACTCCTGCAGGTTTGGCACCCCGGACATCAACTCGGCGCGGTATTTGAAAGGCTGGGTATCGCCGGCCTCTTCCTGGGTGACGATGCGCCCCTTGCCATGCTTCTCGAACACGTCGGAGACGATCTTCCAATTCACATCGACCTGCTCCTGGGTGCCGTACAGCGCCGCGTAGAGGTTCCAGGCACCCATGCCGGTATCCCCCTGTATTTTTTCCAGGACAAGATCGGGGGTGCGGCCTGGCTCGCTGGTATAGGCAGAGCGGCGCACATTGCCACTACTTGCTTCCCACAGGATGTTGGCGATGACCACGGAGTTGGGAATGGTCCCGGACATCCGCAGCGGACGTAGCAGATCGACGATCTCGACGATGTCCGCTTCGTTCTCGAAGATGACCTCGAACGGCTTGAACACCGGCGGCTTGGGCATCAGCCAGAAGCCCATCTTGGTGGTGATGCCGTAGTTGGCCTGGGTGAACATGCCATCCAGCGTCGGACCATATCCCCACTTGAAGATCTGCCAGGTATTGCTGCCCTCAACGCCACCCATGCCGGTGCGATAGACATCCCCGTTGGCCAAAACCACTTCCATGCCACACTGCATCATCAGGTGCTCGCCGTAGGGCGTGTAGCCGACGCCGCGGTCCATGGTGTTGCCCACCGGCCCGGCAATGGCCGATGGCGCGGAGAACGACAGCATCAACGGCAGGTCGTGCTCCTCGATATGGTCATACAGCTGCCCGTAGGTGACGCCGGGCTCGACCAGTGCGGTGCACATCACCGGATCGATACTGATGATTTTGTTCATCTTCTTCAGATCGAGGATGACCTGACCCCGCGCAACCGGTGCGGCCGAGCCGTAACCGAAGTTGCGGCCGGTGGAGATGGTCCAGATCGGGATACGATGCGCATTACAGATCTTTACCACGCCCTGAATCTGCTCGACGGTGGTCGCAGTCAGCGCGGCCGAGGGTGCATGCGCCGCATTCTCCACGGGCATCATGATCTTGTTGTAAGGCACCAGTTGGTCGGCCTTGACCAATACGTTTTCTTCGCCCAGCAAGGCGCGGAACTTCTTGATCGCCTTGTCGAATTCCTTCCGGCTCACCCCTTTGGGCAGGATCGCGTCATTTTGTACAGACATGGATCCGATTCCTTCAGGCCGCGATCGAGAACGAAGCAAAACGGCCGGTGACCGGCTTGCTCGTAGCGGGCGCCAGCGGGGTGGCCAGCGCCGGGCGCGCCCCCAGCGAAGCCAGCAGATGACCGATGCTGGCAGCCCACTGTGCGGACTGATTGCCGCTGCACGCGGGCCCGGTCAGTTGACGCGGCGCCATCGAACCGTTGTGGCGCTCTTCGTTCAGACTGAAACCAGCGCCGCAGGCATGCAGATGGCGGCTGAGCTGCCGGGAGCAGCCCTCGGCAAGCTCGGTCGTGAGCAGATGGTGGCGGGTGAAGCCGGCTTCGGCGGTGTGCTGGCCAAGCCACTGCACACGTGCACCAGCGCTGCGTGCCATCGCTACGACAAGGGTTGCCGAGGCATCATCCAGCAGGCCGATGATTCGCGTCGCCTGACGGCTGCGCACCTGGCGCTCGAAATCCAGCATGAACGCCAAGTCGCGGCTCACCCGCTGCACCCGCAGCCGAGAGCCGCTGGCCTTCATGGCGCCATGCAGGAAAGCCAGCTCCACCGCACCCTCGTTGGCCAGCGCCACGACTGGATGACCACCGGTGCTGGCGTCATTCGCCGTGGCGGCTGTGCCAGCGAGTGCGCGTAACGAACCGCCCATCGCGAGGCCGGCGATACCACTCAGGGCCATACCCTTGAGCACGAAACGTCGATTGACATTCATGGCGGGCTCCTCATGGCAGAGCTTTAGGGGCTGGCAGGGTCGACAGGTATTCGGTCACCTGAGCAATGGATTCATCGTCGATAAAGGAAGCCGGGAAGGCCGGCATGGCGTTGAAGCCGTTGCGTACGATGAATTTGACATAGTCTTCGGGCAGACCGCGTCCTGCGATCGCCGTACCCACACCGACTTCGGGGGCGTGGCACTGGCCGCAGACGTTGTCATACAGATTCTTGCCGCTGCCCCATCGGCCGCCATCCTGCGCCTGGGCCGATGCGGTCAGCAAAGCAAAGGCCAAGACGTTCGCCACCAGCATCCATCTCGCAGCCTTACGGCTCGAGGAGTTGGGGATTCCTGATGCGCCATGGGGACTCCACAGAGCGCTCGGCGCGCCGTTCCGTCCAGAATCCAGTTCCGGTATCGAGGGTGAGTCCGTGCCGATGACGAGCGCTTCGAACTGCTCCTCGAACGCCAGGGCGACGGGCACGGCCGTCGCGAGCAGCGGCGCGCTGGGGCTCGTCAGCGTCCCCGGCTCGTCGCTCGCGCTCAGGCCCCAGTCCTGCCACCCGTTGCGCAGCGCCGAACGAGTCGCAATGTCTCCTGATCCCGGACAAGTTGCGTCCCGACGCGCGGCCCGGCCTCGTCGAGGGCGCCTGTTCTTGCCGGCACACTTGTGAGAGACTAGTTGGCGCAAGGTGTGAGAGCCGATCGTCTTTCCGTGCCGCCCTCGCCTCGCAGGCGCTCTGCGCGACGGTAGAGCGTGCGGCGATTCATTCCGAGCATCTTTGCCGCCTCGGACTTGCGTCCGTGCACCGCCTCGATCACGGCGTCGATGTAGGACTCCGTCAGCTCGTCGGCCGATAGCCGCTGCTCCAGAGCCGTGCGCAGCAGCATCTCGTGAAGCGTACCGTCGTTCTGCCGCGGAACTTCGCTCGAGACCAGGACGTCGCTCGAGTGGATTTCATGGGAGTCTGCCAGCGCCAAGGCGCGCTCGATGCAGTTCTCGAGTTCGCGCGCGTTGCCGGCCCACGGTGCCTGCATGAGCTTGCGGGAAGCCTGCTCCGTGAAGCGGTAGCGCTCGTCATCGGAGTGCTTGCGCAGGAAGGCTTCGGCCAGGACGGGGATGTCGTCCGGCCGTTCGCGAAGCGGAGGAATGCGGATCGGCAGGACGTTCAGGCGATAGTAGAGGTCCTTGCGGAAGCGTCCGTCCTGGATGGCGTCTTCGAGCTTCTGGTTCGTAACCGCGATGATGCGGACATCGAGCTTGACGGACTGGTTGCCGCCGACCGGCCGCACTTCACGGTCTTGGAGGACCCGCAGGAGCTTGCCTTGCAAGCTCACCGGCATGTCGCCGATCTCGTCGAGAAAGAGGGTGCCTCCGTGGGCCGTCTCGAAGAGGCCCTTCTTGGCGGCGTGGGCGCTCGTGAACGCGCCCTTCACGTGACCGAAGAGCTCGCTCTCGAGCAATCCCTCGGGCATCGCCGTGCAATTGATCGGAACAAAAGGCTTCTTGGCGCGTGCGCCGGTGAAGTGGATCGTGCGCGCCACGACCTCCTTGCCCGTGCCGCTTTCGCCGGTGATGAGGACGTTGCTGCGGCTGGAGGAGATCTTTCGGATCAGTGCGTAGATTTCGTTCATCGCGGCGCTCTTGCCGACGAGTTCCCTGAAAGAGCCCGTGCGATCGACGGCGCGCCGGAGTCGGCGATTCCCATCCTCGAGTTCGCGACGTTCGAAGGCGCGTTCCAGCGCGATCAGCAGCGCATCCGCCTCGAAGGGCCTGGTCACGTAGTCGAGTGTGCCCGTTCGCATCGCCTCCGCGGCGGTCTGGACACTCTCGAATGCGGCCATCAACACCACGGGCGTAGCGGGCCGAAGCTGGCGGAGGGCTGCCAGGAGTTCGAGACCGTCCTTCCCAGGCATCTGGAGGTCGGTCAGCCCCACATCGAAGTCGCGATCTTCCATCGTTGCCAGGGCTGCGTCTGCGGAATCCGGTCGTCCTCCGAAAGATCGGGGCGTCACCTGCCGCGCGTCCGGATGGGCGATCGACGCGGGTGAGACGGACGAACGGGTGGAGAGGCGAATGGGATCACCGACAATTGGGAGCGGCAACGACATGACTCCAGGCCTGCTATCGCTCCCGAGAGTGGATCGGACGACCTGACGTAAAGCCAGATCATCAGTGGAGCGCCGCTGATTGCTCTCGCTGAGACATCGTGTCCTGTTCCGGCGAGCGCAACCATCCTCGGATCGGGGTATTTCAGTGACCGAGAAGGTGGGGGTTCGTCCTCCGCGCAGAAGGGGCCAGAGCGAGATCGAGGGCGTCGACGGACCGTTGGCGGCCGTTGTCGTGAGCGTCTCGGAGATCTCGGGACGCGGGCTGTCGGCTTCGCCAAGCGGGAGCGCTCGAACCCTCGTGACTCAGCCGCCTCTCTTCCGCGGATGGCGCCGGGGCGAATGCGGGGCTCGCGACCCCCGAGGTGGGGTTGTGTGCCTCAGGTCATGGCGGCGACGAGAGCAGCCGGTCTCGCCACCCGGCATTGTTCTTGCTTTTCATTGTTCTTGCTTTTCATTCTGTCCAGGACGCCCAGTCCGAGGAGTCGTCAGCAGTCCGGTGCCATCTCGAGCGCCGCCGCTCCCGTCAGGGATGTCCCCAGTGGAGGGAACGAGAGATGACAGTCGTTGGGATCGTGGCGACTCTCGCGCTCTTTCTCGGGCTGCTCTTCGAGCGCCGCGCGTACTGGGCCTGGGTCGCGAGCGGCGGCCTACTCCTTGTGGGGTGGGCGTTCGCCGGGTCCGCCTCGTGGGCTGTCCTGTCCGGCGTGGGCGCGGTATTCGCCGTGCTCGCCCTCCTCTTCGGCAGGCGGGAATGGCGGTCCCGCTGGGTCACGCCAGTCGTGATGACGCAGGTCGGCCGGCTCTTGCCGCGACTGGGCGAGACCGAGCGGATCGCTCTCGAGGCCGGAACGGTCTGGTGGGACAAGGAGCTCTTCTCGGGGGCTCCGGACTGGCGGGTGCTCTTCGACTTCGAGCCGCAGCCGCTGAGTGAGCGTGAACTCGCGTTCCTCGAGGGTCCCGTCGAGGGGCTGTGCCGATCGCTCAACGAGTGGGACGTCGCGCAGTCCGGTGACCTGCCGAACGAGACGTGGGAGTTCCTCAAGCAGGAGCGGTTTCTGGGCATGATCATCCCGGAGGAGTACGGAGGCCTCGGGTTCTCCGCGCACGCGCATTCCGCGGTGGTGCAGAAGCTCTCGAGCCGCAGCATTACCGCCGCGGTCACGGTGATGGTTCCGAACTCCTTGGGGCCAGCAGAGCTGCTGCTCCACTATGGCACCGACGCCCAGCGCGACCACTATCTCCCTCGCCTCGCACGCGGCGAGGAGATCCCTTGCTTCGCGCTCACGGGCCCGGAGGCCGGAAGCGACGCGGCCGCCACCCAGTGCGAGGGCATCGTCTGCCGGGCAGAGTACGGGGGCGAAGAGGTCCTCGGGATGCGACTCAACTGGCGCAAGCGTTACATCACGCTGGCGTCCGTCGCGACCCTGATCGGTCTCGCCTTCCGGCTGCGCGACCCGGACCGGCTGCTCGGCGACGAGACGGATCGCGGGATCACCTGCGCTCTGATTCCCGCTCATCTCCCGGGCATCGAGATCGGCGCGCGTCACGACCCCATGGGCATTCCCTTTCACAATGGACCGATCGTCGGTCACGACGTGTTCGTCCCGCTCGACTTCATCATCGGCGGGCTGGAGGGTGCTGGCCAGGGCTGGCGCATGTTGATGGAGAGCCTGGCGGCGGGTCGCTCGATCTCGCTGCCTTCGCTCTCCGTGGGCGGAGCCAAGCTCGCGACCCGCGTCGTCAGTGCCTATGCCATGGTCCGCGAGCAGTTCGATACACCGATCGGGCGCTTCGAGGGGGTCGAGGAGCCCCTGGCGCGGATCGCCGGCCTCACCTACCTGATGGACGCCACCCGCTCTCTCACGGCCGCCAGCGTCGACGCCGGGGAGAAACCATCGGTCCTCTCCGCCATCGCGAAGGCGTACCTCACGGAATCGCTGCGCACCGTGACGAACGACGCCATGGACATCCGGGCTGGCGCCGCGATCCAGCGCGGTCCGCGCAACCTGCTGGGTCGCGTCTACGATGCCGTGCCCGTCGGGATCACCGTCGAGGGGGCCAACATCCTGACCCGCTCGATGATCATCTACGGCCAGGGAGCGATTCGCTGTCACCCTTTCGCGCTGGAAGAGATCCATGCCTTCGAGAAGCGAGACCGGGACGCCTTCGACCGGGCGTTTTTCGGACACGTGAACCACGTCTTCAGCACGGCCGCTCGCGCGTTCCTGCTCGGCGTGTCGGGTGGGCGTTTCGAGCGCGCCGCTCCCAAGGGCCCTGTGCGGCGCCCTGTACAGCGCCTCTCGCGGCTCAGCGCCGCGTTCGCTCTCGTGTCCGACGCAGCCATGGCCAGCCTCGGCGGCCAGCTCAAGCGCCGCGAGATGATCACCGGTCGCCTCGCCGATGCACTTGCCTGGATGTATCTGGCGTCCGCGACGCTGAAGCGTTTCCACGATGCCGGCCATCCGTCGGGCGATGAGCCCTTCGTCGCGTGGGCATGCAACCACGCGCTGGCCGAGGTCGAGTCCGCGCTCGACGGGGTGCTGCGCAACCTACCCGCCCGACCGCTTGCCTGGATGCTCCGCCCGCTCGTCCTTCCGCTGGGACGACGTGAACGGGGACCCGACGATGCCGGTGTCAGCGCCGTTGCGACGGCGGTCCTGGATGATGCGGAAACGCGCGAGCGTCTGACGGCGGGCATCTTCGTTCCTCCTGAGGAGGAGATCGGGCTGGGTCGTCTCGAGGCCGCGCTCCGAAAGGCCAGCGAGGCGCTGCGGATCGAGGCCAAGCTTCGCGCCGCGGTGCGCCAGGGCGTCATCGACCGGGCACCCGGCGACGCGATGGCGAGTGCCGGTCTCGCGGCCGGCGTGATCTCGGAAAGCGAGCTGGCGGCACTGAACGCTGCCGACGCGGCGCGCGACGAGGTGATCCAGGTGGATGCGTTCGATGCCGTCGAGTATCAGAAGCTCCGTCGCTGAAGGGGAGCGTCGCGACCTCGAGCGTCTCGAAGTTCCCCTCCGTGGAGAAGGCGGCGGCCTTCGTGCGCTCGCGCGACAGCTGCACTTCGAGCGATCCGTCGACACCGATCTCAGGTTGGTGCGGACCGAAGGTGAGCCATGAGGCCCCAGATTGGGGTTGAGCGCCTCACGTCGGCGGAGGCGAGCGCAGGGTCGTCACGTCACCCGGCATTGTTCTTGCTGTTCACCAGGACACCCAGGTCCGAGGAGGAGAGCATCATGGGAGATCCGATGCAGGCCTTCGCCATGCGGAAGCTCGGCGAGGTCGAATTCGTCGACGAGCCAGACCCGGAGCCTGGTCCGCTGGTCGGCAATCAGACCGCTCGGTCGTCGGCGGTCGTCGCCTGAGGACGCGTCCAATCAGACCCGCAGACCCGCGGCACACCCTCGTACACCCCTCTGCGGGACACGATCTGTTCCCGCTTATCAACTCCAGGAGTCACAGCAATGGCTGACCAAACCAAGCCCACGACCACGGATGCCGGGATCCCGGTTGCGAGCGACGAACACTCGCTGACGATTGGTGCGGATGGTCCGATCGTACTCCACGACCACTATCTGCTCGAGCAGATGGCAACTTTCAACCGCGAGCGCATCCCCGAGCGCCAGCCCCATGCCAAGGGCGGCGGTGCTTTCGGCCACTTCGAAGTCACTAGCGACGTCAGTGCGTATACCAAGGCCGCAGTATTTCAGCCCGGCACGCAGACCGACACCCTGATCCGCTTTTCTACCGTTGCCGGGGAACGCGGCAGTCCCGACACCTGGCGCGATCCACGCGGGTTTTCGCTCAAGTTCTACACGACGGACGGCAACTACGACATGGTCGGCAACAATACGCCGATCTTTTTCGTTCGAGACCCGATGAAGTTCCAGCATTTCATCCGATCCCAGAAGCGCCGAGCGGACAGCGGGCTTCGCGACCATGATATGCAGTGGGATTTCTGGTCGCTGTCGCCGGAATCGGCGCATCAGGTCACGTGGTTGATGGGCGACCGTGGCATCCCGAAAACGTGGCGACACATGAACGGCTACTCCAGTCATACCTTCATGTGGCTCAACGCCGAAGGCGAGAAGTTCTGGGTCAAATACCACTTCAAGACCGACCAGGGCATCGAGTGTCTGACCCAGGCCGAGGCCGATACGCTGGCCGGCGTCGATGCCGACTACCACCGGCGGGATTTGTTCGAGTCGATCAAGAAAGGCGATTTTCCGAGCTGGACTCTGAAGATGCAGATCATGCCGTTCGAAGACGCAAAAACCTACCGGTTCAATCCCTTCGACCTGACCAAGGTCTGGCCACACAAAGATTACCCGCTGATGGATGTCGGAAAGCTGACCTTGGATCGCAATCCCACCGACTATCACACCGAGATCGAGCAGGCTGCCTTCGAACCCAATAACCTGGTACCGGGAATCGGCTTCAGTCCGGACAAGATGCTCTTGGCGCGTGGCTTCTCCTACTCCGACGCGCACCGCGCCCGGCTCGGTGTCAACTACAAGCAGATCCCGGTCAATCGACCCCAGGCGCCCGTCCACAGTTACAGCAAGGACGGAGCCATGCGGACCGAGAACGTCGCTGATCCAGTATACGCGCCCAACTCATACGGAGGCCCGAAGGCTGACCCTACACGCGCCGATGAGGCCGGGTTGTGGTATGCCGACGGCGATATGGTGCGCAAGGCCTATACGCTGCGACGCGATGACGACGACTTCGGCCAGGCAGGCACTCTGGTTCGTGAAGTGCTGGACGCCGCTGCGCGCGACCGGTTGGTGGGCAATGTCGTCGGCCACCTCGCAGCCGGCGTTTCCGCACCCGTGCTCGAGCGGGCCCTCGCATACTGGCGCAAGGTCGACAAGAACCTGGGGGATCGGATTGCCGAAGGCGTGCAACGTTAGCGGCTCAGCGGACCACAACGGGCGCGACGGATCGTGAAGCGATCCCGTCCTGCCGCTTCGGGCAGCTCACGAGAACAGGGCCTCTGCTTTGCGGGGAGATCCTTACTCACAAGCGTACGCAATCGATCTGGTGCGAGGCCGAACCCATGGCTGAGAGCTATCAAAACTTTCATCTACAACTGCTGGCAGGAACATGGCGCGAAGGCAGCGGCGAGGAATCCCGTCCTGTCGTGAACCCATACTCCGGCGAGACGTTGACTTCCATCCGGTCCGCCACCGCCGACGACCTGGATGCGGCTTACCAAGCGGCCGCAGTGGCACAGGTCGCCTGGGCCGACACACCTCCAGCGGAGCGGGCAGCACTGATTCTGCGTGTGGTGTCGATCTTCGACCAGCGCAAAGAGGAAATCATTGACTGGCTGGTCCGCGAGTCCGGCAGCACACGGCTAAAGGCCACCATCGAATTGGGTCTTGCTCGCGCGATTACCCTGGAAGCGGCAGGGATGCCCGCCAGGGCCCGGGGCGGCATCATGAGCAGTGATACTCCGGGGAAACAAAACTTTGTCTATCGCCAACCGTTGGGCGTCGTGGGCGTCATCAGCCCCTGGAACTTCCCACTGCATCTCTCTCAACGTTCGGTGGCGCCGGCGATTGCCCTGGGCAATGCGGTGGTGATCAAACCGGCGAGTGATACGCCGATCACCGGAGGCTTGCTGCTGGGCCACGTCTTCGAGGAGGCGGGGCTCCCCGCAGGTGTGCTGAGTGTGGTGATCGGCCCGGGATCGGCCATCGGTGATGATTTCGTAGCGCACCCCGTTCCGTCGCTGATCTCGTTTACCGGCTCGACGCCGGTAGGCAAGAACGTCGCCAGGATCGCGACAGGCGGTCGATTCCTCAAGAAGGTCGCCTTGGAGCTGGGTGGCAACTGCCCGTTCGTGGTGCTCGACGATGCGGATGTCGAGCAGGCTGTGAGAGCGGCCGTGTTCGGCACGTTCTTGCATCAGGGGCAGATCTGCATGGCCATCAACCGGATCATCGTCGATCAAGGCCTGTACGACCGCTTCGTTGAACGGTTCGTCGCTCACGTCAGCAGGCTGACCGTCGGCGACCCCTCTGCGATGGAGACCGTCATCGGGCCCATCATCAATAAATCCCAACTCGAAGCCCTGCGGCGGAAGATTCCCAAAGCCAGAGATCAGGGAGCGAAGGTCCTCCTGGAGGGCGAGATTCACGGGCAGATGGTGCCGCCACACGTATTTGGTGACGTAACGCCCGATATGCAGCTCAGCAGCGATGAGGTCTTCGGACCGCTCGTTGGCATCCAGAAAGCCCGCGATGAACGACACGCCCTGGAACTGGCGAACGACACGGAATTCGGCCTCTCCAGCGCCGTCTTTTCCGGTGATCTGCACAGAGGACTGCGGTTTGCCCGCAAGCTCAGGACTGGCATGACTCACGTCAACGATATGCCGGTGAATGATGAGGCACACATGCCATTCGGCGGTGAGAAGAACTCCGGACTGGGCCGGTTCAACGGCGACTGGGCCATCGAAGAGTTCACCACCGTGCAGTGGGTGAGCGTACAGACGGCTCCGAGACAGTATCCGTTCTGATTGCGTTCGCATGACTTGACAGACTACTCGGTGCGGTTTTGTCTGAGAGTGGACTCGCCCTGGTTTGGTGAGCACATGGGATCGTACGGAAGTGCAGCAGGAGTGTGTCCTGGCGAAACAGAAGCGTCGATCGTTCACGAAGGACCACAAGGCGGAAGTCGTGGACCGGTACCGAAAGAGCAGGAAGAACATCGAAGCGGTGCTCACGGTCCTCGGCGGTGGCGTGGTCTACGCGACAACGCCGTTCGAAGCTTTTGTCCCGACCGCGTTTCCACGCGTGATTCCCGACTGGTCGCTGATTGCACACTTCGGCGGCGATCAGAATCCCGAATCGACTGTGCACTGCTGGATCAGTAGTCCGATTGCTGTAAGTCATGAACTCAGGAGATCCCTATGAGCCAATTCCCCATCGCAGTCGTGATCGGCAGCCTTCGCCGTGATTCGTTCAACCGCAAGCTCGCGACTGCGATCGCGAAACTTGCTCCGTCAGAGTTCTCGTTCGATCGAGTCGAGATCGGTGACCTGCCGCTCTACAACCAGGACGACGATGCAAACCAAGCTGAGTCCGTCAAGCGCTTGAAAGGTCAGATCAAGACTGCTCGTGGACTCCTGTTCGTCACAGCGGAATACAACCGCTCCATTCCGGGTGTGCTCAAGAACGCGATCGACCATGCCTCGCGCCCGTATGGCGAAAACGTCTGGGCGGGCAAACCGGCCGGCGTGCTGGGTGCCTCGATCGGCGCCATCGGTACGGCGGTGGCGCAGCAGCATCTGCGCACCACCCTCGCGTATCTGGACGTGCCGACACTGGGGCAGCCCGAAGCATTCATTCACGCCAAGGAAGGATTGTTCGACCCGTCAGGCAACCTCCATGCGGACAGCAGGAAGTTCCTGCAGGGTTGGATGGATCGCTACGTCGCGTGGGTGAAAAAGCATGCCGGCCAATGACGAAGCAGGATGTCCACGACTTCCTCATCCCATGAAAAGCAGACCTTTTCATGGTTTGTCTTCGGCCTGATGGCCAGTGTCACCTTTGTGGGCATTCTTTCCGAGCTCGTGCCGTCAGGCATTTTGCCGCAGATGACCGACGGGCTGGGCGTCGAGGAAAGCGAGGTCGGCTTTCTGGTCGGTGTTTATGCCTTGGCTTCCGCCATTGCCGCCATCCCACTGATCAGCGCCACCCTGGCGTTCAATCGGAAAACGCTGCTGATGGCGCTTCTGATCGGGTTCGCAGCCTCCAATATCGTCGTCGGCCTTTCGTCGTCCTATGCGGTCATCATCGCCTCCCGCATCGTCGGCGGCATTTGCGCGGGCGTCATGTGGCCGATGATCGCGGCCTACGGCACGCGGCTGGTCCCCGAAGACATGCATGGCAAGGCCATTACGGTCATCATGTCGGGCAACACCCTGGGCATCAGCATCGGCCTGCCGGCGATGACGGCGATCGGGCTCACATTCGGCTGGCGTAGCGTCTTCATGGCCCTGGGCGTGATTGTCGCCGTCATTGCCGTGCTGTCGTATTTCTCTTTGCCTGAGGTGAAAGGTGAGAGGCTCAGCCGGAGCAATTCGCCCCTGACGCTGCTGAAGACGCCGTCGATCCTGATCGTCCTGCTGTTGACCTTTCTATCGGTGGCGGCCCACTACGGCATTTACACCTACATCACCTTGCTGGTGGAGTGGATCGCCTTCGCGGGCGGCATCGGCCTGGCGCTGCTGATCTTCGGGATCGGCTCGGTGATTTCGGTGATTGCTGCTGCGAAGTACATCGACGCTTATTTGCGCCCCCTGATCGTAGTCAGCCTCGGCATTGGCGGCATTTCCATGGCCATGTTGCTTGCTTTCAAAGGGACCCTCGTCATCTCGCATGTCGCGTTTTTCCTTTGGGGCCTGGCCTTTGGTCCGCTCGTGACGATGTATCAGACCGCCGTGAGCAAGCAGGTCGAAGAAGCCAAGGACGTGGCCACTTTGGTGCAATCCAGCGTCTTCAACTTGTCGATCATGAGCGCCACATGGGTTGGCGGAATGATGTTGAGCGATTTTCCGACGACCGGCGTCAAGCGCATCGTCTACATGTCACTCGCCTGCTTCATCGTGGCCGCCATCGTGGCGTTCCTTGCCAGACGCACACTGCGGTCTTCCTCGAGTCCGTCCACCAGCCCATGAAAGAGGAAGTCATGAAGAAGTTCACCAATGGCCTGATCTACCGACGGCACGATGAAGCCAGCGAGATCCTGGTCGAGAAAGGCGTCATCAAGCAGATCGGCAAGAATTTGCCCGTGGCGGACGAGGAAATCGATCTGCGGGGTCGTCTCGTGGTCCCGCCCTACGTGGACGCCCACCTGCACCTGGATTACGTCTACACCGCTCGCAGCGAGGGCGCGACGAACACGAGCGGCACGCTGTTCGAAGGCATCGCCCGCTGGCACGATGTCAAGAAAACCCAGACGCTCGAGGACGCCAGGGAGCGTGCGCTGAAGGGCATCCAGGAAGAGGTTTCCAAAGGTGTCCAGTTCATCCGCACCCACATCGACGTGGATGATCCCAGACTGACGGGACTGAAGGCGATGCTGGAAATCCGGGAGCAGCTCAGGGGCAACGTCACCATTCAGATCGTCGCATTCCCGCAGGAAGGCATGTACGCCTACAAGGGCGGCGACGAGATGATCGAGGAAGCGCTGAAGATGGGTGCGGACTGCGTCGGCGGCATCCCGCACTTCGAGTGGGCCCGCGAGATCGGTGAGAAGTCCGTCCGCCGCACTGTCGAACTGGCGGAAAAGTACGACAAGTTGATCGACGTGCACTGCGACGAAACTGACGATGTCATGAGCCGACATGTAGAGCTGCTGAACGCACTGGTGATGATCGAAGACATCGGCACCCGCTCGACCGCCAGCCACACCTGCTCCTTTGGCTCAGCGGACAATGCCTGGGCCTTTCGCATGATGGGACTGTTCAGGCAGTCGGGGATGAACTTCATCGCCAATCCCACCGAGAACGCCTATTTGCAGGGCCGCCAGGACACCTATCCCAAGCGTCGCGGCCTCACCCGGGTGAAGGAGATGTGGGAGAGCGGGATCAACGTCTGTTTCGGTCAAGACTCGATCAACGACCCATGGTATCCGGTCGGCAACGGCAACATGATGAACATCCTCGACAACGGGATTCACCTCGCGCAGACGATGTCGTTCGACGAGTTGGACAGGTGCCTGGATCTGATCACCTACAACGGCGCCAAGACCTTGAACGTGGAAGACCAATACGGCATCGAGGAGAGCAAGCCGGCCAACTTCCTCGTGCTGGACGCCGATACGCCCTTCGAGGCCGTGCGCCAGCGCGCCGACGTGCTGGCATCGATCCGCAATGGCGAATACCTGTTCAAGCGCCCCGACCCGAGCTACGAGACCGCGCTCGATCTCTTCAGGAAGACGATGTGAAAAGGACGCGAAATGGGCGTTCGGATCCACATCGCAGGCCGACGGGATCAGCGCGCCGACATCCAGGCCCAGGCGTCTGACGATGGATGACCGGACCTGACCGCTGTCGAGTCGGAGAACCCGCGGCTCCCCCGCAGGTCACCGATCAGCCGGGATCGGCCTGCCCGACTCCGCGACCAGCTTCGGCAGCTCGTCTCCACTGAGCGTTTCCTTCTCGAGCAACCGCTCTGCGCTCTCGGCGAGAGCTTCGCGGTGCTCCTCCAGAATGGAGACGGCGCGCTCGAAGGCCTGGGTGACGAGATCGCGTACGGCGCAGTCCACTTCCCGAGCGGTCTGTTCGGAGAAGTCGCGGCGCGTTCCCGTGTATTCGCCGGGCATCTGGAGGAACGTGGAGCGCTCGCTTTCGAGTGACACCATGCCGAGCTCCTCGTTCATCCCGTAGCGAGTGACCATGCTGCGGGCGATCCCGGTGGCCTTGGCCAGATCGTCCGCGGCGCCGGTGGAGATCTCTTCGAAGACGATGGATTCCGCTGCCCGTCCGCCGAGGAGGACCGTCATCTTGTCCTTCAGCTCTCCGCTCGACATCAGGAAGCGGTCTTCCGTGGGACGCTGGATGGTGTAGCCAAGAGCCCCGATTCCGCGCGGGATGATCGAGACTTTGTGCACCGGATCGGTGCCGGGAATGGCTCGCGCCACCAGGGCGTGACCCATTTCGTGGTATGCGGTGACCTTGCGCTCGTGTGGGTTGAGCAAGCGGTTCTTCTTCTCGAGGCCGGCCACGATGCGTTCGATCGCGAGGTTGAAGTCGCCCATGCCGACATGGGTGGCGTCGTTGCGTGTGGCCAGAATGGCTGCCTCGTTGACCAGGTTGGCAAGGTCGGCGCCGGTGAACCCCGGTGTGAGCGCGGCGATGAGCTCGGGCTTGGCGTCCGGCGCGAGGTTCAGCTTTCGAAGGTGCAGCTGCAGGATCTCCACGCGCGCCTTCTTGTCGGGCCGATCGACGAGGATCTGGCGATCGAAGCGTCCTGCGCGCAGCAGCGCCGCGTCCAGGATCTCGGGCCGGTTCGTGGCTGCCAACAGGACGACACCCTGGCTGGGATCGAAGCCGTCGAGCTCCGAGAGGAGCTGGTTCAGTGTCTGCTCCTTCTCGTCGTGCCCGCCGGCCATGGGCCCCATGCCGCGGGCGCGGCCCATCGCGTCGAGCTCGTCGATGAAGATGATGCACGGCGCCCGGCCGCGCGCCTGTTCGAACAGATCGCGCACGCGAGCCGCCCCGACACCCACGAACATCTCCACGAACTCACTGCCGCTGATGGAGAAGAACGGAACGCCCGCCTCTCCGGCGACCGCCCGGGCGAGCAGCGTCTTGCCGGTGCCCGGCGGTCCCACCAGCAGGATCCCCTTGGGAAGGCGGGCTCCAAGCCGGCCGTAGCGCTCCGGCTCGCGCAGGAACCCGATGATCTCCTTCAGCTCCTCCTTCGCCTCGTCGACGCCGGCCACGTCATCGAAGCTGACCTTGACCTCCTCCTCGGCATAGATCTTGGCCTTGCTCTTGCCTACGGACATGAGGCCGGCCCCGAGACCTCCGGCCTGGCCGAGGCGTCGCAGCACGAACATCCAGATCAACAGAATGAACGCAATGGGAAGGATCCACCCGAGCGCGCGAGTGAGCCACGTGTTCTCCACGGCGCCGCTGAACTCGAGACCGTCGCTCGCCAGCCGGTCGGCCAGCTCCGGGTCGACCCGCACGGTGCGAAAGCGCTCGGGCTGACCTTCATCGGGTTCGATGATCCGGCCGGTGATCTGCTCGCTGCCGATCACCAGGTCGCTCACCCGCCCTTGCTGCTGGTACTCGAGGAAGCGGCTGTAGGGGATCGCTGCGACCTGGGTGCTGCCATACCAGAACTGGGCCCCCAGAACGAGCCCCCAGAAGCCGACCAGGATGTACCACGAGTTCCAGCCCGGCGGCAGGAGACGTCCGAAGAGACCCTTCGGAGGCGGCGCTGAGCGCTTCGGGCCATCCGGCGGAACGAGCGTGCGGGGCGGGTCGTTCTCCCGGGCACTGGGCCGGGGCCCGTTCGAGCCGGACGAGGGGTTCACGGTAGAAAGCCTCCCCTCTCGAGCGCGAGGTTCGAGAGCTGGGTCGCGCGCATGAGATCCTTCGAAAGCAGCTACCAGCGCGGTGTAACCAGGATCAGAAGCGGGATCCGGGAACGGACTTCAGCACCTGCGCATGATGCGCCACATGCTGATCGATCAGGCTCGCAATGAAGTAATACGAATGGTCATACCCCGGCTGCAACCGTGACTCGACGGATTGCCCCGCGGCCTCGCACGCATCGATGAACCGCTGGGGCATCAACTGCTCGTCGAGAAACGGGTCGGCATTGCCGGTATCGATGAGGATGGTCGCCTTCGATGGCTGCGCTCGAACCAGATGTTCGGCATCGTAGGCCTTCCACGCCTCGCGATCGTCACCGAGATAGGCCCCGAACGCCTTCTGTCCCCAGGGCGCTTCGCTCGGGGAGCTGCAGGGTGAAAAGGCGGACACCGAGCGAAACCGGTCGGCATGCTTCAGGTGCAAGGTCAGCGCGCCATGCCCACCCATCGAGTGCCCGGTGATGCCCTGCCGCCGCATGTCGGCCGGGAAGCGTTCGGCTACCAGGGGGGTCAGCTCATCGAGGATGTACTGGTCCATCCTGTAGTGCTTCGACCAGGGGGCCTGGGTGGCCGTGAGGTAGAAGCCGGCGCCCTGGCCGAGGTCGTAAGCGTCGTCGTCGGCCACGTCATCGCCGCGCGGACTGGTGTCGGGCGCGATGACCATCAGGCCGTGTTCGGCGGCCGCGCGCTGAATGCCGGATTTCTCCATCACGTTCGACCAGTTGCAGGTCAGCCCGGAGAGATACCACAACACCGGCACCGGCCCCTGTGAAGCCTGCGGTGGTGTGTAGACCGCGAAGGTCATCGGGCACTGACACACGTCGCTCGCGTGCTCGTACACCGCGAGCTTGCCGTCGAAGCTGGCCCAGCTCGATGTCTGTTTCATGTCGGCTCCCGCGCTCAATAGAGCACCACGCTGCGAATGCTCTCACCCGAGTGCATCAGGTCGAATGCACGCTCGATGTCGTCGAGCGGCATGGTGTGAGTGATCAGGTTATCGATATCGATGCGTCCGTCCATGTACATGTCGACGATCTTCGGCACGTCGGTGCGTCCGCGTGCGCCGCCGAAAGCCGTGCCTCTCCACGAGCGGCCAGTGACCAGCTGGAACGGGCGCGTGCTGATTTCCTTGCCGGCACCGGCCACGCCGATGATGATGCTCTCGCCCCAACCCTTGTGGCAGCATTCCAGCGCCTGGCGCATCACATCGACATTGCCGATGCACTCGAAGGAGTAGTCGGCGCCGCCGCGGGTGAGTTCCACCAGATGCCCGACGAGCTGGTCGCCATGGTCCTTCGGGTTGACGAAATGGGTCATGCCGAACTTCTCGCCCAGGGCTTCCTTGGCCGGGTTCCTGTCGACGCCGACAATCTGTTTCGCGCCGATCAGGCGCAGGCCCTGGATCACGTTCAGGCCTATGCCACCGAGACCGAAGACCACGGCGATGCAATCCGGCTCCGCCTTGGCCGTGAAGATGACGGCTCCCACACCGGTGGTCACACCACAACCGACGTAGCAGATCTTCTCGAACGGAGCATCGCTACGCACCTTGGCCAGCGAGATCTCGGGCAACACGGTGTAGTTGGAAAAGGTGGAACAACCCATGTAGTGCATCAGCGGCTTGCCTTGGTAGCTGAAGCGCGAGGTGCCATCCGGCATCACGCCCCTGCCTTGGGTTTCCCGTATGCGCTGGCACAGGTTCGTCTTCGGGTTCAGGCAGTATTCGCAGGTTCGGCACTCCGGGGTGTAGAGTGGAATCACGTGGTCGCCGACCTCGACACTGGTCACGCCCTTGCCGATTTCCTTCACGATGCCGGCACCTTCGTGGCCGAGAATCGCCGGGAACGTACCTTCCGGGTCGTCACCGGAGCGAGTGAATTCATCGGTGTGGCAAACGCCGGTGGCTTTCAGTTCAACCAGGACTTCACCGGCCCGAGGACCGTCGAGATCCACTTCCACCACCTCCAGTGGCTTGCCTGCCTCGAACGCTACTGCGGCCCGTGTCTTCATGGATGCTCCTGGCGTGACGAGGAAAACCGCCGAGATCGAGCCGGAAACAGGATGTCCGCGGCTCGCCGGTCGGCCGGTGCCGTGATTCTCGCGCAAGCGGGCAGGCTGGGCACGCGGTCCGCGCGGCGGGCTCGAGGGCCAATGGTGCAGCCACCGCATGACTCGCGGGGCTGGCGCAGGGGCGGATTGGACCCGCGGGGAAGCCCGGGTCGACGGCATCCCGGAGAAGCAAGATGCTGAGGAGGCGAAGAACAAGGGTTGATCACGTGCTCTTCCGCAATACTCGGTGATCCCTCATCGGGGAGTCGATCGGAGACAATCGGCTGGTGCCGGAAATCCTGCAGATCGTGCCGCCTGCGGCGGGCGCGTACCTCGCGACGAACATGGACAATCTCGTGGTGCTTGCGGCGATGCTCGCGGATCACGCACACGACAGGAAGCGGGTACTCGCCGGCTTCGTGATCAGCGTCCTGTCGACTCTGGGGATCAGCTTCCTCGTCGCGCTGTTCGCCGACGTGGTTCCGACTCGATATCTCGGCCTTCTCGGTGTGATTCCGCTCGCGATGGGAGCGCTGGGCCTCCTCAGGCTCGTCACGCGAGAACACAGCCTTCCGATATGGTTCGAAAAGCCGTCGGGGCGGTCACTGACGCACGCGACCGCGTTGACGCTGATCGGTAACAGCAGCGATACCGTCGTCGTACTGTCCGCATTGCTCGCCGACACGCGGCCCGAGGCCGACCCGGTGATCATCCTGAGTTGCATCACCGCCGCCGGCCTCCTCGCGGCTGCCGCCGCTCACGCGGTCAGCCATCCTCGTCTCGAGCAGCGCATCCTCGAGCTGGCACCCATCCTGGCCCCATTGATCCTGATCGCGGTCGGGCTCTACATTCTTGCGGACACCGCGACCGACCTGGTCAGCCGGTAGCTGGTCAGCGGATAGGCGCATCGGCACTGGCAGTCAGTCGCCGCTCGCCCTCAGCGCACCGAAGACGTTGCTGTAATCGTCGGTCCACAGGGGAGATTGCGCGTGGTGACGCGGGTCCCCGCGGCGCACTCGAGTCAGCAGGCGGCCGCGGAAGCGGCCGTTCCTCTCGGCCCGGTCCGAGAGCACCTCGATGTAGGCGGGGTCGCGTGAGAGGACGACCCAGGTGGCCGTGTTCGAAAGGTGGCGGGGCACCTCCCCGTTGTTTGCTACGGAGGCGTGCATCCCGATCGCGTCGCCGAGGCGCACGACCTGGGGCTCCAGGTCCAGATGTTTGTTCGAGACGTGCACGGCGAGCACGCCGCCGTCGGCGAGGTGTGCGTCGTAGAGCTGGAACGCCTCGTAGGTCAGGAGGTGCAGGGGGATTGCGTCGCTGCTGAAGGCGTCGATCACCAGGACATCGAACCCGCGTCCGCCGTCACGTCCCAGCTCCGCCTCGAGCGAGAGCCGCCCGTCGCCGACGAGTATCTCGACCTCGGCGTCGGCATCTTCGAGATAGCTGAAGAAGCGGGTGTCGCGGGCGATGCGAACGACGTCGGAATCGATCTCGTAGAAGACGATCGAGTCGCCTTCGCGGATCCAGGCCGCCAGGGTACCGACGCCGAGACCGACGACGCCCACTTTGATCGGGCCGCGGCCCTCCTCGGTCCGATCGGCCATCACGAGTCCGATGCCGGTCGCCCGGCCGTAGTAGGACGATGGCTCCCGACGTCGTTCGGGGCTCGTGTACTGGAGACCGTGACGAGTCGTACCGTTTCGCAGCAACACGAAGGGCATCGGACCCCCTCGCTCGATCACGCGCAGGACGCCGAAGAAGTTGCGCTCGACGGCGAGCGTGCCGGGCTCCGTGCTCTCGGCCCGCACCGCAAGGAGCCCGCCCGCGACCATGCCGAGCGCGGCGGCCCCGGCCCACGCCACGCGCGGGATCCGGACGCCCGACGCGGCCCCCGGATCCCACCAAGTGGCCACTAGGACCAGCGCCCAGCAAACCGCGACACCGATCGGGAGCTCGTGGTAAGCGAGAAAAATTCGTGGGGCGATGACGCCGACGAAGATGCCTCCGAGGGCGCCGCCGCCCGCGACACAGAGGTAGAAGGCGGTGAGACGCCCGGGGGTCGGGCGCAGCCGATGGAGCTCACCGTGGGCGACCATGCAAACGACGAAGAGTGCAGATGAATGGAGGGCGATCCGGCCGCCAATCGTACCCTTGTGAACGAGATCGAAGAGGGACCCCGGCCGCCACTGTGTCGTGGCCGCGAGGAGGACGAAGGCGGGGATCGCGAGGGCCAGCAGCAGGGTGCGCGGGTAGAGGCGGTCGGAAGCGAAACAGACGATGAGCGTCACGAGGTAGACGGAGAGCGGAAGGACCCAGAGGAAGGGAACGCTCGCCACGTCGAGGCAGAGGTGATTGCTCACGCCCATGAACATGACGACTGCCGAAGCAGGGAGCAGGATCCAGAGCGCGAGTCGGCCGATGCCGATGGCTTCCTGCGGCGGCTGCTCCTCCGGTCCCGCCGCGCTTCCGGAGCCCGGTGCGACGCGCGTCGCCCACCATGAGCAGCCGAGGATCACGATCCCGGTGACCGCGAAGCCCCAGGACCAGATGCGGGACTGGAGCGGGAGCGGGATCCGCGGCTCCACCAGGAACGGGTAGCTGGCGAGGCCCAGGAGGGATCCGAGGTTCGACACCGCATAGAGGGGATAGGGGGACCGCCCCGGGAACGTGCGGGCGAACCAGACCTGGAGCAGCGGGCCGGTCGAGGCCAGCAGCACGAAGGGCAGAGCGACATTGGCGATCAGCATCACGAGGATGAGCCCGGTGGCGTCGGCGGCGGGTTCGGGCTTCCAGACATCACCGGGGAGGACTGGAAGCACGGCCAGCGCGGCTACGAAGAGCCCGGCGTGGAATAGGGGCTGCCGGGCCGGTGAAACCTTGGCGGCCAGCCCGTGCGCGTAGGCGTAGCCGACGAACAGCGCCGACTGGTAGAAGGCAAGGCACGTCATCCAGACCCCGGGCGCGCCGCCGAACCAGGGGAGGACATGTTTCCCGACCATCGGCTGCACGCCGAAGATCAGGAAAGCAGACGAGAAGATCGCGGCGGCGAACAGGACGACCCCGGGGTGGGCGAGGTGTGCCAAGGCTCTCCCCACTATGCCCAAAGAGGTGTCGCAGCCGGCCGCATCCGGCCGGCTGCGTGGCATGGACACTCCACGGTCGAGGACTTCCGCCGGGTCAATGGCAGACCCTACCAAACCGGTTGCAGCGTTCCCAACGGGGTTGTGCATCAGCCACCATCGTCTGCGGTCCCTTCGCTTCCTGCATCGCTCGCCCTCCTTCGAGGAGAGCGTGTCACCTCACCGTGACAGCCCCTGTTACAAGCTGAGGCAACGGAACAGGGAGACCGTGCGTCACGGATCGGCGCCGCGGCGCCAACCCACCGACCGTGGGCCCGCGCGGGCCGGGAGGACCGGAGCGGATGCGGAAATCGTCGCCCGATCTTCTGGAGGCCGTGACCATCCTGCTGTTGCTGCTGCCGTCCGGCGCTGGCGCTCGGAGCGGAGCGAGCCAGCTCTGCGACGGACCCGGGCGCCGGGAACGTCAGCGCAGTCGCATCGGCAGCTTCGCCGGGACGCGAAACAGCGACGGACCCCACTCGATGCGATCGCACGCCAGCTCGAGGCGGGGCGCGCGGGTGACCAGTGCGCCGAGGGCTTCCTGCGCCTCCATCCGCGCCAGGTGCGAGCCGAGGCAGAAGTGCGTGCCGCCGCCGAACGCCAGATGCTCGCGCGCATTCGGGCGCTCGATGTCGAAGCGATCGGGATCCGGGAACACGGCGGGGTCGCGGTTGGCGCCCCACAGGATCGCGAACACCTCCGCATCTGCGGGAATCCGGCGACCGCCGATCTCGGCGTCCTCGTGCAGCACGCGCACCGTCATGCCGATCGGGCCGTCGTAGCGCAGACATTCCTCGATCGCGTTCGGGATCCATTCGGGGTGCGCCCGCAGCTTCGCGCACTCGGCCGGGTGGCGCGCGAAGGCAGCGGCGCCGTTGCCGATCAGTCCGATCGTGGTCTCGAACCCGGCGATCAGCAGCCCGATCGACTGCACGATCAGCTCGGTCGGCGAGAGCCGGTCGCCCTCCTCCTCGGCACGGATCAGCACCGAGAGCAGATCGTCGGTCAGGTGCCGGCGGCGCTCTTCGATCAGCGCCGTGAAGTAGGCGCCGAGCCCCATCGCGGCCTCGATCGCACGCCGCTGCACCTCCGGCGGGGCCTGGTTGCCCGCCAGGCCGTGGGTGGCATCAGCGGTCCAGACCGTGAAGCGATCGCGATCGGCCACCGGCACGCCGAGCAGCTCGCAGATCAGCGTCGCCGGCACCGGCAGCGCGAGCTCGGCGACGACGTCCATCTCGCCGGCTTCGAATGCCGTGCGAAGCTGCGCGTCCACGATGGCGCGCACGCGTGGCCGCCAGCTCTCGACGGCCCGCGGCGTGAAGGCCTTCGACACCAGCTTGCGAAGCCTCGTGTGATTGGGAGGGTCCTGCTGGAGCATGAACTCACCGGGTCCCTGCGCCTCCGAGCGACGCGGCAGCGTGCCATCGCGGCGCCGCACGCCACAGCGGACCTCGCGCAGCAGGCGCACGCAGTCCGCGTAGCGCGAGAGACGCCACGCGCCGAGGGGAGTCTCGTGGACCGGGGCGACGGTGCGCAGATGATGGACGGCCGGGAACGGATCGTCGTAGAGCGGCGTGCCGCGCAGCGGAGGCTCGAAGCCATGCCAGCCCGGTGCGTCGGACCCTGCGGCCCCCGGGTTCGAAGGCGGTTGCGCGGATCGTCGGCCGGTCCCCGTCATCGGGTCTCCTCCTGCGGGCGGGCAATCGATAGGAAGATACATGCGATCCGTTAGCCTCCGCGCGATGATTCGCGGCTTCGCAGCAGGACTCGACTGGGCGGGGATCGGGCGCGTCGTCCAGCGCGGGGCGCGCAGGCGAGTGGGCCGCGCCGCCGGCGTGGTCGTCGCGATCGCCCTCGGCCTGACGCCGCCTGGCTTCGCCGAGGTGCCGCCGGACGGCGCTGCGGAGACGCTCGGGCCGGACGCCGAGGCACCGGGCCCGGACGCGGAGACGAGCGCCGAGGCAAGCCGCGATCCCGGAGCCACCACCGAGAAGGGCGAAGTCGTGCGGCCGCTGCCGCCGCACGCGCCGGACTGGGGACCGCTCACGTTCCTCGGCGACGAGATCCCGCCCGGAGAGTCCCGCAGCCTGCGCTTCGAGAGCCTCGACCACTTCACGGCCGGCCTCGTCACGATGCGCGGCGTCGCACCGGGCCCGACCCTGTGCGTGACCGCCGGCGTCCACGGTGACGAACTCAACGGCATCGCGATCGCCAGGCGCCTGATCGACGAGACCGATCCGGCCGCCCTCGCCGGCACGCTCATCGTGGTGCCGATCGTCAACGCGTACGGGTTTCGCAACGGCTCGCGGTATCTGCCGGACCGCCGCGATCTCAATCGCTACTTCCCCGGAAATCCTCGCGGCAGCGCGGCCGCGCGCATCGCGTACCAGTTCTTCGAGCAGGTGGTGCGCCGCTGCGACTCGCTCGTGGATCTTCACACCGGCTCGCTGAACCGCGCGAACCTGCCGCAGATCCGTACCGACCTGTCGGTGATCGACAACTTGCGGCTCGCTTGGGGCTTCTCGATCGAGCACGTGATCCACAACATCGGACAACCGGGGACGCTGCGGCGAGCGGCCACTGACGCCGGCGTTGCCACCGTGCTCTACGAGGCCGGCGAGCCGGGACGGATCGACCAGGAGCAGATCGAGCGCGGGGTGGCGGCGATCGGCGCCACGCTGGGCTCCCTCGGCATGACGCAGTCCGGTGCCGTGACGCCGGTCGTGCAGCGACTGTACGGACGCACCCAGTGGGTGCGCTCCGATGCGTCCGGGATCTACGTGCCGTTCGTCGAACTCGGCGACACGGTGGACGTCGGGCAACGCGTCGCCGAAGTGACGGATCCGTTCTCGAGCGAGCACGTGGAGATCCGCACGCCGGTCGCAGGGCTGGTGATCGGGATGGCGCTCGGCCAGGTCGTGATTCCCGGTTTCGCGCTGCTGCACATCGGCATCGAGGCCGCGCCGGCCCCCGTGCTGCGCAGCGCCGACGGCCCGCCCCCCCCGCCCGGCGACGACGCCACCCCACGCAAACAGAGCGAAGCAGATCGCCTGCGCGCCGAGCTGGCCGACGAACGGCCGGAGTAGCGCGGGCCGAAAAGGGGGGGGGGGGGGGGGGGGTGGGGGAGAAGGACGGGGAGGGTATAGGTCAAGACCCCCCCCCCCGCACGCAG
>WYBR01000027.1 GCA_011525805.1 Vicinamibacteraceae bacterium
AGTGCATCGGGTGCTCGCGCAGGCGCTTGCGCAGGTCGTCGTTGGTCGTTCGCGTCGTCATGGTTTTGGCTCCTTTCGCCGTTGTTGGCGGGCGGTGCATTCCGCCTCGCATTGCACACATGAGGGCCTGAGCAGCGCGCGAATGCAAGGCGATTCGCCGAGGATTCCGGCACATTTCGCAGATTGTGGGGAAGTGGCGATCAATGTGGGGAACCTCGACGTCCGGCGCGCCAAGGGTGCTAGGCATCTGCTAGGAAGGGCCGAACATCGCGCCGTGTTCGCCCACGTCGGGCCGGGTCTGCACATGGGCCGACGCCTCGCATCGATCAACCCGGGCGCGCCGTGGGCCACGGAGGGCCGCCGTGTCGACGCCGCGTGAAGAACAGACCGTTCGACCAGACTCACGGCAAGCCGAACGGCCCGGCGGGCTGAACCCCTCCGCTCTATCGGTGACCGACACGGCGCGCACGTTGACGCGTGTCGGCGGCCGGCCGATCACCGAGGCGATGATCGAGCGCGACATCGAGGACGGCGCGCCGACGAACGGTGACGGCACCATCAACGTTGTTCACTATGCGGCGTGGCTCGTGCGCGACCTGGCCGAGCGCGCCAGCGCGAACGGAGGCGGTCGTGGCGATTGACCCGCGCAGCCTCAAACCCGGTGAACTCTGCCGCCTGCTCAACTCGACCCCGCTGGGCGAGGTGATCAGCGAGCGGCAACTGCACCGTCACCGCACCCGCGCCGGGTATCGCATCGGCGACGGCAAGACCGTCGATCTCCTTCGCTACACGGCGTGGCTCGTGATCGAGCGGCACGATCGGCTCGCCGGTGAAGACGCCGCCGACGATGATTCGTTTGATGAGAATGCCCATGCCGCGCGGAGCCGCCACCTGCCCGAGTCGTTCACGGGCCGGAACATCGACGCCCTGCCCGAGATCATCCACGCGGGCCGCAAGGAAGCTTGCCGCCGCAACTTCCGCCTGTTCTGCGAGACGTACTTCCCGCAGACGTTCCACCTGGCGTGGTCGCCGGATCACCTCAAGGTCATCGCCCGCATCGAGCAGGCGGTCCTCGATGGCGGCCTGTTCGCGATGGCCATGCCGCGCGGCAGCGGGAAAACGTCACTCTGCGAGATCGCCTGTCTCTGGGCGCTGCTCTACGGCCATCGCGACTTCGTCGCCCTCATCGGATCCGACGAAGAGCACGCCAGCCAGATGCTCGAGTCGATCAAGGCCGAACTGGAGAACAGCGAGGCTCTCCTGCACGACTTCCCCGAGGCGTGCTTCCCCATCCACTGCCTCGACGGCATCCACCAGCGCGCCGCCGGCCAACTCTTCGAAGGCAGTCAGACGCACATTGGCTGGACCGCCCATGAGATCGTCCTGCCGACCGTGCCCGGTTCATTGCCCTCCGGCGGCATCATCCGCGTCGCCGGGATCACCGGCCGCATCCGCGGCATGAAGTACAAGCGCCCCGATGGACGCAGCGTCCGCCCGTCGCTGGTTCTCATCGACGATCCGCAGACGGATGAATCGGCGCGATCGCCCTCGCAGTGTACCACGCGCGAGCGCATCCTCGCCGGCGCCATCCTCGGCCTGGCGGGCCCGGGGCGCAAGATCGCCGGTCTCATGACGCTCACCGTCGTACGCCCCGATGACCTCGCCGACCGCCTGCTCGATCGCGACAAGCACCCGCAGTGGCAGGGGCAGCGCACGAAGATGGTGTATTCGTTCCCGACTCGGGAGCAGTTGTGGGCGGAGTACGCGCGGCTGCGCGCCGAGGGATTGCGGGCCGACGAGGGCATCACCCGCGCCACCGAGTTCTACGGGCAGCGCCGCGCCGAGATGGATGAGGGGGCCGAGGTCGCGTGGCCGGACCGGTTCAACCACGATGAACTCAGCGCCATCCAGCATGCGATGAACCTGCGGCTCCAGGATGAGGCCGCATTCTGGGCCGAGTATCAGAACGAGCCGCTCCCCGAGAGCACGGCTCTCGACGAAGACCTCCTCACCGCCGAGCAGATCATCGCCAAGTTGAGCGGCCACCAGCGAGCCGAGGTGCCCATCGGCTCATTGCTGCTGACCATGTTCATCGATGTGCAGGCCAAGGCGCTCTTCTGGCTCATCGTGGCGTGGGAGGAGGATTTCACGGGCAACGTGATCGATTACGGCACCGAGCCGGACCAGAAGGACCCCCACGCGTACTTCACACTCCGCGACATCCGGCGCACACTCGCCGCGGCCGCGCCGCATGCGGGGCTCGAAGGCGCCGTCTACGCCGGGCTCGAGCGGCTCACTGATTCCATGCTCGGCCGGGAGTGGAAACGCGATGACGGCGCGATGGTCCGCATCGACCGGTGCCTGATCGACGCCAACTGGGGCCAGTCGTCGGACGTGGTCTACCAGTTCTGCCGCCAGAGCCGGTATGCAAACCTCGTCATGCCCAGCCACGGCCGGTACGTCGGCGCTTCGAGCATCCCGTTCAGTGAGTACAAACGCAAGCGCGGCGACCGCGTCGGCCTGAACTGGCGCATCCCCGTCATCACCGGCAAGCGGGCCGTGCGCCACGTCGTCTTCGACACGAACTACTGGAAGTCCTTCGTGCACGCGCGCCTGGCGGTGCCGATGGGTGATCCGGGGTGCCTAGCGCTGTTCGGGCGCACGGGCGGTTCATCGAATCGCACGGCGGCGAACCACCAACTCCTCGCCGAGCACCTCACGAGCGAGTACCGCGTCAAGACGCAGGGTCGCGGTCGGACGGTCGATGAGTGGAAACTCCGCGTCGATGGCCTCGACAACCACTGGCTCGACTGCCTCGTGGGCTGCGCTGTCGGCGCGTCGATGCACGGCGCGGTGCTCTACGGCACGGATGTGCAGCCGGTGCCACGACGTCGAATCCGACTCTCCGAGCTCCAGGGAGGCCGGCGATGATGAGCGACACGACGACGAGGTCGAAGCGAGAGCCGGACCCGCGAGGCATCCGCTGCCCGAAGTGCGGGTGTGGGCATTTTGAGGTCGTCTACACGCGCCGAATCCCTGGTGGGGCGATCCGGCGGCGGCGGGGGTGCCGGCACTGCGGGAGAAGAGTGACGACCGTTGAGCGGCTCCAGTGCACCTAGACTCCCCTGACGGAGACGAGCCCATCATGCCGATAGAATCGCGGGTCGTGCAACGCAAACCGCCTCCCAGCTTCGAAGTTCGGCTTGTCGGCGCTAACCTGCGGCCGTGGTCTGTTCCGATGCGCGCGCTCAGCAGGACTCTTCAAGCGGTCCAGCGACTGATCGATGGCGACCAGCCTGAGGCTGCAGGGGAGGGAGAAGCGCCGCAAGGATCCGATCAACCATCAGGCTCACTGCACTTGCTATCGGTGACATCGGGCTCAGCGAAGTATGGCGTCGCTGCGGATGATTCGGATGTGGCGATCACAGCGCTACGTCTTGCCGGAGGTGCAATTGATGCACCGGGGGCCGCCGACTGGACTCAGCCTTTGCTCTCCGCAATCGAAGATCTTAGTGGTGTTGCGCGGACTCTTGGCTGTGTCATTCAGTTTCGCCACCCCGGCAAATCCGGCGCAATACTGGCAACCATCGGGCCGGAGACTTTTCAGGCGGTCTCATCAACGGCATTCGTGACGGGCGAGTCGTCGGTAATCGGAAAGGTCGAGCGAGTCGGTGGCGCCACGGAGATGCATTGCGGACTGCGCGTCCCGTCGCAGCCTGACCGAATGGTGATTTGCCGTGTCGATAACGCCGACCTAGTTCGAGAGCTTGGAAAATTCGTGTATCAATCCGTGATTGTGAGCGGCCCGGTCACATGGCTTCGCGCGGGATGGCGCATTCGCCATGTTCATGTCAGATCGGTTTCACCCGCGAAGCGAGCCTCGGTTCAGGAAACCCTCGCGGAGATGCGACGAATCGGGGGAAGCGATTGGGCGCGGATCGATGATCCCGATCAGTTCATCATGGAGATGCGCAACCGTTGACGAAGCCGCAGCCCATCGTTGCCGTAGACTCTATGATCTTGGCGTGGTCGCTACGCGAAGACGGAAGCGAGGATCAAAGGTCACGCACGAAGTGGCTCTTCGACCAGTTCGAGGAAGAGGAGTGCCAGATCATCGTTCCGACCGTGGTCCTTGCAGAGTTCCTTGTCCCGCTGTCAGAACAGCGCCGAACCGAAATGTTGGGAGCAATGAGCGGTTCCTTTTTGCTCGCTCCTTTCGATGTTCGATGTGCGGCGATTGCGGCATCCCTCATTCCGAGTGCCCTCGACGGGAGGAAGAAGGGCGAAGCGCATAGTCGCCATAGCGTTAAGGTAGACGCCATGTTGGTCGCGACCGCCAAAGTGTGGAACGCGGGTCGAGTATACAGCAACGACGCCAAGTGCAGAGAACTTGCTCAGCGCCTTGGTCTGGTTTCACAAGATCTGCCGAAGCAGCCAAGCAATCTGTTTGGATACGCGGACAAAGGCGTTCGCAAGAAGCAGTCTCGTCGGGCGCGACAGCAGGGTCGTCAGAGGCCCAAAGGCAAGTAGACGGTCTACCCGTGTAACCATCTCGCGCCCACCCCTCCCCATCCGCAACCTCTGAGCGTTTCATCCGTCGGTAACTGACGGATGGACCATGTGCTTCCACCTCTGGATGACCCCGGCCGACTCGTGATCGAGTTGCGCTTTGTCCCTGCGCTGGATCGCGACGACGCGGTGCAGGAGGCGTGGGTGGCTCACCTGGAGGGGCGGCCGGTTTCCACCGCGGTCAACACCTACGCCCAGCGGCAGCGGCGGTGGCGCAAACGCATGGCGGTACTCATCGACTTCTACGAGGATCAGGGATGGCTGAGTCCGACATCGAGCAGGCGATCAAACAAAGCGCCCAAGGCCCCGCCAAAGCGAGCGGCGACTCGGGCAGCGTCGAGCAGCACGGCCTCGCGGAGCAGATCGAAGCGGACCGCTACCTCGAGAGCAAGAAGGCGAGCCGGGGCAAAGGGCTGAAGGTGAAGTTCGTGCAACTGGAGCCGCCGGGAACGGCGTGATGATGCTCAAGCGTGTCGTGTCATCGTGGTTCGGCAGCAACGGCAAGGCGCCGTCAACGACATCGCGCCCGCCGCTGCGGTTCGTCCGCGCCAAGTTCGACTCGGCTCAGACCACGACCGACAACCGACGCCACTGGGCGAATGCAGACGGCCTGTCACCCAATGCGGCTCTCTCGCCCGAAGTCCGGCGCATCCTGCGCAACCGGGCCCGCTACGAAGTCGCCAACAACTCGTATGCGCGCGGAATCGTGCTGACTCTGGCCAACGACACGATCGGCACCGGGCCGCGCCTCCAGATGCTCACAGGCGACACGAAGGCCAACGACATCATTGAGAAGGCATTCGAGCAGTGGTCCAGGGCGATCGACCTGCCCGAGAAGTTGCGCACTATGCGTCTCGCCCGGGCCGAGAGTGGCGAGGTCTTCGGCATTCTCACGAACAACCCGGCCGTCGAGGCGCCGGTCCAACTCGATCTGCGGCTCGTCGAACCCGACCAGGTGACGAGTCCGCCGGGTCGATTGCTTCGCATTGGTGAAGCGGATGGAATCACGTTTGATTCATTCGGCAACCCGATCGCCTACACGGTGCTGCGCCGCCATCCAGGCGACGGCGGCATGTTCGGCTTCTCCGGCGAGTTCGACACTGTGCCGGCTGCATCGGTCGTTCACTACTACCGGGTTGATCGGCCCGGCCAGTGGCGCGGCATTCCCGATATCACGCCCGCGCTGCCATTGTTCGCGCAGTTGCGGCGCTACACACTCGCCGTGATCGCGGCGGCGGAGACGGCCGCCGACTTCGCGGCGGTCATCTACACCGACGCGCCTCCCAACGGTGAAGCGGAATCGCTCGAGCCGATGGACATCGTCGAACTCGAGAAGCGCCTGGCCACCGTCCTGCCCGGTGGATGGAAACTCGGCCAGGTCCATGCCGAGCAGCCCGCCACGACGTACGCCGAGTTCAAACGCGAGATCCTCAACGAGATCGCGCGTTGCCTGAACATCCCATTCAACGTCGCGGCCGGCAACTCCAGCGGGTACAACTACGCCAGCGGCCGACTCGACCACCAGACCTACTACAAGTCGATCCGCGTCGAGCAGAATCACATTCAGACGGCGGTCCTCGATCGGATCCTCCGCGCCTGGCTCGATGAAGCCGTGCTCGTTGAGGGCCTGCTGCCCCAGTCGATGCGGGCGATCGGCGTGGCCACGCCGCACACGTGGTTCTGGGATGGGATGGAACACGTCGATCCTGCCAAGGAGGCGACGGCGCAGGCCACGCGACTGGCCAATCACACGACCACGCTCGCGACCGAGTTCGCCCGGCAGGGTCGGGACTGGGAAGAGGAACTGCGCCAGCGGGCGCGTGAGATCGAACTCATGAAGGAACTGGGACTGACTCCAGCGCAGGCGCAGCCGCGCGCCGACAGCTCCGACGAGACAGACAAGGAAGAGGACGATGGCCAGAACGAAAGCGCCAACGCGGTCAGCCGCATCGCCGCCTGAAAGCGAGACTCCGCAGTCGATCGAGATCACTGCGGCAGCGCAGATCGACGTCGAGGCGGCGGCCGGCGAGGGTACGGCGGCGCTGCCGCGCTTCAAAATGGTGGCGTACACCGGCGGCGCCATGCGCGTCGCCGGGTGGCGGCACGCCGTCATCCTCGACTTGGCGGGACTGGACATCCCCTCGCAGATGCGGCCAATCCGATTCAGCCACGATCCGGCTTCTGGTGTCGGCCACACCGACGCGATCCGCATCGAGCAGGGGCAACTCATCGCCTCGGGTGTCGTCTCGCGCGACACGCCCACGGCACGGGAGATCGTGACCTCCTCGAAGAACGGATTCCCCTGGCAGGCGTCGGTGGGCGCTTCGGTCGAGGAGTTCGAGTTCATCCGCGACGGTCAGAAAGTGCTCGTCAACGGCCAGGAGTTCGCCGGACCCGTCAATGTGGTCCGCAAGGCGACACTCGGTGAGATCAGTTTCGTGGACCTCGGGGCGGACGGCAAGACCAGTGTGAACGTCGCGGCGATCGCGGCGAATCAGGAGAACATCATGGACGGTGAGAACAAGGACAACGGCACGAACAACGGAACCGTCATGCAGACCAAGCCTGAAACTGCGCAGGATGATCCGTCGAAGGTCAACGGCAGTGCCGCCGTTGAGGACATCCGCGCGCAGGCGCTCGCCGAGACGAGTCGCATCGCGGCCGTGCGCCGCCTCTGCGCCGGCCAGCACGATGAGATCGAAGCCAAGGCCATCCGCGAGGGCTGGGATTCCACGCGCACCGAACTCGAAATCCTCCGCGCCAGTCGGCCCAAGGCCCCGGCGATCCATGTCCACGACCAGAATGTCAGCACGCAGGTGCTCGAAGCGGCGTGCATGCTCACGGCCGGCCTCGATGAACCCGAGAAGCACTGCCAGGAGCAGGCGCTCGACCTGGCGGCCAAGCGCTTTCGCGGCGGCATCGGCTTGCAGGAACTGCTCCTCGAAGCGGCGTGGGCGAACGGGTACAGCGGCCGCAACTTCCGCGACAGCCGCAATGTGCTCAAGTTCGCCTTCAACCCCGGCATCGAAGCGGGTCTGAGCACGATCGACATTGGCGGCATCCTGAGCAATGTCGCCAACAAGTTCCTCCTCGAAGGGTTCTTCTCCGTCGAGCGAACCTGGCGGAACATCACCGCGGTGCGGAATGTGAGCGACTTCAAGACCGTCACGTCGTACCGGCTGGTGGGCAAGGACCAGTACGAGATCGTCGCGCCCGGCGGTGAACTCAAGCACGGCAATCTCGGTGAAGAGCAGTACACCAACAAGGCCGACACCTATGGACTGCTTCTCTCCATCGACCGCCGTGACATCATCAACGATGACCTTGGCGCGATCACGACCGTGCCGCGCAAGTTGGGGCGAGGGTCGGGCCTGAAGATCAACGATGTCTTCTGGACGATCTTCCTGGCCAACAGCGACTTCTTCAAGGTCGGCAACAAGAACTTCATCAGCGGGGCCGACACGGCCCTGACCATCGACGGCCTGACCAAGGGCGAAGTCACCTTCATGGACCAGGTTGATGGCGACGGCAAGCCCATCGGCGTCATGCCCGCCATTCTCCTCGTGCCCACGGCGCTCTCTGCCATCGGCACGCAACTGTTCAAGAGCATGGAACTGCGCGACACGACGGCGAGCACGAAGTACCCGGTGTCCAACCCCCACCAGGGCAAGTTCCGCGTCGAGGTGAGTCGGTATCTGAGCAACGCCCAGTACACCGGCAACTCGGCCAAGGCGTGGTATCTGCTCGCTGATGCCGCCGACCTGCCGGTGATCGAGGTCGCGTTCCTGAATGGTCAGGAGTCCCCGACGATCGAGACGGCGGAAGCCGACTTCAACGTGCTGGGCATCCAGATGCGCGGCTACCACGACTTCGGCGTCAACCTGCAGGATCCGCGTGGCGGTGCCAAGAGTAAGGGCGAGGCATGATCTGGCGCGGAATCTGAGTGATCAGTCTCCAGCGACGCACGTGATTCAGGAGTTTGAACATGACACAGGCAACTTTCGTCTCGCAGGGCAACGCCATCGACTACACCCCCGGCAGCGCCGTTGCAGCCGGCCAGGTGGTGGTCCAGAGCACACTGCCGGGCTTCGCGCGAACTCCCATCGCCGCCAACACGCTCGGGTCGCTGGGGGTGGCGGGCATCTACGACATCGTCAAGGTCGCGGGCGCGATCGACGCCGGCGTGGCGGTCTACTGGGACGCCAACGGCGATCCCGTGGGTGGCACCGCCGGGACCGGCGCCTTGACGACCACGTCAACGGGCAACGCCTACCTCGGAAAGACCGTGCGGGCCGCGGCCGAGTCCGACGCGACCGCGCGCGTGCTCGTCGATCATTCCGTCATCGGGCTGCAGAGCACACTCACGGGCGCGATTCCCGACCCCGGCGACGCCGAAGCGATCCCCGTCGCGCAGTCAGGCTATGTGCCCATCGTGACGGCCGGCTCGGAGACGCGCACGCTGGCGATCCCGACCTTCGTGGGGCAGGAACTGCTCCTGTTCATCAAGACCGACGGCGGTACCTGCGTGATCACCGTCGCCTCGGCGATCAACCAGATCGGCAACAACACCATCACGATGGCGGATGTGAACGACTCGATCCGCCTCCATGCGATCGACAACGACGGCACGCTCGCCTGGCGTGTGGTGTGCAATGACGGCGCGGCGCTCTCCACGGTGTGATGCAACATGTCCAACGATCTGCTCGCACAGGGATTGTCATGGCTCGAAGATCAGCGTCACCAGCACCTGACGCGGATGGTGACGTACCAGCGCGGCAGCGGCGAGGTGGAACTGGCGGCGACGGTCGGCCGCACCGTCTTCGAACAGGACGACCACGCGGGCGGGCTCACGCGCATCGAATCGCGGGACTTCCTTATCCGCGCCGCTGATCTCGTCCTCGCCGCTGAAACCACACTGCCCCAGCCGGGCGATCGCATCATCGAAACCGATTCGATCGCCACGTACACCTATGAGGTGATGGCGCCGGGCACTGAGCCGCCGTGGCGCTACAGCGATGTGAATCGCTCGACACTGCGCATCCACACCAAGCAGGTGGCGACGGAGGCATTGTGAGCAGCACGATCCTGACCATCGCCGATGCCGTGGTGGCGAGCCTGAATGGGACCTCGTTCTCGATGCCCTTTACGGCGCAGCGCCATCTCGTTCCGAGCCTCGGACTCGAGGACCTGGCGAATCTGCACGTGACTGTCGTGCCGCGCAGTGTGGCGCGGACCGCTTCGGGCCGGCGCGACTCATGGCTGGACTGCACCATCGACGTGGGTGTGCAGAAGAAGGTGGCCGGAGATCCGGATGCCGATGCCTTGATCGCGCTGGTGGAGGAGATCGCCGAGCACCTGAGTCATCAGCGGCTGGCGGGTGCGCCCGAGGCGGCGTGGCTGAGCACCACGACGGACCCGCTCATTTCAGCCGAGCATCTCGATCAGCAGCGCGCATTCACGAGTGTCGTGTCGGTCACCTACAGGGTGAGGCAGTAGACGAAAGGACCGTGACCCATGGGCTTCAAACTCGGCATGGAGGCCGTCCTCAACTACAAGG